>NZ_JBAFXA010000029.1:0-565 GCF_036662815.1 Pelagibacterium mangrovi | reverse complement strand
GGAAAAACGCGGAGGCCCTGCCTCAGTTACACCACGCTACGGGGCACGATCCAGGCTGACCATGGAACAAGCGAAGCCGTTTATTTCAGCGATCCCGATGGCAATGGAGTGGAGATATATTGGGATCGGCCACAGCAAGCGTGGCCCAGAGCGCCAGACGGATCGCTCCTGCCGCTTAACGAGCCACTCGATATCGATTCTCTGCTGGCTGATGCATGAGGATTCCTAGGGATTGCTGAAGGCCAATCCAGGCCTGCACACGCCCATGGAGCATCGTGCAGGGGCGGTAGTTCATCTGAAGCAGCATGGGGTCCCCGACTGCCCCCAGCCCCGCCGATGGACATCATAGGGTATAGCGAGCCACACAATCGCTTCCAGTTGCCTTGTTTCCAGCTTGGCAGCTTAGACCCCATTTCAGACGTTCAAGCCAACCCCGCCGATGCCCCGACGCGGCCATTCGTCAGTGGTCCCGAGCCTGGCTGGCTGCCAAATATCGTCGGGCTCCATCTGGGATCGTGCCCCGTAGCGTGGTGTAACTGAGGCAGGGCCTCCGCGTTTTTCCGGC
>NZ_JBAFXA010000028.1:0-826 GCF_036662815.1 Pelagibacterium mangrovi | reverse complement strand
TGTCCGCCGTCAGCACCCATGGCACAGGTTTGAGGTTGTAAGTTAAGGAGGTTTTGGGCTTCGTCGTAGTGATGAAGGAACGAAGATGAAGCCCAAAACCTCCTTGAAAAAATCTCCGGTGAAGGTCCCTGCTGAGCGGGTGGTGAAGGATATCCGCCGTGCGACCCGTCGGCACTTCTCGGCCGAGGATAAGATCCGCATCGTGCTCGATGGGTTGCGCGGTGAGGACAGCATTGCCGAACTGTGCCGCAAGGAAGGCATCGCGCAGAGCCTGTATTACACTTGGTCGAAGGAGTTCATGGAGGCCGGCAAGCGCCGTCTCGCTGGAGACACCGCCCGTGCTGCGACCACCGGCGAAGTGCATGACCTGCGTCGTGAAGCCCGCGCCCTGAAGGAATGTGTTGCCGACCTCACGCTGGACAATCGCCTGCTTAAAAAAAGCATGATCGCGGATGGGGGCGACGACGAATGAGGTATCCCGCATCCGAGAAGCTCGAGATCATTCGGATCGTCGAGCAGTCGCACCTGCCCGCCAAGCACACGCTGGACCAGCTCGGCATTGCTCGCCGGACGTTCTACCGCTGGTATGACCGCTATCTCGTGGGCGGGCCGGAGGCGCTGGAAGATCGACCATCGGCGCCGAGCCGGGTGTGGAACCGCATCGGCGACGACATCCAGGACCAGATCGTCGAGATGGCGCTCGATTACAGCGAGCTGTCACCGCGCGAGTTAGCGGTGCGCTTCACCGATGAGAAGCGCTACTTCGTGTCCGAAGCCACGGTTTACCGCCTGTTGAAGGCCCATGATCTGATCACCAGCCCGGCCT
>NZ_JBAFXA010000027.1:0-847 GCF_036662815.1 Pelagibacterium mangrovi | reverse complement strand
TAGGGCGTAGACTCATAACTTCTGATCCACAGGCGTGCTGAGAAGAGCTTGAGCGCGGCGAGAAAGTTATCGGCACGCTTGTCGTATCGGGTCGCCAAGCCTCTGGCATTCTTGATTTTTCCGAAGAAGCGCTCGACGAGATTGCGATATCGGTACAGGAACGCACTGAACGGGAACGCTTGTTTTCGGTTGCTCTTGGCGGGGATGTTGGCAAAGGCACCGGCTGATTGGATGCGTGCCCGGATGCTGTCTGTATCATAGCCTTTGTCGGCAAGCAGGATAGTGTCCTGGCTCAGCAAGTCCAACAAAGCTTCAGCGTTGACGCAGTCGCTGCTCTGACCCTCAGAGAGGTGAAGTCGGACAGGTCTGCCTTCGGCGTCAACCAGCGCGTGGATTTTGGTCGTCAAACCACCCCGGGAACGTCCCATGCAGCGATTTGGGTCCCCCTTTTTAGGGTCGCACCATGGTGATGCACCCGAACACACGAACTATCGATCATCTGAAGATCGCCCTCGAAAGCCGCAGACACCGCTTCGAGCAGACGATCCCAAACCCCAGCTTTTCGCCAGCGTACAAATCGATTGTAGCAGGTCGTGTAAGGACCGTAGCGTTCAGGAATATCGGCCCAGGGAGAGCCCGTGCGAAAGCGCCACAAGATGCCGTTGATCACGCGGCGATCGTCAACGCGAGGAACACCGCGGCTCTTGTTGGGCAACAAGGGTTCGATAATCGACCACTCAAAATCGGTCAGGTCAAAACGGCGACGCATTCCAAGACTCCTTCGCAATTCGAAGCCTTGAATCAAATCAAGCCACCACTGTCACCCGTTTATGAGTTTACGGCCTAG
>NZ_JBAFXA010000026.1:0-883 GCF_036662815.1 Pelagibacterium mangrovi | reverse complement strand
GAGGACGCGGCATGAACACCGAAGCTCCCGAGATCCTGCTTTCCCACACTCTCAAAATCCTCAAGCTGCCGACCTTCCAGCGGGAATACCAGAAACTGGCACGCCAATGCGCCACCGAGGGCGTCGATCATACCGGATACCTCGCCCGTCTTGCCGAACGGGAGATGATCGAGCGGGACCGCCGCAAGGTCGAACGCCGCATCAAGGCGGCGCGGTTCCCGGTCATCAAAAGCCTCGACAGCTTCGACTTCGCCGCCATACCGAAGCTCAACAAGATGCAGGTGCTGGAACTGGCCCGTTGCGAGTGGATCGAGCGGCGTGAGAACGTGATCGCGCTTGGTCCCAGTGGCACGGGCAAAACCCATGTGGCACTCGGTCTCGGCCTGGCCGCGTGTCAGAAGGGCTTGTCCGTCGGCTTCATCACTGCCGCCGCGCTGGTTAGCGAGATGATGGAGGCACGCGACGAGCGGCGTCTGTTACGGTTCCAGAAACAGATGGCCGCCTACAAGCTTCTCATCATCGACGAACTGGGCTTCGTGCCTCTATCCAAGACCGGTGCGGAATTGCTGTTCGAGCTGATCTCGCAACGCTACGAGCGGGGCGCCACCCTGATCACCAGCAACCTTCCTTTTGACGAATGGACGGAAACGCTGGGATCCGAGCGTCTTACCGGCGCGCTGCTCGACCGCATCACCCACCACGTCAACATCCTCGAGATGAATGGCGACAGCTATCGTCTCGCGCAAAGCCGCGCCCGAAAGGCGGGCTGAAACCCGCGCAGAAATCGCCGACGCCGCAAGCGCGAAACTCTGGTCGGGCTACGCCCTCCCGACGTTCCTCGCTTGCGGCGCCAAGTGGCCGACTTTTACTCCGCCGCGTGGCC
>NZ_JBAFXA010000025.1:0-1324 GCF_036662815.1 Pelagibacterium mangrovi | reverse complement strand
TTTTCCGGCTTGGCCGGGCTGGTCAGCGTGCGGGGACTGCCGGCAAGCTGACGAGGGGATCATCGCTCAACGGCGCGACGGATTCCAGTGTCATGTATCTGGCCCGCTGAACCGCCCATTCATCGTTCTGCTCAAGCAGGATAGCTCCGACGAGGCGGATGATGGCGTCCTCATTGGGGAAGATGCCGACAACCTCGGTCCGCCGCTTCACCTCGCCATTGACGCGCTCGATTGGGTTGTTGCTGTGAAGCTTGGCCCGGTGCTCCCTGGGGAAGCTCATATAGGCGAGGACGTCGTGTTCTGCTTCGTCCATGATGGTGGCGAGCTTGGGCACCCGAGGGCGGATCTGGTCGGCGACGGCGCGCCATTGGGTGCTGGCCGCCTCAGGGGTCTCCTGGGCGAAGGCAGTGGCGATGAAGGCGCTGGCGACCCGGCGGCCGCTCTTGCCGGCATGAGCCAGAACATTGCGCATGAAGTGGACCCGGCAGCGTTGCCAGGTGGCGCAAAGGACCTTGGTGACAGCAGCCTTGATGCCTTCATGGGCATCCGAGATCACCAGCTTGACCCCGCGCAATCCACGTCGGGTGAGCTTGCGCAGGAACTCGGTCCAGATCGCCTCGGCTTCCGAGGTGCCGATCTCCATGCCCAGCACCTCACGCCGGCCATCGGCATTGACACCCACGGCCATGATGGCAGCCACTGAGACGATACGGCCGCCCCGGCGCACTTTGAGGTAGGTGGCGTCGATCCAAAGATACGGCCAATCACCCTCGATCGGCCGATCCAGGAAGGCTTTGACCTTGCCGTCGATCTCCTCGCACAGCCGGCTGACCTGGCTCTTGGAGATGCCGCTCATGCCCATGGCCTTGACCAGGTCGTCGACCGAGCGCGTCGAGATGCCCTGAATGTAGGCCTCTTGAATAACAGCCGTCAGCGCCTTCTCGGCCATGCGGCGCGGCTCAAGAAAGCCAGGGAAGTAGCTGCCCTTGCGCAGCTTGGGGATGCGCAGCTCGACAGTGCCGGCCCGGGTCTCCCAGTCCCGCTCGCGGTAGCCATTGCGCTGCACCCGCCGCTCGGCGCTCTTCTCGCCATAGCCGGCGCCGGTGGCTGCGCCCACCTCCAGCTCCATCAGCCGTTCGGCGGCGAAGCCGATCATCTCGCGCAGAATATCGGCGTCAGGGGTCTTCTCTACCAGCGTGCGCAGGTTCATCATCGGGTCGGTCATCGGTGGTCCTTCAGGTACAGGGTTGGGGTAAGCAACCAGACCTTACCGGAAATCCGTCGATGACCACCCTTCAGCTACACCACCAGTTGGGACACGACC
>NZ_JBAFXA010000024.1:0-1370 GCF_036662815.1 Pelagibacterium mangrovi | reverse complement strand
AGCCGGAAAAACGCGGAGGCCCTGCCTCAGTTACACCACGCTACGGGGCACGATCGCATTTTGGCTGGAATACATAACCCGTGGCCGAGAGAGGCGACTTTCGAATTGTTGGCGGCTCGCATCATCGGCGAGGCCGAGAAACCCCCTCCCCTCGCCTTTCCGGTTCAATTCTGCCGCCAACTCATATTTTTCTCTTGCCTGCGCAACCGTCACCTCGACACCCTGCTCTCGGCCATTGGGCGTCCGAAGCCAAGCGTCGGGAAATTTGTCGCTCATTGAGAACCTCACGGCTCCATCGAAGCTCACGAATCTCAAGTGCCTTGCGACGGGCACAACCTCGGAACTCAACTTCTTTAAGGACCCCTTGGCTTCACGATAGTCGGCAATTTCGTCCTGAGTTCGTGGCCCGCGAAAATATGCGTTCAGCTTCTCGTTGAGCACTTCAACAGATTGCCACTCGCTTAGGCTCTCCAGCAGCGGATGAAGATGTGTGCTGTACCTTTGATTCACTGGCTTGCCTCGCAAATCGTCCTCAATAGCTAACACACCACAATCCGCTTCCGCGACAGTGGCAATCTTGGGCCCGCGCAACAGCGAGGTATGCACCCCGGCGCGGCGACCTGGTGGCGACCCAATATCGATGCGCGCCGTAGCGGCCTGACCCTTCGGCAGCTAACAAACTGTAATTTAAAGAAAAAAATGGCGCGCCGGTCAGAACAAATCTGCGAACTCATATATCATTGAAATTAAAAGATAATTTCAGGATCACTTCCGAGTCGAACGACTGCTTTGCGCCCCCATGCACGAACCCGCTTCGCGTGAGAGACGCACGTGGTGAGACTTGATGGATACGTCTGAGGCTCTGGGCAGCTAGAGGCTGTGGTTCGAACATGGAGTTCCTTTCAACAAGAGGAACTCGCTATGACAACCTATCAGGCCAATGCCCCGATCACACCGCTGCGCCAGCGCATGCAGCAAGACATGGTGATGCGGGGTCTGGGCGCCCATACGCAGCAGGATTATGTTCGGCATGTTCGGAACTTCGCCGCTTTCCTCGGGCGTCCTCCCGACAGCGCGACCGCCGAAGACATCCGGCATTACCAACTGCATCAGCATGAGACTGGCGTGGGCCCGGCGACGATCAACAGCACGGTTTCCGCGCTGCGTTTTCTGTTCACGGTGACGCTGAACCGGCGAGATCTATCGCGCACTCTGGTGATCACCCGTAATCCGCGCAAGCTGCCCGACGTTCTGAGCGTGGAGGAAGCTGCACGTTTGCTCGAGGCGGCGCCGGGCATCAAGTACAAGGCCGCACTGGGGGTCGCTTATGGCGCGGGTCTGCGTGTTTCAGAGGTCGCGCATCTCAAGAT
>NZ_JBAFXA010000023.1:0-1409 GCF_036662815.1 Pelagibacterium mangrovi | reverse complement strand
AATGGTCATGATCCGCTGTCGGTCGGCGCCCGAGCAGCGGTAATTCTTGTAGCGGAAGGTGACGCTGGTCTGGTCGAAGGCGATAAGGCGGCTGTTCGAGATCGCCACACGGTGGGTGTAGCGCGAGAGATAGGCGAGAACGGCTTCAGGTCCGGCGAAGGGCGCTTTGGCATAGACAACCCAACGCTTCCTTCGAACCGGCGCAAGGCGGCGCAGGAAGACACGCCGGTCGCTGAGATCCGCCAGCTTGCCGAAGAAGACGAGCTTTCCAGCACCATGGAGTTCGAGCAGCCGGGTCAGAAACAGGCGCCTGAACAGTGCGCCGAGCACCCGCACCGGCAGCAGGAAGGCCGGGCGCGACGATATCCATTGTCCGGCCGGTGTAATGCCGCCGCCCGCACGATCATGTGGATATGCGGATGGTGGCTCATGGCCGAACCCCAGGTATGCAGCACGGCAGTAATGCCGATGCGGGCGCCTAGGTGCTTTGGGTCGGCAGCGATCGTCAACATGGTCCGGGATGCCGCCTTGAACAACAGGTCGTAGACCAGCGCCTTGTTGTGGAAGGCAATGTCGGCGATCTCGGCGGGCAACGTGAACACCACATGGAAGTAGCCGACCGGCAGCAGGTTGGCCTCCTGGGCTTCCAGCCAGGCGCGTGCTGCGGCGCCCTGGCACCGGGGACAGTGCCGGTTGCGACAAGAGTTATAGGCGATCCGTTGGTGCCCGCAGTCAGAACAGGCTTCGACGTGACCGCCCAAGGCAGCGGTGCGACAGGTCTCGATCGCGGACATGACCTTGAGCTGGTCCAGGCTCAGGTGTCCGGCATGGGCAGCGCGATAGGCAGGCCCGGCCGCTCGGAAGATATCGGCGACCTCGATGGTGGCGCGCATCGGCTCAGGGGTCGGGCGACTTGCCTTCCATCAGCGCCATCAGTCTATCAAGAGGGCCAGCGACCGCGTGGATCGTTCGGGTGGACACCTTGGCGTAGAGCGCGGTCGTCTCGAGCTTGCTGTGCCCGAGCAGAACCTGGATGACGCGGATATCGGTGCCGTCCTCGAGA
This sequence comes from Pelagibacterium mangrovi, assembly GCF_036662815.1. NCBI lineage: Bacteria > Pseudomonadati > Pseudomonadota > Alphaproteobacteria > Hyphomicrobiales > Devosiaceae > Pelagibacterium > Pelagibacterium mangrovi. The sequence continues at coordinate 346 of NZ_JBAFXA010000023.1, read as the reverse complement.
AGGTGGGTGGCGAAGCTGTGCCGTAATGTGTGCGGACTGACACGCTTATGGATTCCAGCCACTTCGGCTGCTTCCTGCACCGCACGATGCAGCTGTCGTGACGAGATCGGATCCGTGCGGCTACGCCCTGGAAACAGCCAGCCATGAGGCAGCATCACGCCGCGCCGCTTTCCTTCGCGCCACCACAGACGCAAAAGCTCCAGGAGTTGTGGGGGGAGCATGGCGTTGCGGTCCTTGCGTCCCTTGCCCTCTTCCACGCGGATCAACATGCGGGTCGAGTCGATGTCGTCGATCTTGAGATGCGCGACCTCTGAAACACGCAGACCCGCGCCATAAGCGACCCCCA
>NZ_JBAFXA010000022.1:0-1500 GCF_036662815.1 Pelagibacterium mangrovi | reverse complement strand
AACCTCCTTAACTTACAACCTCAAACCTGTGCCATGGGTGCTGACGGCGGACAAGCTGGAATCGCGAGAATGGCGAACGCAACCATCACTACTAAGGCAGCGCAGTTAAACCGTCTAAATTTACGTGCTGCAATCGCGCCATGGACAGCAATCTGTATCTCTAGATCGTCCAGGTAGGATCTTGCGTATGCTTCTTCCTGGGGAGGGAGATACCGCTCGCGAAGCCTTGCTGCGTATGCTGCCGGAGCAAAGGTAGCTATGTCTCCAAAGAACAAAAGGTTTTTAGGACTGTCCCCGGACTTGTGAAAATGGTGAAGCAATCGAGGAAAGAAGGCGGAAAGAGCGATGATCGTCGCAATCATAAAAAGGAGCAGGACGATCGGAAGATAAAATTCGTAACCGAGAGGTAGAGTCTGGTTGAAGCGGAGGATGGTGAGGATTGATCCAATCCATATAGAGCAAAAGGTGATAAGCGACGCATTTTTCGCTTCAGCAAACTTGACGAAATCAATCATCCTTCCATGATGGGTGGAAAGAAGCTTTTCGTAATTTTCTATGTGCTGATTGGCATCCGACACGATTTTGCCCCGCTTGTTCCCGTTTGTGCTTTTCCGCAGGCGGCCACTAGGCGGCCTTCATGTTCTGACCGATGCTGGCTAGGGGACATTCTTCTAAGCTGCCGCAGCACTGAATCCCGCTGTTGGCAATTGTTTTGAAGAATTCGGCCTCGGCCTCTTTCCAGCCGTCCAGTGCCAAGGTAAATCTCGCAATCATCTCAGCGTGGTTGCCGCAAGATCGAAGCGGAAGCGGAGGAACAGTGCTCCCGCACTTGCATCTCGCCCGCAGCGTCAGAACTCGCCCCTCCCAAGATTTTCTACCCCTGACCACCGTTGCGATACATCGACCGTCGTCAAATAACTTCACCCGGTGCTCGTTACGGTATCGATTGCGATTGGTGCTGAAGTGGCCATCTTTCAGGCCGCTCGTAAACCTGATGCCCAATTCATTCGCAGCGTGTTCCGCGACTGCTTGATGAGTAGCGGCTTCAGGACCATGAGCGCGGCCCGCAGCACGACCTGGCCAACTTCTGAGTATGTCGGCCGTCCGCTGGCGTTGGAGAAACGTCAACAACTTGCGCCACCACTTACCAGCCGTTGGTATGTCGGTGACGCTTAGCGGTTCCAGTTCGGCCCAAAAGAGACAGAATGTTCCGTCGAAATTGATATGTCTTTCTGGGCAGCAGCTAGGCAGCATATGGCCGATGTGCTCTTTGGCGACTGGCTCGCCGTTCCTCACCTCGACCGCAATGCCAAAAGCCCGGGTGGGGCTCCCCGAAGGTGACGGGGGATCAACGCTAAAGACCGCGCTGAACGGGCCATGGGAGATTGGCGTCGCATGGTTTTCGCCTGCCGTCGCTAGCAGATGCTGTATCGCATTCCCGCTCAACTAGGGCGTAGACTCATAACTTCTGATCCACAGGCGTGCTGAGAAGAGCTTGAG
>NZ_JBAFXA010000021.1:0-3426 GCF_036662815.1 Pelagibacterium mangrovi | reverse complement strand
CCGCACTCCGCTAATCTACGCCGCGAGGTGTGCCAAATGTTCTGACGACGGACAGGGATGATCAGCAGCAGGTTCGCCGCCGCCCTGCCGGCCCATGACGGCAAGCCGAAAGGAGCCAGGAACGGAGCAAGCGCAACCACACGATCGATGTCGCTGCGATTTTGTACCAACCAAACCGCCATGGTGCCGCCGCCGGAAAGGCCGGTCACGACAACGCTTTCGCCCAGCCCATGGGCGATATCGACCGCACCGTTGACTGCGTGCAGAAACTCCTCGGCGGTCGTTTCGGCCAGCGCGGTCGTCATCCGGTCGGCCATGCCATGTCCGGGCAGTCTGGGAATATAGACATTGTATCCGAGGTTGAAGATTTCCGTGGCCAGTTGGTCGACCTGGGCAGGGCAACTGGTTAGTCCATGCAGATAGACCACGGCGATGGTAGTTTGCTCGCCATGGGTCAGTGCGGTTGATCCGCACTTGTCGTGAAGACCGAGCGCCATCTCATCGGCACGAACCGCGGCGACCAGTTCGAGAGCATGAGGATAGGACTGAGCCGGAGCGCTTGGCGGTACAGCATCGAGCCCGCTCGTATCGAGGGGCAGGATCGTCAGGATCGCGAAGATGGCGGCCAGCACCATCACGACTCCTAGGGACATCCACGCCCATGGACGAACACGGCGATTGCTCGCTTTCGTCCTCGCGCCACCAGGTACTCCCAGCAAGAGCGCAAGCACGACGCCGGTCAACCCCATGACAAAGGTCGCTGCAAAACCGGTCGAAATGATGAGCAGGGCGGAATGTTCGACGACCCGCAGCAGCCGCTCACCAAGCCCTACCAGCCCCACATCCGCCGAGCGCCCGATCTCCGCTATCAGAAGCGTTGCAGGATAGGCGGCAAATCCCACGGCGACGCCCATCACACCCCCAGATACCAGCGTCGGCCGCCGACCGTTCCGACCCTGCCTGTGCCATATAAAAAAGCTACACATGCAGGCTGCGATAAAGATCGTGACGCCGCTGACTCCGCCCTCGCGCCAGGCGCCGGCGGGTGAAAGAGGCAGGCCGGCGAGGGCGGCAGCGAGGGGGGCAACGAGGCCCAGCGACACGGCAGCCGCGAGGCTCCCTGCCCACCGCCTGCCGTCCAGCACCGCCGTACCCCCTTCCCCCATCATTCCCGCCCGCTCGATTGACTAAGGACTGTCTTGAGACGATCCAGGCTTTCATCGGTCCATCCCGGAGGCTCGACGATCGCGTGCCAGGCATCGACGTAGTCGTCGGGAGAATAGACGTGACCATATCCTACAGGAGAGGTGTTGGAGAGCGCCATGTCCATGGCCAGTTGAAGGAAGGTGATGATAGGGAACCAGCGAAAGTCCGGGGATACGCCCTCACCTCTTTCGCCTTCAATCCATGAGGGCGAAAAGAATGCAGTGTCGTAATCGAAAAAGACAATCGGATCCGTGGGATATTGCAGAAAGGCGATACGCATTGGTCCCCAGGGCCCCTCGATCCGCGTCAGGTCGCGTCCGCGATTGGCGAACCTGACACTCGAACTGTCGCCAAAGACCGGTCGCCAGCTCGGCGAGTCGGCAACCCGGTTTTTTGTCGACCACCCCCATACGGCGCTCGTAAAGGGTGGCCCCACCCAAAGCGCGCCGTCGAAGGGATTTCCCAGAATGTCGAGAAACATCGTTGATGCCTGCGAACTGTTGGCTCCAAGGCTCAAGCCGTTGAGATAAAGTCGGGGCCGTTCATCTTCGTCCAGAGTCCGCCAGTACCCATAGACCTCGTCGAACAGCGCCTGCGCGGCATCCGTGCCCTGCGTCGGTTCGATGACCAGCGAGAGCGGGCTCGTCAGATAGGAGTATTGCATCGCAACGCTCGCGACGTCACCATCCAGAAGATATTCGAGTGCATCGATGCTCGGCGGATCGACCCAGCCGGTGCCGACCGGCATGATGATGACGAGCGTGGAACGATCGAACGCGCCGATGCGGAGCATCTCGGCAAGCGCCAGGTGGGCCCGTTCCTGTGCGCTATCGGCCGAGCGCAGCCCCACATAGGTTCGCAGCGGCTCGATCGCAGGACGACCGGTAAGGGTTTCGATATCGGCGCGAGAGGGTTGCGTGTTGATGTAGACCCTTCCATCCCGGCCGATCGAGTCCCAACGGATCAAGGACTGTGTGCTTCCCGAGCGTTGCGTTTCCAGAGGCGCTGCATCGCCGAACTGTCCCGCCACGGCGTCGAGTTGTTCGAATGCGTTGTCGGCCATGCGAAGCGCGCCGCGCAACAACACGCCGCTGAACAGGAGTGCCGTCAACGTGCCGACAATCACGACGCTCGACAGTGTCGCCGCACGTGGTGGCAATCTGCGCCTGAGGAATGCGGCAACTCTCTGCACACCTCGCGTGATCATCGTCCCAATAGCAACGAGAAGGACAGCGGGGATGATCGCGACAAGCGCGACGAAAAGCAGGTTTCCTTCTTGCACCGGCTCAAGTTGCATGGCGGCGCGCACCGCATTCTGCCAGCCTGTATGGTGGTAAAGGCAGATAACAAGCACGATGCTAACGGCGAGCACCGCGCCGATCCTAATGGCCTGACCCGCCCGATTGTTCGGAAGCCTGAGCTGCAAATAGATCCATATCCATTGCAGCACTGCACCGAGCGCATAGCCGACGGCGAAAATGCAACCGGAGAGTGCGCCCTGAACCAATGGAGTACGCGGAATCAGCGAAGGCGTGAGCGACAACGCGAAAAAAAGGGCACCAACGAGAAGCCCGGGTACCGAAACATAGGACCACAGCGAGCTTACGACGGTTTTGCCTTGGCCGTTCCGGTTAAGATCAGCACCGCGACCGGGTTCCCGGAGCATTCTGAACTTCCTTAAAAGCCTGTAATAGCCTCATGAGGCCGAGAGCCGCGAGAATAACGCCTCCCGCTCCCATCGCAAGAAGCGCGCCCGAAAGAGGCAAGAAAAGCAACAGAAGGCCGAGCACCGCATAAAGCCCAGCGGCCGCGAGCGGCGCCCAGAAGACGTCGTGCTGCGTATGGTACCGGATGATAATGACCGCTTCCATTATGCCCACGGCGATCGCTACAACCCCGCACAGGACCGCAAGAGTGCCCATGGACATGATATTGATGAGATATGGGTGAAGAGTGGCCTGCCCCTATGAGGTGGTCCGGTTTCAGTCTTAATGCATGATCGGCTTTTCGACCATCGTCTGGGCAGATGATGGCGCTGACCCGCGTGTTGGCGCAGGCCAGATGATGGCCTGCGGTGCCGGTGGTTTATATCCGAGCGATGAGTGCGGCCGCTCGGTGTTGTAGTAGCGCCGCCATGCTTCGATGATAACCTTGGCCTCGGCGAGGCTTGTCCGCCGTCAGCACCCATGGCACAGGTTTGAGGTTGTAAGTTAAGGAGGT
>NZ_JBAFXA010000020.1:0-3685 GCF_036662815.1 Pelagibacterium mangrovi | reverse complement strand
CCGACGTTCCTCGCTTGCGGCGCCAAGTGGCCGACTTTTACTCCGCCGCGTGGCCTGATTTTACTCCGCCGTTGACAGGCGCGCACGCCTGGTCGAGTGACGAACTGATCGATCATGCGCGGGGTCTTGTTGCGACGCTTTATGAATATGACGATCCCGTCCAAGACCGAAGCCCGCTCAACCCGGATGCACGTGATGCTTTTTTCTCCACCGATTTTGTTGCGGCTTTGCAATCACAGCCGCCAGGCGCCGATCTGCTGATCGGTGCGCAGGATTTCCAGGGCCACGTATCCGAGCCGATGCCCGATCCCGAGCAGCCCATGCTCCGGGGCATGATTACCATTAATGTCGAGGTCGAGAATTTCGGCCAGACTCACACCCTGCGCGCAGACACCAGCCGGCCCGACGCGCCGCTGCGCATCTTTCGCATCGAACACGATGGCTGGTCGTACCCATAGCTTCTCGGCTGTTGTCTGCCGCAAGCACGATGCGGATCTTCTCCTCCGCGCCATACTGCTTGCGGGTCGCCCGGCGGATGTCCTTGATGACCTGTTCCGCAGGCGCTTTCCCTGTCCCGGATTTCTGTCTCATCTTCGCTCCTTTGAAAGGCTACGATGAACCAGAAATCCTCCGTTCTCAGTTAAGCCGTTTTGGTCCCATCAGCGCTGACGCGGGACAGCAGAACCCTTGTCATTACGTTGATGGGCAACGTCCGGTCACATCAATGCCAAAGGGCCCGGAGGCGATGAAGATGTCGTCAGATGGGCGCCAAAACTCCGCACCCTGCTCTTTGAACATCGCAACCATCTCCTGCATTTCTGCCCTTTCGCTCTCGGACGCCTCCCCCTTTCCATAGGAGTGTAACAGCTCATCGAGGTTGACCGAGATTGAAAACCGCCTTCCCTCAAGGTGCGTCACAGTCTGGGTCAATTCGGTTTCGTATCTCGGAAGGATTTCGCGAACAGTCCAACTGGTGTCCCCGGTCACCTCGTAGGTGATCGAGGGATCGGCTTCATCTGAACAGTTCCTTGCCACGGACCGAGCCAAATTCTCCTGATCGAACCCTACACCGTCCGATCCCCAATTCCGTGTTACGTTGTTGAGCGTAAACCATTGGCCATCAAGGCCCGCGATAATTTCGGCAGGATCATCGGGACCGCCGATCGCGTCCATATCCTCTGCATTAACTAGCGGTGCTACGACGTCCAGCTGAGCGGCTAAATCTGCCGCATTAGCGCCCATTCCAATCGTTGATGCCACGAGCAGCGTCGCGGCGGATACAACCAAAGCCTTCATCACCTACCTCCAAGTTTCCCGGTAACATAACCTGTGACGCTCGATGCACGTCAATCCTTGGCCCTGGGGCGCCAAAATTGTTACTTGCCTGTCGGACACCAATCCAGCGCGCCGATCCGGCGTCTTAATATCGGGCGCTATATGCTGGCCCTTGTTCGAAGCGCATCTTAGGAACACGCCTTGAGGAAAACGGTATCCATGCAAAAACTTCTTTACGTCGTGCTACTTGCCACAGCGTCGCTGATCTCCACCCACGCGGCAGCGCAATGGTCACCTTCAGCCTCACTCGATTTAGGTTTCGGTTTCGGTCAGATGGCCTTGAGCCAAGCTGCCCTGGACGGCGCAAGGCGGCTCGATGACGAGAGCAACGAGGCGTTTGAGAGTGAAGCCCAGGACTGGACGGAGCCCGAATTCGAGCCCTCCTTTGTGGCCGATCCTGACCTGACGCGCATCGTCGAGGAACGCTTCATCCTCTTTTACGGTGGCCGCGACCCGGCCCATCAGGCGGTGATGGCCAAGGAAGTCGCATCAGGACGATATCACGATCATTTCCGCGAACTGATGGGAGCCTATGGCCTAGATCCGCAACTCGACAATTTCCTCGACGTCATGGCGACCCGATACGTTAAACTGTGGGAAATCATTCACGGGAAAGCCGTCACGCCGGCGCAGGCCGGCGCTGTCCGCGCCCAGTTGCTTGCCCAGTTCGGTGACGATTTCTGGATGCGACGTATGGATGATGCAGAAAAGCAAGAACTCGCGGAAACGTTCGTACTTCATATCGCTGCGGCAGACATTGCCTATACCGCATTAATGGAAGGAGAGGACCCAGAACTGATCAGCCGCTATCGCACCGGCGTGCAGGAAAACTTGCTTCCCGATGGGCCGCCCTTGGGTCAGTTCGAGATCACCAGTGCCGGGTTTGTTCGCCCCTGATATGAGTTGGACTTTGTCGATAGGTTCGGCTCAGGATCCATAAAGCGGGACAGGTCTGATTTTAGTTTAGGTTTCAACTGTCGCTGAAAGGCCGAACATTGCCGCCCAGTTGGATGCCGTCATGCCGTTGCGATAGTCGATCTGCATCCTCGCATCCAACATCTCCACGAGCAGCCGGTTCTCAAGCCAAACCTCGACACATGAAAATGGGCCACGATCACACGTCCGCGCTGTCCAACCGTTAGCTTTCGCTGCTTGCAAAATGTCGCTCTGCCCGAGCACCGAGCCAAGAGCGACATGCACAAACGTCGATGAGCGATTTCGTTCTGTCATCTCGCAGGAAAGTTGCTCGGGGCCAGCCTTCAACACGTGCGTAGTCGGATAGACTTCGACAGCGGTCCCGTCATCCTCTTGAGCAAAGGCGATCCAGCAATCCGGAAATGGCGGGAAGGGCATCGCTTTGCCTCCCATGGCATTGGCCAGGAATATTGCGACGGTCTGCGGATCGTCAGCGCTGATCGAAACGTGAAATAGCGGCATTGGCGCACTCCCTGCTTTGCATACGAGGATTCCATCCCATGTGACTTACTGCCGCCCGGTGTGACGTATGTCCACAAGCTCGGCCGGCCACTTGCCGGAGGAGTGTATCGCCGGAGCATCGGCGTCTGGAGCGATGACTAAGCATTAGGTGATCGGAAACTCGCCGCAGGTTTTTGACAGAGTTGTTGCCGCCCACGACTATCGCAGGAAAAAGCCGTAAATTTCGCCCCTCCGCACCTGACCAAGTTTGGTAATGGCCTTCGGCAGCATTTCGTTGCCTTTTGGGCGTCCGCAATGGGGTCGGAAGCGGGCCGGCCATTTCGGGGGTCGGAAGCTGAACGGCGGCTTTCCGCCATCCATTTCCAAAAGCGGTCAGTCCGCTTTCGGCCCCAAAGTAGTGGTCTGCGGCAGCACAAAGGCGCTTAGCTGGGCCAGATTCAGGTCATCCCAAGCTCTTTGACTAGAGCAATTTGGACCTGCGTTGCCAACCTAGAGATGTCATCGCCCATTTTGTCGACATCACCCTGCTCATCCTGCCGGATGATGCGTGTGATACTGCCGAATGCCGCTTCGTCTTCATCGAGGATGGGAGCGGCGATACCGACCTCAAATATATTTGCCTGAACGCCCCGTAGCTTCGATCAGCAAATGGAGAGGTAGATGCGGCCGCCGTTCTAAGACCAGAAGCGGGTAGCGATGAGGACCCCATTTCCGGTCACTATGCCGTCGCCCAGCGCCTCTTGCGCATGATCGACCCGGCCAGCTGGGAAGCTGTGCGTGTCGAGGTCGCACCGGGGAAAATCGTTGACGCCATTCGGTTTGTACCGTCCGAGGAAGAGGCCGCCCTGGTGGCAAGCAAATGGTCATGATCCGCTGTCGGTCGGCGCCCGAGCAGCGGTAATTCTTGTAGCGG
>NZ_JBAFXA010000019.1:0-10269 GCF_036662815.1 Pelagibacterium mangrovi | reverse complement strand
CCGCTACAAGAATTACCGCTGCTCGGGCGCCGACCGACAGCGGATCATGACCATTGCCGCCAACGAGTTTATCCGCCGCTTCCTGCTGCACGCTTTGCCACGCGGCTTCCACCGCATTCGGCACTACGGCCTGCTCGCCGGCAGCGCACGCAAGACCAACATCGCGTATGCCCGCGAGCTCCTGAACGCCATCCCGCCGCCTGATCACGCCACAGCCGAAGATCCGTCGGACGTTCGCCCGCCATGCCCGTGCTGCGGCGGCCCCATGATTGTCATCGAGGTCTTCAAACGCGGGCATCAGCCCCGCGGACCGCCAAATACGATGGCAACGAACCGGGAGAATGCGCCATGACCCGGCATGGCTCGCTCAGCCATATGGCTTCTTCAAACCAGCGGCGGCCAACGGGATGGTGTGCGCCGTGTCGAACGGCGAGCACTCCCAGTCGGACAAGCGCACGCCAGAACGCCTCAAAAAGCTCTGCGGTCCAGCCTGCAAGCAACGTGATCGCTTACATCGGGCCAATACACGTTCCTCAAGCCGCTCACTCCCTGGCAGCCCCAAAACATAAAACCCCATAGCCCAAAGCATGCCGACCGCAGGTTCCTGCATGAGGGGTTTTCGTACGCCTGACGGCACCCGAAAACCTTCACCAAATCGGTCATTCAAGGCATGATTGCGGATGACCAAAAGCGGCCATTCCATCAATGTCCTGCTCATCGTTTGCTGGAAAGTCGCTACCAAAGACGACGCCACCAGCCCAATTGCCGATATGCAGATCTGCAACTGGCGAAACCTCAATGGCACTATCGGCTAGTAACCCATCTTGCCCCCGTGCAACCATTGTCCAAATGCCGGTCTCGCTACGGCAACAGGCGATAAACAGAAGACAAGACGAATAACACCGCGGAGAACCGCGGTGTTAAATCGATTTCTTGTCGTTCAGTTCTGCTGGCTTTGGACCAGTTCCAGAATGCCTGTATCGGTGACGATCGCAGTCCAGCGATCTCCGGCATCGGACCAGCGCTGCGCGAACTCGGCGCTGTCGAGATATTCCGGATCGGATCCAAGGTCTCGGATGGCCAACTGAACCTCTTCGTCAGCCATTGCCGCCCCAAAGGCAGCTTCCAGCCGCTGCAGCACTTCCTCGGAAATGTCGGCCGGAGCGCTGACGCCGGTCCAGGAGGCGATTTCAATGTCGTAGCCGAGTTCTTGCGCGGTTGGGATATCGGCCAGAACCGGATCGGCACTGCGTTCGGCGGCAAACATTACGAGCCCGCGCACCGCACCGGCCGAAATCTGGTCCTTGTAGTCCACCGGGCTGCCGGCGGCGGCGGGGATGTGGCCGCCGAGCAACGCCGTCATCAGCGAGGAGCCGCCATCGAAGACGACATGCGGCATCTCCACACCGGCGTCCAGCGCCAGTTGGGCTGGTCCGAGATGAGAAGAATTGCCCACCCCGGTGATGCCGTACTTGACGAAGCCAGGCTGAGCCTCGGCCGCCGCAAGAACATCTTCGAGAGATTGCCATTCAGAACCGGCATTGATGGCCAGCATCGGCGGTGTCACTGCGAACTGGGCAAGCGGCACCAGCGCTTCCGTGTAATCGTAGCGGACATTGCCGTAGATCGGCTGCAGCACGGCCGTGCTTGTGGTCATGCCGATCGTGTAGCCATCGGGGTTAGACCCGGCGAGTTGGTTGAGACCGAGCAGCGTGCCGGCGCCGGCCACGTTCTCGACCACGATCGGCTGGCCGAGCTCTTCCTGGGCCTTCTCGATGACGATCCGACCAATAAGGTCGGTCGAGCCACCGGGTGCGAACGGCACGATCATTTTTATCGGGCGTTCGGGATAGCCCTGCGCATAGGCCGGGGTGCTCAGGCTGGCGGCGGCGATGGCGGCCAATGCCATCATGCCGGCTACACGGCGGTTGAAGTTCAAGATCATTTCTACTCTCCCTAAGTTGATGGTTTTTGCGGGTCGGACGGCAGGCCCGGCACCGAAAGGGCAAGTCGCCTGGTGCGATGCGTCCAAATGAGGAAGGCGCCCCGTGCGATGATGAAGATGATGGCTAGAACCAGCATGGCGCCGCTCAGCGGCCTTGCGAACAGGCCGAGCAGATCTCCGTTCAGAAGTACCATGGATTGGGTGAAGCCGCGCTCGACCATTGGCCCTAGGAATACCCCGATGATAAGGGGCGCCAGGTGGTATCCGGTGGCGCGCAGGACATAGCCAAGAAGGCCGAAGGCCACGGCGAGCCAGATATCGTAGATGCCGTAATTGATGAAGAACGCACCCAGCAGCACGAAGACCGACACGGCCGGCATCAGATAGGAGAGCGGGACGCGCAGCACCGAGGCGAAGACCCCGACCAGCGGCAGGTTGATGATCAGCAGCAGCACATTGCCTATGAACATGCTGGCCACCAGACCCCAGAACAAATCGGGGTGCGACGACACCAGCGTGGGACCGGGTGTGATGCCATGGATCAGGAAGCCGGTCAGCAGCATGGCAGCGCCGGAATTGAACGGTATGCCCAGGGAGAGGAGCGGGATCAGCGTCGAGGAATCCGCGCCGTTATTGGCCGATTCCGGGCCGGCGACGCCTTCGATGGCGCCTTGTCCGAACTGGTCCTTGCCGCGGCTCCATCTCTTCTCGACGAAGTAGGAGAGAAAGCTCGAAATCGTGCCTGAAGGTCCGGGAATTAGGCCGAAGAGGAAGCCGATGATGCTGCCGCGCGCGATTGCGGGAACCGCGCGGCTGGCTTCTTCCCTATTCGGGTAGAGATCCTTCAGCTTAACCTTGGGTGGGCTGATGGCGTTCTCGCGATCCGCTGCGGTCTGAAGGATTTCGGCCAGGCCATAGGTCCCCATGATGACGATGACGAAGGGGACCCCGGCCAGCAGCACGTCAGAAGAAAAGGTGAACCGTTCCGCTGCCGTCATTGGATCCATGCCGACCGTGCCGAGCATGATGCCGATGATCGCCATTAGGCCCGATTTGATGATCGAGCCGCCGGTTACCCCAGCAAGCACCACAAGGGCCAGCAGGGCGATGCAGAAATATTCCTGCGGGCCGAAGGCGAGGGCGGCGCTGGAAATGGTATTGGCCAGAAGGACGAGCCCAACGAGCCCGATCAATCCGGCGACGAACGAGCCGATGGCTGCGATGGACAGGGCAGCACCGGCACGGCCGCGCTTGGCCATGGGATAGCCTTCGACGCAGGTGACGACCGAAGCTCCCTCGCCGGGTACGTTAAGCAGAATGGAGGTGGTGGAGCCACCATAGGCGGCGCCGTAATAGATGCCCGCGAAGATCACCAGGGCGGTGAGCGGTTCAAGGCCGAAGCTGATGGGGATCAGAAGCGCGATCGTGCCCGATAGCCCCAGGCCCGGCAGCATGCCGGCAAGGGTGCCGAGAAGAACGCCGATGCCGGCGGCCAGGATATTGGTGGGCGTGAAGGCGACGCTGAGCCCGTGCAGCAGGAGTTCGAGGCTGTTCATGATGTTATACTCACGGCAGCGGCAATTGCAGGAGGTAGCGGAACAGCACGTAGACTAAGCCTGTCGTTGCTGCGCTGACCACGACGGGCACGATCCAGCCCTTCCCCTCATAGATCTTGACGAGATAGAGCATCAGCATCGCCGTGGCCGGTATGAAGCCGAGCCATTGCAGCGCCGGCACATAAGTGATGAGCCCCAAAACGAAGAACACCGCCCGCAGCGGCGTGGCACCAAATTCGGACCGGGTGCGCTCCTTGAGGATCACCATGAGGAGATTGGCGGCGGCGAGTACTACCCCGGCCACCCCGGCGATCCTAGGTAGAAAACCTGCGCGCGGATTGTTCCAGGCACCAAAGGAAAGGCCGAATGCGGAATAAAGATAGAAAGCGGCAAAGATCAGGAGTCCTGCGGCGACTATGATGCGGGCCCTATCGGGACTATTGGCGGTGATGTTCATGCGGATACTTCTGCGGGCAATGCGCAGCTCACAAGTGGCCGCAAGTCGGCTGCCAAGGCCTCGACCCGCTCGGGGCTAAGCATGTTATAGACCACGAAGCGCTCCTGAGTCGTCTGCGCGTAAGAACGGAATTCCGCGGCCAGCTCGACCAGTTCGGCCAGTTCTCTCTCGAGCAGCCCCGGCGCTTCCAAAGCCAGCGGACCCGTCCGGCCCTCGCTGAGATAGCGGCCCAGCATGCAGGCGCGGACCACTCCTCGCCACCCGCGCACATAAAGAACGAAGGCATTCATGGCTCTGCAGAAGCGCGTATAGGCCTCGTCGGTGAGGGCAGGTGGGCGGAGCGACAGCTTGTCGAGCGCCGCCAGGACTAGATCCACCGCCTCGTCCTTCTCCCGGAAGATGCTGTCGAGATTAGCTTCGTCCGCCGCCAGCGCATCCCACTTTTCGGGTGCCCAGTCGCGCAGGCTGTTTTTTTCTTCCGCTAACCAGAACGCATGGGCGAGGCTTACCGGATAATTGCTGGAATCGGAAAACACACAATCCTGCACGAAGACCGATTTGGCAACCGTCTGCCAGCTCGTCGAGAACAGATCTTCGACCCAGCGCGCTGCCGTCTCGATATCGGCATCGGTGGCCGTCGCCTCCACCATTTCCTCGTCAACGAGGTAGCGGCGATAAATGGCACGGGCGCTGGCCTGCCCGTCCCGGGCAATGGCGGCGCCGGCATAAAGGTTGATGTAGTTGAAATTGGCGAAGCTGGAATGGCCGTCGAGGCTCTCCCAATCGGTGCGCAGGATGATGCCGCTTGCGCCGGCCTTCTCCGCTCTGGCCATCCGCTGCCGGTAATCCTCGATGATCACCGCGATGCCCACGCCCCAGCCGAAATACTGACCCATCGTGTCGTATTCCATCCACTGGGCATGCGGACCGACATCGCCGAGCCGCGGATTGTCCGGAAAGGTCGGATAGAAATCGTGCGGCGTGTTCTTGAGCGATACCACCACGTCTTCGGGCAACTTTTCGATGGTTTCGGCGAGTTCGGCCTGCGCCTTTGCATCGAACACGAAATCGCGCACGATCAAGGTCTTGCCCGCTTGCGTGATTGGCTCGTGCATGGCCATCAGCAGGTCACGATACCAGCTCTGCGGCGTCGCCGCGCGGCATCGCTCGCACTGGCAGCGGTTCGAGGAGATGGCAAGGCGGCTCTCCCCTGTGCCCGGCGCAGTGATGATCCCTGCAAGGTCCGGCAGGTCCTCGAACAATTCGCGATACTTGGTCTTGATGAACTCGGCCCAGAACGGATCGCTCGGGCACAGCGTACCGTCCTTGGTCAGTTCCGGATAGAGCTCGATGAGAATGTCCGGAAAGGACAATTCCTTGTTCTCGAAATAGACGCTCGTTCCCTGCCGATTCGCCATTTCGATGATGCGGCGGAGATAGTCGCGCCGCTGATAGGGCCCGCTGCGCCGCGTGGGCGTATACTTGTAGAGCTTGCGGAAAATATCCTGGTAACGCTCAAAGATATTGGTGGCATCGCCGCGCGAGCCGAACAGGGCGCCAGGATAGACGATCTGATCGACGATATCGTTCCGGTGCAGCACCAGCGTCGTCATGTCGTGCCGCCGAATGAAACCCAGCGCACGCACCACGTGGTCGTAATTCCACACATAGCCGCTGTGGATTTCGAGGGCACGGATATTGAAACGGGTCATTGACTTTCCTGGATCAAGGAAAGTCAATGCGCAGCGGCGCTCTTCCTCCCTCGATGTTCTTATGTTTGTTGCCGTCAACTTGCGCTGGCAATGCCCACCTGTCGACAGTTAAAAGCGGGGAAGGTCATAACCCGGAGGAATGGTCATGTTGAACCTGCGGCAATTGGAAGTGTTTCGTGCAGTCATCTCGAGCGGCAGCTTCACGGCCGCCGGACAGCAATTACAGATGTCCCAGCCTGCGGTCACCAAGGCGATTCGGCGCATGGAAGATCAGCTGGGCTTCGCGCTCTTCCTCCGCGACCGAGGCCGCATCGCCCCGACGCCAGAGGCCTCCAGCCTCTTTGCCGAGGTGGACAAGGTGTTCCACACCATCGGCATCGTGGAGAAATATGCCCATGACCTCAAGGAAGCCCAATCGGGCGTCCTGACTCTGGCCTCCACACCCACCATGTCATGCGGCTTCCTGACCGAGGCCATCGCCCGCTTTCGCCAGGAGCGTTCGCGGGTCCGCGTTTGGCTGCAGACCACGACCACAAAGGAAACACTGGCCCTAGCCGCCACCAACCAAGTGGATTTGGGCCTGATCTATGCTCCCGCCGAAGAAAGCGCCGTCCACTCAATCCCGCTTTTCGATGCCGAAGTGGTCTGCGTCGTCAGGCGCGACAATCCGCTCGTCAGCCAGAAGTCGATAGCCCCGCTCGATCTGGTCGGACATTCAGTGATCACCAATGTACGCAACCAGCCCCTGCACGATCTTGTCGACAGGGCATTTGGCGAAGAGGGACTCAATCGCCAGGTGATGATCGGCACCAACAACACCGTCACCGCCTGCGCCCTGGTGCGATCCGGCGGCGGCGTGGCCATTGTGGAACCAATGGGTGTCGCCGAACTCTTTCCCGAACTCGTCCTGCTGCCAATCTCGCCCAGCATCGTTCTCACGCCGCGTATCGTCCATTCGCGCACAGTACGGCCGTCGCGCGTCGCGCGGCGCTTTCTCAGAACCCTAAATGAAGTTCTCGGCATTCCCCAGGACGATTGCGGCCTGCATTGAAATGCACCTCCCCGCACGCCGAGAGATAGTTTTCTCCTCATGTCCACTTTTGGAATGCTGTCAACACTGCTCAACGACGGTAACGCGCCCGAGGCTGTGTGAGAACTCGCCACGGCTCGTTGTTCAGGATAGTTTGCGAAAGCGCGTGTTGGATCTGTTCATCCCGTTATCGCCTTGATGGTCGAGGCGACGCCAGCAACTGCGATAGCGCGCTTGATGTTGTAGGCCAGGATCTCCAGGCTGGTTTCGGTGGCGACGTTCTTGATCCCGCGCGTTCGGAGTGGGTGGCGCCCATCCATCCTTTGATCGTGCCGAAGACGTGTTCGACGGTGCAGCGCCGGATGGCCATCGCCTCCGGCATCGCATCGAGCCGATCCTGCATGGCATCGAGCACGGCCTCATGCTCCCATTGTCGGATACGTTTCTCTTTGCCAGCTGTGCACAGTGGACGGGATGTGCAGTCACCAGGCCTTCTGATTGAAATAGACACTGATGAGCTTGCCGCCCTCCACCCTGGCAAAGCGTTTCTGGAGCTGCGCGCCGGCAAGGCATCGATAGGTGTCGGACTCAGGCTCATGCACGAACATTGTCTTGCCCCAAAAGTCACGACCTGAGCCGGTGACGTATTCGGCTTGGGCACCATCGGGATGATGCCGGCTTCGGCGCAGGAGTGGATTTGCTCGCCCTCATAGTATCCACGATCGGCAAGGGCGATCATTTCGGAAGCGCCGATCTCTGCTTGTGCAGCCTTTGCCATCTCCAGCAGTTGCGACCGGTCATGGCCCCGGTTCGTCACCGTATTGGCAGCCGCCGCGTCGCTGCTCGCGCGCACGAGCTCTTCAAAGCCGCCGGGGTCAAAAAGAACCGCATGCGGGCCGGTCCGCGCCGGACCGAATAGTGGTGGGGTATGCCCCTCGGGCCGAAGAGCATCGCGCCCGGCCCGGCCGGGATCGTTTCCCCGCCCACCTCGAACACCACCTTGCCTTCGTGTTCGCATCCTATGTTCTCGGCATGGTCATGCCTTCATCGACCGGGCGCTCTATCTGCCGAAGGCCTGGACGGATGACCGGGATCGCCTGGCGGCAGCCCATGTGCCGGAAAACGTTCGCTTTGCCACCAAACCGGCACTGGCGCTCACGATGATCGAGCGGGCAATTGCTTCGAACGTGCCATTTTCCTGGGTGGCGGCCGACAGTGTCTATGGCGTGGGCGACATCGAAATGGCGCTCAAACGAGCAGCCAAGGGTTATGTGCTGGGCGTGAACGCCAATCATCCTTTCCGCTCATGGGCAAACCTTTGGCCGTGGCCGGAACGGCGAAGGACATCGCTGAAGCCTTGCCTGAGAATGCCTGGCGACGGCTGTCGGCAGGCGAGGGAACCAAGGACGCAAGACTGCATGATTGGGTCTATCTCGAACTCGCCGATCTTGACGCCGATGATTTCGACGCAGCTTTCGCCGGCATCTGGACGCGCGGGCTGCTGATCCCCCGTAACATCGCCGACGGTGATCTCACCTTCTTCTCAACCTGGTGTCCGGTTGGCACATCCATCGAAAAGCTGGTGACGGTGGAGGGGCATCGTTGGGCGATCGAAGATAGCTTCGAAACCGCCAAGAACGAGTTCGGCCTCGACCACAACGAAACCCGCTCCTGGCATGGCTGGCATCGCCACGTTCCGCTCGTCATGCTCGCCGTCGCCATGGTGGCCGTCATCCGCCATCGCGCCAACGCCGTGCCGCCCCCAAAAACAATGTGACCCGCAAGGCGCAAGATCGACAGTTGATCCGCTGGTCGATTCAGGAAATCCGTCGCATCGCCACCCGCCTCGCACGGCGCGCATCGAACCTTCATACATTATCGCATGGTCGCTCCGGCGACGAGCACATCAGGCCGCTGCGCAACAAGCACACCTCAAATCAAAAATGCAACTGTAATGCTAGGCTACATCTGTCGCCGCAAGCTCCCCTTCATCGGCCTCTTTGTCGACCCGTCCGCCCCAGCAGCATCGCCTCCCGCACCTGCTCAGTGCCGTTCCCAAGCCGGCCAGATCCAGAAACACCCATAGCGCGGCGTCTGCGGATCGCGGGTTCGGTCTTCGGGGACTTTCGGGCACCTATCGGCAGCCGAAAATCTTCACGGGAGCGGCCCCTAGCAGCCCCGCTGAATGGCGGCTATTTCATCTTCGGCACCTGCCCATCTGCCTGTCCGAAAACAGCCCCCTCTCAGACGTTTCACTCTTCGCATGCACCATCGGTGCACCGGTGTGCGTTCTTCAAATTTCTTTAATTTGATGCAAGATGCGTTTATCTGCGGTATTATGCTTTGGCTTATTGTGGCGATAGGTTCGAGCTATGAGGAGGGGCGACATGTCGAAACGTTCGCTGTTAAGCGATGAGGATCTCAAAAGAGGGGCTGAAACCATTGCCGCCGACGTGAATCTTCCGGACGGTCGCGTGCTCAAGCTCGCCCGCGTGATCGATGGAGGCCACCTTGAGTGGTTCGAGAAGGCCAGACGCCGAGGTCTTGAGTGGTCGGATATCGTTGACGTATTGTTCAAGGCCGGTGTGGCAAGAAGTGACGGTCGTCCCCTTTCAAGGGGGCATGTTTCATCGCTGGTCTGGCGAAAGCAGCAAGCACTTCGTGTTCGAAATCCACCTCAGGTCGTGAGGTCGAGTCCGCCGTCCCGGAACGCGGGAAGAGTGGGTTCTGATCAAGAACTGGAAGAGGACATGATCGCGCAGCCGGCCGTCGAAGCTGAACATGGTTTTGGTTCGAGCAGGGGCCCGCAGCAGTCCAAAAGCAACAAGCAGGTTCCGAGGTCTCGCGCGAAAGCGTCAGAAGATATCTCGGATCGCAACGCGATTAAGACATACGTGCGTCGCGCGGCGAAGCTGCGCCAGAACGAGTAGGCAGCGCAAACTATTGAGTGCCGCCCCCAAGCCGTTGTAACGACGCGCCCAGCCCCGTGCCGACCTGCGGCAAGCAATCACGAAATGTTTGCAGCGCTCGCACGCAAATCCGGTCGCACAATCTTTGTTCCTGAAATCGCTCATTACGGCTTGCGCTAGATTTGAAACGCAAGCTGCGGTCCTCGTAGCAGCCCCGTCGGAAACGAGAACGTTATGAACAAAATAAATGAACGCGACGCCGATGCCGCCTGGCTCAAGGCGGAGATCGCTGAGGCTGGGACGGCGCCTTTCGTCCTGGCCCCCAAAGTTTGCCGCCACACGCAGGAGGAGATTCTCAAGATCGTAGGCCCACGTCTGCCCCATGGCTCTGCTGGCGTGGCGCTGTTGATCACCACTATTGAGGCCATCGACGACGTTGGGGTCGTGCTCAAGCCGGAGCACCGCCGCGATTTCGCTGAGGGCCACTTTGTCTATATGGTGCCCCAGAAGGTCGAGTGTCTCGAAGAACGACCCCAAGGGCGTCAGGAGGTATCGCCTCGCGAGGCTGTCGTTCGAGACGGACTCTATGCCAATGTAGCGCTAGGAGCTCGACAGGCTGCGCGGTGAGAGCGAGACGATCGGGGAACGGCTGCAGCGCGA
>NZ_JBAFXA010000018.1:0-11777 GCF_036662815.1 Pelagibacterium mangrovi | reverse complement strand
GTCAGAATAGGAGCCGCAGTAACGACACCTGAACCGGGATTTTCCCAAACCATTCTGGAACGATCCGGTTAGCGGGGTCATACAGGGGCCGCTCTATGACGTAGGTCATGGGCTATTTGCATCGGCAGATATGAGGGCGCGGTCGACGGTGATATTGCTCATAAATCGGGGCATTCTCAAAAGCCGCGGCATAGGGGTCGTGGATCGCTCTCTCAAAAGCGGCGTATCGTAACCAATGGCGGCAATACCGAGGCGTTTTTCATTGAGCAAGGCAAGGTGTAGTCTGCCCCATCGGGTGCTTCGAACTGGGCACCAAGGTAAATTGCCAGACCCGCCTATGTTCTGCGTCTTTGCGCCCCACCTAGGGCTGGGCTGGCAGATAAGAACTTGGCGCTCCGATGCCGAGGCGGCGAGACAGGCGCGGATGCTCGCTATTTCCGGTACGCTAGGAGTTTATTGGCTCATTATCAACAATATCGGCGAGCGAGGCTTGACCCCGACTGTCAGTACTCTGGCCTACGCAGGTCGGCGAATGGGCCCGATGTCACACCGGATTTTGCCTGTTCCACGAGATAGCGTCCCGTTTTCATGATGTCGTCGATCATTGCCGCTTGAGCCCGGGAGCTATCGTTTCTTTGAAGGGCCGCGATAATGTCGATATGGGCGGCCGTATCCCAAAGCGAGGGTGCATTTAGCGAAAAATACATGGTGGGGCCACAACGCAGCCACAGTGACTCGATTATCGGCAGCAGAATATGAGAGCCGGCGTGTCTGTAGAGCTTGAAGTGAAACTCCTGATTGGCGCTAAGCACCTCCGCCATCTGTCCGCGCTCGTGGGCCGCCTTGACCGCATCGTTTATGAGCTGAAGGTCACCAATGAGTTCCTGTGTGACGTTCGTCGCGGCAAGCCGTGTCGCCATTCCTTCTATCATGCACCTGACTTCAAAAAGTTCGGTGAGGCTCTCGGCCGTGAGGATGGGAACGCGCACCGAGCGATTGGGAAGCTCTTCAAGAGCATTGGCCGCGACTAGCCTGCTGAGGCTTTCGCGAACCGGCATAGGACTGGTTCCGAGTCGCTCGGCGAGCTTGCGTAGGCTCATGATTTGGCCCGGAACGAACAGGCCCGACATGATACCGTAACGCAACCTGGCCAGCACCTGGTCCTGCAATTTGCCTCTTCCCGGCTTGGGCTTTGCCTCTTCCATTTTCCTGTCCTCCGTCAAACGATCTTGACTGCCCTTTAGTGTGATGACACTTTGTGATCATTGCAAGATTTTTACTTCGCCGAGCTTGAGATCCGCGCTCGCAGGATGCCGTAATGACTCGTACTTTAGTCAATGTAGACGATTATAGGACCGCCGCACGCAGACTTTTGCCACGCATGCTGTTTGAATTTGTCGATGGCACGGCCCTGGACGGCCAAACCGGAACGCGCAATCGATCTGGATTTTCGGACTGGTGGTTTCGCGCACGGAGTTTCCACTCGACCGACAAGCCCGATACGTCGTGGTCCGCCTTCGGACGACGTCACAACGTACCGATCATCATCGCGCCGACGGGAGCGTCCGGATTGCTGTGGCCGAACGGTGAGGCCAGAGCCGCGCAGGCTGCCGCCAGCCGGGGGCACGTCATGGAGGTGAGCGCGGGTTCGCTCCTGACCATGGAAGACATAGCGGCTGGGGGTCAGGGCAGGGGCGAGCGCTGGCTACAGATATTTCTTTACCGTGATCGCGAGCTGACGCGCGAGTTTCTCTCGCGGGCGAAGGCTGCCGGCTACGAGGCGATCTGCGTTACCACGGACGCTCCGGTGCATGGCCGGCGCGAAAACGACACACGCAACGGGTTCACGATTGACCAGCGTCTTACCTTGGGAACCCTGTTCGATGCGGCCCTGCACTACAGATGGTGGCTGCGCATGCGCGGCAGCGCGCCGTTCAGGCTCAATAATTTTGCCAACCGGGCGACCGGCAACATGAACGACATGGCCGCCTATATCGCCTCGGTACTCGACCCCAACGTTTCATGGGATGATGTCGATTGGCTTCGATCGGAGTGGGACGGTCCAATAATCATCAAGGGAATCCTCCATCCCGACGACGCCCGCAACGCTATCGAGTGCGGATGTGATGGGCTCCAGGTCTCCAATCACGGCGGGCGGCAACTGGACGGGACCCTCTCGGCGATCGATGCATTGCCCTGTGTCGTGGACGCGACTGCTGGGCGCGTGCCGGTTTTTCTCGACGGTGGCGTGAGGCGCGGCACCGATATCCTCAAGGCCGTTGCTCTGGGCGCAACCGCGTGCGTGATAGGGCGGGCTCATCTATGGGGCTTGGCGGTCGCCGGGGATAAGGGTGTGGAGGCGATCTGCGATGTCCTTGCCGCAGAATTGCGGAATGCCATGATCATCGGCGGTTGGAAATCGCTCGCCGATCTCGACAGCGACGCGGTCATGCGGCTTGGTCAATAAGGAGAAATATCAATGGCGAACATGTCGAGGCTGGCCGGCACCGCACGCATGAGCGCGGCGGTCATCGTCAACGGCGTTGTGTACACCAAGGGAATTACCGCGCGTGGCGGCCCTTCCGACATAGCTGGTCAGACACAAAGCTGCCTGGGCCAGCTCGATGCGTTGCTTGCCGTGGCCGGAACGGGGAAGGCTCGTCTGATCAAGGTGATGATTTGGCTGCGTGACATGGCCGATTTCGAGGCGATGAATGTCGTCTATGATGGCTGGGTCGCCCCTGATGGTTTGCCGGTCCGCGCCTGCGTTCAGGCTGAACTTGCCGACCCTTCGCTGCTGATCGAAATTCAGGCGGAAGCGCTGGCCTAGTAAATTTCGCCGCGGGACCGTGGCGTCCTGTGAGAGAAGAAGCCATTGCGGATTTGGCCCGGGCCAATTGTTCACGAAATGGGCATTCGTAGAATGTGCCCAATTTTTCTGCTTGCCAAATTCATGATGTGATCACAAAATGCGATGATGAAATTCGTCAAAGAGGGAAGCATCAAAATGAACAAGCTCGTGATCAACCTCGCTGCTGCCGGCCTGACTTTGGCTACAATGGCGGGCGGCGCATTGGGTCAATCCTATCCAGAGCGGCCAGTCACTCTCGTTGTGCCTTGGCCCGCGGGCGGCGGCAGCGATACACTCATGCGTCTGATTGCCGAGACCGCTGGCGAAAGTCTGGGGCAGCCCATTGTCGTGGTGAACCAGCCGGGCGCCGGCGGCTCACTGGCTCTGAGGGAAGTGGCCGACAGCGAACCCGACGGCTACACGATGAGCATGATTGCCACCGGGTTTATCGCCGAACAGTATGGCAACCCCAACGCGCCCGTTCTCGATGAATTCAGGGTCGTCGCCTTTGTCGGAACCGACCCTGCGGTTATTGCCGTGGGCGGGGGAACCGGGATCGAAACGCTCGATGACCTGATCGCAGCCGCCCAGGCCGAGCCGGGCGCCCTACGCAACGGCAATGACCAACCGGGCGGAACCTCCTATGTCGCGGCCTCGCTGATGGAAGGGGTGCTCGATATCGACCTGACACTCGTTCCCTACGCGGGATCGGCACCGGTCGTTCAGGCCATCCTGGCAGGCGAAGTACAAACGGCCACGCCCTCGATCACTGATCTGATCGCGCAGCACGAGGCCGGGGAAGTCACGATCCTCGCCGTCAGTGGCGCCGAGCGGCATTTCATGGCCGAGGACGTCCCGACCCTGACCGAGTTGGGCTATCCCTTGGTCACGGGCACTATTCGGGCTCTCGTGGTTCCCGACGAAACGCCGGATGAAGTCTTCGATGTGCTTGAAGCGGCGGTTCTTGAGGGCCTGAGCGACGAGGCTTTCCTCGAAACCGCTCGTACCTCGGGGTTCTCCATCAATCCTCTGGCCGGCGAGCAAGCCGAGACCTTCCTCCAGGAAATGGACGAAAGCATGTATCCCGTTCTCGATGAGGCCGGACTGGTCAAGGTGCGCCAGAAGTGAGCCTTGAGACTGACGGGCAGGAGGGGAGGCTGGACGGCAGCCCCGTCCAGCCGTTCGCGGTGCAGGCTGCTGCCGGACTCGTTTTCCTCGTCATTGCCCTGATCGGCGCCTCGAGCTTGTGGACCAATTCCTATTTGGAGCTTGGCCAGTCCGGCAGCGATCCCGGGCCCGGATTCGTTCCATGGATCGGCGTCTGGGTCCTGGGCCTCGGAGGCGTTGTCCAGATCATCCTGGTGGCCGCACGCGCCCGCCTGGCGGGAGGATTCCAGCTTTCGGGCGAGTTTACCGTTTCCCGGATATGGCTGCCGGTCCTTCTCGTTGCATCCATGATCGCCTATCAGATGGCGCTTCGCCCTCTTGGATTTATTACCGCCAGCCTGCTTTTTGCCGTGCCGTGGGTCGCCCTGATTCACTGGAGATGCGGTGCGCGCTTCACATTGCGCCATCTCGTCCAGTTACCCCTCGAAGCTGTTCTGATCGTGGGGGCGATCTTTGTCGTATTCCGCTACGGCATCCAGATACCATTCCCGTGAGGCCGACATGTCCGAACTTTTCGCCGTCGCCATACAATTGCTGACCGATCCGGGTGTATTGGCGCTTGGCGCGGTTGCAACCGTGCTGGGGATCGTGCTTGGGGCCCTGCCGGGCATCAGCTCGACCATGACGCTGGCGGTGTTGCTGCCGTTTTCCTTTTCAATGGAGCCGGCAATCGCGATGGTCTTCCTGCTCGGCGCCTTCTATGGAAGCGTCTATGGCGGTTCTGTCTCGGCCATCCTTCTCAATATTCCGGGCACTCCGGGCTCGATGGTCACCCAACTCGACGGATACCCGCTCGCGCGCAAGGGCGAGGCCGGCAAGGCACTGACCTATGCCCTGATCGCCTCGACCTTCGGCGGCGTGGTGGGGCTCGTCGGCCTCGTCCTGTTTGCGCCCGTACTTGCCCGGGTGGCCTTTGCCTTTCAGAGCCCCGAATATGCGGTGCTCATGATCTTCGGGCTTTCCATGCTGGCGTATGCATCTCCTGGCTCCACCTTCCTCGGCGTTCTGGCTGGCATCTTTGGATTGCTGCTGGGCACCGTTGGTCTCGACATGATCACCAATCTCTCTCGCTTTGATTTTGGTATTCCCCGCTTGCAGGCGGGTATCAACATCGTGCCTTTCGCCGTCGGGATCTTTGGTCTCGCCGAAATTCTGCGATTGCTCGAAAAGCCGATCGTCAGCGAAAAGGCAACGACCCAGATAACTTCGATCTTTCCCAAATTTTCCGAAGTCGTCAAAACTTGGGCAACCGCGGTCCGCAGCGCCTTGGTGGGGATAATCGTGGGCATCATTCCCGCCGCCGGCTCCGCCGTCGCGGTTTCCATGTCCTATGCGCAGGAAAAGAAGATCTACGAAAAGAAAGAGACCTTTGGCGATGGCAATCCGCGCGGTATCGTAGCTGCGGAAACCGGCAACAACGCCGCAGTGGGCGGAGCGCTCATTCCGCTGCTGACGCTGGGCATTCCCGGCGACACCATGACGGCGGTGCTCGTGGGGGCACTACTCATTCACGGCCTGCAGCCGGGCCCGCAACTTTTCACCCAGCACCAGGACTTCGTGGCTGCCATCTATATTGCTTTGGCAATTACGGTGGTATTGACCTTCGTATTCGCGCTTCCACTCATGCGTGTTTTTGCCAAGCTGCTCTCCGCGCCGCCGCGCGTCCTTTACGTCGGTGTGCTCATCCTCTGCGTAACGGGGTCCTTCGCGGTTCAGAACGCGCTGTTCGACATTCTGCTGATGATCTTTTTCGGCGGAATGGGCTACTTCATGCTCAAGCTTGGCATTCCCACATCGCCAATCATGTTTGGTCTCGTTCTCGGCCCCCTGCTCGAAGAAAACCTGCGTCGCACGCTGATCGTCTATGGCGACTGGTCCGTGTTCTTCCAAAGGCCGATCACCATTCTTATGCTTTTGATTACCGCGCTGGTTCTGCTCGTCCCGCTCCTTAAGCCAGCTCGCGGAAGCTGGCGTGCCATAAGGAATTGACAGGAGCAGGATTTCACGGCGGACTGCCCGAGATTTGGCCCATATCACTTGACAGGCCTCTTTTGTGATCACAAAATGCAATCACAAGGAGTTTTGCCGTGATCCAAATTGCTTCCATCGAAACGCGCCTCGTGCGCCTCCCCACTCGCCGTGAACATAAATGGACGGGCCTGACCGAGCCGATCGGACAGTATCTCCTCGTCAAGATGACCGGAACCGACGGCACGGTAGGTTGGGGGGAGGCGCCCGCGCTCAAGGATTGGGGCGGGGAGTTCGGTCGATATTTTGGCGAGAGCGCCGCTATCGTGGACACCGTCATCTCGCGCTATTTGGCGCCAGTGGTCAGCGGATTGGAAGTTGGAAACCCGGCGGCTCTCCATCAGAAGATGGATGCGATCATCAAGGGCTATCCCTACGCCAAGGCGGCCGTCGATTTCGCCTATTACGATCTCACGGGCAAGGTTCTCGGCGTGCCGGTGCATGTGCTTCTTGGCGGCAAGCTACGCTCGAGCGTGCCGGTAACCCATTCCATCGGCCTGATCGGGGTCGATGAAGCGGTCAGGGAAGTCGCAAGGGTGGTTGAGGATGGCGTCCGCACCATCAAGATCAAGATCGGCGTCGATCCCCAGCGCGACGTCGAGATCGTCGCGGCGATCCGACGGGCGGTGGGGCCGGACGTCGCCTTGTGCGTGGATGCCAACGAGGGCTACGCGACGCCCGGTGAGGCCATCCAGACCATCCGCAAAATGGAAAACAGCAACCTCATCTATGTCGAGCAGCCCGTCATGGGGATCGAGCGCATCGCGAAGGTGGCGCGGGCGATCGACGCGCCGGTAATGGCGGATGAATCGGCCTGGAACGCCCACGACGTGATCCAGATCATCGCTCAGGACGCAGCTCAGATCGTTTCGATCTACACCACCAAGCCCGGTGGGCTGTACAAGGCCATGCAGGTTTCCGCGGTCTGTCAGGCCGCGGGCATCATCTGCAACGTCAACGGCTCGGTGGAAACCGGCGTGGGCAATCTCGCCAATGTGCATCTGGCGGCGTCTGCTCCGGCCGTCACATTGTCCAATGTCATCCCGGTTTCCATGCCCGCCGAGCATCTGAACGGGCGTGTAGGGGGCATTTATTACGCCGACGATCTCCTGACCGAGCCGATGAATTTTTCAGACGGCGGGATCGTCGTTCCCGACTCTCCCGGCATGGGAATCCCGATCGACCCCGCAAAAATCGACACCTATTCGGTCAGCCTTTGAGAGACTGCGATGCGCAAGTTCATTGCCGACAAACTGATTGCCGTGATGAAGCGGGAGGGGCTTGACGCCATCGCCACCTCCTCTCCTGAAAATTTCGCCTACCTCACCGGATTCGTTGTTCCAACCCAGCCCCTCATCAGGCATCGCCATGCCATGGCCATCCTGACCGTTGACGGCAGCGAGAGCCTTTTCGGCGTCGATATGGAAGCAACGACCATTGCGGGCAAGGCACCCGATACGCCGCTGACGGTCTGGCGCGAGTTCCATGACGATCCGATGGCGGTACTGGCTGAAGCCTTGGCCGGGGCCGGGCTCGGAAAGGCGCGAATAGGTCTTGAAATGGATTATCTGCCCGCTGGGGATTTCCAGCGGCTTGCCGCCAACGTGCCCGATGCCCGCTTCAGCGCGGTGGAGGGACACCTTTCGCGTGCGCGCCAGATCAAGGCTCCCGAAGAGGTGGAACTGATCCATCGTCTCTCGCGGATAGCCGACCAAGCCATCGCGGACAGTCTCGCCGGCGTAAGGGCAGGGGACACCGAACTCGATATCGCGGCAATTCTGACCCGCCGCATCTACGAACTCGGAGCCCAGAACTTCAAGCTGCTCATCGTCGCCACCGGGGAGCGTAGCCAACTTCCCAATGTCGGTCCAACCGATCGCGTGCTCGAAAAGGGCGATGTGTGCCGGGTGGAAATCTTTTCGGTGATCGACGGTTATCAGGCCGGGGTGTGCAGGACTGCCTATGTGCAAGAGCCCCCGCCGATGGCCGAAGACATATGGAAGCTGATGGTGGACTGCAAATACGCGATCCTCAATCAAATTCGACCCGGCGCCAGTTGCCTTGCCATCTACAACGACTTCATCGCCCGCCTTGGGCGCATGAACCTGCCGCCCATCTCCTTTGTCGGCCACGGGATCGGACTGCATCTGCATGAAGACCCCTATCTTGGTGCCACCCCAATCCTTGGGAAACCGGGCCAGGACGCGCTGGTCGAAGAAAACATGGTGCTTGGCTTCGAACCGCTCTGCTACCGCACGGGATATGGTTTCGGCGTCCAGAACAAGGATGTGCTCCATGTTACCGCCGACGGATCGAAATTGCTGTCCGACTATACCGATTCCGACACCCTCATTCGGATCGACTGAGAAGAAAGGCACGTTTCATGGGCGAGAGGACCGATATCCTGTTCGTGGGGACAGGCTATTTCACCGAGATCATGCTCGGGGACATCGCGGCTACCGCGCGTACGCCGCTCCGGGTGGTGGTGGGTGGCCGCAATCCCGACCGCATCAAATGGCTCGTCGACGCCTGCCGTTCGCGCACCATGATCCACGGAACCCGGGTCCGGTTCGAGGGCGAAGTCCTGGATTCGAACGCCGCCGATAATCTTGTAGAACCGCTTTCGCGCCTCAGGCCACGGACAGTCGTGCAGTCAGCATCCATGCAGTCGCCCTGGAAGGTCGATAATGGCGAAAGTCGCTGGTCTGATCTCGTGGCGTCCGCCGGCTTCGGTTCGACGATAGCCTTCCACGCCCTGCTGGCCTGGCGCACGGCGACGGCATTGGAACGCACCGAACTTGATGCGCATTTCGTCAACACGTGCTACCCCGATGGCGTCAATCAGTTGCTCGCCGCCGCGGGCAAACCCATGACGACCGGCGTGGGCAATGTCGGCATCTTTTCGGCCGTCATTGGGGGGCGTCTGCCGATCGAAAAGCGCCAGGCGCTGCGCGTTCTCGGCCATCACCGTCATCTCGTGGAATGGAGAAAGCCCGTCGGGACGCGAGCCGGCAATCCGGTGCGCGCTTGGATCGACGCCGAGGAAATCCCCGATACCGATGCCCTGACCGGCGACATACAGCTACCCTATCGCGACCTCAACGTCATCTCGGGCGCTAGTGCCGTGCCGGTGCTCCTTGCCTTGTCCGGGGAGGGCGGGCGCCGCGCGCATGTGCCGGGGCCGCACGGACGCCCCGGCGGCTATCCCGTCAGGGTAGATCTCGATGGGGTAACCCTAGATTTGCCCCCCACCATATCAGAGGCCGATGCTATTGCCTGGAACCGGCAATTCGAGGAAGCCGATGGCGTTTCGGTGCGCGATGGATGGGTGGTTTATGCCGATCGCACCAAGGAGGCCCTCGCCGCCCACGATGCGGCAATTGCCGAAGGATTCGAGGTAACCGATGTCGAACGGGCGGCGGCGGCCTTGGGCCAGTTGCGCGAACGGCTCGGGGGCTGAACTGGATAGGAAGATACGATGAAGGTTTTGGTGATCGGCGCCGGCAATGGCGGCGCTGCGACGACTGTGGAATTGGCAATTGCCGGCCATGAGGTGACGTTGTTCGCTCGCACCGAGGGCACGATCGCTCCCTTTCGCGAAAGCGGGATCGGCTATCAGGGTGTGCTGGGAGAAGGACGCATCGCGCCAAGGCATATCACCACCGATCTGGCCGACGCCATTGACGGCGTCGAAGCGGCGGTCATCGCGCTGCCCACCTTCGCGCAGGCCGGCGTTGCCCGAACCCTGCAAGCGGCGGGCTGGGGGGGTGAGTGCCCCGTCATTCTCAATCCCGGCCACACAGGCGGAGCCTTCGAGGTTCAGACAGCATTCGAGCGCGCGGGCGGTCCGGTGCCTCCCATCGCGGAATTTTCGACCCTCGCCTATGTCGCGCGCAAGCCGCTTGCCGATACGGTCAATATTACCGGGCGCGCAAAGGCATTGCGGGCGGCCGCGCTTCCGGGTGGCGAGCGCGCCATAACTCTGGCTTGCGACCTGTTCCCCGGCGCCTATGACACCGGCGACGTGATCGCCGCCGATCTTGCCAACATCAATGCCGTCATTCATCCGCCGGGCGCCATGCTCGGCGCTGCCTGGGCGGAGGCGACGGGGGGTGACTTTACCTTTTACGTTCAGGGCATGACGCCGGGCGTGATCGAGGTCATGCGGGCGCTCGATGGTGAGCGGATGGCCATCGCCCGAGCATTCGGGCATCACCTGCCGAGCATAATCGCCGAAATGCGGGCGGTAGGCACGGTGCCGGCCGACGCCGGCGACAACGACTACGCAGCCATCGCGTCGGGCGGTGCCAACAGCAAGATCAAGGCACCGGATTCCCTGACGCACAGATACTATACCGAAGACTTTGCTCACGGGCTCGTACCCTTGATGGTTTATGCTGAAATTGCCGGTGTAGCCGCGCCCACTGCTTCCGCCCTGATAGCGCTTCATGCCAGTATGACAAGGCATTTGCCTCAACCCGCCGTTCGGGACGCCAGTGCGATGAACCTGGTTGGGGCGACCATCGACTCGCTCAAGGCGCGCGCCGGTATTTGAGGCGGCGCCGGAAAGGTAGAGCCCGGAAATGACTGTGCGGTTCGGAGTAAGTTTCGATGGGTTCGCATCCACGGCCGAGGCGCTCGAGGTGGGAAGGGCATCGGTGGATGCCGGAGCCCACTCGCTCTGGATGGCCGAGCATCTTGGATACCGTGAGGCCATGGTAACCAGCATGGGGTTCCGCATAGAGTCACCGGCGGCCCAGGTGGTTCCCACGGCGATAAGCCCCTATCTTTGGCATCCCATGCCCACCGCGATGAGCCTGGCGACGCTGGCAGAGGTCGGATCCGCCCCGGTGGGCGTCGCGATCGGCGTCGGCAATCCTCTCTTTCTCGCCGAATCCGGCCACAAGATCGTCAAGCCGGTTCGCGCGGTGCGCGAATTCCTCGACTGCCTCGATCTGCTCTGGACCGGCGAAAAGGCCGAATATCGCGGAGAATTCTTCTCGCTCGAAGGCGCCAGGCTCGGCTTCGTTCCTCCCCGACCGCTCATCATCTATGTTGCGGCAATGGGTAAGCAGATGCTCAGGCTGGCCGGAGCGAAGGCCGATGGCGTTGTTCTCTCGGCGGGGCTGTCGCCGCAATATTGTCGACACTCGCTCAGGACCTTTTCCCAAGGTTTGCATGATGCCGGCCGCGACCCTGCCCTCGCACGACGCGCATCATATCTCTTTCTTGCCGTGGCCGACGATGCGCGCACGGCCCGGGCGATCGTGCGGCCCAAGCTCGCCTTTCTGATGCGCAATGAAAAGCTCGCCGAAAACATCGCACAGAGCGGCGTGTCGGTGAATCAGCAGGGCATCATCGAGGCCATCTCGCACCGCGACATGGATCGGGCGGCGCATCACATATCCGACGAAGCTATTGCCGCATTCTCCATCGCGGGAACCCCCGATGAGTGCCACGAGCAATTGGGCGCCTTTATCGAGGCGGGAATAAACGAGCCGATATTCATGATTCAGGGCGCCGATCGAGAGCGGGAATTGGCGCTTGCGTTCCTCAGAGACTGCGCTGGCCGAAACTGGTCCGATAACGCCTGAACAGACACCGACAAAACGGAGAGGTGCATATGAGCGAGCCATCGACCGCAGCCAGACTTGGAAAATCGGCCCACGCCAGCCTGGTCGAAGCGATGTACCAGCCGATCATGGCTCAGGAATTCGAAATGTTCGACGCG
>NZ_JBAFXA010000017.1:0-16086 GCF_036662815.1 Pelagibacterium mangrovi | reverse complement strand
AGCCTTGAATCAAATCAAGCCACCACTGTCACCCGTTTATGAGTTTACGGCCTAGAGCAGTTTCACCGTTTCCTTGAAACGGTGAAACTGCTCTAGCGATATCTCGACCGCCGCCACGCCGCCGGGGTCGTGTTGAACTTGCGCCGGAACAACCGCGTCAAATGCTCCTGATGGGAAAATCCGCAATCGAGCGCGATCGTCGCGATGCGGTCGCGCGTCTGTTCCAGCAGCTCTCGCGCCAGATCGAGGCGCATTTCTATGAGATAGGCGTGCGGCGCCTTGCCCAGTTGCTCGCGAAATTGCCGGCTCAGATAGCTCGGACTTCTGCCCACCACACCGGCCAGATCGGCCAGGCTGATCGGCTGCTCGATATTGGCGCGCATATAGTCGACGGCGCGCATGACGTCTGGCCTGTTCGCATCGGACCGGGCGTCCTTGAACTTGGCGCCCGAATAGCGCCGCACCAAATGGGCCGCGAGCGCGCGGGCCAGATAATCGATATAGATCGGCGTCGCCGTATCCCTCTCCTCCAGCGCGAAATGCACGGCCTCCATGAGGTTTGCAAGCATCGGGTCCTGATCGGTGATATCGGCGGGAATTTCGACCAGCGCCGGGTCACCCGCGATCAGATCGGCCGCGATCTCCTCGATGACCGCGCGGCGCAGATAGACATGCATGGTGTCGAGAACGCCATACAGCCGCACCGAGAACGGCATTCCGCCCGGATACATGTGGACCCCGCCGCGCGGCACCAGATGCGCCTTGGGGCGCCCCGTGTCATAGCGATCGAGGGTAACCGGACCCGTGCGATGGAGCACCAGAAGCTGGTCCTTGACCGGCGAGAAATGGCCCTCGAACGGAACCTCCGTCTGCGCCGATGCATAGAGCGCATGCCAATCGTGTCCGTCGCTCGACACCCGGCCACGATTGTCGCCACGCGTGACGATCCCGTGCGTTTCCTCCTCAAGAAAAGGCACTTTGGTAAACATAGCGATCCCCTCCTTTGCGCAGTTCTTCCCCGTCGCGCAACGCGAGGCTACCCCCAATCGCGGCAAAAAGAGCGGCTGGACGACCGATTTTTGCAGGACGGGAAGCATTTTGTGCAGATCGGCATCACGATCATGCAGGCCGGGCGGTTGAAAACGCCGTATTCTTTCAGGTCGCTGGCAGGACTCTTTGGGAGGAGCAGCCCCGTGCGGCGAAATCGTTGTTTTGCTCGACCGCGCGTTCTTGAGAATGCCCGATCACTGCACGATTGGCTGGCTCCCGCGTCATTGGGAGATACGCATGCGCATACGAACTTTCGGCGCTGACGAAACTCATGGCATGGTCTTTCGACCCAGCGTCGAAGGACAGATAACCAGCAACGCGCTCGGCTGGACCACGATGTTCGCCTCCGCCCAGCGCGAATTGCCCTATGAAGGCGCGTTCCCCGCGGTCAGGGACCAATTGCTCGTCTGGCACCGCGACGGCCCGGCCGTCATCGAGGGCGAAGGGGGCGACAAGCGCTTCTGCCGCACCGTTCCGGCCGGGGGCATTCACCTCATTCCCGGCGGCGCCGATTTCAAGATCAATCTGCGCAACCCGCTGAGCACGACCCATATCTATTTGCGCCGAAACGTCATCGAGGAGGTCGCCGCCGATATCGCGACGGGCGATCCCGCTCTCATCGAAATATTCCCCCATCTGTTCGACAGCGAAGCCATGCTCGCCAATTTGCTCTACCCGCTCGACCACGCCTTGCGCGAGGGCAATGCGACAACGGCATTCGGCGTCGATTATCTTTCCCTCTCGATCGCCGCCCACCTCATCCGGCTGTATTCGAACGCCGCCATCGTGCGCTCGGCCCGTGAGCGCTCGGCGCCGATGTCGACCCTCGACCGCGCCATCGAATTCATGCGCGCCAATCTCCAGGAATCCATCGGACTCTCCGAAATCGCCACGGCGGTGGACCTCAGCCCCAGCCAGCTCTCGCGGGTCTTCAAATCGTGCTGCGGCAGCCCCCCGCACCGCTTCCTCATCAACATGCGCATCCAGCAGGCCCAGCGCCTGCTCAAATCGAGCGACCTGCCCATCGCCGAAATCGCGCTCGAATGCGGTTTCTCCCATCAGGAGCACCTCACCCACCAATTCCGCCGGGCCTGCGGCACCACCCCAGCCGCCTACCGCCGCGACTGCTGCTCCTGACGCAAAATCCGGCCAGGCCTCCCTGCACATGCTTGCTACCAAGGCAAACGCCCAGTTTGCGCGCGACTGAGAGCATTTTGTGCAGACCGGCATCACGATCGTGCAGGCAAAACGCGCGAGGCTCGCCTAACCTTTCAAGAAAAACATGAATTAATAGAAGGCCTTGGAGGAGGACATAATGAAAAATTCAGTCTTGATGAGAGGGGCGTCGATCCTGACGCTCGCCGCAGCCCTGTTGGCCACCGCTCCCGCCATTGCCGCGCCGGGCGAGGATTGGGTGCCGGTCACCGACGAGATGATCCTCGATCCCGATCCTGCGAACTGGCTCAGCTTTAGGCGTACGCTCGACAGTTGGGGCTATAGCCCGCTCGACCAGATCACGGCCGACAATGTGAGCCAGCTTCAACTCGTCTGGACACGGGGCCTTGCCTCGGGCATCGGCGAAGGCACGCCCCTGGTCTATGACGGCTGGATGTTCTTCCCCCAGACCAATGACATCATCGAGGCCTATGACGCGGCCACCGGCGCTTTGGCGTGGCGCTACGAGCGCGAACTGCCCGCCGATCTCAACGAATACATGCCCTTCACCCAGATCAACCGCAACGTCGCGATCTACGACGACATCATTGTCGATACCACCGGCGACAACTACCTGCTGGCGCTGGATGCCCAGACCGGCCAGATCGCTTGGGAAACCCAGATCAACGACTACCAGGTGACCCCGGCCCAGCACACGACCGGCCCGATCATCGTCAACGGCAAGATCATCTCGACCTCTGGCTGTGAACCTTTCTCGGGACCGGAAGCCTGCGCCGTGGTGGCCCATGACGCGGAATCGGGTGAGCTCCTGTGGCGCACGCTCAACATTCCCCGCGCCGGCGAAGACGGCGACGAGACCTGGGGCGACGTGCCCTATGAAGGCCGCTGGCATGTGGGCGCGTGGATGGCCCCGAGCTACGATCCCGAGCTCAACCTCATCATCTACGGCACCTCGGTGACCGCCCCCGCGCCCAAATTCATGCTCGGCGGCACCGAGAACCAGCACCTCTACCACAATTCGACCATCGCTCTCGACG
Organism: Pelagibacterium mangrovi; assembly: GCF_036662815.1. NCBI lineage: Bacteria > Pseudomonadati > Pseudomonadota > Alphaproteobacteria > Hyphomicrobiales > Devosiaceae > Pelagibacterium > Pelagibacterium mangrovi. The sequence continues at coordinate 12,823 of NZ_JBAFXA010000017.1, read as the reverse complement.
CCGATACGGGCGAACGGGTCTGGTACTACCAGCACCTCATCGACAATTGGGACCTCGACCATCCCTTCGAGCGCCTTTTGGTCGATACGGTCGTAGCCCCGGATGCCGATGAAGTGGCCTGGATCAACCCCAATATCGAAGAAGGCCGCGAGTACCGCGTCGTGACCGGCGTGCCGGGCAAGACCGGCATCGTCTATACCCTCGACCGGGAGACCGGCGAATTCCTGTGGGCGACCCCAACGGTGTACCAGAACGTTGTCGAATCGATCGACGGCGAGACCGGCGCCGTAACCACCAACGCCGCGGTGGTGCCCGATGGCCCCGAGCAGACGGTGGCCGTCTGCCCCAGCCAGAACGGCGGCAAGAATTTCTTCACGGGCGCCTACAGCCCGCTCAACAACGTGATGTACTATTCGCTGTTCAACACCTGCATGGACGTGACCACCCTCGGAACCGTTCCCGGTGTCGGCGGCGGCGGCGTGTACCAGATCGCGATGACCGACCAGCGCGTGTCGCCGGATGCCGAATTCGTCGGCACCATGCGCGGCATCGACGTTTCGACCGGCAAAACCCTGTGGCTCAACGAAACCCCGGCGGCGACCCTATCGGTGCTGACCACGGGCAGCGAGCTGCTGTTTGCGGGCGACGTGGCCGGCTTCTTCCGCGCCTATGACCAGAACACCGGCGAACCCGTGTGGGAGGTCAATCTCGGCGCCCAGGTATCGGGGTATCCGGTGACCTTCGAGGTCGAAGGCCGGCAGTATGTCGCAGTCTCCACCGGCCCCTCTCTGGCGGGCGGTTCGGCCCTGCGGCTGGCGCCCGAGTTCCAGCCCTCGACCGACAGCAATCTGTTCGTCTTCGCCCTGCCCAACACCTGATCCACACCCTGCGTCGCCCGAATTGATTCGGGCGGCGTTTCCTTCTCTCAGGGTCGCGGACCACCCATGACCGAAGCCCAACCCATGTTCCCTCGCCTTTTCGGTGCCGCGCTGGCGCTCTGCATTTCCGCGACGCCGATGGCGGCGCAGGCACCGCAGGCTCCGAACACCCCCTTCGTCCCCGACCAATATCTCGACACGACACGCAGGTCGGGCGCGGAAACCATCCGCTTCTGCGCCTCATCGGCCTCGGCGCTGCAACCGTTCGACCGCGCGGTGGCAGAAGAGATCGGCAGACTGCTGCTGCTCGAAACCGAGTGGCTTGAAATCCGCTACCCCTTCCCCGCCCCGCCTTACGATTTCCAGATCGCATTGAGCGAGGAATCTCTATTCACCGCACTCAACAACCGCTGCGACGTGTTCACCGGCTTCGCCATGAACAATCTCACCTTTCCCACTTGGCTCACGGTGAGCGAACCCTATCTGAACACCCGCTTCGTCCTCGCCACCCGTCAAGGCGGAACCCCAGCACTGGAGTCGACCGAGCCCGGCACGCGCATCGGGACGCGCCTGGGAAGCGGTGCCGACGCGATCTTCGCCGCCTATCTCGGGACCAATACCGAGGGGCGTTGGCGACGTATCCCCTATCCCGACCACCGTTCGCTGCTCCGCAATCTCGACGCAGGCACCATCCGGGCCGCCTTCGTCTGGGAACCCGCACTCCCCCTCGCAGCCGCCCAAGGCGATGGCCCATCCGCCTGGTCCCTGATGACCGGCGGCCCAACCATACCCCCGATCAGCTTCGGCATGGTGATGCTGACCGAAAACACCTACCTGCGCGAGTTGATCGACCAAGCCCTATCCGAAATGACCGCCACCGGCACACTCGCCGAAATCACCGCAGCATACGGTTTCTGACCAGAACCCCAAGCCCAACTCGAAAACAGATGCGGCTGGACCGACGTTTCAGTGGGGCTCACTTGACATCAATATCAATGCTCGGCTGCTACGCATTCGCCATGGTCGCCAAGCACTTCGATGACGCGGCATTCCTCGATACGAGAATTGCAACAATCGGTCATGCGGGCAATTTCTGTCCGTAGTGCCGTAAGGCGTGAGATCTTGTGATCGATTTCCGCCAGATGCGCAGCCGCGATCCTGTCGGCCCCTTCGCACGGATTGTCGGGTTCGCCGGCCAGGGAAAGCAGTTCCCTGATCGGCCCGATCTCGAACCCAAGTTCACGGGCGTGCCTTATGAAGCGCAGACGCTGAAGATCGCCCGGTTCGTATAGACGGCGGTTGCCATCCGTGCGCTGCGCCACCGGCAGAAGACCGATTTCCTCATAGTACCGGATCGTGGGAACCTTGATGCCACTGGCGCGAGAGGCTTCGCCGATCGAGACGCCGGATTCATTCATTTTTCCACTTACTCCTCTAGTCACTCGAGGATGTACACATTCCATCGGCTTCCAACAAAACGATGCACCGGCGCTTGCTGCCGCCGACATAGGCATTGCCATGGGCGGCGGCACGGATGTCGCCGATCTCGTCAGCCTCTCGAAGGCGACGATGCGCAACATCTACACCAACATCACAATCGCCCTCGGTCTGAAAGCGGTTTTCCTGGTGACCACCATAGTGGGCCTAACCGGCCTCTGGCCCGCCATCCTGGCCGATACCGGCGCGACAGTCATCGTAACCACCAACGCCCTCCGCCTCCTGCGTTGGAAAGCACCGTGACGGCGGAAAACTGTCTGAAGATTGCTCTTGCCGTCATGCCCCTGCTGCCCTGAGCCAAGCTCAAGCGCGAACAATAACTCGATAAACTATTAATTTTATTGAGATTTTTGGTAGCGGAGGAGGGATAAGCTCCCTCGCAACCTAAGCCATTGATATTCAATAAATGACTGTCCGTGGTACAGGACCAATGTGTACCACTTGAAGGCATATTTTCAAGCCTGAAAGCTAATACAGCTTAATCTTCTTCTTCACCGGCGGAATGGGGGCATATGCACGCGCGCGACTAAGTGCTTCCAGCGCTCTTTCTAAATCGTCCTTCAGCTCGGCAAGCTGTTCTTCAAGCGTCTCGATATCCATTCGATGGTGGTTCAGGTATTGCTCTGCCTCTTCAATGCGCAACCTTTCCGTTGAGTTGTATGCCGCCAGAACACGGCCATACTCGTCAATGGATAAGCGGAGCAAAGTAATTTCGTGCCCCATCTCCCTCACATAGAATTCAAACTGGTTCCGATTTCCCCACCGGTTTGCGGCCTGAAATTTCGATACCCATAGGCCTTTAATCTCGCCTTCCAACCAAGGGAAATCCCCGCCCGATGATCGGGCGCCGGATTTGCCATATACAATCTCCTGGTCCGTCCAACCTAGGCCTCTGCGTTTTCTCAACGTATCGGGCCTAAGTCCAACGATTTCCGCCCATTGGGTAAGCGGCAGTGTCCGGTCGCCAACGGTCAGATAAATGGTGGTGGTCCTGTTATTTGCTTGACCCACTTTATCCAGCCAACGGCACTTACCGGGCGCATACTCAGGATCGTCATTATTTATGCGATCCAGAGTATGTCGATCAGTAGGTTTCGGCCCCATATTTTTTAAGAAGTGAGCGAAATCTTGAAATTCGGGATGAACGGTTGCAGTGCCCTTCTTCGCCCTTTCTTTCATATTTCGCCAGGAATTGTAGGTGGAACCGTATGCTTCTCTGAGCTGTGTCCGGGTCATTTCCCGAATGTCATGAAGATGCGACATTCATTTCCTTTTGCTACACGAAGGACGCATGTCCTTAGATGCGGGAAGTCTTATCGTTCAGGCATCACATTAATATTGTCCTACCTGAACCCGGTTCATTCAGAGAGACCAGACACCCCGATGCGCGGCCAACCTGGGCCGACGCTCTACCTCGGCTGTGTCCGATCCGTGGCTCGGCGGTTCTGACGACACCCTCAGTGCAGCGGCCGCGCAAATCCACTCACTGGGTAGCCAAGGTTTTCAGTTAGCCCCCCAGCTGAGCAGCGTCGGCGGAGGTCTGGCTACTACCCGCTTTGCAATTCCCACCATGTTGGGAGCATCAAAGTCTCCATACAAATTCTCCATTCGCTGCGGGGCGAAGTCCTAGTGGTAAGTCAGCGAGCAAGAAAATGTTGCGCCGGCATTGGCCAAACTCAGCCGAGGGGCATAAGATAGCTCTATGTTCTGTATTGCCATGCATAAGGCCCAAAAGCGCGATGCCTCTCCGATGCCTTGACCACGCGGGCAAAGATATCCATTCCTTCGATCTTTCGACCACCGCTTGGCTCAGTCTAAAGGCTCAAAACCAAGCGCATCGGCATCTGCGAATGCCCTGTTGCAGTGCCTACGTTACACTTCGAAAGTCAAAGTTGGGTACTCAGCACTTTGCCCACAAGCGCATTGGCGAATGCACCACTGCTCCCGAAACGGAAACGCACTTGCGGCTGAAACGATTGGCTGTCGAAACCGCGCGCGAGTGTGGCTGGACGGCGCGAACGGAAGTGTCGGGGTCCTCCGAAGATGGAGAGCGGTGGCAGGCTGATGTCCTTGCGGAAAAAGGAACAGCTAAAGTCGCTATCGAGATACAATGGTCTCCGCAAACCCATGAAGAAACACTGAGACGCCAGCAGCGCTATGCCCGATCCGGAGTTCGTGGTCTTTGGCTCATCAATCGCAAAGACATGCCAAACCGTGATGAGCTTCCCATCGCACAAATTCTTGCCGCGGATGGCGACGATGTGAGTGTGAGACTAACCAGCCGCCAACAAATCTCGGCGCGCGACTTCCTCAGTGCTGCTTTCAACAAACGGCTTCGGTTCGGTTATCCGGAGAATTTCGAAGCCCGTGTCGAGTTGATATGCACGACGTATGATTGCTGGTCATGTGGGTGCGAAACCTTGGCCTTGACCTTGATCCGCGTCACTTTTGGACCCTATGAGGAAATTCTGACGCTCGCCAGCCTCGATGAACATTCAGGTTTGGCGACCGAAATCCTGAGCCGGCTCCCCCACGACATTGGGTTAGGGCAGATCAAAACGCGGTATAGCAAAACAATGGAACAAGAATATCTGAGCAACGGATGTGCTCACTGCGATGCTCTGCTAGGACGGCACTTCGAGCATGACTTGTGGTACGATGGAGAAGTCGTCGCGAGTTTTACGCTTCCGCTAAAACGAGAGTGGCGATGGGTCTTTGATGACCCGGCCTTTAGCCCGTTCGGCTGGGCAGTGTTTTGAAGCGCCCGATGTCCTGTTCTCTCACGCCGTCAAATGGACTAAGCCAGGTCCGGCAGAAACTCTGAAACCAGCCCCACTCCGCTGTCATACAGATGATCCGACGCCAATCTCGTCGGGTGACGCATGTAGGCCAAGCTAGTGCCCAAGATCCACCGTGCTCGACGAGAAAGGCGACCTCCAGCCCGATTGTTCTGCGGATTTTCATGGGTTAGAGTGATAAGGTAATTTTGCTGGATGCGACTTGGGGGAGCATTTGAACTCGGATGTTAAAGCTGCGGAACAAGAGGAGCTTTCTTTTGAGGTTGTTCCGCGCTCTATGGCAGAGCCGTTGCACGAGTTTATTGAAGGACAGCATTATCGTAGGGGGCGCGCACGTGGGCGCCTGATTGCCTGCTATCTACGTTCATCGTCTATTGCGCAATTCGCGTCGAAGTACAACGCTATAGATGGTCGCGTCTTTGCGGGAGCGCTCGTTCTGGGAAGAGGCTGCAGTTATTCGTCTCCGGTTGGCAGGAGTGCGCTGGTTGAGGCGAACGGCCTAAATATCGATCTATCAGAACTTTCGCGAGGAGAGGCCGTTAACCAACTAGGGTTGACGATGGTCAACCGAGTAGCGGTGCTCCCAGGGCTACAAGGGCGTGGAATTGCGACCGGATTGGCGTACGAGGCGCGACGCCTGGCACCTACTCTCTTTCCGGCAGCCAAATTTATTGAAGTGATGACAGCAAGGAGCGTATCAGATGCGCAAGCAACCACCCGGGGCGAATTCGCAGACTGCGACTTCTTCCAACGAGCCGGCTATGCAGTTGCTCCTACCATTTCGTCCATCCAGTGGCGACAGACCGGCAACGGGTTTGAGCGAACGGGCATGGTCTACTACTACGCCTCGATCTTGCGATAGCAATTGGGCTAGGCTCTTTGTTCCTTTAGCATCGGAGCCATACCATTGGTTTGATAACGGGGAAAAGCTTTGGGAACTTCGCCGGTACGGCCGTCAGTACACCCTAGATAACGTTTGTGTTGGCCGGCCAGTAGAGTTGCGGCGCGGGTACAATACATCCGACAGCATCTGGGGCACGATCGCAGACGTAATTACGGCTGAGAGCGTTGACGACTTTTTTAGCCTCGTGGACTTTGGGGAAGTGATCCCTACGGCTCGCAATAAGGGTGAAGCAATTACTCGCGCAAAAGCCATTATTGGGAAGGATGCAGAGCGGGTGATCGGCTTTAGGGTCTCTAGTACATGAAGGAGATCCGGCTTTCTGGTGAGCTAATTCCTCTCGTGCTTAGCGATCGTAAAACATCAACAATCAGAGCCGGAATGCGTCAATATGAGCTTGGGAATGCGTTGCTTGTGAGTGGCACCAGAGAGATCCCTGTAAGGATCACTGGCGTGCGACACTGCCGCGTAGATGAACTAGGAGAGCAAGACGCTTACAAAGAAGGTTACGTCGACACCGAAGCACTGCTCGCTGATGTCTCGCGCTTTTATCCAGATCTCGGCCCTGACGACATTGTCACCGTCATCGACTTCGAACGCAGATGACAGATATCTGCATTCGTATCCATTTCGAGGTTCTGGACGGGACGAAGCAAGCGGCCTCGGCAGATGAGGCCTACAAAGTAGCGGAGCAAGTGAACGCTGACGCGCTGTTCGGCACTTTTTTCGAGTTCGATTGGAAAGAATGGGACGCTCGTATGGCACGCAGGCCTGAAGAGCTGTCGACTTTTACATTCAACGAGCAGCCAATTGATGCCGATCGCGGCCGCTATGAATTTACATTGGCTCTCAATTCTGAACTGTTCCCTCCTGAAATGGGAGGGCTAAGTCACCTGATTGGCGTGATGACAGGCGACCTGTTCAACTTTGTCCTTCCTCCGTTAACTGTAAAGAATTTTGAAGTACGGGAGATTGTTGCACCTGACCAGTGGATAAGTAAGCACAAAGAAGCATTTCGCTCAAAGGCTAACGACATAGCGTCTGTCAGGAAACAATTGAAGGTAGAACCCGAACTGCCGCTACTAGCATTTTCCTTTAAGCCACGAGTGGGCTTCCACCTTCAGGCCCTAAGGGAAATCGCGATAGCTGTTCTTGACGAAGGATTTTCAATTGTAGAGCTCGATACACGCTTCCTACCGCTTGACCGGAAACATTTAGAGGAGCTGAAAATTCTCGCCCTGGAGGTTTCCGAAAAGACAAAGAACAAGAATGGTCGTTTGTCGCTAAATTTCTCTCTTCCATCGGATATACTCCTGGAAGAGTTAGAAAGCTACCTGGCCATGATGCCACCGCCGGTTGTGATCAAAATCGATGGAGGCATCGGTGGATTTGATGCCATCCAGGCCGTGCGCAGGCGTGGCCTTTGCGACAGCGCCGGATCGCCTCCTATTGTAACATGCTATCCTCTGCTGCGATCCGCATTCGGAAAGCTCGTGCCACCAGATAATATTTTGGAGGGCCTAATGTACTCCGGCGCCGATATTATCTATCCCGGTCGTCGGCCCGATCTCGGTACTATGCGCCGCTCCCTGGACGGAACGACCAATGCCAGCGTAATCAAAGCTATCAACCGCTATCGGAGGTTCTCCAATGAGGGCACCTTCATGCCGACGATCGCCGGAGGCATTTATGCGGGACAACTCCATGCTTATTATGAGCTCCTAGGCCCCAATGTCGCATGGTTTCTTGGTGGCGGTGTTGCATTGCACAAAGACGGACCTCAAGAGGGTGCCAAACTCTGTATGGAAGTAGCGAGAGCGGCGGCAGAAAATCGCGCAAAAAGTGGAAGTTCGTGGTCAGGAAACCTCAAAGGGGGATTGGCCAAGCGCTGCGACGCTGCTTATGAGGGCCGCTCGAGCCTGAACAAGGAGGAGCTGGTGTACGTTTCCCCCGAAGAATTACACAAGCTCGACCAAATTGGGCCATGGGGCAGCTGAAAACGGGGGCTATAGATGATCGTCGACATATGGTGCGCCCTAAATTCTTCTTTTGGTGGCCCGCTTCTCGCACTCCTTGGCCTCGGCGGCCTGATATCGCTCGGCCGATCAGTGTTACTGAATTTTCCGGAAAAGTTTACCGGCGGCAAAGTAGGGTCACGGGCGGATCACAACCGGTTTCGGTTTTTAACTCTGTTGGTGGGCTGGGTAGCGATGGGGGCCGTGGCCGCTAATGTGCTACTGTACATAGTGGCATTCGGTGCAGTGCGGACGGGCTCACAGGCATGTCCCACAGCGCCGCTGACGGAACCGCAATGTTCGGCCCTAGTTCTGTTTTACACTGGGCTCATTGTCGCGGGTGTTTTGGGATTGGCATATTCGATCATGAGGGCCAAGCTCGGGAAGTATTAAGTCACGCTATTTCTGCTGGTCATATCACTCGGGCCTCAGCCCATATGTTGAATGATGATCGGCGGTTGATGCCAAGGGCGGTGCTAGTTGCGGTGGTGAACCTGGGTTCACTCTTGCGCTTTCAGCCGGCAAGCACTTCCCCTCAGTCCGGCCATTGCTGTTTCGATCTAAAATGACCGCTGTGGTGGCTGTCGGACTGTTGAACGACCAAGGCTAACCAAAGCGGACCTTCTTGTCGCCATGTGGAACCTTCCAGTCGTTTATTGGGGCCCTGCGCAGGCCAGGGGTTTTCCATCCACAAGAAAGAGCTTGATTGTTCGGCCAAAAGCCTCGGCAGTATCCATAGACTACCCTAGGTACACGAGCTCCTTTATGTCAAAGCGGTCTTGGTCAACAATCCGATGAAGTCCCTCGGCATATCGAGCGCGTATCCAACTTCCATCGGCACGATAGGTCCAGAAGACATTGCGGTACTCGCGATGCTGGACACGGATTTTTTCCACGTTGCGGTCTGATTGCAGCCTTCCGGTGTCACCGTCATCTTTGATCTCGACAAGTGCAATGGCGTCGGGCGTTGTTCGCCCACTCACACCGACAACGAAGTCAGGGAAGAACCGGTGCCCGGAGGGCAATATCAAGCGAGTTGCCCAGGTTTCATTCTCTGGGTTTCGCATCCACCACTTAACTGTCCCGGTTTTGTCTGCGTCGAGAAGCGCCGCGAAGTCTTGTTCTTCCTTGTTGAGACGATGCGGGAACACGCCATATGCTGACTTCTCAGCTTCGCTCAGTCCGTCCGGTCCGAAGTATTGCTCTGGCAAGGGTTCGCTGCTGTCGGTTCGCACATTGCGGGCCTGTGCCGTCTTGATGGCCTCTTTCAGCTTCTCGGGTTCCCTCATCCCGGCGAGATCAATGGCGCGGCGCAGGTCACGTTCGTCGGCTTCAATACCCTTGTCATCCACAATGCTACGCAGTTCCTCCACCAGCGCGCGCTTCAAACGGCGCGGGTCGATAGCGTCATTGAAGTTGAAGGCCAGTTGCGCCTTCTCAGCCACCCGCGCATTAGACAGCCGCAAACGAAGGTTCACCGTTTCCTGCAACTCGGAAGCAAACAGGTCCCGCAAGTCGAGATGCGCTTTTGTCAGCTTGCGTTGCAGCAGACCGGGCATATCGGTAGAGCGGCAAAACTCACGAGCTATGTCGTGCACTAGATCGTTTAGCTTCATGGGGTCGGGCGGCAGTTCCCGGACCAGAGCCTTGGGCAAGTCCAAGTCCTTGCGCAACGGATAGGGGCGGAAGTTCGATTTGCTTGGTGCCTTGTCGGTATCAGGCTTCTTGCTTTCCGGCAGGTCCCCAAAGAGCGGCGTTTCGCTTATGCTCTGCCACGTCTCGCCCGCGACTATGGCGCGGTCTTTTTCCGTGTCAGGCATGTTCTGCACATTAGCCCGCACCACTCCTTGTTCGATTAGGTTCGTAAGCCGCTCTTGCCGCTCAGTCTCGTTTTCGGGTGGTTTCGGTGTAAAGGGCGACCTAGGAACATCCGACGCGACGGCTTGCTTTTCCGCGTTGCCAAACTCGTAAACGTCGAGATTGTCCGTTATAAGCTCGATGCTTTCGCGCACCGCTTTTAACTCGTCCACCGCTGCTTGAAGGCCCGCCTGCATATCCGGGTCGGTCAGTAGGACATAGCCGCTGTCAAGCAGCTCGTCTTGCCCGTGGATAGGGCGCACGGATGGATGCACCCGCATGATGCGGCCCACGATCTGCATACCGAAGTCGCGGCCACGGTTCGGGCGGACGGAAACCAGCGTCCATGCACGGGGCGCGTCAAAGCCCGTGGCGACGGCAACCTTGAAGATCAACACATGGGTGTCGGGGTCGTAGGCCAGCGAGTGGAAATCCGGATCGGGCTGACCGGACGTATGCGTTGCAATGGCGGCATCATCTACGCCGATCTCGACTAGCTTGTCCCGCACCCGCTTTATGGGGTCTTCCGCTCCCTTGGCTTGGTCCTCCACCTGCACCAGCATCAGGGGTGATACCGCCAGCCCGCGTTCCGCCAGACGTGCGCGCACGCGACAATGCTGCGTCCATCCGGCCTGCAACGTCGCCTGTTCGTGGTCGATGAGGTCGCGGTCGCCCTCGCGAAAGCGGATAACGCCCAGCTTGAGGCCCACCTTGTTCAATCCGGCGTCTACCACCTCGGCACGAGGCACGACGACGCGGCTGGCTACCTCAATACCGGCGGTGCGTTCAAAGGCATCCAGTTTCTCATCGCTTGGCGTAGCGGTCGCAAGGATCGTGAAATCGGGCTGGATATGGTCGAGGTAGAAGCCCGCCGCGACATTGGCGGAGGCCCCGAAGTTCAGATGCGCCTCGTCGATCACAACGCCGACGAAGAAACCGGCATCCCGCCAAGACGCGATCAAGTCGTCGAAGGACAGCGCCGCCTCGGACGTGCGGCGGACCTTGCGGGCATCCTTGTTGCTGGCGGCGACCGTCGCCCATGTTTGGATGAACACATCGCCGTCGCGGGTGCCGTTGGGTTCGCGGTCCTTGGCCACATCGCGCACCCGCAGGCTGCCGCATTGCGCCACCAGAGCCTCGCGCGTTTGCGTCACCAACCCGGAATAGGGCGCGAACCAGAGCCACACTACCGGGCGGCTGAGCGCGCCGCGAAGCCCTTCCAGTACCCGGCCCAAAACCAGCGTCTTGCCCGACCCCGTTGGGCTTTGTAGAAGCGTAACACCGCTTTTCAGTGCGATGCTTTGCCGGTGCGCCGGGTCGCGGTCGTGTAACTCGGCCACCTTGCGGATCACGCCCGACAGCGCGTCCACTGCGCGGGTCTGATAAGCGGCGAGGGACAGGCGCTCGGTCATTGCTGGAACCGCTTCACCAGTGTGTCGCGGACGGGGCGAATGTCCACATGGGTTCCGTCGAGATGCTGCGCGATCTGGCCCGGTGCCCATGCATAGACGAACAGGTTCTGCCGGTCGCGGCCTTTCAGCCATTGTAGCAAGGCGGGGTCGAAGCGGTCTACAAGCACCAACGCCGTGGTCTCGCCTTCGTGCAGGTTCCACGCGGCTTGCAGGTCATAGGTCGTCAGCGGTAGGTCATGCATGGCTTCTAGAGCAGCCCAGGCATCCGCCGGTTGAAGGTCATAGTCGAGGTCTTCAAACGCAATCTCGTGACAGCGCAGATAGGCAAAGGCAGCGGTAAGGTCGGCGTATTTCTCGTCGTCACTGGCGTTGAGCAGGCGGATGCGTTCGGCGGTTACGTCCCGGCAAAGGTTCTTGCCGGGGTTTTCCTCCGTTGCCTCTGTGGACGACACCATGATGAAGCGTCGGCTGCCCCCGTCCTCGGCATTCAGTTCCATGACCGCTTGGGCGGTGGTGGCAGAACCAGCGAAAAAATCCAGCACCAAATCATCCGGGCCGGTGGACTGGCGAACAAGTTCGCGGATCAAGGAGACAGGCTTGGCGTAGTTGAAGGCCTTGGAGCCGAAGACGTTCCGAACCTGCTTGGCACCTTCGTCATTGGTGCCTGACACTATCTGGTTTTCTCCTTCGACCAGCGTTTCCTTTTCTGAACTTGGGACAATCCAACTTGAAAGCGGTTGCGTGGGGTTTCGCAGGTCAGACTTGAAGCGTTTGAAGCCGGGTGTGCCGAAACCAACCTTTTTGCCTACCCAGTCTTTGAAGCCGGGAAGGTCTTCTCGGATCATCAATGTCTGGCCGCTTTTGGGTACATCGCCTTTGGCAACAGCCTCCCTAAGTGCATCAAGCGTTTCCCACACCTCAACTCGCGGGTTTTCTGGGAAACGGATTTGGCCTGCCGCAATCCAATCCTCCATGTACTTGGTTTTGATTTTTGTGCCTTCGTTGCTGAGTTTTTTTGAAACGTAGCCCCACACGCGATTGGGATTGCAGGGATACCAAACATCTGTGTCTGGGTCGCGAAGTGGATAGTACGCAGTTCCTGCCCTCGCATCATCGAAGGCAACTGCAACGGTCAAATCGCTAACACGATAATGTTCCTGCCGCTTCTCATCGAAGTAGCGATACATCTCAAAAGACTTTTCACTTCCTAAGAACCGGAAGCTAGGCTTTGCAAAGGCTAGAACGCTCTCATGGTTAACAGTGAAAAAATGATCTCCGCCTTCGTTGCCTCCAACCCGAGTTCGCCAGACGAGCGAACCAGCATTCATCCCTGGCAGAGCCTCATCCATCATGAGTTCCAACAACGCCCGCTGGTCGTCATTGATCGACACCAGCAGCACCCCGTCTTCCGTGTCCGCCGTCAGCACCCATGGCACAGGTTTGAGGTTGTAAGTTAAGGAGGTTT
>NZ_JBAFXA010000016.1:0-22202 GCF_036662815.1 Pelagibacterium mangrovi | reverse complement strand
CTCGTCAGCTTGCCGGCAGTCCCCGCACGCTGACCAGCCCGGCCAAGCCGGAAAAACGCGGAGGCCCTGCCTCAGTTACACCACGCTACGGGGCACGATCCAGGAACGGAGATGGATTCCGCCGGCGGATCCCAAAGCAGATATAAGACTTTACGTGAAACCTACCGCTTAAAGGTGCAGCCTCGGCCGGAGCGTCAGGTCACGCGTATCCTTGACTTCACGTACGATACATTCAATAGTTCGGTCAGTCACCGAACTAATTAAGGCGTCGATGTGAGTCAGGCCATTCGTATCTCGCGGCAATTTTCCCTTCGCTCGGTAATGGAGGCGATCGTGCAGGGAGGTTCGGTCTCGCGCGCCTCCTTGGCAAAGCAGACTGGCCTGTCCAAGCAGACGATTTCCGAGATCATGCGCCAGCTCGAGGACGAGGGTTGGGTGCAGGAGACTGGCCGGACCAGCGGCCATGTTGGTCGCACTGCGGTTACCTATGAGCTCGTTCCCACCGCCGCCTATATCGCGGCCGTCGATCTTGGTGGCACCAAGGTGCGCGTCGCTGTTTGTGACCTGTCGAGCCATGTGCTGGCGGAGGTGACCGAGCCGACCCATCCTGATGGCGGCAAGGCCGTCGTCGATCAGATTGCCTCGCTCTGCTGGGCGGCGGCGGACCAGGGTGGTGTGCCGCGCGAAAAGCTCAGGATTGCGGTGGTCGGCTCCCCCGGCGCCCCGCAGCCTGATACCGGGCGCGTGCTCCTGGCCCCCAATATTGCCGGCTTCGAGGAGATGGACGTGGCCGGCGCGCTCGAAGCCGTACTCGGTTTCGAAGCCATGATCGAAAACGACGTCAACCTCGCCGTCCTCGGCGAAAGCTGGCTGGGCGTCGGGCAGGGCATCGACAACCTCGCCTTCATCGCCCTGGGAACCGGCGTCGGCAGCGGGCTGATGCTCAATGGTCAACTGGTGCGCGGCGCCACCAATGCCGCCGGTGAACTCGGCTTCCTCCCCTTCGGCGCCGATCCGTTCGAGCCGGAATCCTTGCGGGCAGGGGCCTTTGAGCGCGTTGTCGGGTCCTATGGCATCGTCGCACGCTACCGCGATGCGGTCGGTCACGACGCCACCGTCCCCGCAATCTTCGAAAAGGCCAATGCGGGCGACACCGCCGCCATAGCCGTCCTCGACGCGACTGCCCGCCTCCTGGCCCGCGGAATTGGCGCCATCGCCGCCATTGCCAATCCGCAGAAGGTCATCCTCGGCGGCTCCATCGGCTCGCGGCCCGAACTGGTGGAGAAAGTCCGCCAGGTCCTGCCGCTCTGCTTCCCCTATCCGGTTGAGATCGAGTCCAGCGTGCTCGGCAATCACGCAGCTTTGGTCGGCGCCGCCGCCATTGGCCTCAGCCACCTGCACAACACGCTCTTCGGCACCGATACGCCAGAATCGCGCATATCCCTGCCACCTGCAAACGCCGTCTCGATGCGGGAATTGCTGCGATGAGCCAGGACCTCCACAACCGCCTCCTGGCATCCCTGGACCGCAACGACGCCATCGATCTGCTGCGCGGCGCTATCGGTCGCAACAGTGTGACCGGCAACGAAGCCAGCATGGTCGACTATCTGCAGGGCCAGATGCAGTCGCGCGGCCTTGAGGACATCGACGTTACGGAGTTCGAGCCCGGCCGTCCCAATATCCGCGGCAAACGTTCAGGCTCCGGCACCGGCAAGCGGCTTCTCTTCATCGGTCATACCGACACCGTCCATGTTGAAGGCTGGGAGCAGCACTGGGCCGGCGACATCAGGGAAAACCCGTTCGGCGCGCCGATCATCGATGGCGAAATCTGGGGTCGCGGCGCCGGCGACCTCAAGGCCGGCATCTGTTCCAGCCTTGCCGCCCTGACCCTGCTGGACCGCGCCGGCATCAAGCTCAAGGGCGACGTCGATTTCGCCTTTGTCGGCGACGAGGAAAGCGGCGAACCGGGCAGCGGTGTCTCGGCGGGCGTCAAGGCTCATGTGGCGCGCATCGCTTCGGGCGAACTCCCGCATCCCGATTTCGTCGTCTACACCGAGCCCACCCAGCTTGCTGTCTATCCCGCGCAGATCGGCTTCTTCATTGCCGACATCATCATCACGGGCAAATCCGCTTACTTCGGCGTTCCGGAACTGGGGCGTGACGCGCTCAAGGCCAGTCATGCGGTCATGAGCGCCCTCTGGGCCCATTCCGAAGCCATTTCGGCGCGTGCGGAACATCCCCTGGTAGGCCGGGGCTTCCTGCTCATCACCACGCTCCAGGGCGGCGGCTTCATCGCCGTGCCCGAGCGCTGCACGCTCTCGCTCATCCGCAAACTGCTGCCGGGGGAAACCCTGGACACGGCCGCTGCCGAACTTGAGGCCGTCATCCGGGGCGCAGTAGCCGACCCCGAAATCAAGGTCGACATCGCCTATCCGGCGGGACGCGATCATGCTCTGGGCGGTACCGCCGCCGAGATCGACCTGACCCACCCCGCGCTGGCCCTTCTGCAGGACAGCGTTGGTCAGGCCATGGCCGGACGGGGAGGCGTTGAAGGGGCGCCTTTCTGGTCAGAAAGTCCGTTCTTCGTGAATGGATTGGGTATTCCCGCCGTCTATTGCGCGCCGGGTGACATCCGCAACTGCCACACTTTTGAGGAACGCGTCAGCGTCGAGGAATACCTCGCCGGTGTCGTTGCCTTCGCCGGTTTCATCGCCCGCTTCTGCGGCATGGAAGACAACAACTAGGGAATTTTCGTTCAAGGGAGACTGAACATGAAGACCACTACCAAATTTGCGGCGGCCCTCCTGGCTGCCACGCTGCTCAATCCGGTCGCCGGCTATGCCCAGACCGTCGGCCCCAATGGCGAAAGCGCCACGCCCTCGTCAGAGATCGTACTCACCGATGAAAACGTCGCCGCGCTGACCGGCCAAGGCTACAAGGCCGCTCTGCTCTGGCATACGTCGTCCGATTTCATCAACGCCGTTTCCGCCGGCGCCAGCGACGAATTTGCCCGCGCTGGTGTTGAAGTCGTGGTCACCACTGATGCCGGCTTCGACGCTGCCAAGCAGCGTTCCGATATCGAAACGGCCCTCTCGGCCGGCCCCAATGTCATCCTCTCGCTGCCGCTCGATCCGGTCACCTCTGCGGCCGCCTTCAAGGAAGCCACCGCCGCAGGCGTCGAATTGGTCTTCCTCTCCAATCTGCCCGCCGACTACATCCACGGCACCGACTATGCTGCGATCGTCACCGACGATCTGTTCCAGATGGGCAAGCAGGCGGCGGACACACTCGCTGCATCGATCGGCGGCGAAGGCGAAGTGGGCTACATCTTCCACGACGCCAGCTACTACGTGACCAACCAGCGCGACCAGGCCTTCAAGACTACCATCGAGAACGACTATCCCGGCATCTCCATTGTCGCCGAGCAGGGCATTTCCGACCCGGCCCGCGCCGAGGAACTGGCCAGCGCCATGTTGCTGCAGAACCCTGACCTCGATGGCATCTATGTCACCTGGGCCGAACCGGCCGATGGTGTCCTCGCTGCCCTGCGCAGCGCCGGCAATACCACGACCAAGATCGTGACCCTCGACCTCTCCGAACCGATCGCGCTTGATATGGTTCGTGGCGGCAATGTCGCCGGCATCGTCGCCGACGAAGCCTACGAACTGGGTCGCGCCATGGCCGCCGTCGGGCTCAAGGCACTGCTCGGCGAAGAGCCCCCGGCCTTCGTAGTGGCCCCGGCCCTGACCGTCACCGCCGATAACGTTGCCGAGGGCTGGCAGCAATCGCTGCACCGCGACGCTCCCGCCAGCGTGCTTGGCCAGTAATGCAAGGAAAGGAGTGACGCCAATGAAACCGTCAGTCATCCTGACCTCGGCTCTCGCCATCGCGCTCGCAGCAGGTCCGGTCCATGCCCAGGCGCCGATCACTGTCGGCCCCAACGGCGAAGCCGCAACCCCCGTGGCCGAACTCGAACTCACCGACGAGCAGGTGGCCCAGCTGCAGGCCGGTGACTACACCGCGGCCTTCGCCTGGCACGAGCTCTATGACTGGTCCGGGGCCGTCGCCCAGGGCGCCAAAGACGAATTCGCCCGTCTCGGCATCGACGTCGTTGCCGAAACAACGGCGGGCTTCGACTCGGCACGCCAGCAGTCCAACGTCGAAACCACGATGGCGCTGTCGCCCTCAATCCTGATCTCGCTGCCGGTAGATCCGGCAGCGGGCGCCAGCACCTATGCCGCTGCCATCGAAGGCGGAGCCAAAATCGTCTTCATCGACAACGCGGCTGCAGGCTTCGTCCATGGCCAGGACTATGTCACGACCGTCTCGGCAGACCTTGTCGGTATTGGCGAACAGACGTCCGAAGCCATGGCGACCGCGCTCAACGGTGAAGGCAAGATCGGCTACATCTTCCACGACGCCGAATTCCACGTCACCAATCTGCGCGACTCCGCCTTCAAGTATCTGATCGAGAACGAGCATCCGGGCATTGAGATCGTGGCGGAAGCCGGCATGGCCGACCCCGCCCGCATCGAGGATATCGCAACCGCCATGCTGCTTCAGCATCCGGAAATCACCGGTCTCTATGTGCCGTGGGCCGAGCCCGCCGCCGGTGTGCTCTCGGTTCTGCGCCAGCAGGGTCGCACCGATGTCAAGATCATCACCATCGACCTCAACGAGCCTGCGGGTCTCGACATGGTCCAGGGTGGCAGCGTTGCCGCGCTCATAGCCGACGAAGCCTACAATATTGGCGTCTACGCGGCGCGTGCCGGTGCAGCCTCGCTCCTGGGCGAAGCCGTCGATCCGTTCCTGGTCGTCGATGCACTAATCGTCACCAAGGACAACGTCGCCGAGGGCTGGCAGCAATCGCTGCATCGTGACGCCCCCGAGTCGGTGCTTGCTGCACAATAGCCCGCACATTGCTGGGCGGGGTTCATCCCCGCCCCCTTCACGCAAGGCCAGGGAAGCTCGCCATGTCCGTACAAAGCCCAGCCGCCTCCGAAGCCGGCCCGCTCCGCTCCGCCCTCGCGCGGATCAACCTCCAGCAATACGTCGTCTATATCGGCTTCCTCGCCATCTTCCTGTTCTTCGCCGTGGTGCTCCGTGACAGCGGCTTCCTCACCCAGCGAAACCTCGTCAACATCATCCTGCAGACCGCGCCCGTGACGATCATGGCAATCGGTCTGGTCTTTGCCCTGTCTGCCGGTGAGATCGACCTTTCCATCGGCTCCACCGTCGCCGTTTCCGCGCTGGCCGGGGCCATGGCCATGGCGGCATTCCCCCAGGCGGCACTTCTCGTTGGCGTCCTCGTCGGACTCGGTGCCGGCCTCTTGGTCGGCCTCGTCAATGGCGCACTTGTGGCCTATATGCGCCTGCCGTCCTTCCTCGTCACCCTGGCCACGATGGGCCTGTTTGCAGGCGTTGCACGCTCCCTGACGCAACTCCGTTCGATCCCGGTTACCGATCCGACATTCACCGGCATTTTCGGTTCTGGCACACTTTTCGGCATCCCTTCTCTGGTTATCTGGACCCTGGTTGCGGTCGTCATCGGTCACTTCGTTTTCCGCCAGACCAGGTACGGCGCGCATGTTCTCGCAACAGGCGACAATGCCCGCGCCGCAATGGTCACTGGCATCAAGGTGCCGCGTGTCCGCCTCTCCGTGTTCCTCATCAGTGGCGCCATGGCCGGCCTTGCAGGGCTGCTCTATTCCGGCCGTCTCCAGGCCGCCAAGTACACACTCGGCGAAACTGATCTGATGACCGTCATTGCCGCAGTCATCGTCGGCGGCACTCTGCTCAATGGTGGCAAGGGCTCCATTATCGGCGCCCTGGTGGGCTCGCTCATGATGGGCATGCTCAACAATGGCCTTATCCTCATGGGCCTGTCCGTTTCCGACCAGATGATCGTGCGCGGTCTCATCATCCTGGTCGCCGTTGCCGTCTCGCTGCGCGAAACCTCTCGCTAGGAAAGCATCATGTTTCTCGACGTTCTCCGCCGTCGCAACCCGGCCTTTATCGAAGCGGCCATGGCCCTGCACCAGTCCGGAAAAATCCCGGCCAATGCCTATGTGCTCGATCTCGACGCCGTGGAGGCCAATGCCCGCGTCCTCAAGGCCGAGGCTGACAAGAACGGCCTCAAGATCTTTGCCATGACCAAGCAGGTCGGCCGCGCTTCGAGTTTTTGCCAAGCCGTGCAGCGTGGTGGCATTGAGAAATCCGTCGCCGTCGACATGGCCTGCGCCCGCGCAACCCACAATGCCGGCATGCCGGTGGGGCATCTGGGGCACCTCCAGCAGGTGGCCCGCGCCGAAGCCGATGCCGCTGCAGCAACGTTCCGCCCGGATTATTGGACCGTCTTCAACGCGGAAAAAGCCCATGAAGCGGGGCAGGCGGCGCACAAGGCCGGCTACAAGCAGAACCTTGTCGCCCGCATCAAGGCCGAGGGCGACACCTTCTATAGTGGCCACGAAGGCGGCTTTGAGGCCTCGGACGTGGTCGCCGTCGCCGACGGTCTCGATCGGGTTGAAGGTGGACGCTTTGCCGGCATCACCACTTTCCCCGCTCTGCTCTTTGATCACGCCACCCGCAAGGTGAAGCCGACACCAAACCTTGCGACCCTCTCCCGTGCTGCCGAGGCCCTCCATAAGGCCGGCCGCCGCAATGTCGAGATCAACGCCCCGGGCACCACGTCCTCGGTTCTGCTGCAAGGACTGGCCGAAGCCGGCGCCACCCAGTGCGAGCCCGGCAATGGCCTTCATGGCACCACCGCCCTCCATGTCATGGAAGACCTGCCCGAACTGCCCGCCGTGCTCTATCTCACAGAGGTCTCGCACCTCTCTGGTGGCAAGGCCTATTGCCTCGGCGGCGGCTTCTATATCGACCCGATTTTCCCCGACTACCCGGTCCAAGCCATCGTTTCGCGCGAGCCGAAGACGGCCTCCAGCAGCTTGCGCGAAGTCGAAATCCCGCCCCCTTCGGCTATCGACTATTACGCCATGATCGACGCCGACGGCCCCGTTGTCCCGCGCCCCGGCGATACGGCAGTGTTCGGCTTCCGCGGCCAGGCCTTTGTCACCCGCGCATATGTCGTGGGCGTATCCGGTATTTCCATCGGTACGCCCAAGGTCGAGACCATTGAAGACAGTTTTGGCCGCACCGCGGCCTGGCCGGTCTAGGAGATCGCGCAATGACCCAGCCAGTCCTGGCCCTGAACAATATCCGCAAGAGCTTCGGTGGCGTTGTCGCCATCGAGGATTTCAGCCTCACCATCGAGCCCGGCGAAATCGTCGCGCTGGTCGGCGACAATGGCGCCGGCAAGTCCACGCTGATCAAGATCATCTCCGGCGTTCATGCCCCGACCTCTGGCGAAATCGTCATCGAGGGCGAGAGCATTTCCATGTCCAGCGCCACCAAGGCGCGCGAGCATGGTATCGAGGTTGTCTATCAGGACCTTGCTTTGGCTGACCAGCAGTCGGTCTATATGAACCTGTTCCTTGGCCGCGAAGTCACCAAAGGGCCCTTCGGCCAGCTCGATCGCAAGACCATGATTTCCGAAACCCAGCGCTTGGTGGATGAACTGGATGTCCGCATCCCGTCGCCCCATGCCACCATCCGCGACCTGTCGGGTGGTCAGCGCCAGGGCATCGCCATTGCCCGCGCCACGCGCTGGGCGAAAAAGCTCATCCTGCTCGATGAACCCACCGCCGCTCTCGGTGTCGCGGAAACGGCAAAGGTCGAAAAAATCGTGGCGGGGCTGAAGGCGCGCAATATCGGCGTGCTCATCATCAGCCACAGCCTCGATCAGGTCTTCCGCCTCTCCGACCGTATTTGCGTGTTGCGTCGTGGCAAGCAGATCGGCGTCCGCAAGACCGCACAAACCGACAAGAACGAGATCGTCTCGATGATTACTGGCCTGAGTGTGCAGTAGACCTCCGCTGTCTACGCAGCGGCGCAGGCACTAGGCCTTCCGGTACGCGACCAAGGTAGTTGGCTTGTTGCGTACACACCCACCCTGCCAGACTGCTTCCGGCCCCGCACAAGCGTCACACTGGAGATTTCGGAAGGGAGTTCGCCGCTCTGGCGCGGCGGTATTGCGCCCTCATTCCCGCCGTTCAGACCGCATTTTTGATTTCCCGAAACCTGCCAGTCCGCTTTGGCCGCCGCCAAAGGCCATATTGGGGTGGAAAGCTGACTAGCGGCTTTTGGAAAGCCTATGGGGAAAGCGGACGTTGGGAGTTAAAGTTGCCAACCGAAGTCCGCCCGGACCGGAGGCGGCTCGCTCAATCTACGCCGGAGCCTCCTCAACTTCGGGAGCTCGGTCACTCTCAACCTCAATTTCCTCAAAGTCAGGGTTTAGGTACTTCGCGTACGTTTTACGGAGGTAGGCGAGCGCATCTTCACGGTCCACACTAGCCTGCAATCGGTCCTGCACGAACCTCATTCGGCCCTTGCTCTCAGCGAAAAGTTCGGCCCATGACTTGACCCACACTTCAACGAGGCCGTCGTCAGTCTGGGCGACTTGCCCACGCGGCTTGTTCTTTTGACGTGCCTCTGTTTGGGCGAAGTCATCGAGGTCATTAGAAACAACCCAGAACGTCCAGCGGGTTTTAATATGGCGGAACCGTTCGTCCTTAGCCACGGTGTAGGCGTAGTTTTTGGCCTGCATGATCTCGGGGCCGCCGATCTTTTTCGATGGTCGCTTGAGTTCGACTACCAGATGCTCCCGCTCGTCGGACCGACTGGTCGGTACTGAGCGCGAGAGCATCAGGTCAACAATCCCGACCTTGCCATCGACGCGTTTCACCGGGGCGTCGATCACGACCTCTTCCCCGATCAGTTGCTGGTGTTTGCGGAGGACTTCAGTCAGAGACTGG
Organism: Pelagibacterium mangrovi; assembly: GCF_036662815.1. Taxonomy (NCBI): domain Bacteria; kingdom Pseudomonadati; phylum Pseudomonadota; class Alphaproteobacteria; order Hyphomicrobiales; family Devosiaceae; genus Pelagibacterium; species Pelagibacterium mangrovi. The sequence goes on along the minus strand of NZ_JBAFXA010000016.1, from coordinate 13,329 downwards.
TCGTCCACCGTGAGATTGAATTCTTCCCCAAATATCCATGTGTTGCCCTCGGCAAGGATTCGGTGAAGCTGGCTCCGCTCCTTCACATGCGGCTTAGTCTCCGGGTCGAAGATCAGCGCTTCTAGGCCCGTGAGGAACTTCATCCGATCAGCGACCAACCGCGAGGCGGTGATAATATTGCCGAGGTCCGCATCGCGGAGCAACTGCGACAACTCCTGTTGCTTTTTCACAGGCAGCTGTAACACTTCCGTGAAGATGTGTTGAAGTTCCTCAGGTCCTCGCTCAACAGCGTGACGTAGCATCCTCAATTGAAATGACTTGGTGCGGCTATCCTGATCCGAGAAGGTCGGAAGCTGCTTGTTCAGGTTGAGAGCGAGAATGTCGAACACCTGCCGCTCGGCGATCTCAACGACTGTCTCGGCCGGTTCTCGGTAAGGATAGACGTTCTGCTCCTTCCACCTCTCGATTTCCGAGCGAGACTGCTCCGCGTCGCGGTCCTTGAAGTAGGCTTTGGTGAGGTCCGCAGCTTCATCATAGGCGGACTTTAGAGCCGGGGTGAAATCGGCTAAGTCGATCTGGCCGGTGCTTTGAAGCTCGTCAAGGAGTCCGGACCTCAGGTAGGCGGAGAACTGATGCCCCGGCGTGTGGAAGGTTGGAGTTAGGCGCTGGAAGGGGAAACCCTCTTCGCCACACAGAAACACCCATCGCTCTGCCGATGACTTCCACTCGATCAAGTGCAGTTTGACGCCATACGTGCGTCCCTCGTGCGCCACCTCCGTCAGTGCGAACTCCGCCCGGCTCTGAATCAGGTTCTCTGGGTCCAGCTTCGCGTCGTCGACGAAAACGGCTACGTCCTTATAGTCGGTGAGGTAGAGAGCGAAGAGTTCGGAGAACGGCTGGATGGCTTGGTCCGCTTCCAATGAGCGGAACGACCGATCTAGTTCCGTGATCCGGACCTCCACGCCTGTGGAAACCCCCTTGCCTACCTCCTCGGGTTCCGTCACCCGCACGTCCGTCAGGTTGTCGCGAATGATGGTAATGGTGAACCGAAGGACCCGCCCATCTTCCGCCCGGTAGACGCTGATCCAATCGGCAACTCGGCCGAGAGCCAGCGCCTTGAAGCGCCCCTTGCCCTCCTTGCCGTGAAGGATGCGCCCTCGCTTACGGGAGCGATTCCCGTTTGCCTTCCATGATCCGCCGAGCCTACCGAACAGCCCTTCGGCCTCTTGGTGGGCAATGCCGTGCCCGTTGTCGGTGACGACGACTGCCTCAAGCCCTAACGGGCCGCGTTCAAGCGTTACGTTTACGCGGGATGCGTCCGCATCGAGACCGTTCCACACCAACTCCGCAACAGCGGGGATGGGCTTCGCACTGGCGAGTTTGTTGATGTGGTCCTTCTCGACCACCACTTGGAAATGCCTATCTGCCATTGCGCCCCCCAATCTTGCGCAACTTTATCGAACCACAAGTGAAATGAAAGCACCACCAGTTGATGCGAATTCGGCCAACGATTGACCGGATTGGGCGCAATGACGGAAGTGGCCTGCAACGAATGTCCGCTTTTTTGCGTAGGCGGAATCGACGTCAACGTCCGCAATGAGGGTCGGCTGCTGTAGGGCGGCTTTCTAAGATTCTTACTCGGAAACTGACCGACAGCTTTTGGCCCCACCGCAAATAGCCTCGACCGCTTCACTTGTGGTCGATCACGGCCAAAAAGAACTGAAAGGGGTATTCTCGACATGATGCTGCAGACCGAGGACGGGCTGCATGGAGTGCCAGAATGCAGCCAAAACCAGCGTCCCCTGACGCAGAAGCAGGTCTGGGCAATCCGCTTTTTCCCGAATCGGCAAGGGAGGATTCAAGATCGTGCGCCTTTCGACCTTGCGATCGCAAGGTGCCGCTTCAATTCATGGCCTAAACGTCCGGTGTCGTTCATGCCATTTGGCTTAGATAGGAAGTCGAGAGTCCTGGGCCCAACAACAGCTCTTTCGCCGATGACTCACCGTGACGCCCGTCGAGGCGGGCCAGGCAACCCGAGCGGGCCTGACCGCCCGTCCGGTTATTGCGCGCAGGACGTCAGGCTATGGCCTTGAGGAAGGCATTCAGGCCCGCCTGGGCGCACAGCCTGTCTTCATCGGGCGTGCCCGAACTGATGCCGATGCTGCCGACAACTTCGTCGCGCACCACGATCGGCAGCCCGCCGGCCACCACCATCAACCGCCCGTTGATCGCCGAATTGATGCCGAAGGCGGGCTTGCCGGGCTGGCTGGCCGCGGCGTAGTCATGGGTCGCCTTTTTGGCCGCCGCGGCGGTATAGGCCTTGTCTATGGCTATAGTGATGCTGGTGACCTTGCCGCCCGTCATGCGCTCGAAGGCGACCAGATTGCCCGCGCCATCGCAGACCGCAATGCACATGGGAACGCCGATCTCGTTTGCCTTTTCCACGGCTCCCGCGATCAGGATGCGGGCATCGTCGATGTCGATATTTGTGTTGGTCTGCATTGTCGCTACGCTCCTTTGGCCACATGTCGTGACTGATTGAGCACATTCCCCCTCCGATGCGAATCTTTGCGAAAGCGATTTTCCGCGATGTGGGAAGCGCAATGGGACAGGAGTGGGCATCGGACGATATAATCGTCGTGATCCCAGCAGCTTATAGAGAGCTAGATCGTGCCGGTTTACCCCGCCAGATCAAATCGGTTGTTGTGCCTTTTGCCCGGCGCGGCCTAGAGCAACCATGAACAAACGGCGGAAAAGCCGCCAAGGGAGGATGCTTATGGATTTCAAACTCGATCGCCGCCAGTTCATGTGGGGCGCCTCGGCGCTTGCCGCCGGACTTGCCGCCCCCGCAACGTTGCGCGCGCAGAGCTGGCCGTCCGGTCCCGTCACCATCGTGTGCGGCTTTTCGCCCGGCGGCACCACCGACACGCTGGCCCGCATTCTAGCCAACAGCCTCAGCGCCCGCTTTGGCCAGCCGGTTATCGTGGAGAACCGCACCGGCGCGGCCGGTGCGATCGGGATGACCTCGGTTGCCGAAGCCGAGCCTGACGGTCAGACGCTGCTGTTTTCCGCCGTGGGCCAGCTTGTCGTCGTTCCGCACGTCTCTGACAATCTGACCATCGATCCGGTAAGCGATCTCGCTCACATTTCGCTGCTCGCCGAGGGCGATTTCATTCTTAACGCCAGCATCGGTTCGGGGTTCAATACGGTCGACGAGCTCATCGAAGGCGCCACATCGGGCACAGTGCTCTACGGGACGTCCGGGGCGGGGGGCAACCTGCACCTGTTTACCGAAGCGTTCCTCCATGCTGCCGGCATTGAATCACGTGGCGTCCATTACCAGGGCGGATCGGCTCTGATGCCAGATCTTTTGAACAACCAGGTCCAGTTCGCGCTCAATTCCTACAATCTGAGCGCGCCTTACATCGAGGAAGGCCAGCTCAAGCCGCTGCTGGTCGTGGGTAAGGAGCGCAATGCAGCGCTTCCCGATGTTCCGACAGGGCCCGAGGTGGGACTGGATTCGCTCGCCTCGTGCATGGATTGGTTCGGACTTCACGCTCCGGCCGGAACGCCTGCCGAAATCATCGAGACGCTTGCCCAGGCCACGCGGGCAAGTCTCGATGAGCCGGAAATGGCCAGCCGCATCGAAACCGGCGGGTTGCGTCCGGTGGGCAGCACGCCCGATGAGTTCGCCGAACGGATTCGCTCCGATTATGCGCTGTTTGGCGAGATCGCCGAGGCGTCCGGCATGGCGACGGGCTGAGCCTGACCGGACGGTAGCGCGGCATGAACACGATCGGTTGGCAACGCTACGGCGTTGCCGCACTCAACCGCTTTAGCCGCTCCATTCTCGTCGCGGCGGGGATGGAGCCGGCCGCGGCCGGCATCGTTTCCGATGCGCTGGTCCAGGCCGATTGCCGGGGCACGGCCTCCCATGGCCTGATCAGGCTGCCGTTCCTGGTGGCGCGCCTGGTCGATGGCGGCGCCAATCCAAGGCCCGATATCGCGGTCGTGACCGAGGCGTCCGCGATGGCGGTGGTCGATGCCGATGCGGCGCTGGGCCCGGTGGCGGCGACATACGCGATGCGGTTGGCCAGCACCAAAGCGGCCCAGGCCGGGATCGGGGCAGTGACCGTGCGCAACAGCGACTTTATCGGCACCTGCGCCCATTCGGCGATGATCGCGCTTGAGGCCGGTCATATCGGCATGACCTGGACGAACGGCCATCCCGGGATGGCGCCTTGGGGCGGGCGCAAAAACGCCATCGGCAACAATCCGTTGGCCTGGGCCGTACCGGGCGGTTCGGGCGCGCCGGTGGTGCTCGACATCGCCATGAGCGTCGTGGCGGGCGGCAAGATCCGCCATGCAGCCAAGACCGGTTCGGCGGTTCCTACCGGCTGGATCGTGGATGCGGCGGGCAACGACACGAACCGCCCTGAGGACTTTCCGCAAGGGGGTGCTCTGCTGGCGCTGGGTCACAAGGGGTACGGTCTCGCCGTGATCGGGGAAATCCTGGGCGGGGCACTGGCGGGGGCAGCTATGCTGGGCGGGGTGTCGCAATGGTTCACCGCCACCGACAGGCCCACGGGCAACGGGCACTTCCATCTCGCCATCGATCCCGAGCGGTTCATCGGGCGGGCGGAATTCAACGCCCGTATGGACGCGTTGCGCGAAACGCTCCATCGCACGCCGCGCCGGCCCGGGGTCGAGGCCATCGTGCTACCGGGCGAAAGCGCGGCTGAACGCGAGGCGGCGGCGCATGCCCGAGGGGTGCCCCTGCCGGACGAAGTGGCCGCCGATCTCGCCCGGCTCTCGGAGCGCTGGGGCGTTGTCATGCCCATGGCGAGCTCGGACTGACGTTGCAACACAAAGGCCATATCATGCGCAAATCCCTTGCCCATCTCACGCTCGGCGCCACGCCGGCAGAAAACATCGAAGCGGCGGCCGCCGCCGGGTTCTGGGGCGTGGGCATCCGCATCTGCGGCCGTTTTGTGGGCGATACGAGCTTTCTTGACATCATTGGCGACCAAGCCGAGACGGTGCGGCTGGCGCGGCTTTCGCGCGACGCCGGGGTCGTCATATCCAACATCTCCGCTTTCCAGTTCTATCCTGGTCTGACCACAGAGCATCTGCGGCGGGTCGTCGATACGGTGAAGGAGCTGGGCTCGGACACGCTTGTGGTCAACTGCTTCATGCCCGACCGCGAGGAGGCGATCGAGCTGTTTTCCGCCTATGACGAAATGGCGAGGCGGGCAGGGGCGCGGATCGCGCTCGAATATCTGCCCTACAGCACCATCACCGACCTGGCCGCAGCGCGAGCCTTCATCGCCGATAGCGGTGCAAAGACTGCGCGTCTCTTGATCGATGCACTCCATCTCGACCGGGCCGGAGACAGCCTTGAGGACCTTGCGGCATTGCCGCGCGAAGAGCTCGCATTTTGGCAGATCTGCGATGCGATGAAGCTTCGCGGACCGCGGCCGGGCAATGAGGAATTGATGCAGGAGGCGCGAACCGCCCGGCTGCGGCTGGGGCAGGGAGAGTTGCCGCTCTCGGGGTTGATGGCGGTGCTGCCCAGTGACCTCGAGGTGGAGTACGAGGTGGCCGACGCCAGCATCCGCCACCTTCCCCCGGCCGAGCGGGCGCGGGCCGCCATGTCCGATCTTGAGCAGTTTTTGTCCGCGGCGCATGTCGCCGATTGACGATCATACCGTCCGGTGTGGCGGCGAACGATAGGAGGGCCCTTCCGGGCTTATTGACGTGAGCGAGAAAAACCTCCGCGTGGGACTTTTAGGCTGCGGCCATATCAGCCGCGACCACCTGATTGCCTGGGCCAACTGCCCGGGCGCCGATGTCGTTGCGGTCTGTGATCCGGTCGAGGACCGGGCAGCCGCTCAGGCCGAGGCGTTTTCCATTACCGCCGTCTATACCGACCCTGCCAAGATGATGGCCGAGGCCGACCTTGGCGCTGTCGATATCGTCACCCCGCGCCACACCCATGCGGGCATGATCCGGTTGGCGGCCGAGAACGGGCTGCACGCGCTGTGTGAGAAGCCGCTCTGCCCCACGCTCGAGCAGGCCGAGGCGCTGGTCGCCGAGATTGGCGATCGGGTGCGCGTGATGGTCAACGAGAACTGGCGTTATCGCGAGTATTTCGAGCAGATCCGAATGTGGATCGCTGAGGGTCGCTTGGGAACGATCACCCAGGCGCGGATCGCGCTTTGGCGGTCGAACATGCTGCCGCGGCCCGACGGGATGGTGCCGGCGCTGAGCCGGCAACCTTTCGTGGCCAAGGAAGAGCGGCTGCTGGTCGCCGAGTCGCTGATCCACGAACTCGACACGGTCCGCTCGCTGTTCGGGGAGCTGCGGGTGGTCGCCGCCCGGTTGGGACGCTACAGCGACCGCATTATCGGGGAAGACGCAGCCGCGATCCTGCTCGAGGCTGATGCCGGCCACGCGGTCGTCGTCGAAGGCGTGATGACCTCGGCGGGGCACGCCTTCAGAGCGCCCAATAGGCTGGAAATCGCCGGGACGCGCGCCAGCGTCACCCTCGACGGCGCAAGGTTGCGCCTGCATGGCCCCGAGGAGGACGAGACCATCGAGTACGACGAAAACAAGGTGCGCCAGGGCTGCTTTGACGGGGCGATCGCCCATTTCGTCGAGGGGCTGGCGACGGGTAAGCCGTTCCTGACCTCAGCGCGTGACCAGATCAACACCTTGCGGCTTCTCGAAGATGTTTATGGCGTCGCCGGGCCGCTGCGGCGTCCGGTTGGCGCACTTGCGGGGCAAACGGAGGCGCGGCCATGAGCCGCTCGCGCCTGATCGAAGCGGGCGGGGGCGCCATCCTTGTCCTATTCGGGATCGCATTCGCCATCGGTGCCTTGCAGTATCAGATCGGCGATTTCATCGACATGGGGCCGGGGATGTTCCCACTCATCGTGGGCGTGGCAATCGCTCTTTTGGGGGCGATTGTCATGCTTATGGGGCTATCAGGCCCGCCGCACGACACCGAGCCGTTCGACGCCCCGGCCTTTCGCCGGCAGATGGGCGTTTTGGGTCTGGTGAGCGTTTCCCTGCTGGTCTTTGGCCTACTCATCCGGGGCTTTGGCATGTTTCCGGCCATTATCGGGCTTGTGCTGCTGGTCGGCCTTACCGAACGCGAGCGCCGTCCCGTCACATCGGTGGTGACGGCGATCGTTCTGGCCGTCCTGGCCTGGCTGATTTTTTCGAGAGGCCTGGGGATGAACATCCCCGCCTTGCGCTGGGGGCTGTGAAATGCAGGACATCCTTGCAAATCTTTCCATCGGGTTCGGCGCGGCGCTGTCGCCGATGAACCTGTTTTACTGCTTCGTTGGCGTGTTTCTTGGCACATTCGTGGGTGTTCTGCCCGGGATCGGGTCGCTGGCCGCGATTTCGATGCTCATGCCGCTCACCTTCTATGTTCCGCCCGATACGGCGCTGATCATGCTCGCAGGCATCTATTACGGCACGCAGTATGGCGGCTCGACGGCGGCCATTCTGCTCAACCTGCCGGGCACCCCGTCCTCGGCGGTGGCCTGCCTTGACGGCTATCCCATGTCCCAGCAGGGGCGGGCGGGGGTGGCGCTAGCCATGACCACGATCGCTTCGTTCGCCGGGGCCACCGTGGGCATTTTCGTTCTCACGCTTTTCGCTCAGAGCCTCGCGAGCTTCGGGATGTCGTTCGCGGCGGCCGATTATTTCTCGCTCATGCTGCTCGGGCTCGTTGCCTCATCGACGCTCGCGGCGGGGTCCCCTATCAAGGGCATCGCCATGGTGTTGGTGGGGATCGCGCTGGGATCGGTGGGGAGCGACGTTCAGACCGGTGAACTGCGCTACACCTTCGGCATGCTCGGGCTGAGCGATGGCATCAACCTCGTGGCGCTCTCGATGGGGCTGTTCGGGGTTTCGGAGGTGATCGCCACCATCGCGGGCAAGGAATCAGGGGGCGCCGTCCAGCGGGTCGGTTTGCGCTCGCTGCTGCCCAAGCTGAGCGACATCCGCCGCTCGCTGGCCCCCATCGTACGTGGCACGGCGCTGGGCTCGGTGGTCGGCGCCCTGCCAGGCACGGGCACCAACATCGCCTCGTTCATGGCCTATGTAGTGGAAAAGCGCGTTTCAAAGACCCCCGAGAAGTTTGGGACGGGGGTCATCGAGGGCGTTACCTCTCCAGAGGCGGCCAACAACGCCGCGGCGCAGACCTCGTTCGTTCCCACGCTGACGCTGGGGATTCCGGGCGATGCGGTGATGGCGCTGCTTCTGGGGATGTTGATTATCCACGGCATCCAGCCTGGCCCGCGGCTCATCGAGAGCCAGCCGGTGCTGTTCTGGGGGTTGGTCGCGAGCTTTTGGATCGGCAACATCATGCTGGTGATCCTCAACCTGCCGCTGATCGGCATTTGGGTGCGCATCCTCACCATCCCTCGCCGCATCCTGATGCCGGCCATCCTGATGTTCATGGCCATCGGCGTCTACAGCGTCAACAACAACGCGTTCGATGTGTGGATCATGATCCTTTTCGGCATCATCGGGTATCTCATGTCGACGTTCCGCTTCGAGGCGGCGCCATTGCTGCTCGGCTTCATCCTCGGCCCACTGATGGAGCAGTACCTCAAGCGCGCGCTCCTGATCTCGGGCGGCGATCCGGCGGTTTTCGTTCAGCGCCCGATCAGCGCAACGCTTCTGGTCGTTGCGGTGCTGGTCCTCGCGCTCACCATCTGGGGCGCATTGCGGCGGCGCAAGCACGCAAGGGTCGAAAGCGTGGAGAGCGTATCGTGACGCGGCCGGCGATCCTTCTGACCCATCCGGCCGGATCGCGCCCCTGGTGGTATGGCGAAGCGGCGATGGACGGGTTGCGGGCGCTGGGAGAATTGCGGCTCAATCTCGGCGATGCCGAGCTCGAGGGCGAGGCGCTGGTCGCGGCGGCGCAAGGGTGTCGGGTTATCGTCCTCGACCGCGCTACGGCGGTGGGGGAAGCCGAGATGGCGGCATTGCCGCAGTTGTTCGCTATCGTGCGTAGCGGGGTCGAAACACGCCATGTCGACATCGAGGCGGCCAGCCGGCACGGCATCGTAGTGACGCGGACCAATCCGGGCTACGTCGCCTCGACGGCCGAGCTGATCCTGGCCCATATGCTCAATGTGGCCCGCGACGTTCCCGAATACGTCGCAGCCTATCGGGCCGGCAGCGTGCGGGCGCCAAGCCATGGGCGAGAGCTTTCGGGCGCGACGGCCGGGCTGATCGGCTATGGCCGCATCGCCCAGCACCTGGCGCGGATATTGAGCGCCATCGGCATGGAGGTGCTTGCCCACGATCCGTTCGTGACCCCAACCGAGCCGGCCGTCGCCGTCCCACTCCATACCTTGCTCGCCCGGTCCGATTTCGTCGTGCCCATTCTTTCGGCGACGCCCGAGACGCGCAATCTTCTTGACGCCACCGCCCTTGGCAGAGTCAAGCGCGGCGCTTTCCTCGTCAACGCCTCGCGCGGGGATGTGATCGACGAGCCAGCGCTGCTTGCCGCGCTCGAGAGTGGGCACATCGCTGGTGCAGGGCTTGATGTGGGGTGGGGGCCGGACCAGACGCCCTCCGCCCTGCTCAGCGGCCATCCGCGCGTGCGCGCTACGCCTCATATCGGAAACCTCACTCTGGAGGCCGCAGCCCGGCATCCGGCGGAAACGGTGGCCCAGTGCGCGCAGGTACTTAGGGGCGAAATTCCGTTCGGGGCGCTCAACCCCGACATTTTGAGCAGGCTCCAGGGCCATCGCTCCTAAGAGAGAAAAGGAAAGGTTCCCATGCCCCTGATCGGCAAAGGCATTGTCGCGATCTGGAACGACATTCTTCCCGAAATGCGCGACGAGTTCTTCGAATGGCATCCGCGCGAGCACATGCAGGAGCGCATGGGCGTGCCCGGCTTTCTGCGCGGCCGGCGCTATATCTCGATGGGCAAGGGCGAGGAGTTCTTCACGCTCTACGAAGCGGCAGAGCCCGAACTTCTGGTGAGCGAGATCTATCGCCAGCGCCTGGCCAATCCCACCGAATGGTCGCTCAAGGTGCTTCCCAACTTCCGCAACAATTTGCGTGGCGTGTGTCGGATATCGGGATCGGCCGGCTATGGCGACGGGGGCAATTTGCTCACCCTGCGCTATGCTGACGGGGCGGGCAAGGGCGATGCGGCGTTGGCCGAATTGGTCGCGGCGCTTGTTGACCGGCCCCGGATCACCGGGGCGCATCTAGTCGTGTGCGACCGCGAACTGAGCTCAGGCAACCGGTCGCTGCAAAGGGGCCGTACCATCTCTTTGCCCGACAGGGTGATCATGGTCGAGGCCTCCACGCTTGAAGCGCTTGAAGCGCTCGAGGACGAGCTGGAAGGCAAGGTGCGCGAACATGGCGGATCGGGCGAGCAGACCGCGGCGATTTACAGGCTCGAATACCAGGTGATGAACTACAGGGCCTGATGGCGATCGGCGGCGAGAGGGCGCAGGCCGCTCGCCTTGCGCCGGGATGAAACTCTCTCTATTTTCCCCGGCGCTGCCGCCTACCGGGCAGCTCATCAAGCTGTTCGGGAGCTCATAATTAACCTTCGCCAACTGCGCTATTTCGCCAAGACGTTCGAAACCGGAAGCATTTCAAAGGCTTCCGAGGCGCTGGCGGTCGCTCAGCCGGCACTGGGATTGCAGATCCGCCAGCTCGAGCAGGATTTGGGGGTGCCGCTATTCATCCGGCACGCGAGAGGCGTTTCTCCGACTTCAGCCGGCCGTCAACTCTACCAGCGCGCTGCCGAAATCCTGGATCTGGTGGACCAGGCGCGCTCGGAGATCAAGCAGGCGGCCGACAACGAGCGCGAGCCTTTGGTCCTGGGCCTGACCAACGGGGTGACGGCGCTTTTGGGTCATCGGGTCCTTGTCGATGCGCAGACCGAGCTGCCCCGGCTCCATGTCAGCCTCATCGAGGAGATGTCGAGCGTTCTGATCGACGCGGTGGGCCGTGGCGAGGTCGACGTGGCGCTGGCCTACGACGCCCCCGAGCGCTCCAGCTACCGGCGCATTGCGCTGCTCGAGGAAGAAGTTGTCTATGTGCGCGCAGCAGCGGAAGATAGCGAGCCTGGGCCGATCTCGTTTACCAGCATTCTCGACATGCCGCTGGTCCTGCCAAACGAACGCGACGTGATCCGCAGCCGCATGCAGGCCTTTGCCGATCAGCTCAAACTTTCGATGCGCATCGGCTATGAGGTGTCTTCCATCGCCATGCTCAAGCGCTTGGTGGCCGATGGCGGGGTGGCAAGCGTCATGCCGTATGCCTCGGTTCGCGACGAGGTCGAGGCCGGCATCCTCCACATCCGGCGCATCACCGATCCAGTCCCGTTGCGCCGCCTTTATTTGCTGCACAGCACGCGCCGCGGTCCGCTGACCAATGACGCGGACCTTTTCGACTTCCTCCAGCGTGCCTTGATGCTTTTCGTCGACAAGCTTGGAGAACTCACCCGTCCGCTTCCGGCGTTGCAGCAACCGCTTTCGGAACTGGCGACCATGCTCAATGAGGATAGGCCGTCGTAGGGTGCCGCTTAAAAAGCGCCTACCGGGTTGGGCTGCGGACGTGCGCGGCAAACTGCGGGCCGGCGTGTCCCCGGTGATCATGGACCTGCCGAGATGACGCCCGCCTACTGATACCTCGTGCGGCTCCTGCTGCGCTAGAAACAGTCGCGATCGTCGATCTCCCTGACTAAAGCTGCCGGTTCGCTGACGGCCCGACCGCGCGAAAGATTGGGCGAGCTAGAGACGACGGCCTTCGGGATGCTGTGGAATGGATCGGTTGCTGAACGTCAGTTTGCCGAAGTTTCGCGCCCGAACCGGACTGACCGCAATCGGCCCCAAGGCGGTCATTGCTCGAGACGAGTGGCAACCGCCGGTCGCGAGCGGCCACACGCAGCATGGGTAGTATCCCTTCGCGGAGCGTTCCGCATGACCTCTCGATGAGACAACATGTTGCCAACTGCCCAGATTTGCGGGCGCCAATTTCCTTGATCAAACCGACGTTAGCAGCCGCTAGCTTCGGATAGCTAGCATTCTAGTAAGGCCGCGCAGCACCACGCGATGACTGACGCTTATCACGAGGTGGATGGGCAGGTGTGGAGAGCGTATACCTGATCGGCAATTCCGGGAGCGTCCCGCACAATGGCAAAGGCCGGCTCATCGACCGACGACCGGGCGTGTCCAAGTCACGCCGAAAGATCCAGCAGTAGCCTGCGTAGCCTAGACGCCACCCGCAATCAGAAGCTCGCCGGGCGGCGTGGGCGCCAACGAAGGAGGAACCTGAGGATGTGGCGAGCCGGACAGTCTCGGTTCCCGCCACCATCATCTCCTCCCGGGACAACTCCAAAAAATCAGGCGAACTCTGCCCGCGACGACGTTACCTGCTAATCAGTTTTAGTAGAATCCAAGATAATCGGAGACTTGACAGGAATCGGAGGCGACATCACATTTGTGCAGCTAGCGATGATACGCTGGTGCTCCCCGCGAAGGCGAGGACCGACCGCCCCGCTTGTGGGCGGGTGAACCGTGATTATGCAGGGGTGCCGCCCATCGCGGGCGGGTGACCCTTTGGATAGCGGTTCGTCTAGTAGGAAGACTTCGACCGCCTCTCATGTGGGCGGGTTTTGGCCCCAAGACCGTGGCTCTCAACAGCCAGTTCCTTGCGCTTTCCGGCCGAGGTGTGGGCGGCAGTTTTCATTTAGGCGAAGGCCTACGGGACTGCGCGGGGCACAAGCGAGATTGAGATAGGCTTTCCAATGAAGTCTTTGTGCCACCTTCGCCTCCTCGGTAGACAGCTTCCGGCCTTCCTACCGAGGCTCCACGAGTAACGAGGTAACAATGGTAACACCGCCTCGAGATGCCCGCGCACACAGGGCGCCTATCCGGGGTTGTTACTATTGTTACCTTCGCTGCTTCCATCACCCTGAGCAGCAGCATCAATGATGTAAAATTTTTCAGGCTTGCCATGGGGTGGGCGAGCAGTCGTGTACCGAAAGGCCTCAGCTTCCTTCAAGGCCGCCTGCATGTGTGCCGAGCTGAGGTTACCACAGAGATCTCGCCAGCCAGCGGCTTTCAGGAAGACTACGTGTCGTGCCCGGCAATAGTAGCCAGCTTCATCATCCTCGCGCGCCGCCAGGTCCCATGGTGTCAGGCTATTCTTGTTCGCCATCAGCCACTGTCTCGCAAGTGCGAGCGGATTGACAGTTTTCGACCGCAACCGCCAGGCCGTAACGGTCGTGTCCCAACTGGTGGTGTAGCTGAAGGGTGGTCATCGACGGATTTCCGG
>NZ_JBAFXA010000015.1:0-25904 GCF_036662815.1 Pelagibacterium mangrovi | reverse complement strand
ACCGGAAATCCGTCGATGACCACCCTTCAGCTACACCACCAGTTGGGACACGACCTGCGAGCAGTACCCTACACTTTGCCGCAGTCCGTCTGCTTTGAGGAAGCTGCAGCGAGGGGCTGAGCGACCGGAATGGGGGCGCGTTGCGGACGGTGCGAGGTCACCTTCGCTCACCTCCCCGCTGTATTGCTAGCAAGCTGCAATGATCGGAAGCTAGCAAGACAGCAAGATAGCGCGCGATCGGGACTACGAGTCCGCCTGCAGCTTGGCGAGGAGGTCGCCCACGGCCTCATCGAGAAGGCCCTGCAGGTTGGTACGACGGTCGAGCGCGAGGCGGTGCAGCATGTCGCGCCTTTCGCGGGACAGCCGGTAACAGATCTGAGCGCGTGCTTCGGTCTCTTCTACCAAGTCAGGCGCGATCGCGGTCGCGCGGAGGGGCGATTTCGGCGACGTGTTCATCGGCAATTACCTCTTCCACTTGCAAATGGCCGACCACAGGCGTTCGTAGTCGGTACGGGCCGGGGCATCGGCGGACAGGTCGGCAATGGTCATGCCGCGATGGATCAACTCCGGGTAGGCGAGGCGGTGGGTGATCTGGTGACGCCAAAGAGTCGCGCCCGCGGATTTGAGGCGCTCGCGCGCGATACGGACAGCAGGGGACTCCATATCAAGGCGCAGAGGTGGCGCGGCGGTGAGCGCGACCAATGGCGTTGTATGGGCGTTCTTCAGGACGTGCACCCACTCCAGAGCCAAAGAGATATCGAAGAGAAACGGACGGGCGCAGATCAGCGACATACCGGCCCTCTCGGCAATGGCGGTGGAGCCGCTGTAGCGGGCCGGTGGATTATCGATAAGCACCACGTCGTAGCGTGTTTTGGCCCGATCCAGCAGCGCCCCAACCGCGCCAACTTCGGTGCTATGCACAGCAAAGGGAGGGTTGGTGCTCACCGCATGCCATTCGCTGGCCGAACGCTGCGGGTCAACGTCGAGGACTATGGCGCGGCGGCCCTCGGCGGCCGCCAGGCTCGCCAGGGCAAGTGCAGTCGATGTTTTGCCCGAACCGCCCTTACCCCAGAGCGCGAGGACAATGGAACTAATGCTTTTGGTCATGGTCATCCTTTCCTCGGCAATGTCGGAGGAAACCTGGCAAGGAACAAATGCTGACCCACCGGCATGCGGGCTTGCTATCAATCGAGCATGCTCGCCTGATAGCTATGTGGCTCGTTTCCGATCCCCGGACCGCGTCGATAGGAGTGGCGGATGGCTTCGTTCATCCTTGCAGTTCATCGGCGGCCAGGATTGCCGCAGTGGTGATGCAGCCGTCCTGAAGCAGGGGATCGCCGCTGATGAAGCCGACCAGGCGGAACAATCCGCCGGGCAGGGGCTGGACGGCCCAGCCAGTCAGGAGCGGTGCGTCGGCCAGTTCCGCCGCGCCGGGTACAAACCCGGCCTTGATGCGCTCCGCCTCACGCAACCCGGCCGCGATGGTTTCCTGGGACAAGATACTCATGACCACCTCCGGCGCTTGTGGTCCGGACAGCGCGTGCTCCACCAGCGATTCCAGCTCTGCAGCGATCCGGGGGCGCCACAGGCTTCGCAGACATGCCCGGAAAGATGTTCTGCAGCGGCGATGATCGCATCACCGGTTTCAGGCAGGTCGCCAGACCAGTAAAATCGCAATGTCGCGTATTTCTCCTTGACCTGATCCGTCTGCCAGGAGTGCTGTGGCGCGATCTCGTCGAGCCAGGTGAAGACGGTATCGAGGAGATCGGTCCATCCCGGCCAGCACTCGAATCCAGCCGTGGCCCGCTTGTGCTTTTGATGCAGCGCCTGAAGATCTGCCTTTGTTGGCGGCATGGCCAGCGGGGTGAGGGGTGCAGACCGGTGCCAACGCAGGCGCTGCATGCGTACGACCAGTTCGGTGAGCGTTTCGCGGCGGAATGGCGGCGTGCGGTAATAGGTGGTGCCGCCGATCTCGCTGGCCGGCACACCGGGCGTGATGTGCAGGGTCAGGGTTTCGGGCGAAGAGCCGGCAATAGCCAGCGTCGGCAGTGCCGGATCGCCATCGAGCGCGGCTTCGATCAGGGAGCGAGTTTCAGCGGCGATGGTCACGGTCGGCCTCGTGGAGCACGTCTTCAATGGCGGCCAGTGCGATCGCGATCAGAGCGGATTCGATCAGCGCCAGCCAGGGGCGGTTCCGGCCAATGGCGAGGGCGGCGCGGATATTGGAGATCGTCGGACGCTGGTCACAGGCGACAAGCGCCTCGCGCTCGGGCCCCTGCGGCAGGGTGCGCATGCACAGGGTCATCGCATAGTCCCAGGCGTGCGCAGCGATGCGGATATGATCGGCCTTCTGCATCAGATCCTCCCGGTCACGGAGACGCGGTCTTCGGTGTCATCGTCGACCTTGTCAGGCTTTTCGGCCGTGTGGGCGGCATCGAAGATCTCGGCCAGCCTGGCCCCGGTAATGACGCGCTCGACCAGCAGGATTCCGGCCAGGCGGAGGATGTCATCCCGGCGCCGGCTGACGATTGTGACGGCCCGGTCGTGGAGCCGGTCGAGCTCGACCGTCATTGCCGCCCATAACGAGGCCCCATTGGTCCAGTGGCGCGGGTCGGTGTTCTGGACCGTCGTCAGGGGGCCATAAAGACCCAGCTCGAGCATGGCGCTGCGCAATACCATATTGGCGATCTCGATATCCGACTCGGCGCCGCTATTGGCGCCAATGCCCAGGCTGATGTCGGCGGCGCGCCCAGCTAGCACCATGGTGACAAAATCCTCGACATCGCCCCGGGTGAGCAACCCATCATTGATCCTGGGCTTTACCCAGCCTCCCATGGCGCCAGAGCCGAGGATGGACACTTCCAGGATCGGCAGGTTCAGTGCATGAGCCACCACGGCATGACCTGCTTCATGGATGGCGATGCTCCGGTCGGTCTCCGGCGACCGTCCGTCGGGCGGGGCAATCAGAACCATGAGATCGGCCAGTTCGAGCGGGCGATCCTCGGCTTCGGCCGCGGCGATGGCCGATTGGCTCCAGCTTTCGATCTGCGCGGGCGTCGCCTCCACGGACAGCCGTGCCAGCGTCGCAATGCCGCCTTGGTCGAGCCTGTCTCCGACATAGGCCGCAAACATACCGCACCGCTCATCGAGGTCCGGGAGCAGGACAGGCACTTTGCGTTCCAGCCGACCCGGACGAACCAGCGCCTTATCCAGCCGGCTGTAGTGGTTGGTGGCCCCGATCAGCATGATCGGCCTATCGGCCTTGCGCAACCGGTCGATTTCGGTCAGCAGGAAGGTCACGACGGGAACCCACCACGATGCCCGGTCTGCATCGAGCGTCGCCCGGTCGGGAATGGAGTCGATCTCATCGAGCAGCCCGACCACCGGACCGTCGGCACTGGCGACTTCGTCCAAGAAGATGCGCGCGGCACGGATGACATCACCCAGATGGCCGTCGGAGCTGGCAAACCAGGCGCCCACCGAAGTTGCAGTGAACTGCCAGCCCGCGGAAACAGCAAGGGCCTCGGCAATGGTCGTCTTGCCGGTGCCGGGCGGTCCGGCAAGGCAGGCAAAGCGCAGTGCCGAGGGGGTCAGACTCCCCTCGGCGACCTTTTGCATGATGCCCAGCGTCTCATGCGCCCAGACGGCAACCGGCCTCGTGAGCGCCAGCCGCTCGAGGGGAACGCCGCGACTGTGCTCGGCCGGTTTGTTGCGATGACCGGCGATGCGGCGCAGATTGAGGATGCAGTCCCGCGAGGACAGGCCCGGCCGGATGGCAACGGTCAGGTCGTGAAGGGAAAGACCCTCGACATCGGTCCGCAGCAGACCGCGGACGGTGCGGCCGGTGACCATTCGGATGGTCTTGCGGATAATGGCAAGGTCCGGGCCCGGCACCGCGATAATGGCATCGGCGCCTGCGAGAGCTTCGGGGACAAGCACGCGCTCGGGATCATGCGAGATGAGGATGACGCTGCGGCCCCTTTCGAGCAGGTCGAGTTCGGCGCGCCCCTGCGGCTCGTATCGGCCACCGGATTTCTGCCGTTCGGCATAGGCCGCGACCATCGTCGAACGGTCCTGGCCGGATAGATAACGTTCGAGTAGTCCAGCCGAGGTCTCGTCGGCCGTTTTGATCACGATGAGGCGGGGCCGGGTTTTCAACAAGCGCTTGAGCGCAGGCGTGAGCGCGGCCTCGACCATGCATTGGGCCAAGGCGTCGCTGGTCCGCTCGGCCAGCGGTGGAGGCGTGTCGTCCGCGATATGGGGTTCGTCGTCGGTCTCGGTATCAGGTGAAGGGGTACGCAGGGAAGAAATGGGCATGTGCCGTCTCCAGGCGGCGGCCAGGGCCGCGCCATTGGTGAGATGAAGGAAGGCGAATGAAGCGAGGGAAGAGCTGCGCTAGCGCGCCGGTGCGGTGAGGCCGGTATCGATGGGCTGCCAGCCGCCGCGTCCCTGGCCCTTGCTGCCCACCGTAAAATGCATGGCGGCAGAGGCCGAGGAAAAGACCATGTCGCGGGTCAGCACGTAGGAGGTCCCGTCATGGGCCAGCTCCAGAATGCCGGCATGGTGCCAGGCAGCCCGCAAATAGCTTGCCGAGGCCGTGGCGCTGGCCACGCTATCGAGCCGGATGTCGGAGCCGCGCAACAATACCCATTCATCATCGGCCCGGCGGCAGGCGAGGGCCGTATGGTTCTTGCCGAAGGCAAGTTCCATCACCTCGCCCGCCGGCGCCTCGTTGAAGGCGCGCAAGGGCGCCAGCCGCCCCTCTTCCGCACGCGGGCCGGCCAGCACCATGCGCGGGCTGATATTGACGAAAAGATAACCCTCGCGCGCCAGGGCATGACACATCGTGGCCGCAAGCAGGTTGAGTTCCTCGAAACGTTCGGGGGTAACTGCCGCACCGTCCGGCGTGCCATTGACCAGCGTCACTTCCCGCGCCGCAGACAAGCGTCCATGGATGATCCGTTCGAGCACCAGGGCATCGGCCTCGCTCAATCCGTCATGGGCGTCGGTAATGGTAATGATCGCATCGATATCCGCGATCGGCTGTGTGCCGGTGGCGACGCGGCGGCCCACCTCGGAGCCCATGCCGACATAGGCCTGCGCACCGGAGAGCAATATGTAAACGCCGGGACGCTGCAGGACCTCGGCGCGGCCCAATGCACGGCGTCCACTGCCCGGGCTGACGACCACGCTCGGATGCATGGTGGTGACACATAGGGAAACAGAACCGTCGGGCAGGCCGCTGGTGATGGGCAGTACACCCCCCGGTGCAGAGGGCGTCGGGTCATCGTCTGGATCGCTCGGCGCCATGCGGGTGAGCATAGTGTGCTGGTCCAGCACGCCGGAGCGGATATCGGCTTCGACGATTCCCGCAGAGATCAGCACCTGGATCGCGCCGGCCGGATCGGCGTGACCATCCAGCGCGGCCATGACGTCGCCGACGCTGGCCGAGCCGGTCTCGTCGATGGTGGCCAGGATCAGGACCTGGTCGGTCGGGCTAACCAGGTCGTGCTGCACCAGTCCGGACGCCATGGCGATCGGGCTGGTCGTAACGGAAAGAAAATTGGGCTTGTTCGACGCCGCAGCGCCGCTAGAAGAAGGACAGGTCATGTATGCCTCTGGTGACTCAGGGGTTATGTGGCTCAGGCTGACGGGAGTGTTGGAAGCACTTCCGTCGGCCGCCTTTTGGAAGAAGGCGACTTGCCGGCCAGCCAAGCCGGAATCGGCCTGACACAGCCAAGATGCGGATCCGTTTGCCCAAAACAAGGATCCGGGGCAACGCCATCGATCGCGTGGTTAACGTCTCGTGACGTGGCTGTTGGAATCCTTCGCTCCTCCGCCATCGGGGCTGACCTCGCAGAAACCCCAAGCGAGCGCCCAAATCTGCGCCGGTTGTCCGACGAAAAAGCGACCCGTAGAAGCGCCTTACTCGATCGTCGCACGATTCTGCAGGGCTTCTCCATATGACGCTGGGCGACCTCATCTCCAAGCTGCAGGTGGGTCAGTAGTCCAGATAGCGAATTATCTTGCTGTCTTGCTAGCTTGCGATCATTTCGGCTTGCTAGCAAAACAACGTGGAGGCGAGTGAAGGTGGCCTCACGCTGTCCGCTACGCGCCCCAAATTCGGTCGTTCCCTGTCTTTTTGCGGCACACCGGAAGCGGACACCGAGTGAACCGCACTGCAGCGCTCAGGACGACGTCGAGGGTGAGGTGCCGGGACGATTACCGGAACGCATTGTGCTCAGGATGTCGATAGCCTGATGCTGGGACAGAAATACTCGCCCCGTCAGATGCTCGAGAAAGTCCGAGCGCTTGAGGCGGTCCATCACCGGGCCCTTAATCTCGGTGAGATGCAAGGTGATACCCAGATCCTTGAGCCGCTCATTGATGGCTTCGAGACTTTCGAGCGCCGACATGTCGATTGCGTTCACCGCCGGGCACATCAGGATGACATGGCGGATCTCGGGGTGGGCTGCGACCTGGTCGTAGACCAGATCTTCAAGAAACCGTGCATTGGCAAAATAGAGGCTCTCATCGACGCGCAAAGAGATGATGTCGGGCCGCGTTTCCACGTCATGGCGCAAGATGTTGCGAAAGTGCTCAGTGCCCGGAACACGGCCCACGACGGCGGTGTGGGGTTTTGAGGTGCGATACAGAAAGATCAGGATCGAGGCGGCGACGCCGAGCGAAATGCCCATCTCGACACCGAGAATCAGGGTGACGAACAGGGTGGTGGCCACAGCAGTGAAGTCGGCCTTCGAATAGGCAAACGTCTTTCTCAGGATCGAGAAATCGACCAGCGTCAAAACGGCGACGACGATCGTTGCCGCGAGCGTCGCTTTTGGCAACAGGGCCAAAAAGGGTGTGAGCAAAAGTGTGGCGACGCCGATGCCGATGGCGGTAAATATGCCTGCGGCAGGGGTCGCGGCACCCGCATCGTGGTTGACCACCGACCGCGCGAACCCGCCTGTCACCGGATAGCCCGAGCCAAGACCAGCAAAGATGTTGGCCGCACCAAGTCCCACCAACTCCTGATCGGGATCGATACGCTCGCGCTTTTTGGCGGCAAGCGTTTGAGCGACCGAGATCGACTCCACAAATCCCACGATCGAAATGATGAAGGCCGGACCGATCAATGCGGCCAGAAGGTCGAGAGATACGCTGGGGACTGAAAGCAGCGGGATGCCCGGAGGCACCTGGCCGACGAGGGCCACGCCTTTGCTGCCAAGATTGAATGTGGCCGAGGCTGCAATAGCACCCAGAACGACCGCCACTGGCGCAGCACGGACGAGGAACGTTGCAAGCCCGGCGCTCACCCCCCAGCCCGTCAGCCGCTTTTTCATATCCAGCCGAACCCAGCCAAGAACGACCAGCGAGGTCAAACCCACGGCAAGCGTATAGAAATTGACGCTGCCCAGATTTGCCCAAATCGAAGACAACAGGTCCGGCATGGCGTGGCCGGAGCTTGCGATGCCCAGCAGCCCGCCGAGCTGACTTGTGGCGATGATCAATCCAGAGGCTGTGATAAATCCCGAAATTACGGGATGAGAGAGGAAGTTGGCGACAAAACCGAGCCGAAACAGCCCCATGAGCGTCAGCATACCGCCCGATATCAGCGCCAGAACAATAGCGGCGCTGGCGTAGTCTGCCGTCCCCTCGGCAGCCACGCGCCCCACGGCAGCCGCCGTCATCAGCGAGACGACCGCGACGGGACCGACGGCCAAAGACGTTGAAGACCCGAAGATCGCATAGCCGATGAGCGGCAGGATTGAAGCGTAAAGTCCCACCTCCGGCGGCAAACCCGCCAGCAGGGCATAGGCCAGAGACTGCGGGATCAGCATGATCGTGACGATCACCGCAGCGGTAAAGTCGCGACCAAACTGGCTTTTCGAGTAGCGTCTGCCCCAATTCAGAATGGGGACGTATTTGGAGATCATTGTCCCGGCCTAGCGGTTCAGAGTTGCGTAAAGGCTGCCGGCACGCGCGCCCGACTTGCAATAGCCGAGTACGGGGCCGTCCATTTCGGCCATCGCCTGTTCGAAGCGAATGATCTGCCCTTCGCCCAGCATGCCGGAAACGGGAATATGCGCGGCCTTGAGCCCCACCTTTTCCGCCGCAGCGGAAATTTCGGCGAAATTGGGCTGTCCGGGCTCTTCGTTATCGGGGCGGGCGCAGACGATGCCGACAAACCCCTGGGCCTTCAGCGTCTCGATATCATGGGGCACAATCTGGCCCGTTGTCGAAAAGCTGTCGTCGATCTTTTTGATGTTCATTGAAGTATCCTTCAGGCGTTCTGAGTGGTGGAGCGGCTGGCCATGGCATTGCGTGCCAGACGGGCCAAAACGATGCCGGCGACCATGGCCGCGACAAAGATCATTGCATCGGGTTCGCCTAACCCCAGCGCGGGTATCGAGCCGCCGGGGCAAAAGCCGGAGATGCCCCAGCCGATGCCGAAAACCGCAGAGCCAGCGAGCAGCGGAGTGTCGATATCCTTGCGGGTGGGAAGGTGAAACGCCTTGTCAAAAACGGGCGCCGGGCGTTTGAGAACGAAGAAATAGCCAATGGCTGTAACGATGAGCGCACCGCCCATCACGAAGGCCAGAGACGGGTCCCAGGTGCCCGCAAAATCGAAGAAGTTGAGCACCTTGGCCGGGTTGGCCATGCCCGACACCGCGATGCCGGTGCCAAAGATCAACCCGATGAGGCCGGCAAAGAGAATTTTTTGCATCACAGCACTCCCAGGACGTGACGAACGATGAAAACGGTTGCTGCGGTCGTCGCCATAAAGGTCAGCGTCGCGACGACAGAGCGGACGGACAAGCGTGCCATCCCACAGACGCCATGGCCCGAGGTGCAACCACCGCCAAAAGTGACGCCGATGCCAACGATCAGGCCGCCAGCGACGAGCCATTCGACAGGCATGGGGCTGTGAAAGCCGATGACGTCGCCACCGGCAAAAGCCACGATAAGGGCTGGAGCAATGATGGCGCCAGCCAGGAACGCCGCACGCCAGGCCCAGTCCGACCCAAGAGGTGGAATGACGCCGGCAAGAATGCCGGTCATGCCCGCAATACGACCGTGAAATGCCATCAGTAGCACGGCAGCGAGCCCGATCAGGGAGCCGCCGAAAAGGGAAGCCAGAGGTGTGAATTCAGTCATCAGAACTGCCTTCTGAAGGTTGACTATTTTTTTTGATGCACGCCTTCGCCGCGATGGGCGTCAGGCACAAAACAGGTCATACATTGTCGAAATGAAACGCTCGACCCGCGGGTCGGCCAGCGAATAGAAGACCTGCTTGCCCTCCTTGCGCCCGACGATGAGTTCGGCGGCGCGCAGTTCGGCCAATTGCTGGGACAGGCCGGGCTGGCGCAATTCAAGAGCGTCTTCGAGATCGCGGACACTGCGTTCGCCATCGACCAGCGCACAGCAGATCAGCAGCCTGTCGCGGTTTGCGAGTTTTTTGAGGAAGGCCGACGCATCGCCGGCCTTTTCCTTGATGGCGATGGCTTCCTTGGAAAGTTCTGCAACGCTCATGTCGTCACCATCTCGCGCCATCCAGCGCGTCGAGCGGGATCTTTAAGAACCGCTTGCCGTTGGATTCGGGCTCGGGGAGTCGTCCCGCATTAGTGTTGATCTGCAGGGCGTGCAGGATCAGCTTGGGCATGGGCAGGGTCTTGTCGCGCGCATCACGCACCGCCACGAACTCCGCTTCGGTTTTGCACTTGGAGATATGGGTGTTGGTTGCCCTCTGTTCGGCGACGGAGGATTCCCATTTCGGCTCGCGGCCGCCCGGCTGATAATCGTGGCCTGTAAAAATCCGCGTTTCATCGGGGAGCGCGAGGATGTCCTGAATCGATTTCCAGAGCGCCTTGGAACTGCCGCCGGGGAAGTCGGCGCGAGCTGTGCCACTATCGGGCATGAAGAGGGTATCGTGAACGAAGGCTGCATCGCCAATCACATAGGTGATCGAGGCCAGCGTATGGCCGGGCGAAAACATCACATGAGCGTCGATATTGCCCACCTTGAAGGTCTCTCCATGGGCAAACAGCTTGTCCCACTGGCTGCCATCGGCCCGGAAGTCGGGCCAATTGTAGATGCCCTTCCAGAGCTTTTGGACCTCGGTGACCTTCTCGCCGATTGCCGTTGGCGCGCCAGTTTTGTCCTTGAGATACTGAGCGGCCGAAAAATGGTCGGCGTGCGGATGGGTGTCGAGGATCCACTGAACCTCGTATCCCTTGTCTTTGATGAAGGCCAAAATCTTGTCGGCTTCGATCGTATTGGTCGCGCCGGACTTTTCGTCATAGTCGAGCACTGGGTCGACGATAGCGCATTTGCCGGTTTCAGGGTCGGCGACCACATACTGGATCGACCAGGTGCGTAGTTCGAAAAAGCCGGTCACTTCGGGTATGGCAGTCATTTGATGCAATCCTCGGTCTCAATTTCGCGCGGCATCGCGCTGCGTTGAAGCCTAGATATAGTCGATTGCATTTTTTTGCAATAGTTATTTCGATAATATTTTTGCTCGAGCGGGAGCTGCTACGGCACGGAGAATGTGCGTATGAGAAACCTAGTCGCGCAAACCACTCAAAAAGACTGACGGGGACGGCAAGACGGAAACACGGAACACGGAAACACGGAAACACGGAAACAGTGGAGCGCACGTTCGACATGATTCGTGTCGTCCCTCCACACACAGCGCCCGGTTTCATCAAGGTCAGCCCGCTGGCTGCCAAAACCGGCTGGGTTTTTGCGTATCAATCCACCCAAAGACATACCAAATACGACAATGTCTATTCGTTGGCAGCGTCATGAACGCGCACCCAACGCCAAGACGGCGGCTGCGGCAGGCAAGCAAACTCTAGTGGTCGCAGAAAACCTCTTGGCCGATCTCGGCAAGGGCGACAGACGCCAGCGCGCAATATACGATGGATATGGCTCATGCCCGCTTACAGTGGAGGAGGGCAAGATCGTCCTGGCCGAGTTCGGGTATGGCGGCAAGCGCATTCCAAGCTTCCCCAAATGGCTCATCAATGATCTCAAACCGTCTCGGTTGGCTTGGTTCTTAAAGGAACGGTTGTTGCCGCCAATTTACTGGAGCGCCATGCTCAAGGGCCGTGAACCGATGGCAAAGCCCAAACACGAACAACGCTAGGCTCAGCATGTTGAGGAATATCTTCTCCGGTAAATTGTCTCGCGCTCCGAACCGCGATTGATTACCGTGGTGTGGGGCCGGGAGGATAAGCGGCCGAGGAAGGTAGGGAGGCGTGTCGGGCGATCGGTTCGAACAACGACTTGATCCCGTGCGCGAGCGTTTGATGCGCTACGCGTTTGCGTTGACGCGCGACAGGGACGAGGCGCGGGATCTGTTTCAGGAGACGGTCGTCCGAGCGATGTCCGCCCCCGAAATTCCGGTGCCCGAGCCTGCGTTTCGTGCCTGGCTCTTCAAGATCGTGCGCAATTTGTGGATTGACCGCACCAGAACGCATGCGCGACGAAGCCATCTCAATGAGCGCTTCGCCGGCAGCCATGGACCGGAGGCCGGTGAAGCAACCACCGAGCGGCACTACGAGGTCCGAGAAGCCTTTTCCTGTTTGACTATCGCGCATCAGGAAGTCCTGGCTCTTGTTGATATTGCTGGGTTTAGCTACGAGGAAACCGGCGAACTTTTGTCGATCCCCAAGGGCACAGTCATGAGCCGCGTCGCACGCGCACGTCAGGCCATGTTCCAATTGTTATCCAGCGAAGCGGTCATTCCGTTGTCGCGCCAGAGAGGTCGTTGTGAGCGCTGACTTGGCATTCGATTTTGAGACGCTGAGCGCGTATGTCGATGATGAACTTGATGAGGGCACGCGCAACCAGGTCGAGGCGGCCTTGACGCGCGACCCGGCACTTTCTCATCAGGTCGACGCGATCCGCGCCCTCAAGAGCGATGTTGCCCGTATGCGCGGCGATGGAATGCCGAACAAACGCCGCCTCCGAAACGCACGTCCCTTGCCCTACGGGCCGGCGATTGCGGCGGCGCTGGCTGTCATGGTGGTATCGGCGCTTCTGGCATTCGCATGGCTCGAGACGACTCGCTCTCCGAACATCGATGTCGCCTCTCAAATGGTGGCCGCCCATGATGGCTTTGTCGCAACCGAGACGCCCAACCCCGTAGTGCCGGCGCACGTCCGCGAGGCCGAGGTGTTTCGTCAAGCGGGCCTACGGCTTGTCGTAGACGAGACAATGACATTGGCAGCCGATAACACCCTCCGCCATCGCGGATATGTCGGGCCGCAGGGTTGCCGGGTCAGCGTCTTTTCACTTCCGGCCGATGCAACGGAGACAGCAGAAAAACTTGCTGTCCATCCCGACTTGCTTTCGGCCCACTGGATTGCCGGCGCGGATTTGTCAGTCGTAGTGGCACGTTCGATGGATCGGGTGCGCTTTGAGGCCATCACATCGAGCCTGCGGCGTATCTCCGATCCCGAGTTTGCGCCCACAATCGCCAGGGTCGACATCCCGCGCACGACCTGCTCCGCGTAGGCTGCAAATAATTATCGCGGAGAGGGAATAGAATCCAGAGCCGGCACGTCTCTTCACTGATGGCGCAATCAAGCGCATTGGAGGGAGGACCGGACATGGAAAAAATTGATCTTCGCCGTCGCCATCTGCTGGCGGGCACTGCGGGCGCCGCTGCACTTGTGGCGTCGGGGGTGCGGGTGTCGGCTCAGGAGGCGGATGCCGGACCATTGCCTGAATATGTGGAGTTCAAAGACGCGGACGCGCTCATCATCCACTCCAACAACACTATCGAGACCAAGCGCGACGTCTTCGGCGTTCAGCCAATCACCAGCGAGCATCAGCTTTACGTCCGCAACAACGTCACGCCACCCGATGAAAGCATCGTGGCCGATCGTGACGCTTGGGAGGTTTCGATCGAGGGTGTCGCCAACCCGGGCTCGGTAACGGTGGGCGATCTCAAAAGAATGGGTGTAGAAACCGTCGCCATGGTGCTTCAGTGCTCGGGCAATGGCAGAGCCTTTTTTGAGCATGAGACGAGCGGCACCCAGTGGCAGACCGGCGCTGCCGGTTGCGTCATGTGGACCGGCGTACCGCTCCGTACGGTTGTGGAAAACATGGGTGGCATCGTCGATGGTGCTCAGTTCGTCACCGGGACCGGCGGCGAAGAAATTCCTGAGGGTCTCAACGAATCCGACGTGATCGTCGAACGCTCGGTGCCACTCGATGCCTTGGACAACATCCTTCTGGCTTGGGACATGAATGGGGAGCCGATTTCGCTGGCGCATGGCGGGCCACTTCGGATGATCGTTCCTGGCTTCACCGGGGTCAACAACGTTAAATACATCAAGCGCGTGGCGATGACCGAGGTGGAGACCGACGCCTTGATCCAGCGCCAGCGCTATCGTCTCGTTCCGCTCGGTGAAAGCGGTTCACCGGAATACCCCTCGGTCTGGCAGATGGAAGTCAAATCCTGGATCACCGGTCCACTCGAAGCCGCGGCCTCGGGCATGCACCAGATCACGGGCCTCGCTTTCGGCGGGGTAAATGCAGTCGATAGCGTCGAAGTATCCCTCGATGACGGTGAGACATGGGAGGCCGCAGAGTTCGTGGGCCCCGACCTCGGCCGGTACGCGTGGCGCCCCTTCGTGCTTGCGAAAGATCTGGCGCCGGGCAGCTACCGGATCGTCAGCCGAGCCACCGACAGCGAAGGCAATCAGCAGCCTGAGGCGCCTGAACCCAACCAGTCCGGATACAACCACAATGGCTGGCGCGCTCCGGGCGTTGACGTCACGATCAGCTAAGATGAAAGAAAGACAATAAAAATGATCCATTCCCTGTCGCGCCTCGGTGTGTTTACGGCAATCGCATTTGCATTTGCCGCACCAGCCGCGTTCGCCCAAACCGATGATGAAATGCTCGAGCTTGGCCGTGAGGTATTTCTCGAGCGTGCGGAGCCGGCCTGTGGTCTTTGCCACACGCTGGCGGATGCGGAGACCGAAGGCGGCATCGGGCCGATCCTCGATGATCTGCAGCCGAGTATCGATCAGGTGCGTCTTGCCGTAACGCTGGGGGTGGGCCCTATGCAGCCCTATACCGCGCTCTCGGAGGAAGAAATCGAGGCCCTGGCATTCTATGTTGCCACGGCAACTGGGGGGACTGTCTCAGAACTGGAAGATGACGCCGAAGCGGTCGAATAGGCAACACGCGATTCCCGATTGGAAGGGCCGCTCGGGCGGCCCTTTTTTATTCTGGTTTGCGCGCGACGAGATCGATGAGGGCTGACATTCCGGCATGCCCTGTGCCCTCGGAAATCGGGCTGTCGTGAACGGTGAGGGCGAGGATATCGAGATCGGCGAAAGCGTTGCGGATGAGGTCTTCGGTATAGAGATTTTCGACCATCGGCGGACCGCCTGTCCCATAAGCAAGCTGCTCGGGGCGGTAGCCCTGCATCAGCAGTGTGCCGCCGGGCGTCAGCGTCCTGATCATGCCTCTGAACATCGCATCGCGCAGAGCAGGCCCTGCAAACTGAATGAAGATGGCCACAACGAGGTCGAACGCTTCGGCGGGCCAATCATAATTGACGATGTCGACGTGCTGGGTTTCCAGCGAGACGCCGCGGCGACTGGCGAGGTCTTGCGCCTTTCTCAAGGCGACCGATGAGCTGTCTATGGCCGTGACGGCAAGGCCCTGTTCGGCCAGCCACACACCATTCCGGCCCTCGCCATCGGCTACGGCGAGAGCGCGCCTGTGCCCTTTGACACAGTCAATGTGGCTCGCCAGAAAGGCGTTCGGTGCTTCGCCGAAAACATAGTCCGCGCGATCGTATCGACGGTCCCACTCACTCATTTTCGGCTCTTTTCGTTCAGCCTGCGCAGAGGATGTTGTCGCCCATCGGGCCCGCATTCGTAAAGCGGTGCAATCAGACGCCGAGTTCTGTGCGGGCCGCTGCCACGGCTTCGCGGAACTGGTCGAGATCGAGGGCGCCGTTGATGAAATAGGGGCCAATGAAATAGGCGGGCGTTCCCGTAATCCCGACTTGTTCAGCTTCGGCAAGGTTGCGGCGCAATTGGTCGAGCAACGCGTCGCCGTCGCCTTCGAGCGTTGCGTCGACGGCATCCATATCGACCGGCGAGGCCAAAAGCGCCTCACGCATCTGCTCTGCGGGAATACGCATGCCCTCGATACCCATCAGGGCATCATGGGCATCAAGATACTGCCCGTTGCGATGCGCGGCAAGCGCGGCCTGACCGCCATAGACAGACGCTGCTGTCAGGATTGGCCAGTCCTTGTACATGACCTTGAGTTTGGGATCGCTTTCGCGCAGGGCCTTGAGATGGGGGGCGCTGCGTTTGCAGAAGGGGCAATTGTAGTCGAGAAACGCCACCATTGTAACGTTTGTGTCCGGGCCGCCGAAAGTGGGCGTGTCCGGTGTCCCGAAAAGTTCATCGAGATCGGGCGGCAGTTGGGTATCCTGCGCGAAGCCTGGAATGGCATAGGCTGTCATAGCTGCGGCCGGGGCGAGAAGCGCAAGGCGATGGATGTCGCGACGTGTCATTTGCTTGGGCATAGGCAATCCTGTCATGTGCTAATGTCGCGACGCTCGGCGCGCCACCTTAAGCCAGCCTTAAGGCTGTCATTGTGCAAGCAGATCGATACCGCACCGAACAGGAGCTACGCCGTGCGCATTCTGGTGGTCGAAGACGATGCCATCCTCAATGACGGTCTCTTGACTGGGCTGAGACTTGCCGGCTTTTCGGTTGAAGGCGCGACCACGCTGGATGAGGCACGCGCTGCCCTGGCCGCAGGCCGTTTCTCGGCCGTCGTGCTCGACATCATGCTGCCCGATGGGTCAGGCATCGATCTTTTAAGGGAGTTGCGCGCCCGAGACGACAACCAGGCGGTCCTGCTTCTTACCGCGCGAGACACTGTATCAGATAGAATTTCGGGGCTCGATGCGGGCGCAGACGACTATCTGGGCAAACCCTTCGATCTTGATGAACTTTCTGCGCGCCTGCGGGCTCTTGTGCGCCGCTCCAATGGGCGCGCCAGCGCGTGTCTGGTCTGGGAGGCCATCACGCTCGATCCGGCCACCATGCAGGTCGAGGTCAAAGAGCAACCCGTCGCGCTTTCGCGTCGCGAGTTTTCGGTTCTTCACGCGCTCATGCAATCGCCCGAGATCATTCAGTCCAAATCCCAGCTCGAAGAAAAGCTCTATGGCTGGCAGGAGGACGTGGACAGCAACACCATTGAGGTGCACATCCACTACCTGCGACAAAAGATCGGCCGATGCGCCATCGAGACGATCAGGGGGTTGGGGTATCGCATGGGGCGATGCCCATGACCTCGATCCGGGGGCGCCTGGTTATCATCCTGATGGTCGCAACGAGCGTGGTCTGGCTTTCGGCCGTGGGATGGATCTATTTCAGCACGCGCGCCGAAGTCGAGCGCGTCCTCGACGCCCGGCTAAGCGAAGCTGGGCGCATGGTATCCTCACTCGTCTCCAGTCGCGAGATTATGGTTGCCGACGCGGCCGGTGTCGTCGACGACATGCTGCCTGCGCCATCCCATATCCCCTATGATAGACAATTGTCCTGCCAGCTCTGGTCGTTCGATGGCACCATGGTGGGGCGCTCGGACGGAGCCCCGCAAGAGGCGCTGGCCACCCACGACGACGGGTTTGCCGAAACCCAAATCGATGGCGAACGCTGGCGCGTCTTTGCCATCTCCGATGCCGAAACCGGTATCCGTGTTCTGGTCGGCGACAGCATCGCTCTGCGCGAACGGCTTGTCGGGGACGTCATCACGGGGCTGATCGTGCCGGCCGGTCTGACGCTGCCGCTGATGGCGGGTCTCATTCTGGTCGCAGTCAATCGGGGCCTTGTGCCACTCGACCGGGTTGCCGGCGATCTCGCGAGGCGACGTGCTGATGAACTCGATTCGATCGAGGACGAGGGCCCGCGTGAGGTGCGGCCCATGCTTGGCGCCCTCAACGCGCTGTTCGCCCGCGTGCGCCAGGCCCGCGAGCGCGAGCGCAATTTCACAGCCTTCGCGGCCCATGAATTGCGCACGCCCCTCACCGGTCTCAAAACCCAGGCCCAGATCGCTATTCGCAGCGAAGACCCTACCGTTCGGCAAAAGGCACTTGAACAGATCGTTTCGGGCGTCGACCGGACGTCGCGCATGGTGAGCCAGCTTCTCGCAATCGCCGCGGTCGAAGCCGCTGCCGATGCGACGGCGCCGGTCGTCAAGGACGCTGGACAGAGCCTGCGCACGCTTTTGAGCACAATGAGCCTGCCAGAGACCGTCGCGATCGCTGGCCTCGATCAGCTCGATGGCGTCGGCCTGCTCATTGCCGCCACCGACTTCGATCTCATCTTCCGCAATCTCGTGGAAAACGCCATCGCGCATTCGCCGCAAGACGGCACCATAACCTTTTCCCTCACCCGCAGCGCTGAAAATGTCGCCATCTCGGTGCTTGACGAGGGCGCCGGCATGGCCGACGACGACATCGCTCACGCCAAGGACCATTTCTTTCGAGGGCGCAACCAGACGGCACTTGGAAGCGGGCTGGGCCTGTCGATAGCCGACGCCGCAGTCAGCCGCGCCAATGGCAGTCTCGACATAGAAAACGCTCGACCCAATGGCCTACGCGTGCTCGTCACGCTTCCTTTAAGCTGCGCTTAAGTTGGCCCGCCCACAGAGCCGGCACCGATCCCATCTGGAGTGCAACTCATGGCCCTATTGCGGTTCCTTTTCGTCCTGCCAGTTCTTTTGCTCGCTACGCTCGGGCAGGCACAGGAAGCCATGCCGCTACGGGTCGACGAGGCCTTCACTCTCTCGGCAGATGCGGCGCAAGAAGGTGTCGCGCTGACCTGGCAGATTGAGGAGGGTTATTATCTCTACCGGGACCACATCGAAGTGATCGGTCCCGACGAACAGTCGATCGCACTTGACCTCCCGCATGGCGAGGTTACGGAGGACCCGACCTTCGGCACCACCGAAACCCTCTGGGATGACTTTACCACGGTCGTGCCGCTCGATGACGCCGATACCCTTTCGATCCGCTATCAGGGATGTATGGACGGCAGCATTTGCTATCCCCCGGTCAACCGCACCCTCGATGTCACGGCGATGAGCCTCTCGGATGATCTTGGCTTCGGCATGCTCGCAGGCGGGAACCAGGCATCCGCTGTCTCGCCGATCACTATCGCGCAGGATACCGGCGGCTCACTGCTTTCCCAACTGGCGGAGCAGGGCGGGGCATTCTTCGTTTTGGGCGGGTTTCTGCTCTTTGGCATCGCGCTGGCTTTCACACCATGCGTCTTTCCCATGTATCCAATCCTGGCGGGTACGCTGACGCGGGCGGGCCAGACACTTTCAACGACACAAGCCTTCCTGATTTCGCTGACCTATGTACTGGGCATGGCCATCGCTTTCGGCCTTCTCGGTTTCGCCGCAGCCTGGTCGGGCCAAAACCTGCAAATGGCGTTGCAGTCTCCCTGGGCGGTTTGGGGCGTTGCGGTCCTGTTCGTTGTGCTCGCAACCTCGATGTTCGGGGCATTTGAATTGCAATTGCCTTCGTCCTGGACGACCGCAATCACGCGACGCTCCGGTGGCGGCGGTGGTTTTGCCGGCGCGGGAATCATGGGGTTCCTTTCGGCGCTCATCGTCGGCCCTTGTGTCACTGCGCCTCTGGCCGCCGCGCTCATCTATATTGCACAGACCGGTGATGCAATTCTGGGAGCGGCGGCGCTGTTTGCCCTCGGCATGGGCAAGGGCATTCCGCTGATCATTTTCGGGACTGTGGGCGGCAAAGCGCTTCCGAGGGCTGGCGCCTGGATGGAGCGGGTCAAGCATGTCTTCGGGTTTGTCTTCATCGCAGCCGCAGTCTGGATGCTCGAGCGAGCGCTTCCCGGAGCTGTGGCGGTGGCTCTATGGGCCGCGCTTGCCGTCGCCATGGCCATATATGTCTTTTGGCTTATTCCCGCCCTGCGGTCAGGTTGGCGATTTGCCGGGGGCGCACTCGGCGCGTTGGTCCTCGCATATGGCGGTCTTCTTGGCTTCGGTGCAGCGACGGGCGCGACAAGCCCTCTCGAACCGCTCGCAGGGATCGGGCCCGCGCATTCGGGAGGTGAGACACGGACACTCACGGTTGCTGGCCTTGATGGGCTCGACGCCGCAGTCGCGAGCAGCCAAGGTCAGAATCGCATCGTCTATTTCACTGCCGATTGGTGTATTTCCTGCGCCGTGATCGAACGCGAGATCTGGGACAGTCCGGAGGCACTGGCCGGGCTCGACGATGCCGCAATCATCAAGGTCGATGTCACGGAGAACAGTCCTAACGACCAGAGGGTAATGCAGGCGCTGCAGGTATATGGCCCACCCACCCTGCTCTATGTCGACGCCAATGCTGCTGAGGTTGAAGGCACACGCCTGATCGGCGAAATCGGCATAACTGATTTCCGTGAAAAGGCCCTCGAAGCGGGAATGCTGTAATGAATGCAATTGCCCTTGGCCCGCTACTGTTTTCGGCCGAGCGTTTCGCCGCAATTGTCGGCATCTTGGCGTTCTATATCGTGATGATCGTGGCCGGACGGGTCATCAAACGTCCCCTCAGCGACCTGGCTCTGACCATGATCCTGGCCGGAGTGGCCGGGGCGCGGTTGGTGCATGTCCTCGTCCATATTGAAAGCTTCACTCCCGATCCGCTGCGCTTTTTCTACATTTGGCAGGGTGGCTTCAATATCTGGGGCGGCATCCTGGGCCTTTTGGGTGTCGCGCTCTGGAAGGCGCGCCGATTGCCGGTCTTTGCCGGCACGGCGGCTGCGGGCGTCGTCGGGTTCGGCCTGCGGGGCTTCGTCCTGCTGCTTTCCCAGCAGACGTCCGGTGCGCCGCTCCCGCGAACAGCCCTCGAAACCTTTGATGGCGAACGTATCAATCTGGCCCAGTTTCAGGGCGAACCCTTCGTCATCAATCTATGGGCGACCTGGTGCCCGCCCTGCGTTCGCGAGATGCCGATGTTTGCCCAGGCAGCACAGGACAATCCCGACATCGCATTCGCCTTCGTCAATCAGGGGGAGGGGCGATCTGAAATCGAAGAGTTTCTGACCGCTCAGGACCTCGATCTCGAACACGTCATTCTCGATCCGTACTGGTCGACCTCTGGACACTATGAGGCCCGCGGGTTGCCGACAACGCTCTTCATCGACGCCGACGGCACGATTTCGGCCACCTATCCCGGGGAAGTGTCGCCCGAACTGATGAACGAGCAACTGGCGGCATTGCAGTGAGCAAAAAACTGTCAAGATGCGGGCAGCCTTAAGCTGGGCATAAGGTAGATGACCAAACTGTCGGCGAGATCGCCAACAGCAAGAAAGTATCGCTGTGTTGAAAGACAAAGCAAGTTTGCCCAGTCGTCGCGTCTTTCTCGCGGGCGCGGCGTCGCTGGCTCTGGCCGGATGTGCGTCGACCGTTCAGCGGCCGCAGATGGCGCAACCGGTTATGCCGCCACCTCCGCCACCAACACCCCCGATGTACTACGCCATGGCCAACGAGCGGTTTCCGATCCCGGAAGTTGACGTCTCGCAGGTCGACCCCAAATGGTGGCGCACCGAAGTCGACTATCCGACAGCCGAGAGGGCTGGCACGGTGGTGGTCGATACGCCGAACCG
The DNA here is from genome assembly GCF_036662815.1 of Pelagibacterium mangrovi. Classification (NCBI taxonomy): domain Bacteria; kingdom Pseudomonadati; phylum Pseudomonadota; class Alphaproteobacteria; order Hyphomicrobiales; family Devosiaceae; genus Pelagibacterium; species Pelagibacterium mangrovi. Next base: position 5,229 of record NZ_JBAFXA010000015.1, on the reverse strand, counting down.
ATATCTCTATCATGTGGGCTCAGGTGGACGAGCGACCCGGTATGGTGTGGGCGTTGGCAGAGATGGGTTCTCTTGGGCCGGGCGGGGCCGGCATATTGCCTACAAGCGCGAATGGCCGCGCTGGAATCCCCCAAACGAGATGGTGGCGCGCCAGCCTGAACTTGAGCCGGTCAGTATCGCAAACGGCGGCATGGCCCCAGGGCTCGATAACCCTCTCGGCGCCCGTGCTCTCTACATTCACGAAGGCAACCGAGACACCATCTACCGCATTCACGGCAATCCGGAGTTCTGGAGCATCGGCCGGGCAGTTTCGTCAGGCTGTATCCGCATGCTCAATCAGGACGTCATCCACCTCGCCGAAAATGTTCGCGACGGAAGCCCGCTCGTCGTGATCGCCGATCCTTCGATGGAGCACCTTCTGCTTTAGGCCAATGAATTTGCATCGGCAGGCTACTAAGGGGCGCGTGTCGCCTGTGGTTCGCGCTCTGAGCGGCCGATCCGCACTATCGCATGCATCCGGCAAACCTTATGAGAACGCTCTTCATAGTTTTGACTGGTCGATGCAGGTGCGTGCGTCAGACAATCGATCACACTGTCAGTCATGTGAATGACCAATTCCGTTCTAAAGCCGCCCTTCATGTAGCGAACGAGCTTGGGCTGTCAAACCGCATCCAACATTGACCCCCAATCGGCGTGCAAATATTCCATGCCGAATGACAGCATGGGCTGCCGGAGAAGATTCGAACCGGCGCTCCATGTTTCGAACGCTCTGTGGATGTCTGCTTCATTAGCCTTGCTCTTCGGAACCGGACCAACAGCTTCCGGCCCTGCGGCTGCCGATCTCAGCGTTTCTCTTTTGGCCAAGCACGGCCAAAGGAGAACTTCGATGGGATACTCACGATATGATGCTGCAGCCCGAGGACGGGCTGCATGGAATGCTGGAAAGACTGTTGGGACCAAGCGCCCTCTAACGCAGAAGCAGATCTGGGCTATCCGCTTCTTTCTGGATCGGGAAGGCCGAGTTCGAGATCGTGCCCTGTTCGATCTTGCGATCGACAGCAAGCTTCGCGGATGTGATTTGGTGAAAGTCAAAACCGGTGACCTGGTGACAGGACCGGAAATTCGAACGCGGGCAATGGTCGTGCAACAGAAGACTGGGCGACCAGTTCAGTTTGAGCTAACGAGCGATGTGCGTACCAGCCTATTGGTGTGGCTCGAGAGACGCGGCGGCACGGTCGGTGATTACGCTTTCCCAAGTCGGATCGACCACTCGCACCACATGAGCACGCGCCAATACGCCCGACTGGTCGATGAATGGGTCACAGCGATTGGGCTTCGGTCATCGGACTATGGCACGCACTCGCTCCGCAGAACCAAAGCGGCCATGATCTACAAGGCAACCGGAAATCTGCGCGCCATTCAGATATTGCTCGGCCACACCAAGATCGAAAACACGGTGCGGTATCTCGGTGTGGACATCGAGGACGCGTTACTTCTTGCTGAACGGACCGAAATTTGAGCCTGTAGCGGTCATTCGCTCACAACGGATGACCGCTTCGTGCCGCTTGCACTATGCCCACGAAATCCGCAACGGGGTGGATAAGCGACCGTCAACTTTCGGCAGACGAGTAGAGAAAGCGGACATTCTGACTCGATTTGGTGTCGCTCAACGCCAGCCTGTGCGTAAGCCCCTTTGCAAGGTGATCGACGACAGCCCGGCCCGAGGGCAACTGGCCCCGCCGATGCGGCATGAGGATCGTCGTCGTCGTGCCGCCCGTCCTCCAGTCGGGAAGGAGCCGGACAAGCCTGCCGCCTTCGATGTGAGGCCAGCACAGCCCGTGCGGAAGGTTTGCAATCGCCGTACCCGCAAGAGCCGCATTGAGGGTCACCAGGGGATCATCCGCAAAAAGCTTCGGGATAAGCGGTATGTCGACGCCAGCGTCATCCTGCCGGCACAAGCGCCAGGTCGGGTTATGCGACGGCATGGCGTCGACGAAGATACCAAAATGGTCGCTAAGGTCTTCAGGTTCGCTTGGCATGCCATACTCGGCCAGATATGCGGGTGACGCCACAAGGTAATTGGGGGAGAAGCCCAACCTTTTTTGAACGTAATCCGAATCCGGCAGTTCGGCCCGATGAGCGCGGATCGCGATGTCGAAATTCTCCTGAACCAAATCGACATAGCGGTTGGTGGTGACCAGGCCGATTTGGATTCTGGGATAAAGCGCCGCGATCTCCGGTATCAGATCGGCGAGTGCCATCTGAACCATGGCCGCCGACGCGGTCAGGCGGACGAACCCGCGCGGTTCGCCCAATTGTTGGCGTACGGATTCCTCGGCCGCTTCCGCCTCGATCAGCGCAGCCTTGGCGTGGCGATAAAAGCCCGTCCCCGCTTCAGTGACGGCAAATTGCCGCGTCGTGCGGTGGATGAGCCGGACACCAAGATCATCCTCGAGGGCGGCGATGCGCTTGCTGATGCTCGATTTGGGAAGACCCAGCGCGCGCGCCGCGGCCGCAAAGCCCCGGTGGTCCACCACATGGACGAAGAAGAACAGGTCGTTGAGCTTCATCATCGATGTCGTCCACATATGGAAACATAGAGGCGATAAATGGCCATCTACTTCGCCATTGTTTCTATGGTTACACAGGGTGCCAAGTCAAATAGTGGCGGGCCCTCCTGATGAGCACCAAAACGGCGATCGACGTTCCTTCCCCTCCCTTGGGCCGCTCCGACGGCATCGGAAGGCTTGCTGGTCTTCTTGGCGCCAGTTGCCTCACCGCCATGGCCGCTACAGCGATCACGCCATCGCTACCGGCCATCGCCTTGGCATTCGGCGAGGTGCCCAGTGCTGAATTTCTTTCGCAGGTCGCTTTGACCCTGCCTGCGCTCGTGATCGCGTTGGCCGCCGCCCCGGTCGGAGCTCTCGTCGACCGCTTGGGAGCACGCAAGGTACTGATTGGTTCGGCGCTGCTCTTCGCCTTCGCAGGCTCAGTTGGGCTTTATGCATCGAGCCTGGCAGTGCTCCTGGTCAGCCGCGCGATCCTCGGGCTGGCCATCGCTGGCTTGAGCACCGGCACGCTGGCTCTGATCGGTGCTTTATATGCAGGCGATCGGCGGCATCATGTGGTTGGGCTTCAGGGCGCGGCGTCATCCTTTGGCGGAATGATCTTTCTTTTGCTGGGTGGGCTTCTGGCGGCGATCAGTTGGCGGCTGCCGTTCGCGACCTACCTTCTCTCTCTGTTGCTGCTGCCGCTTTTCTTGATCTTCCTGCCGAAGGGGCAAGTTGGAAGAGAAGCGGACAGCGGGGGAGCCGTATCGAGCGGTATTGTCTGGTCGCAGGTCGTACTCGCTTACGCCAGTGCCTTCGTCGGGATGATCCTGTTCTATGTGATCCCGGTTCAACTACCGTTTCATCTGGCCGCGCACGGTGTCGCCGATCCTGCCCTTGCCGGATACGCGTTGTCTCTGTGCACATTTGCAGGCGGAATTGCCGCGGCATTCTACAGCCGCATTCGGCGGCTGATGCGGTCCACATCGATCCTGGCGCTCGCATTCTCCCTGATCGCGCTGGGGCAGTTCCTCGCAGCGGGCGGTGACTACCCCTTGGTTCTGGTTGGCATGGCGCTCGCCGGATGCTCGACAGGATTGCTGCTGCCTACCGCCAATGGGCTGGTGTTGGCGTCAACGCCCGCCAGCAAACGCGGGCGGTTCGCCGGCGGCGTCGCTACAGCCCTCTTTCTCGGCCAGTTCGTCGCTCCCCTCAGTGCGGGATTAGCCAGCCTTTTGGCCGGGACCGCACTTTTCGGCACCGCCATTGGAGCGGCGTTCGTCGCCCTTTGCCTCCTTCTTGGCCGCCAACTTTTCCGGCACGGATGAAGTGCCTCACTTGGGAAGGGAAATACCTATGCAACAGCTTCGCATCGGCATCGTCATCAGCACCACGAGGGAAGGGCGTTTTGCCGACAAACCGACCCAGTGGCTGCTCCAGCATCTCGCAATGTTTCCTCAGACCAGTGCCGAAGTTCTCGATCTGAGGGATTATCCGATGCCGTTCTTCGAAGAGCAGACTTCGCCCGCCTATGCGCCGCCCAACTGCGCCGAAGCCCGCGCGTGGGCAGCGAAGGTGGCGGAGATGGACGGCTTTATTTTCGTGACGGCCGAATACAACCGGAGCATACCCGGTGTCCTCAAGAACGCGCTCGACTACGCCTATCACGAGTTCAACCGCAAGCCAGCCGCGTTCCTCGGCTATGGCGGTGTGGGCGCCGCGCGCGCGGTCGAGCAACTCCGTCTCATCTGCGTGGAGCTCCAGCTCGCTCCTCTGCGCAATGCCGTTCACATCGGGATGGAGCAATATCTGGCGGTCGCCAGCGGCGACCGGCGGCTCGAGGACTTCGATTTCCTCAATGGCAGTGCCACCTCAATGATCAGGGATCTTGTCTGGTGGATGCACGCACTCGGTACAGCGCGGCAACTTGAGGCACCCCGTCGCGGGCAGGTGGCTTAGCCGAACCGCCCGCAGCGCACCCACTTTACCCACACAAACAGGAGCGAAAATGACCCAGATCGGGAACGTACAGGCAGAAACCAACAGAAAGAACCTTACTCAGGCGTTGCAGATCGGAGCCAGCTTGCAGGTCTTCTGTATTCTCTTGCCGCTGCTGGATTTATGGATCTTCGGTGGCGTCGAACGCCACGTGCGGGCCGCCTACCCGGAATGGACACCAGATCAGGTAACCACCGACAGGAACGCCATCATCGCCTATCTCGTGGGGGTTGGATTCTTGCTGCAGCTGGGATGGTTGTTCTCATTGGCCGCAGCCCATCATGGCCGCAGGGAGCGCGCGGTCGTGACGACCGTTTTCGTCATTGCGATGTGTTGGCTCACCTTCAATGCGGGGATCGGAGGCGGCGGCTACGACAACATCATTCCACTATGGCTTGGCCTGATCCTGCTCCTCGTGCCGGCATTGCCGGGGATTACCGCGATGATGGTTGTGTGGCAGAGGAAGGGGTAACCGGCGGGTTTGAATCCTGCCACATCGGGACGCAGGACTGTCACACCTGTCGCCAGGGTATGACGGTCTTTGCGAAGAAAGGCACTACCAGTCGGAAGCTCCCGGCTGGTAGTGCCCTTTGGGACCAACCTCAAAGGCTTAGTCTGTCCAGATGGGGTCGTGTCCCAACTGGTGGTGTAGCTGAAGGGTGGTCATCGACGGATTTCCGGT
>NZ_JBAFXA010000014.1:0-26615 GCF_036662815.1 Pelagibacterium mangrovi | reverse complement strand
CGCCATAAGCCCAAAATCTCGAACGCATGGGGCGATGACCGCTTCATACTAACTACAAACCTGCGGAGCGCTCATCGCCCCACGCCGTCTATCCGCAACCCGAGGCTTCTGGCCGTCGGCCACATCCGCACGCGCCAATGGACATTTTCGCGCCCGCCTGTTACCCGTTCCGCCCGCGTTGAACTCCCGTATCCAAGGCCCCGACCATGCCCGAATTGCTGCTTGAGCTCTTCTCAGAGGAAATCCCCGCGCGCCTGCAACGCCGCGCCGCCGAGGACCTCAAGAAAGCAGTGACCGATGCGCTGGTCGAAAGGGGATTGGTCTATGAAAGCGCCGGGGCTTTCGCGACCCCCCGTCGCCTCGCCCTGACCGTTACGGGCCTCCCCGCCGCCTCGCCCGATACCCGCGAAGAGCGCAAGGGCCCCAAGGTCGGCGCGCCCCAGCAAGCGATCGATGGTTTCCTGCGCGCTGCGGGCCTTTCGAGCATCGATGAGGCCAAGATCCAGTCCGACGAGAAAAAGGGCGATTTCTACGTCGCGGTGATCGAAAAAAAAGGCGCCCCGGCGCTCGAAATCCTGGGCGATATTCTGCCCGCCACCGTCAAATCCTTTCCCTGGGGCAAGCCCATGCGCTGGGGCACGGGCCGGCTGGAATGGGTGCGCCCCCTGCGCGCCATCACCGCAACCTTCGGCCCTGATGGCGAAGAGCCCGAAATCGTCCCCTTCGAACTCGGCACCATCAAATCGGGCAATGTCACCTTCGGTCACCGCTTCATGGCGCCCGAGGCCATCAAAATTCGCCGGTTCGACGATTACGTGCAGGCGCTCGAAAAGGCCCGCGTCGTCCTCGATATCGACCGGCGCAAGCAGATCATCAAGGCCGATGCCGAACAACTCGCCTTCGCGCAGGGCCTGGACCTGATCGCCGATGATGGGCTGCTCGAAGAGGTCGCCGGGCTTGTCGAATGGCCGGTCGTCATGATGGGCACGTTCGATGAGGCCTTCCTCGCCGTTCCGGAAGAAGCGATCATCGCCACCATCCGGGCCAATCAAAAGTGTTTCTGCCTGCGCGACGCTTCAACCGGCAAGCTCGCCAACAAATTCATTTTGACCTCGAATCTCATCGCCGAGGACGATGGCAAGACCATCGTCTCGGGCAATGAACGCGTCATCCGCGCCCGTCTCTCGGACGCCAAATTCTTCTACGAAACCGACCTCGAAACCCCGCTGGCCGACAATCTGCCCCGGCTCGAGGACGTGGTTTTCCACGCCAAGCTCGGCACCCAGGCCGAACGCGTCGCCCGCATCGAAAAGCTCGCCGCCGAAATCGCTCCGCTGGTCGGCGCCGATGTCGAAGACACCAAGCGCGCCGCCCGGCTCTCCAAGGCCGATCTGCCCACCGGCATGGTCGGCGAATTCCCCGAGCTCCAGGGCCTGATGGGCCGCTATTACGCGCTGGCACAGGGCGAAAAACTCCAAGTCGCCACGGCGATCGAAGAGCACTACAAGCCCCTCGGCCCCTCCGACCGCGTGCCCGCCAATCCGGTCTCCACCGCCGTCGCCCTGGCCGACAAGCTCGATATCCTCACCGGCTTCTGGGCCATCGACGAAAAGCCGACAGGCTCGAAAGACCCCTATGCTCTTCGCCGTGCCGCCCTGGGCGTTATCCGCCTGATCGTCGACAACAAGCTGCGCATCGCGCTGAAACAGTTCGTTTCCGATCCCGATCTGCTGGGCTTCTTCCACGACCGCCTGAAAGTCTCGCTGCGCGATTCCGGCGCTCGCCATGACCTCGTCGATGCGGTGATCTCGGCTGACAGCGACGACATCCTTCAGATCGCTGCCCGCGTTTCCGCACTTGGCTCGCTCCTCGATGCCGAGGACGGCAAGGCGCTCCTGGCCGGCTACAAGCGCGCCGCCAATATCCTGGCCGCCGAGGAAAAGAAGGACGGCACGGCCTACGCCGGCGCCGTCGAAGGCGCCAAGCTCGCCACCTCCGAGGAACAGGTGCTCTCGACAGCAATCGATCTGGCCCGCACCGACGTCACCACGCGTCTGGAAGGCGACGATTACGCGGGCGCCATTTCGGTTTTGGCTGGCCTGCGCACGCCGGTCGATGCATTCTTTGAAAAGGTTCTCGTCAACGATCCCGATCCGGCCATCCGGATCAACCGCCTCAACCTGCTCGCCCGCCTGCGCGATACCATGCATCTGGTGGCCGATTTCGGTAAGGTCGCGGGGTAGGGAACCGGCAACGGACCAAATGGTTTATTTAAGCCCTGCCAAACGGAGCCTCCCATGAGCGTCGGCCTTCTCGCCCTTCTCGATGACGTAGCCGCCCTCGCCAAGGTGGCCGCCGCCTCCCTCGACGATATCGCCGGCCAGGCGATGAAAGCCGGCGCCAAGGCCGCCGGCGCGGTCATCGACGATGCGGCGGTGACGCCGAAATACGTCCATGGCTTTTCCGCCGAACGCGAATTGCCAATCGTGGGCAAGATCGCGCTGGGCTCGATCAAGAACAAGCTGATCTTCCTGCTCCCGGCCGCGCTGATCCTTTCGGTCTTCCTCCCCTGGCTCATCAGCCCGCTCCTGATGATCGGCGGCGCCTATCTCTGCTATGAAGGCGCCGAAAAGCTCTACGCGATGATCGCGCCGCACGCCGCCCACGGGCATGAGCAGAAGGTCGAACCTGCTGCCGCCAATGCTCAGGCGCTGGAAGAAGAAAAAGTGGCAGGCGCCATCAAGACCGATTTCATTCTCTCCGCCGAGATCATGACCATCGCGCTATCGGCCATCCCGGCAGGTAACGTCGTCTATCAGGCGATCATCCTGTTCGTGGTCGCCATCGGCATCACTGCCGTCGTTTACGGCGGCGTGGCACTGATCGTAAAGGCCGACGATTTCGGTGTCTATCTCGCCAAGAACGGCCGCACCGGTTTGGGCCGCGGGTTCGGACGCGGCCTCGTCAAGGCCATGCCGGGCTTCATGCAAATCCTCTCCGTTGTCGGCACCGCCGCCATGCTCTGGGTGGGCGGCAGCATCATCGTCCACGGTCTGGCGGGCATGGGGTTCGATTGGCTCGAGCACGTCATCGTCGATATCGCCCACGTCGTCGAAGGCGTGATCCCCGCCATCGCCGGCGCTCTCCACTGGCTCACCGAAGCCTTCCTCTATGGCGTCTTGGGCGTGATCCTGGGCTTCATCCTCATCCCGGTCGCCGAACACGTGATCGCGCCGGTGCTGGGCATGTTCAGGAAGGAGAAGCCGGCGGCGCACTAATCGGCGGCCGTTTTCCCGTTCTTCTTGAACGGCGCCATGCCTTCGTTGGCCAGCCGGTCGGCGCGTTCGTTGAGGTCGTGACCGGCATGGCCCTTGACCCAATGCCAGGTCACCGTATGGCGCTTCACCGCCTCATCGAGCGCCTGCCAGAGTTCGACATTCTTGACCGGCTTCTTGGCGGCGGTCTTCCATCCGTTCTTCTTCCAGGCAAACAGCCAGCCCTGGATGCCGTTCTTGACGTATTGGCTGTCGGTGTAGAGCTCCACCGCGCACGGACGTTTCAGCGCATTGAGCGCTTCGATGGCGGCGGTCAGCTCCATCTGGTTGTTGGTCGTATTGGCCGCGCCGCCCTTGAGCTCCTTGACGTGCTCGCCATATTCGAGCACCGCGCCCCAGCCCCCCGGGCCGGGATTGCCCGAACAGGCCCCGTCGGTATGGATAACGACGGTTTCACTCACCGCCCGCTTGCCTCTTCGAGCTGGCGCAGTACCCGGGGGATATTGAAGGCGATGTTTTCTTCCGCCGTCACCGCGATCTCGACATTGACGTCGAACCGCTCGGCAAAGGCCTCGATCACTTCCTCGACCAGCGCTTCGGGTGCCGAGGCCCCCGCTGTGATCCCCAGCGAGGAAATGCCCTCGAAAAGACTCCAGTCGATATCGTCGGCCCGCTGCACGAGCACGGAAACCTTGCAGCCCGCGCGCTCGCCCACCTCGACCAGTCGCATGGAGTTCGATGAATTGGGTGCGCCCACCACGATCATCGCATCCACCTTCGGCGCCACCGCCTTCACCGCTTCCTGGCGGTTGGTGGTCGCGTAGCAGATGTCTTCCTTGTGCGGCACCGCGATCTGGGGGAACCGGCTCTTGAGCACCAGAACGATGGCGCTGGTGTCGTCCACCGAAAGCGTGGTCTGGGTGACCAGCGCCAGATTGTCCGGATCGCGCGGCGTGAAGGCTTCGGCGTCCTCGACGGTCTCGATGAGACTTATTCTCCCCGGCGGCAATTGGCCCATAGTGCCGATGACTTCCGGGTGCCCTTTATGACCGATCAGAACGATATCATGGCCTTCCTCGGCGTGCCGCTGGGCTTCCACATGCACCTTGGTGACCAGGGGACAGGTGGCGTCGAGATAAAACATATTGCGATGCTGCGCCTCGGCGGGCACCGATTTGGCCACGCCATGCGCCGAAAAGATCACCGGCGCTTCGGTGCCGGCGGGGATTTCGTCGAGCTCTTCGACAAAAATGGCGCCCTTGGCCCGCAGCCCATCGACCACGAATTTATTGTGCACGATCTCGTGGCGCACATAGACCGGCGCACCGTACTTTTTGAGCGCCAGATCGACGATCTGGATGGCCCGATCCACCCCCGCGCAAAATCCGCGCGGTGCGCACAAAAGGATGTCGAGGGAGGGCTTGTCTGTCATGGCCATGACATGCGGGCTGGCACCGCCCAAGTCAAGCCACCTTCATGTGACCTTTTGCGATCCGAAAGGCCAGTTGCCGTAATTGGCGGTGGCGGGCAATATGGCACCGATTCAGTCGGGATTTTTCTTTTGGTGGCGCCTTCCCAGCAGATGTTCGCAGTCGCCCCGGCTCAGGGAAAGCCCTCTCTGAGCCGCGCACAAACTCGGCTGCTGGCTGGAAAGGCGAAATGGCTCTATGCCGCCGCCGTCGCCGGGCTCGATGTCGTCCCCACCATCGCCATCACCCGCGCCGCCTGGGACGCGTTGCAGGCCGAACGCAAGGACGGCGCCGATACGCTGCGCAAGGTCTGGGTGGCGACGCTCTTCAAGCTGGTTGGACCCGGTGCCCGGCCGCCCGAACTTGTTGTCCGCACATCCGCACCCCATTACGTTGCCGGGCTTTCATCGGCCCGCACCGGCATCCGCGCGCCGACCAATGCGTTGGAGGCCGTCGATCCGGGCAGGGCGCTCGGCAAGGCCATCGCGGCGGCCTTCGCCAGCTATGGAACCGATCTTGGCGGCTGGATGGCCGAGGCTGAGCGCGAGGAGCGCGACGGCCAGATCGTGATCGTTCAGGCGACCGCCGCCGGCAAGCTCGAACGGTTTGTGTCGCGCCATGCCGCCACGGGCAAACTGGGGCCGGTGCCGATGCCCGGCGAGTCCCTGCCGCTTCTGCCACCGAATGCGACGGAGCTCCTCAAGGTCATCGATGCCGCGTCGGGCCAGCATATGGCGTGCCTCGTGGCCATCGAATCCGGACGTGCGGTCTTTCTCTCCGCCCGTCCGGTGCAGGTCAGCCCGGGCGCGCAACTGGAAGCCTCAATCGAACGGGTCGAAGCCGGCGTCTGGACGCCGGCCGAGGCGGTGCGGCGCTTCAATCCAGCCCAATTGCCGCAATTGCTCCATCCGCGCCTGACCGATCACGGTAAGGCAACGCCGATTGCTACGGGCCTCGGCGTTTCTCCTGGAGCGGCGAGCGGTGAGATCGTTTTCACACCCGACGATGCCGCCCGGTGCAGAGCACGGGGGCGACACTGCATTCTCGTCGTCATGGAAACCGGCCCCGGCGATATCGAGGGCATGAAGGCAGCCACCGGGTTCATCACCGCGCGCGGCGGCATGACGAGCCACGCCGCGGTCGTCGCCCGTCTCACGGGCAAGCCGTGCGTCGCCGGTTTGCGCAGCCTGCAGATCGATGTGGAAAATGGCGTCTGCAAGCTGGGCGAAAGAACCGTCTCGGCCGGCGAACGCATCACCATCGACGGTTCGGAAGGCACCATCTATGCCGGCGCGCTGCCGCTTTCGCGCCCTCATATCGGCGGCGCTCTCTCGCGCCTGCTCGATTGGGCCGACGATAGCCGCACCATCGCCGTCCGCACCAATGCCGAAACCATCGAGGCGGCGCGCACGGCGCTGAGTTTCGGCGCCGAAGGCATCGGGCTGGCCCGATCCGAGCACATGTTCTTTTCCGGCGAGCGCATGCGCGCCCTGCGGCGGCTGATCCTTTCGGAAAACGAGGAAGATCGGGCCACTGCGCTCGAAGGGCTGGTGGATTATCAGGCCGCCGATTATGCCGCCCTCTTCCAGACCATGCAGAACAAGCCGGTGACCGTGCGGCTTTTCGATCCTCCCCTGCACGAATTCCTGCCGCGCACCGAGGACGATATCGAGGATACGGCCCAGGCACTGGGCCTTTCGCTCAAGGCGCTGCGGGCGCGTTTGCAGCGGCTCGACGAGGTCAATCCGATGCTGGGTCATCGCGGCGTGCGGCTGGTGATCACCTATCCTGAAATCCTCGCCATGCAGGTGCGTGCCCTGGTGGCGGGCGTCGAAGCGGCGATGGAAAACCAGGACCTGCCGGTCAATCTCGAGATCATGGTGCCGTTCGTCACCTCGGCCCGCGAGGTGGCCTGGGTGAAATCGCGCGTCATGGACATCGTGGGCAATGCTGAAATTTTCAGCCGTGGCGCCAATCTGGCCTTCGGGACGATGATCGAACTGCCGCGCGCCTGCCTGCGGGCCGGGGATATCGCAAGGGAAGTCGATTTCATTTCCTTCGGCACCAACGATCTGACGCAGACCACCTATGGCATTTCGCGCGACGACGCGCCCGCCTTTCTGGCCACCTATCACCGCCGCGCGCTTTACGACGTCGATCCGTTCGTCACCATCGACCAGCGCGGGGTGGGCGAACTGATCCGGATCGCCATCGAGCGGGGCAGGGCGGTCAATCCGCGTCTGAAAGTCGGCATCTGCGGCGAGCATGCGGGCGAAACCAATTCGCTGCGCTTTTTCTCCGGGCTCGACATCGATTACGTCAGTTGCTCGCCCTATCGGGTGCCCGTCGCACGCATGGTGTTGGCCCAGTCAGACGCGACAAATTAACCACCCCGCTCGGGTCGTTTTTCATTTCTCCGCCGCAATCTGAACTTTTCCGCGCCCCTTTGCCCGTGTTTACACCTTTCTAACCTTAATAACCGATCATCGAAATTGTCGGCTTTTGATCAGGTTAGTGTTGCACAACTGCATCGCGAACCAGATCACAATCGGCACCGAAACGATGGCGTTCTTCATCAAGGGTTTCGGTGCTCGGCGTAGCGCCGGCGGGTCAGTGGTTGTGGCGTAAAAAAAGCGTTAGTATGGCGTACGGAATCTCCCCGGTACGTGCCGGTCGGGCGCGTGCCTCGAGCAGAGTTTTGAAAGCCGTAGGGGCAGTGGCGCTTTCCGCCGCCGCTTATGGGTTTGCGGTCCCAGGCACCGGTGGCTTCCGCGCCGTCGATCCCTTGGTCGACCTCCCTCCCGCACGCTCGGCATCGGTCGATTTCCAGTCGGGCGAGCCGGTGATTTCCGGCACTGTTGCCACGCTGTTCGACTCCCCGATTTTCTCCGGCCCCAATCGCACCGACAAGACCGATCGCGCGCGCCCCGAGGTCAACCTCGTCGCCTTCACCCAGGCCTTCGATGCGGTGCGCCTTTCGATTGCCGATGCCCGGAACGCCGGCAACGCATACGTGCCCCAGCAATCGGGCGCGATGGTTGCCCAGGCCGATGACGAAGCCGAGGATGGCCCGCGTATTTCGGTGGCGGCCATCGACCCCGGCGCGATGCGCACCGACGGCCTCGCGGCCATCGACGCCTTCGCCGATGGCGCCGATGTCGATCCCACCATTCCGCGTCCGGCCGGCGTGCCCGAAACCCTGGCCTATGGCCGCGCCACGACGCCCGCCACCGATTTTACGCCCAATCACACCTATTCCGAGCGCGAGCAATGGTGCCTGTCCACCGGCATCTATTTCGAAGCGCGCGGCGAGAGCTATCGTGGCCAGGTCGCCGTTGCGCAGACCATCATGAACCGTGTCGAGCACCCGAACTACCCCGACACCATCTGCGGCGTGGTCTATCAGAACCAGCACCGCCGAAATGCCTGCCAGTTCTCGTTCGCCTGCGACGGCATCGCCGACCGCATCAACGAGCCCGCCGCCTGGGCGAAGGCTCAGGAAATCACCCAGACGGTGCTCAACAAGGAAATTTTCTTGACCGAAGTGGCCGACGCGACCCACTATCACGCCACCTATGTGCGTCCCCATTGGGCTCGGAACATGGACAAGCTGACCCAGGTGGGCCTGCACGTCTTCTACCGCTTCAAGGCCGGCTGGCAGTTCGGCTAGAGCGTTTCCAGCAAAAGTGGATACCGTTTTTGCGGTTCGGAAACGCGATGCTCTAAGGATTCAATAGGTCCGATAGCACGAAGCGAACGATCCGCTCACCGAGCACGAGCGCACGCCTCTTTCGGTGACGGCATTGAGCACCAATGCGCCGCCGGCCGGATCGCGCCCGAGCGACAGGATCGAAAAGCCCGGACCTGCGGGCCGATAATATGGCCAATGATAATGGCCTTCTTCCTCAAAAACGCGGCTGACCTCGATCCCTGTATAAAGGACGTGCGGGGACGCCAGCCCATCGGTCGAATACGTCCCCGTCGCGGTCGTTGCGATATTGACCTCGCTCACATGGCCATAACCGACCTTGCGCACGACCGAAGATGAGATCGGCTCGAGCGAAACCTCCGGTGAATAGGCGATTTCATACTGCCGGTCGTGGAACTTGACCAGCCTGGAGAGCGGCGGAGGATCGGTGTTGATCAGCCCGTCGGCGCGCACCGTTCCGGCCCCCAGAAACGTCGCCAGGATCAGCACCGCCGCCACGCCCACGCGATAGCGCAGGGCGATGCTCCGGCTGATGCGTGGCTGTCGATCAAAGCGCATGGGACGACTCTCCGTTCCGCGACGTCTTAACGCTTTATCAACCTTTCCGATCGGTTAACGCAAAGCCTCTCGGCTCATAGGGTTAACGTATAAAATGAGATTAAAATTGTTGAAATACAACACGCTAGACTGAGATGGGTGTCGATAGCGCAAGCCTAAATCGGCCACGCACCCCATCTTCTCCCCCGTCGTCTTCGGGCTCGACCCGGAGACCCGCAAGGCTTCCTCACACGTCAGCAGAAGTGTGACCCCCAGCTCCTTCCGCACGACCGGCAGCGTTGCGGATTGTCGGGTCAAGCTCGACAATTACGAGGGAGAGGATGGTGGAAAGGGAGCCAATCATCCCTCTTCGGCTGCACTCGTGAAATGCCAGCCCAAAAAACGCTACGCGCTCAAGCTCTCGAAAACCGCGATGAACTGATCATGCGCCTGCTGGGTCGGCCAGGGCCGGATGAGGCGTTCGAAACCGGGCAGGTCGAACCCGGCCAGGGTCGGTTCGCCGAAGAATTTTCGCGCCTCGTCGGGCGAAAAGCCCGCAAGGTTGACGGCTTCGAAAAACGCCGCTTCGCGATCGGCCCGCTTGATGAGCTTGCCCAGCGCGGCAGGTGCAATGGCGGGCAGCCCGAACCGGACGTGGATGGCGCCCAAAAGCCTTGCCTCCACGTCGCGATAATTGCCGCCCATCGCTGCTTTGAACGGCGAAATGATATCGCCCATCACATATTCAGGGGAATCGTGCAGCAGCGCGTAAAGTCGTCCCCGATCGTCCATCTCCGGCTCCATCGCCGAGGCGATTTCGAGCACCAGCACCGAATGCTGGGCGACCGAAAATGCATAGTCGCCCTTGGTCTGCCCATTCCAGCGGGCGACGCGCGCCAGACCGTGCGCGATGTCGGAAAGTTCGACATCGAGCGGAGAAGGATCGAGCAGATCGAGACGACGCCCCGACAGCATGCGCTGCCAGGCGCGGGATTGTACGCGTGCCATTAGAGCCTGTCCAAGCCCCCTCGATGTGCCCTATTCGTCTTCGGAATCGCTGCCCGATTGCGCAAAACCGTAACGCGCCCATTCGGGCAGGGCAAGCGAGACGGGTGTGCCATCGACCGAAGCCGCGTCCGGATCGGTGATCTTGTCGATCCGCATGACGGCCACCGCTTTCCCGTCGATGGGCGTGCCCATCGTCCCCACGCTTTTGCCGCCGAGCAGGATGGCACCACCCCGCGCGCCCGATGCAATCCCCGAGACGATGACCGGACGCCGCCTCGCCGTGCCCCGATGCTGCATGCGCGAGACGACCTCCTGGCCGACATAGCAACCCTTCTTGAAATCGACGCCACCCAGATGGTCCATGCCGATATCGTGCGGGAACCCATCCTCGGCATCGAAATCGGGACCCATTTCGGCAATCCCCGCCGCGATCCGCGCCTTGGCCTGACCGTCGCCATCGCGCCAGCCTTCGGCCTCGGCCAACGGAGCTATCACCCGGTAACCCAGTCCTTCCGCGCGTCCGTCGCGATGGACGATCCCCGTTTCGGGCGCTTCCCGCGACCAGCCCACCGCATGAGTCTCGGCCAGCGGCTCGATCTCCATCTTGGCGCGCAAGCGGTACATCTTCATGCGCTTGAAAAAGTTCTCGGCGACCGAGGTGTGCACGTCCACCCAATGGGCGCCATCGGCCCAGCCGATCAGCCCTTCGGCCAAAATCTTGCCCTGCGGCGCAAGCAGCGCGAACCAGCGCGCCGCGCCATCGTCTTCGAGAACCGGCGGCGTCAGCACGTCGTGAAGAAGGCGCGTCGCGTCAGGGCCTGAAAACCTGAACGCCACCCGTTCGCTGCGTTTGTCGATTGTCATCGCTGCCTGTCCCGTGAGTCGATCCGCATAGGTAGCCTTGATAACGACCCAATCAAGAGCAGTCGACCAACCCCGCTGCAATCGTATGAATTGCGGGCAGTCGCTTTCGTCTCTAAATCTGTCTCATGAGCGACGTCACACCTCCCCAGATTGGCCCCGTCATCCAGAAGGCGCGCAAGGCGCGGCATCTGACACTCGAACAGCTCGCCCGTCTGTCGGGCGTTTCGCGCTCCATGCTCAGCCAGATCGAACGCAGCGAGACCAACCCGACCTTCGCCGTGGTCTGGAGCCTCACCCAGGCGCTCAATATCGAATTTTCCGATCTGGTCTCGGGCGATGCGGTGGCGCGCAAAACAGCGCTGATCGATATCGTCCCCGCCGATCACGTCCCCCTCATCGCCTCGCCGGACGGCGCCTGCCGGCTGAAAATCCTCTCACCTCCGGGCCTTGCGGGAAAGACCGAATGGTATCTGGTGGAAATTGATCCCGGCGGCGCCCTGGTCAGTGCGCCCCACGCCCCCCGCACGCGCGAGCATCTGACGGCTCTGACCGACGGGCTGGCCGTCACCAGCGCAGAAACCACCACAGCGCTCACCGCCGGCGAAGTCGCCCGTTATGCCGCCGATGTTCCGCACGCCATCTCCAACACATCGGACAGCGTGGCGAGCGGCTGGCTAGTGGTTCTCTACAACTGAGCTGAAGCGTTTTCAGGGCAACGCATGCCCCCGAGACGCGTTCTCAAACAGGCGTTGACAGAAAATCCGATATACCGGAAATTATCTCCAGCAAACAGGAGTACTCATCATGATGGACGGCTTTGCCCGGCATTTGAGCCATACGCTCGAGGAAATCCGCGCGGAAGGGCTCTACAAATCCGAAATGGTGATCGGTTCTCCCCAGCAGGGCGAAGTGACGGTCGGCGGTCGGACCATGGTCAATCTCTGCGCCAACAATTATCTCGGGCTGGCCAACGATCCCGAAGTGGTCGAAGCCAGCATCGAGGCGCTGGAAAAATACGGCTCCGGCATGGCCTCGGTGCGATTCATCTGCGGTACTCATGAGCTGCACAAACAGCTCGAACAGACCGTCGCCCGCTATCTGGAAAAGGACGATGCCATCCTTTTCGGCTCGTGCTTCGATGCCAATGGCGGCATTTTCGAAACGCTGCTCGGCCCCGAAGACGCGGTGATCTCCGACACGCTCAACCACGCTTCGATCATCGATGGTGTGCGTCTCTCCAAAGCCAAGCGCTACCGCTTCTCGACTTCCGACATGGACGATCTGCGCCTACAGCTTCAAGCCGCCGACGACGATGGCGCCCGCTTCAAGCTCATCGTCACGGATGGCGTGTTTTCGATGGATGGCTATATCGCCAAGCTCCCCGAAATCTGCGACCTGGCCGAAGAGTACAAGGCCGCCGTCCTGATCGATGAGTGTCATGCCACCGGCCATCTGGGCGAAAAGGGCAGGGGCACGCCCGCGCTCACCGGCGCCGGCAACCGTGTCGACATCATCTCGGGCACCTTCGGCAAGACGCTGGGCGGCGCCATGGGCGGTTTCATCGCCGGCCCGCAGCCGGTCGTCGATCTGCTCCGCCAGCGGGCCCGGCCCTATCTCTTTTCCAACGCCCTGCCACCCTCCGTCGCCGCCGGCGCCATCAAGGCCATCGAAATCGCCGAAAAGGCGGACGACCGCCGCGCGACATTGCAGGCGCACACCTCGCGTTTCCGCGCAGCGCTGACCGAGGCGGGGTTCGATCTCGTCCCCGGCGAAACCCCGATCATCCCCGTGATGCTCTACGATGCGGTCAAGGCGCAGGAGATGGCCAAGGCGCTGCAGGATCGCGGCGTTCTGGTCTCGGCTTTCTCGTTTCCCGTGGTTCCCAAGGGCAAGGCGCGTATCCGTACGCAAATGTCGGCAGGGCTTTCGGAGGACAACATCACCTTTGCCATCGATGCCTTCATCGGCGCGGGTAAAGAGCTTGGGGTGATCTGATGACCCGCACCATGAAAGCCCTCGTCAAGGCCAAGTCCGAACCCGGCCTCTGGATGCAAGACGTCCCCATTCCCGAAATCGGCCCCGACGACGTGCTGGTCAAGGTCACGAAAACCGGCATCTGCGGCACCGATCTGCACATCTACAAATGGGATCAATGGGCGCGGCAGGCCGTCCCCGTTCCCATGACGGTCGGCCATGAATATTCGGGCACCATCGCCGAGCTCGGCGCCAATGTAACCCATCTCAAGCTCGGCCAGCGCGTTTCGGGCGAGGGGCACGTGATCGGCTTCAAGTCCCGCGCCAGCCGGGCAGGGCGGTTCCATCTCGATCCCGAAACGCGCGGCGTCGGCGTCAACCTGCCCGGCGCCTTCGCCGAATATGTGAAAATCCCCGCCTTCAATATCGTGCCACTCCCCGACAGCGTCGATGACGAACTCGCCGCCATTCTCGATCCCCTCGGCAACGCGGTGCACACAGCACTCGCCTTCGATCTGGTGGGCGAGGACGTGCTGATCACCGGCGCCGGCCCCATCGGCATCATGAGCGCGGCAGTGGCCAAGCATGTCGGCGCGCGCCACATCGTCATCACCGACCCCAACGACAACCGGCTCGAACTCGCCAAGAAGACCGAGCCATCTGTCGTCACCGTCAATACGTCCGACGATCTGCGGGCCGTCGCCCAATCGCTCGGCATGAGCGAAGGCTTCGATGTCGGTTTCGAAATGAGCGGCGCCCCCGCCGCCATGGCCAGCCTCACGGAGCATCTGGTGATGGGCGGCAAGATCGCCATGCTGGGCCTGCCCTCCAAGCCCTTCGAATATGATTTCGCCAAGATGGTGCTGAAAATGATCACCATCAAAGGCATCTATGGGCGCGAGATGTTCGAGACCTGGCACAAGATGCTGGCCATGCTGCAATCGGGCCTCGATATCCGCCCGGTCATCACCAACCGCTTCCCGGCCGACCAGTTCGATACCGCCTTCCAAAGCGCCATCCAGGGTGGCGCGGGAAAGATCGTGCTGGATTGGTAACCCTGCCATGACCAAATCGTAAGGTCCGCGCCGCAATTTCTCCGTATAGGAAGGGTCAACAAGCGAGGTATTCGCTTTAGCTACTGTCCCGCGGCCGGAAACGATTTTTGATGACTGACGCTTCTCCTCCGAAAATCCGGCGCGCCCTGATGCTGGTCAACCCCAATGCGCGCCGGGGGAGCGAGGCTGTCGAGCCCATCGCCAAGCGCCTGCGGTTCAGGGGCATGGAGGTGACGGTCGAGCGCTTCAAATCGCCCGACGAGCTGGCCGCCGACATCGCCCGGCGCCGACACGAGGTCGATCTCGCCATCGTCTGCGGTGGCGACGGCACCATGAATGCTGCAGCCCCGGCCATAATCGAGACGGGCCTGCCCATGGGCGTCATTCCCATGGGCACCGCCAACGATCTCGCCCGCACGCTGCACATCCCCGAAAGCTACCAGCGCGCCGCCGATATCATCGCCGACGGTCACACCCGCGCCATCGATGTGGGCGTCGTCAACGGCCGCCCGTTCTTCAACGTCGCGAGCATCGGGCTTTCGGCGGAACTCGCCAACAAACTCTCTCCCGATGTCAAACGCCGCTGGGGCAAGCTCGGCTATGCCCTGACCGCCCTGCAATTGGTCTCGACCGTCCGTCCGTTCTCGGCCGAGATCGTTTCGGGCGACGAGGTCACCAAGGTCAAATCCCTCCAGATCGCCGTTGGCAATGGCCGTTATTACGGCGGCGGCACCGTGGTCGAGGCCGACGCCAAGATCGATGACGGCACGCTCGACCTCTACAGCCTCGAAACCGGCGACGTGCTGAAACTCTTCCTCATGCTGCGAGCCTTCCGCAAAGGCACTCACGGCACCTGGACCGAGGTGCGCACGGCAAAGGGCGACGGCTTCGAAATCCGCACCAGACGCCCCCAGCCGGTCAACCTCGACGGCGACCTCGTGACCGAAACCCCGGCCCGGTTCGAAATCCGCACCAAGGCGATCACGGTTTTCGTCCCGGAAAGCTACGCGCTCTCCTGACACCTTGCCATCTCCCGCGCTTGTCTGCCATTGAGATGCCATGCCCAGGCCCAAGCTTCATTCCGACGAAACCATCCTCGCCGCCGCCGAGCAGGTGCTGCTGACGCGCGGGCCGTCCAATTTCACCCTGAGCGATGTGGCCAACGCCGTCGGCATTTCCCGCGCCGCGCTCATCCAGCGCTTTACCGACAAGGCCACCCTGCATCTCAAGGTGATGGAGCGCTCCACCCAGGAGGTTCGCGATTATTTCGCCGCCGCGCCCAAGGACACCGGCCTTGCACCGCTTTGGGCCCTGCTCAAGGATCTGATCGAGGGCATGGGGGCAGGGGATGGCTTTGCCGGCTATCTGCTGCTCGAATGGAGCGACGTCGTCGACGACCGTCTCAACGCCTTGGCCCGCGAACGCAGCCGCATGGTCTCAGACGCCATCCTGGATCGTCTCCCCGCCGCTCCGCACGATCCCCGCACCGCCGCCGGCCTCGTCCAATCGGTGATCCAGGGCGCCACCATGCAATGGCTGATCGACAAGCAAGGCCCCCTCAACACCTTCGTTATCGACCGGACGCGGAACCTGCTGCAAATCCTCTACCCCGACCACGCCTTCGATTGACGCAGAAAACTATCTGACTTAAGTCAGATATCATGTCGCTCGATCCCGTTGCCCGCTTTCGCCGTTTCTCCCGCGCCGTCACCTCCGAAGTCGGCGCCCTCGACACGTCCTTCCTCGGCCGAGGACGCCCGCTCGGCTCGGCCCGCGTTCTCAACGCCATCGGCCACGGACGCACCGACGTCGCCCAGGTGCGCGATTATCTCGGCCTTGACTCCGGCCTCATGAGCCGTCTCCTGCGCGGCCTCGAAGAAGAAGCCCTGATCGAAATCCGCCCCGATCCCGCCGATGGCCGCCGCCGCATCGCCGCGCTGACCGAAGCCGGGCAGCGCGAATTCGCCGCCTATGAGCAAATCTCCAACGACAGGGCCGAGGCGCTCCTCTCGCGTCACCCGCATCCCGAGGCGCTGCTGGCCGCCATGGATCTCGTCGCCTCCGCCTTGGGCCGCGACCGGATCGTCTTTCAGGAACTCGACCCGCGCTCCGAACCGGCCCGCTATTGCCTCGGCGAATATTACGCCGAACTCGCCCGCCGCTTCGAAAACGGCTTCGAAGTCTCCCTTTCGCGCGACCCCGATGCACAGGACATGATCCGACCGCGTGGCAGCTTCATCGTCGCCCTTTCCGATGGCCTGCCCATCGGCTGCGTCGGGCTCAAGGGCGGCGTGGATTATGCCGAAATCAAACGCCTCTGGATCGCCCCCTCGGCGCGCGGGCTGGGGCTCGCCAAGCGCTTGATGGCCAAGATCGAAGACATCGCCCGCGATCTTGGCATCACCACCCTCCGCCTCGACACCAACCGCGCTTTGCCCGAAGCAATTGCGCTCTACCGCAATTCCGGCTGGGCCGAAATCGAGCGCTTTAACGACGATCCCTATCCCGATTTCTTCTTCGAAAAACGGCTGTGATTGCGTCGGGGTTGATAATAACCGACACAATGGTTATAAATGGGAAATCGCAGGCCAAGCCTGCATTCTGAACCCCCGATTGCTCCATGACTTCCGCCGTTCTCACCCGAACCGCGGCCGCCTCGACGCGTGCCGCGCAGCCGCCTTTCGCCCTCGATCTCGACCGCGCCGCGTTCGAGCGCCTGAACGCGCGCGCCACCCGGCCCATTGCCTATCGCGATCTCTTTTCGTCCCATGCCGATCTGCCGAAGCCTTTGAAGCGCTGGGCGGAAGAGCAGGGGGTAGAACTGCGGCGCCTGTCGCTGCGCTCGCGCGAACGCGGCACGCGCTCGGAAAAATTCCTTTTCGCTCTGCCGGATGGCTACGCCATCGAAACCGTTCTCATCCGCCGGCACGACGGGTTCACCGCCTGCGTCTCCTCCCAGGTCGGCTGCGCCTTTGCCTGCCGGTTCTGCGCGTCGGGGCAGGCGGGGCTCAAACGCAACCTCACCGCCAGCGAAATCGTCGAACAAATCCTGCGGCTTGGCCCCAGGGTCAACCGGATCGTCTTCATGGGCATCGGCGAACCGCTCAACAACTATGAAAACGTGCTCAAGGCCATCCGCATCCTTCGCGACCGGACCGGCATGGCGTTCCCGACCTCGGGCATCACCATCTCGACCATCGGCATCCCCAAGGCTTTGAAGGCGCTGCGCGAGGAGCATCTGAAGCTCAACCTTACGATCTCGCTGCACGCCACCACGCAGGAAAGCCGTGCCGCACTGATTCCCGGCGCCAAAAAGCACGACATCTCCGAAGTCGTCTCGCGCGCCCTCTCATGGGCCGACCGCCACAACCGGATCGTAACCTTCGTCTATCTCGTCCTGCCGGGAATAAACGACACTCGCGCCGATCTGGACCGTCTCTGTGCCATGTTCGCCGGCCAGCCGGCCCGCATCAATCTCATGCGCTGGAATCCGGTGGATGGCGTCGCCCTCGGTCGCACCGACGATCGCACGCTGGCCCTGTTCCGCGCCGGCCTCGAGCGCGCGGGCATTCCGGTCGTCGTGCGCGACACGCAAGGCCGCGACATCACCGCCGCATGCGGCCAGCTCTGGCTTCGTGATCTGAAAGGGTTACCGGTGGCCAAGCGGCAGGACAAATAGATATTCTGCCATTCGTGGCCGGCGCTGCACTGGATGCCGGGAATAAATCCCGGAATGACAACGGAGTGGTATCGCAGGCGGTGCCTCAAACCCCAGACTGTCATTCCGGGATTTATTCCCGGAATCCAGCAGCAGCCTTTCAGCAACCACGGCCTTCAGGTCGCCTACTGCAACACCCGATCCAGCGAGTATTCCCCATTGCTGATTCGGTTCGCGCAATGTGCAAGCCGACGTTTCGTCGGCGCCGACAAAGTTGCGCCAAATAAAGACTCTGGACCGGGTACGCCCCTACTGCAACACCCGATCCAGCGAGTATTCCCCATTGCTGATTCGGTCCGGAATGTTCCCGATCAGTTGCGCCACGGCCTCTTCGCCATAATCGCGCACAAGCGTGGCGATGGCCGCGAACAGCGCGGCGTGGGCGAGGGCTTCGGTGTCGATTCCGTCCGTATCGGCCGCATTCCAGGCATCTGCGAGATATTCGAGCGCCATCTGGCGCTCTTCCTGCTCGGCTTCGATGCTGCTTGAGCTCGTCGGGAACGGAAAACTGGTGCGTGTGGTCATGCGCGCTAGTTACCATGCCTTTGTGGCACTGCTAAGAGGAAATGACCAATTGGTTAACGCGGTGACCCAAATTGGGGAAATCTCATTCAGCGTAGCGCTGGTGGATGTCGCGTGCCAGCGTGTCCCCCTCGGCCAGAAGCCGGGCGATCGCGGTCTGTGCCGATGGCGTGCAGCTTCGGTAAAAGCGCGCATAGGCTTCGTAGCCGGCATTGAACGCCCCGGCCAGCCGGGCGCGCCGGTCCTCGTCGGGCTCGTCAAGTTCGATCAGCTCGGCCATCTGCCCACGCCAATCATTGGTGGCGTCCCCGCAAAGCGGGGTCAGCATGTAAAGACTGCCCAGAATTTCGGAAAGCCGCTCCATCTGCCCCTGATAGGGCGGATCGACCGCAAGGACGGGCAGGGGGGCAATGGCAACGATCAGAGCAAGCCAGCGCAAAACGATTCGCTTCATGGCTCGGTGCCCATAAGCCCCAGCGTTATGGCGCATGTCCTGACGATTCTGATGAGGTCGTCGGTGGTGCGATAGGCCTGCACCTCGTCAACATGCACCCATTCCCAATCGCGGATTTCCGGGCTGGTGATCGGCGCCGAAATCGGGCAGAGCGCGGTAAACACTGCCAGCGTATAAGTCTTGTCGCCCTCGCCGACCGTTTCGACCAGCACCTGGACGGGATCGGGAACGATCAGCCGCGTTTCTTCGAAAAGCTCCCGCTGCACGCATTCAACCGGGGTTTCTCCCGGTTCCATCTTTCCGCCGGGAAAGGTCCAAAGGCCCATGAACGGGGCGTAAGCCCGCTGGATCAGCAGCACTTCGTCGCGGTGGAAAAGCCCGATCGAGCAGGCATCGGGCTTCATCTGGAACTGACCTTCTCTATAGTGGGCAACGAATTGGAAAGATGAATCATGTGCGGCCGATACGCAATTACCTTGCCTGATGAGGCCATGCGCCAGATCTTTGCGACGGACAATTTAATTCAGTCCGTGCCGCGCTACAATATTGCACCCACTCAACCGGTTATCGCCATCTGGCACGATGAAGCGGGACGCAGGGCCAGGCTCGCCCGTTGGGGGCTGGTGCCCCATTGGGTCAAGGACCCGCGTGAGTTCCCGCTTCTCGTCAACGCGCGCGCCGAGACCATGGCCGACAAGCCCGCCTTTCGCGATGCGGTGCGGCACAAGCGCTGCATCCTGCCCGCCTCGGGCTATTACGAGTGGAAGACGCTGCCCAACGGCAAGAAGCAGCCCTATTTCATTACCCATGAAAATGGCGAGCCCATCGCCCTCGCCGGCCTCTATTCCACGTGGATGGGGCCTGATGGCGAGGAGGTCGATACCGTCGCCACCATCACCGTGCCCGCTGGGCCGGATGTTAAGCACATCCACGACCGGATGCCGGCCATCATGAAGGGTGAGCAGATCGATCTCTGGCTCGACGTGCGCAACGTTCGATTCCCCGAGGTCGAACCCTTCGTCGTGCCGCAGCCCCAAGGCAGCATGGCGTCGCATCCGGTTTCGATTCGCGTCAACTCCGCCGCCAATGAGGGGGCCGATCTCATCGAGCCGGTCAGCGAGACTCTCGAAGCCGCACCCGATGACAAGTCCATGATAGTCAAGGCAAAAAAAACCGATCAGCTCGACCTTTTTTGACGTTAGCACCCGGAACCGGTTCTGCCACATCCCGTTCTTGGGGCAGGAATTTTCGTCGTCGCGTGCCGATTTGGCACATTCGCACTCGATCTTTTCATCAAGCCTTGTTATTCATAACTTGTGGCACCAGCTAAGGTGCCCCGAGGTCAGGCTGGAGAACGGCAAATGGTAAAACACACTGCATGGGCACGCCTGACCGCGTCCGAGACCACCTGCGTACGATTTAGCCTCAAACGTACCGGTCTCATGTGTCGCTCCTGGATGTGGCGCGTATCGCGACTTTAGTCGCCCGCCCCGTCACAAGACCCTCACATAAGACTGTTAGCACCGCCCCGGCGCTGGGCGGAATTTGCGTGATGCAGAGTGTTTTTCGATCATGACCAAGCCAATCGTTATCTCAGTTGCCGGTGAACCTCAGGGCGTCGTTGTCCCCAACGGAACCGATTTCCGCTTCATGGCGGTTAAGCTCGGCGTGTTCCCGCTCGACGGCAAGATTTTCGAGTCCATCGACGCGGCCCGCGCCGCAGCCGAGGCCGTGGTCGAAGGCGCCGCCGAACTCGCCCAGTCGTTCAAGCCAGATGATGGCACGGACGAGGGGCTGGTCGCTTAAGGCTGTGTTGCAGGCAAACGCCATCGCCGCACAACACCTCCAATTGTCCCCCAGCCATTGAACTCCGCACCTCCTATCTGGCACAAAGCATCAGACAGGGACGGCAAGGAGCGGCATCGTGCACAAAAATTCTCTTCGGATCGGGTTTCTGGCATCCGCCGTTCTTTTATCCGCCCCGGCTCTGGCCCAGACCGATACCGGTATCGAAATCATAGGGCTTTCGGTAACGGAATCGACGCTCGATGAGCAGGCCATCACCGAAATCCTTGGCGGTGAACTGTCGTCCCACGCCGAAGGGCTGGCCGCACTCAATGCCCAGAGCATTACGATCGACCGGATAGCCTTCGTCTCGCCCAGCGATGAAGCGGTGCGCGTCACGCTATCGGGAATCGTGCTGGCAAACGTGGTCGATGGTGTCGCCGCGTCGGTCGGCATCGATTCGGCCGAGATCGTCGGTGACGATGGCTCGTATGGTAATTACGGCCTGCTGACTGCCGCCGATCTCGATATCCAGGCCTGGCTTTCCATGACCGGTATGATCGAAGTCGAACCCGGCGATGATCTGGTGCCGGTTTTCTCCCGGTTCGACTTTTCGGGCGGGCATCAGCAATTCGACGATGGAAAATGCGCCTTCGGCGCCACGCATCTGGGGCAACTCGAAATCCGGCCCGCCGATTGGAAAGATGTCGAGACGCTTGCCGAGCAGGTCGATCTCGACAATGCCGATATAGACGAACGCGCGCTCTCCCAGGTTTTGTCCGGCTTTTCGCTCGGCGGGATCGATATGGGCCGATGGGAATGCAGGTTCATCGATTCGGACGGCCGCCCCATGCGGTTCGGGTTGGGCGGCTTTTCCACCGGCAGCTTTACGCCCGGCCATTGGCCCGAAATCGAGATGTCCGACTTCATCGTGGCCGTCGAAAATCACGCCGAGGCCGGCGAAGTGAGCTTCGCCACCCTCAATATCGGCAGCACCGATTATTCCCATGTGCTCGCCCTGGCCGATTTCGATCTCGACGATCAGAGCCCCGAGGCCATCCGCCGCTCGATTCCCCATTTTTCCGGCTTCTCGATGAGCGATGCGCGCTTCGACATTCCTGACGGGCCGGGCAGTCGCATCGCCATCGGCATGGACAGTTTCGAGCTCGCGCTCAACGATTGGTTCAACGGCATCCCCACCGACGTTTCGTTCGCCCTCACCAACCAGACCCTTGATTTCGATTTCGGGCCTGCTTCCCTTGCCGATGCCGAAATGATCGCCATGCTCGGCCTGGCCGATACGCCCATCAGCATGTCCGGCGCCATGTCATGGGACCGGGACAGCGAAACCATCGGCGTTGATTCGATCACCTATAAATGGGGCGATCTAGGCACGCTTTCCTTCTCGGCCGGCCTTTCCAATGCCACCGAAACGCTCTTTTCCTTTGACGAGGACGAAATGCTCGGTGCGTTCATGACCTTGGGTCTGGCCGATTTCGAC
This sequence comes from Pelagibacterium mangrovi, assembly GCF_036662815.1. NCBI lineage: Bacteria > Pseudomonadati > Pseudomonadota > Alphaproteobacteria > Hyphomicrobiales > Devosiaceae > Pelagibacterium > Pelagibacterium mangrovi. The sequence continues at coordinate 4,744 of NZ_JBAFXA010000014.1, read as the reverse complement.
TTCACCGCCATCGATGGAGGCATTATCAACCAATTCGCCAGCATCGAGGCCTTTGCAACCGGTGGCGACCCGCAAAAACTGCGGTTCGAGCTGGCCGAACAGGCAGCGCCCGAGCTGACCCGGGACCTGCCGGCGGCCCTCGCCGAACCGATCCTCTCCTTCCTCCGTGGAGGCGGCACGCTGTCGATCGATGGACAACCCGTCGGCGGAGCCCCGGTGCCGCTCCTCAGCCTCACGGCGCTCGAAGACGATGCGGTGGCGCTGTTCGAGAACTTCGATATCCGGATGACCCATACCGAATAGGCCGAAGGTTAAGCCCAGATGTTGAAATAACCCAGCGCGTCGCCGATCGAGTCTTCTTCATACCCCAGGTGCGAGAGCAGCACGCGCTCCAGCGCGTCGTTGACCTCCACCGCGTCGGCGAAGTTTTCGGCGTTGGGCTCCCGCACCAGCGTGTTGAGCGCCCCGATCAGCCTGACCAGCAATTCATGCACCACCTCATGCTCGGCCTGCAGCCGGTCGGTGACCTTCTTCCAGGCTTCGCCCTTCTGCGAAAGCACGGGAAAAAATCCCGCATCCTCGATCGAATGGTGAGTGTGGACCACCTGGCAGTGCTGGCCGCACAAATTTCCGAACCGCCGGAAATTGTGCACCATGGTCAGCGCCTCGGCTTCCTCCTCGACCTCCCGAACCGTCTTCTTGCCCGCCATGATCTCGTCGATCATCGTGCGCAACACCTTGGTGTTCTGCCGCAGATGATCGTGGATCGCCTTGAGATGCTGGCCATAGACCTTCTGTTGCGGCGTAGCGTCGAGCCTGGGCGCCACCGGGCGCGTGGAATCATCGAGAAAAGTGATGTCGAGGAGCATGGGGGAATCGAAATCTTGTGAGGTTGAGCTCCTATCTAGGCATTCCCGCCCCGATTGCTACCCCAGCAATTTCCCCGGATTGAGAATGCCCTTGGGATCGAGCGCCGATTTGATCGCCCGCATCATCTTGAGCGCCACCGGGTCCTTCACCGCCTTGAGTAGATCGGTCTTGAGCTGCCCGATCCCATGTTCCGCCGAAACCGACCCGCCCAACTCGCGCACCACGGCATAAACCGCCTCATGCACCGCCCCGGCTTTCTCCATAAACGCCGCTCCGTCGGCCCCCTCGGGCTGGGAAAAATTGAAATGGATGTTTCCATCCCCAAGATGCCCGAACGGCACCGGCCTGATCCCCGGCGCCGCCCGCGCCGCTGCCGCGCTGCCCCGCGCGATCAGCTCGGGCACCGCAGCGACCGGCACGGAAACGTCATGCTTGATCGATGCCCCCTCGCGCGATTGCACCTCGCTCATCTGCTCGCGCGCCATCCAGAACGCCTGCCTCTGGGCCAGCGACTCCGCAACAACGCCATTATCGACCAGCCCCGCCTCAAACATCTCCTCGACCGCCTCGCCCAACGCTCCGGCCTTGCCCCCCCTGGGCACCGAAATCTCGGCCAGCACATACCAGTCCGACATCGCCGCCGTAGGGTCCTGCCCAATCATCCCGTGCTTGAGCTGGAAATCGAACCCGATGCGCGGCATCAATTCGAACGCCGTCAGCGTATTGCCCGCCCGCGCCCGAAGCCGGGTGAACACCTCCAGCGCGACCTGGGGCGAACCCACATTGAGCAGCGCCGTCTCATACGTCTCCGGCTTTGGAAACAGCTTCAGCGTCGCCGCCGTGATAATCCCCAGCGTGCCTTCCGATCCCACCAGCAGATCCTTGAGGTCATAGCCGGTATTGTCCTTCCGCAGCGCGTTGAGCCCATTATAGATCGACCCGTCCGCCAGCACTGCTTCCACCCCCAGGCACAGCTCCCGCGCATTGCCATAGGACAATACCTGCACCCCGCCCGCGTTCGAGCCCAGGACGCCCCCGATCCGCGCCGATCCCTGCGAGGCGATATAGAGCGGGAACATCATCCCCGCCTCCTCGGCAATCTCATGGGCTTCCTCCAGCGTCGTCCCCGCATCGAGCGTCATATGCCCCGCCGCCGCATCGATCGCGCGCACACCCTTGAGCCGCGATATCGAAACGATCACCTCGTCGCCAAAACGCGGCACCTGTCCGCCGACCAATCCGGTGTTGCCCGCCTGCGGCACGATATGGACGCCCACCTCATGGGCCCACTCCATCACCGCCTGCAGTTCGGCCACGGTGCGGGGCAGGGCGATCGCCTGCGCTTCGGTATGGAACCGCCGGCGCGGTTCGGAAAGATAGCCTGCCATGTCCGAGGGTTCGGCCAACACGCTCTCAGGCCCCAAAAGCCCGATAAGCGCCGGAACGATCTGATCTTTGGTTAGCGTCATGAAAATCCCGTCCTGAAACCTGCCGTCATTATCGCATGCGGCAAATGGTGTTGGCCACAGGGCCGATCGGTGTCCCACCTTGCCCGTTCCCATCCCCTGTGCCAAAACCGGCGGTAACTTAACGATCATCGGAGAACATGAATGGCTGGTTTGATGGAAGGCAAGCGGGGGCTCATCATGGGCGTCGCCAACAACCGCTCCATCGCCTACGGCATTGCCAAGGCGCTGCACTCGCAGGGCGCGGAATTGGCCTTCACATATCAGGGCGAGGCGCTGCATCGCCGCGTCGAGCCGATCGCCGCAGAGTTCGGCTCCGATCTGGTCCTGCCATGCGATGTGACCGACGCCGACGCCATGGACGCTGTGTTCAACGTGCTCAAGTCCCAGTGGGGCAAGCTCGATTTCCTCGTCCACGCCATCGGCTTTTCCAACAAGGAAGAGCTTGAGGGCCGCTATGTCGATACCACCCCAGGCAATTTCGCGCTGACCATGAACATCTCGGTCTATTCGCTGACCGCGCTCGCCAAGCGCGCCGAAGCGATGATGGAGCCGGGCGGCTCGATCCTGACGCTGACCTATTACGGCGCCGAAAAAGTGCTCCCCAACTACAACGTCATGGGTGTTGCCAAGGCCGCGCTGGAAGCCTCGGTGCGTTACCTCGCCACCGATCTTGGGCCCCAGGGCATCCGCGTCAACGCAATCTCCGCCGGCCCCATCAAGACGCTGGCTTCGTCGGGCATTTCTGATCTGCGCGAAATGCTCAAGTGGAACGAAGAGAACGCGCCGCTGCGCAGGAATGTCACTATCGATGAAGTCGGCAATTCCGCCCTCTACCTGCTTTCCGATCTGGCGAGCGCGGTGACCGGCGAAGTCCACTACGTCGATTCCGGCTACAACGTCATCGGCATGCGCGCCCTTCCCAAGGACGAGCCGGCCGGCGAATAAACTCCAGTGTCGGAGCGCGGAGATATCTTGCGCGCTCCGCTGTCCGCTAACCGATTGATATGGATATGCATCAGGTCACCTGGCCCGATTTCTATTTTGCACGCCACGGCGAAACCGACTGGAACCGCGAACGCCGCTATCAGGGCAGCCGCGACATTCCGCTCAACGAAACCGGCCGCAAACAGGCCGATTCCAACGGCGTATTGCTCAAATTCCTGCTTGAAGAGCAGGGCGCCGCGCCCGACCGGTTCCGCTGGTATGCATCTCCCCTAAGCCGCGCGCGCGAAACCATGGAACGCATGCGTGCCGCTTTCGACGTGCCGCTGCCCGAAGTGATCTACGACGAGCGCCTTGTCGAAATCTCGTTCGGCAAGCTCGAAGGCACGTTGCACGATGAGATCGCGCGCGAGCGCGAGGCCCTGGCCCCCGGCCAGCGCGATTCGAGCTATTGGCATTTCCGCCCCGAACAGGGCGAGAACTATGACGATCTCGCCCACCGCCTGCTCGATTTCGCGTCGGGGCTGACCGACCATTCGATCATCGTGGCCCATGGCGGCGTCCTGCGCGTGCTCCGGCATCTCGTCGAGGGCGCCGAGCGTGCCGAAGTCCTCAACTGGCAGCCGCCCCAGGGCGTCATCGCCCATTTCGTCGGCGGCAACATGACGCTCCATTCGGCGCAAAAGACGTGGTAGAGGCCTAGGAGCGAGGCAAAAGATGACTCCTCCCGACGACAACCCCCTGACCCGGCCGGGCCCGGCCCATCCCGATATCACCGACCCCGATATCGCGCTTCTTGTCGCCACCTTCTACGGCCGCGCCCGCGAGGACGAGGTTCTGGGCCCGATCTTCAACCGCGCGGTCGATGATTGGGACCACCACATCGCCCAGATCACCGATTTCTGGTCCTCGATCATGCTGCGCACCGGCCGCTATTCCGGCCGTCCACTCAACCCCCACCTCCGCCTGCCGATCGAGGGCGTCCATTTCGACCGCTGGCTGGCTCTTTTCGAACAAACCGCCCTCGAAATCTTCACCCCGGAAATCGCCCACGAATTCATGATCCGCGCCCGCCGCATCGCCGACAATTTCGAAATGGCCATCGGCACCATGCGCGGCGAAATCCGGACGCCCCGGCATTCGCGGTAGATAGCACGGGGACACCTGGCTCAACCGCAGCGCCTCCTACTTCCCAACCCTTCTCCACCAGGAGCGAAGGGGGCTCCTGTGACAGCACCGACGTTTTCTCCAGACCCAGCCAAGAGCTCCCCTTCTCCCCTGGTGGGAGAAGGTGGCCGCGAAGCGGTTGGATGAGGGGGCGCTGAGCCGGCAACACATACAACCGCAAGAAGCATGCCCCCAATCCTTCCCCCAATCCCCGCCGCTGTCACCCCGCAGCACCGGCCCACCTTCTCCCCTTGAGGGAGAAGGTGGGCCGGCGAAGCCGGGTCGGATGAGGGGTG
>NZ_JBAFXA010000013.1:0-27507 GCF_036662815.1 Pelagibacterium mangrovi | reverse complement strand
AAACCTCCTTAACTTACAACCTCAAACCTGTGCCATGGGTGCTGACGGCGGACAATGTTTTGGAGGCCGGCAAAATTCTTTCGTTTGACCCCAGCGCGCGGCGCAGTGACAGGGTTGAGATGAAGATCAGAGCCAACAGTTTCACCCCTTCCGCTGCGACATAAAACATATGCAGCATGCTGTCGGGTGGCACCTCACCGGCAAGGTAGGTCTCAACTCGGGCATCGAGAGCTGGAAGCAACCAGACGCTCTGGATCGACAGAACGGCGACAATCACCAACAGCCCGGCCAGCATCATCCGCGATCGCGCTCCGATGAAAATCGCTAGGGCCAGCAAGGCAAGGCCTACGAATTCAACGATAATGAAAACGCTGAAGGTGTGCCGGCCCACATCAAGCGCAACGGGCAGTTCCAGGGTCGGCGCTCGGAATTTGACCGGCGTCGCCAGCAAAGACACGCCGACGAGGAGGCCGATCCATACCAAAGCAACGACCGCTGCCCAAATTGCGTTACGGGACGGTTTGCTCTCAAACATGGATCTGGCTCCAATTACGGCTCTGGACCACTTGCGTAGCAGAAAAGATGCGCTAGAAATATATATTATGACAAACGCAATCCTGAATAGTTCGACAAGCTGGAAAAATGGGCGACGAGCATGCGGTTGACCCAATTTTCCGATTACGCCCTGCGCTTGCTGGTCTATGTCGCTGCCCATGACGATCGACTCGTAACCATCGATGAAGCTGCCGGCGCCTATCGCATATCCAAGAACCATTTGATGAAGGTCGCCAACATTCTGACCCGAAACGATTTTCTCAAGGCTGTGCGGGGGCGCTCGGGCGGCTTGAAACTGGCCCGTCGTGCGGAAGAGATTGTTCTGGGCGATGTGCTGCGGGTAACCGAACCGGATTTCGCCATCGTGGAGTGCTTCGGGGACGATGCCGATCGGATCACACCAAGTCATCGGCTACGGCGTGTGTTGGGCGGTGCGCTCGATGCATTTATGGCTGAGATGGATCGCAATACGTTGAGTGATATCGCGGTCGATCCCGCTCTGTTCCCGCTCAACCAGCCGGCGGCCTGACGATGACAGTCGTCCAGTTTCCAGGGAGCCAAAACGGGGGCGCTTTTCCTGCCTTTTTTGAGGACGCACCGGTGGTGCGGATGCGAGATCCGCTTGCCGAATTTCTTAGCAGTGCCAAGGGCGGGGTGATGACGTATCGCTATATCGATGCGGTTCGGCTTGCCGGCCATTCCTGCCCCGCCGTCGCGGGCGCTTGGCTGATGATGGTCCAAGGGCTCGCCTGGCTCTACGACGAGGACGTGCCGGAGCGTGGTGCCATTGAGGTGCATATGCGCGATGGCAGAGACGAAGGCACGACCGGGGTCATGGCCTCGATCGCCACGCTCGTCACCGGCGCAGGCGAGGAAACAGGCTTCATGGGAATTGGTGCGAACCATCGCTTCTCGCGCAAGGGCCTTCTGACCTTCGATGCCGTAATTGACGGCCGGATCGGATTACGACGTCGCGACACCGGGCAGGGCGTGATCATAGACATCAATACCGCCAGCGTGCCGCATGATCGCGAAATGGAAGCTTTGATGCCTCTGGCGATTTCGAGCAAGGCCGACGCCGCGCAACTGGAGTGGTTCGGTGCCCTGTGGCAGGATCGCGTCCGCCGGATGCTGATCGAGCATGCCGACGACCCCAAATTGGTTCATCTCTATGAGTGGAGAGCCGGTTCCCATTGAGCCATCAGTCGATGGCAGTGATGGCCGAAATTAAACCTTGACGGGGCAGGTAGCCAACAGTCTCCAACCCGTCCTGAGTTAGCTCAAAACTGATTGCCAATCAGCGCCAGGAGACTTGCAGCGGCTGCAACCGTGCTTGGCGCGAGGACGATCACCGCGGAGGCAATCGTCAGGGAGACAATGATGGCGTCTTTGGTTTTTCGGCTCATCGGCGATTGGTCAGCGGGTGTTGCCCGCTCCCTCCTTTTTCTCATTGTCCTCGTCATCGAGTAGGATGCGCTCGGCTGCGCCTTGGAGATCGTCATATTGGCCTGAGCGCAGCGACCAGAGGAAGGCGAGTAACCCTACCAGTCCCATGATCAGTCCCAACGGAATAAGGAAAAAAATGCGATCCATCATCACACCGGCTCCATACCGGGGATAGTAGCGGATGGGTTGGCTCGGTTGCTGGTGTGCGCGTTTCGGGTCAGCCTCATGGCGTTGAGGACGACGATGATGGACGACAGCGACATGGCCAGTGCAGCGACCAGCGGGGTGACGAAACCGAGGATTGCGATGGGAACGGCCACCATATTGTAGAGAAGCGAGAAGGCGAGGTTTTGCCGCACCAGCTTGTCCGCACGCTTCGCCACGTGCAGGGCGGTGGGGACGGCCAGCAGGCTTTCGCGGGTGAAGACGATATCGGCGGCCTGACGGCCGATATCGGCAGCAGACGAGGGGGCAAGCGAGACATGGGCCGCCGCGAGCGCGGGCGCGTCATTGAGCCCGTCGCCGACCATGAGCACCTTGCGGCCATCGGCGTTCATGCGCTCGAGCAAAGCGAGTTTTTCGCCGGGCAGGCATTCTGCGTGAAACTGCTCGATGCCCAGGTCGCGGGCGGCGCGCTCTACCTCCGGATGTCGATCGCCGGACACAAGAACGATCTCGAGGCCCAGATCTTTGAGCTCGCTGACCGCTTGATGCGCTCCTTCGCGATAAGAATCTGCAAAGTGGAAGGCGGCGATTTCTTTGCTGTCCCGGCTCAGAACCACTTCTGAACCCGCAAATGCCGTGTCGCTGCGCTCGGTCCCGCATGCCCAGCTTCGCCGTCCGAGGCGGAAACTGCTCGAGCCGATGGTGCCCATGACGCCCTGACCGCCGATTTCCTGGACATCGGTGATCTTTTCGGAAACCGTGAGATTGGCGGCCGCTTCAACAAGTGCCTGCGACAGGGGATGACGCGATTGGCGCGCCAATGTGCCGGCCATGGCCAGGGAAATGGGCTCGATGTCCGCACGATTGGAGAGGGTGGAACGCCCCCGGGTCAGCGTACCGGTCTTGTCGAACACAACGATATCGGGCTGGACCAGACGTTCGATGGCAGAGCCGTCCTTGGTGAGCAGACCATTTTCGAACAACTTGCGCGCGGCGACCACATGGACGATCGGCACGGCAAGGCCTAAAGCGCACGGGCAGGTAATGATGAGAACGGCAATGGCGGTGGTGATTGCCATATGCCAATCGCCACTGATCAACCACCATCCCAACCCGGTGATCGCCGCTGCCAGATGCACGACCGGAGAATAGAGTTCGGAAACGCGGTCGGTGAGGCGACGATAACGGTTGCGGCCGCCCTCGGCGAGTTCCATCAGCCGGATCATTTCGGCCAGGAACGAATCCTGGACCTTGGCCGTCACCTCAACAAGCAAGGGGGATTGCAGGTTCATGGTGCCGGCCTGCACGCTGTCGCCAGGAGCGACGAGCACGGGTTGGCTTTCTCCGTTCACCATGGCGCAATCGAAGTTCGAGGTACCCGAAATAACGCGTCCATCGACCGGCATTCTCTCGCCGGCTGCAATCGAGATGGTCATGCCCGGCACAAGTTCGGAAACAGGACGATAACGGTAGCTTCCATCGGTATCGACAACCGTGGCGCCGCGCGGTGTGAGGCTGGCCAATCCCCTGACGGCGCTGCGGGCCTTGTCGCGCATTGCGTAATCGAGCGTACGCCCAATCAAAAGGAAGAACAAAAGAGTGACCGAAGCATCGAAATAGGCGTGCTGGCCGCTGGTTATCGTTTCGAACAGGCTCAGCCCGAAGGCCAGCGCGACCCCAATCGATATCGGCACATCCATGTTGGTCCTGCCGTGCCGAAGGGCGTTGAACGCCGGCTCAAAGAAGATGCTGCCAGAATATATGAGAGTGGGGAGGGCGATGGCCGCAGAGATCCAGTGAAACAGATCGCGGGTTGCCGCGTCGGCTCCGGCCCACACGGCGACCGAGAGCATCATGATATTGGCCGAAGCAAAGCCTGCAACCGCGAGGGCGCGAACCAGCCGTCGAAATTGGGGCTCGCTGCGCTGTTCCGGTTCATCGATGAAATTGGCTTCAAAACCGATGCTGGACAGCGTCTCGATGAGAGCGGGCGCTGTTTTGCCCGTCCATTCGACCGTGGCGCGGCGGGTTGAGAGGTTGACCCGCGCGAGTTGGACCTCGGGCAGCGCCGACAGCGCCTTTTCCACTTTGCTCATGCAGCCGCCGCAATGCATCCCTGGCACCGACAGACTGGTTCGGAATTGTCCGTTGCCCATATTCTGACTGGCGAGCACCAGTTCGCTTTCGCCTGAGGGAGCGGAAGCGAGAGGGTCGTTCAAGGCGGTTTCGAGGCTCATGGTTTCCCCTCAGTCTTTGACCATATCGCGATAGGCGTGCCAGGTGGCGTGGCCGAGAAGCGGGAAGATGACGATAAATCCGATGAGCGCGGTGGCGATCGAGACAATGACCAGGGCCATGACGACCGCGCCCCAGGCGATCATCACGGGTAGGTTGTTCCACACTACGGCCATGCTCGTGCCCATCGCGGTCAGTGCGTCGGTGCGCCGATCGAGTAACATCGGAATTGAAAAAGCGCTGACGGCGAAGCCGAAGGCGGCAAAGAGCCCACCCACACAGATGCCGGTGAACAGCATAGCCCAGCCGATGGGGGTTCCGAAAATCAGGGGAATGGATTCTTCAACGCCCAGGAACGCCCGATAGCCGAAGAAAAGGGAATAGACGATGACTGCAGCACGGATCCAGACGAGGGCCAACAGTGAAAGCATCAACCCAACAAAGAACACCTGCCCACCTGACTGAGCCTTGACGCCGAGCAGATCGGCAAGGCTGACGGGCTCGTCATTGGCGAGCCTGGCGCTTTTTTGATAAAGCCCCATGGCCAGGAGGGGGGCCATAATGAGGAAACCCGATAGGGCCGGGAAGAGAATATAGTCGAGATTGAATTCCAAAAAGCAATAGATCAGGATTGTCGAAATAGCGCTCACCACCACGCCATAGGCCAGGCTCGGCAAAGGGTCGGTATAAAGATCGTGCCAGCCCGCCTTGAGCCAGGCGAAAACGCGCGAAGGCGCATAGTTGCGCTGCAGCTCGGGCGCGTGGGTTTCCTCGATGCCCGAGGGTTTACTCAAGAGCCAGTAGCGTTCGTCCGTTTCACTCATGGTGGGCCCTTTCAAAAAAGCGGCTAGCAAGACGATTTGGCGGCGCTGTATTGTCCCGGACGGGGTTCGCCCGGCTTGGCGTGGTCAACGCAACCGGGCTGGGATGCGAAGGAGACATAAATCAGATGAGCATTGGCGCCGACGAAAATGATGGTGCCCAGAAAGACGAGCACGGCAACCAGCAACCGCGTATTGTTCCGGCTTTCGGCTGGCTTGCTCATCGCCATGGCTAGGGTCGCCCGGTACTGAGCGAATGGACATAGAGCGCGAGAACCTTGATCTCGGTCGGCGTCAGGCGATCTTCCCAGTAGGGCATGTGCCCCACGCGTCCGCCATGCACCGAAGCGATGATGTCTTCGATCTCGCCGCCATAAATCCAGGCCGCGTCGGACAGGTTCGGCGATCCGGCTCCGGGAATGCCAGTGGCATCCTGGCCGTGACAGCCAGCGCAATTGGTCGCGAAAGTGTCACGGCCGGCCTCAATGCGCTCAAGGTTCTCGGCAGTGGAATAATCGGGATTGCTCAGCGAATAGACATAACGCGCGACGTTGCGGACCTCGTCGGTCGTCAGCATCTGCTGAAGCCCGAAGGCGGGCATTTGGGCAACGCGGCTCTCGGTGTGTTGGGCGTTGATGCCGATGCGCATTGTATCGGCAATAGCCGTGACGCTGCCGTCGCCCCAGATCCAGTCATGGTCGGTAAGATCGGGATATCCGATGCCGCCCTGCGCATCGCGCCCATGGCATGCTGCGCAATTGTCGCCGAAAAGCTGGTTTCCGGTTTCCGTGACTCGCGCCATGAGCGCTTCGTCGGCCAGGATTTCTTCATCCGAAAGCTCCAGAAGCGGGGCACTCCAGGATGATCGAACGGTACGGGCTTCGGCCACGGCCTGATTGGCGCTGGTGAATTGATCGATGCCCAATATCCCTGGCGTATAGGTCCACCCAAGGGGAAATGCGGGCATCAATATCCACCAAATGAGCGCGAACACATGGGTTACGATCACAAAGAGCATAATGCCCCGCGGTACGGGTGTGTCGAGTTCCTTGATGCCGTTCCATTCGTGGCCGGTGGTGGGTTCCCCCGTAGCGGCGTCCCGTTCAACCTCGCTCATGGCCGATCATCCTCACGCAAAATGGAATTCTTGGCATCGGTGAACTTCTTCCGGTTCCTGGGCCAGAAGGTGTAGATGCAGACGGCCACTGCCATGGCGATCAGGTAAAACAATCCCCAACTCTTGGAGAACGCCACCAGCGTGCTGTGATCGAAATCCATCGGACTTACTCCTGGTCAGCCGGCGCGATCAACTCCGAGGAGAGGACGTCGTCGGCGGCGGGCGTCTCGTCGGAATCGGCCTGCAGATAGGCCGCGTCCGTGAGGCGCCCGAGCACTTGCAGGTATGCAACCAACGCATCCATCTCGGTGACCGTTCCCGTTGTTCCGTCGAACGTGCTGACCTGGGTGCCTTCGCCATAGCGTTCGGCGACTGCTCTGGCCTGGGTGCTGCCCGGCGTGGCCTGCCCAATAGCGTCCATGGCCGCGTTTTCGATCATGTCTTGCGTATAGGGGACGCCAACGATCCGCTGCGTGCGCAACAGGGCGGAGAGTTGATAGACATCAAGCTCGTTCTCGGCCAGCCAGGGATAGGCCGGCATATTGGATTCGGGCGTCACCTGCCGGGGATTGATGAGATGAGCAACGTGCCACACATCGGAATATTTCCCGCCCAGACGAGCGAGATCGGGTCCGGTTCTTTTCGAGCCCCATTGGTGGGGATGGTCGTATTGAGATTCCACGGCCAGTGAATAGGGACCGTAGCGGTCAACTTCATCGACCAGGGTCCGAATCATCTGCGAATGACAGGCATAGCACCCTTCCTTGACGTAGATGTCGCGCCCCGCCAGTTCTAGCGGCGTATAAAGGCGCATGTCCGGAACGTCCTCGACGGTCTCGTCGATGGTGAAAAGCGGAATGATTTCGACGATGCCGCCGACACTGGCTGCGGCGATAATGGCCAAGACAAAGCCGATCGCCGTCCGTTCCAGTTTGCGATGGAAGAGTTCTGCCACAGCCTGTTACTCCGCCGGACTGGGGTTGGGACTGGAAGCGCCCGAGATCGGCACATCGGTTAAGTCGTGCTCTGCGACGGGACCACGTTTGGCGGTCATGTAGATATTGTAGGCGCCGATGATTGCGCCGATGAGAAAGAGCAGGCCGCCGAACGTACGGGCGATATAATAGGGATACATCGCGACCAGCGTATCAACGAAGGAATAGGTGAGCGTATTGCCCTCGGTATAGGTGCGCCACATGAGGCCCTGCACAATGCCTGAGTTCCACATGGCAAAGATGTAGATCAGGGTGCCGGCGAGCGAGAGCCAGAAATGGACCTCGATCAGTTTATTGGAATACATGCCGGATCGTTTCCAGAGCGAGGGAACGACGGTATAGAGCGAACCGAAGGTGATCAGCGCCACCCAACCCAGCGCGCCGGCATGGACGTGCCCCACGGTCCAATCTGTATAGTGGGATAGCGAATTGACTGGGCGAATGGCCATGAACGAACCTTCAAAGGTCGAAAGCCCGTAAAAGATCGCCGCGACGACCATGAACCGCAGCGTTGCATCGTCCCTGACTTTGTGCCAGGCGCCACGCAACGTCATCAGTGCGTTGCCGGCCGATGCCCAAGACGGCACGAGCAGCATGACCGAAAAAGTCATCCCAAGCGTCTGCACCCAATGGGGCAGGGCGGTGTAGTGCAGATGGTGCGAGCCGGCCCACATGTAGAAAAATGTGATGCCCCAGAAGCTCAGGATCGACAGGCGATAAGAAAAGATGGGGCGGTTGGCCCGCTTAGGCAGATAATAATACATCATGGCCAGGAACCCGGCCGTCAGGAAGAACGCCACGGCGTTGTGGCCATACCACCACTGCACCATCGCATCCTGCACGCCGGACCAGACGATGTAGCTCTTGGCGCTGCCCAACGAAACCGGCACGGCGATGTTGTTGACGATGTGAAGCATCGCAACGACCACGATGAACGCCAGGTAATACCAGTTGGCGACGTAGATATGCGGTTCCTTCCGCCGCGCCAGCGTTCTGAGATAAAGGAAGAAATAGGCGACCCAGACGACGACCAGCCAAATGTCGGCGTACCATTCAGGTTCGGCATATTCCTTGGATTGGGTGATCCCCATGAAATAGCCGGTGACGGCCAGGATGCAGAACAGATTGTAGCCGAACAGCACAAACCAGGGCAGCACATTGCTCGCCAACCGCGCGCGCGAGGTACGCTGTACGACATGGAATGATGTGGCGATCAGCGCGTTGCCACCGAACCCGAAGATGACGCCCGTAGTATGGGTGGGACGGATACGCCCAAAACCCGACCAGGCCTGCCCGAATTCGAGCTCCGGCCAGGCAAGCTGGGCCGCGACCCAGACTCCCATGAACATTCCGAAGATGGCCCAGGCCATCGTAAAGGCGATCCCCACCCGGGTCGGATCGTCATAATAGCTCACGAGGCGATCTTCGCTCGGTTCGGGTCTGTCATAACGGATGAGAAGGTAGAGGAGGGCTCCCAGGCTGAGAGCAACGATCAGCAAGCCGTGGCCCCCCAAGGGGTCGCGCAGCCCCGCAATGGCCAATACTGCTCCCAGAATCAAAACGCCCAGAACGATTGCAATACAGTCCTGGCGTTCTGCCTTGGTAAGTTGTGCGACCATCCGGGCCCTCCTTTATGCTGCCGCTCGGATTAAGCTATGTGCGTACGCCGCCTAGACGTGATGGGTCGTGTCTTTTCCCGTTCAGCGCTGGAGAAACTTGTGATCCAGGACTTGTCCGGTTGGCCCGGAAAAGCATTCCCGCGATAAGACTATTGGCCACACGGTTTGCCTTGTCCTCCAACCGGAGAGCAGTTTCATCGGCAAACAGTTCACGGGCCGTTTCGCTCCAGAGCGTCAGCCAGCGTTCAAATAGCGCGGTGTCGAGGCGAGCGGAGAAGGGCAGGTGCGCCGCATAGGGATTACCCTTGTAACGCCCCGACGTAAGCATGATCGACGACCAGAAATCCGTGAGCCGATCAAGATGGCTAGGCCAATCGGCAACGTGATCGGCAAAGATCGGCCCGAGCGCGTCATCGACGCGAACTTTTTCGTAAAAGCGTTCGACTTGCTCTCGCAACCCGGTTTCGGTGAGCGTGGCCATCGCTGCCCTCCAAACATGCACTGCAAATACATGTATTAAATTCGCCAGATTTGCAATGCAGATGCTACCATAGGCCTGCGACATTTTGGAGAACCCGATGCACCTTTTCGCGCGGCTGATGTTATAGGCTCAAACCTGCCACGCCCGTCCTCCCTTGCATTCTCAGTGGTCAAATCCAGCGCGCTTTCGTGACAAACACATTCAAGCATGCCCTCAATGGTGGAGAAGTGCCCTCGCGGCCCATATAACTATTGCCGAGATGAAAACCTCAATGCCCCGCCGTATCCTATTGAACGCCTCTCCCGCTGCGATACGTCAGGCCGGGGATGTAGAGCCTGCGTTCAACACGCTCGAGGATGAACGCCACCGTGCTTGTAAGGATCAGATAGATAGCTGCAACGATCAGGAAGGCTTCAAGGAACCTAAAGGTTTGGTAGCCTGCTTGTTCAGCAAGTGCGGTCATTTCCGTAACGCCAATCGCGTAGGCAATGGATGTGTATTTCAGCTCGACGATGACTTCGTTGGACCATTGGGGGATGGCTCTTCGCCCGGCTTGGGGGAGTATGATCTTCCTAAACGCCTGCGTGCGGCTCATTCCCAAGGCCCGCGCCGCGGTCATCTGCCCTGCAGGCAGGGAGCGGACGGCGCTCCGGAAATATTCGGCCTGATAGGCTGCAGAATTGAGACCGATGCACACGACAGCGCAGGTCAGAGGATCGAGCACGATGCCGATTTCTGGTAAGCCGAAATAGATAAAAAACAGTTGGACCAGCATCGGAGTGCCGCGGAACACTTCAACATATGCGGTCGCCAGCCAGTAGATTGGCCGACTTGCATAGAGCCGCCCCCACAGCAAAAATAGCGAAAGCACGAAACCGAGCGAGATTGCCGCTATCCAGAGGCCTAGCGTCGTGGGTATTCCCTGAGCAATAAACGGCACCCATTCTTTCGCGAACTCGATCATTGGGCCGTCCTGCTAGTGGGTCTCGTTAATCATCGAGAGAAACTGCGCGGTTCGGGGGTGTTGTGGAGCTGTCAGGATTTCGGAAGGAGGGCCCTGTTCAACGATTACGCCGCCTTCCATAAAGATCACCTCATCGGCCGCTGCCGAGGCAAATCCCATTTCATGGCTGACCACCAGCATCGTCATCCCTTCCTCGGCCAGTTTTTTCATGACCTGGACCACTTCGCCCGTGAGTTCAGGATCGAGCGCTGATGTGGGTTCATCGAACAGAACCAAGATTGGGTCCATTGCAAGGGCACGTGCAATGGCTGCACGCTGTTTCTGGCCTCCGGAAAGCTCGGCAGGAAAGGCATGTTTTCGGTCGGTTAAACCAACTCTTTCAAGTTCGAGTTCAGCTCGCTCCAGTGCTTCAGATTTCGATCGTTTCTTGACCGTTCGCTGGGCCAGCACGACATTGTCGATAACCCGCAGGTGCGTGAACAGATTGAAGTCTTGAAACACGAACCCAATGCGCGAACGGACGGCATCGATATTTTCCCGGGCAACGTCTTTCCCCTCCAGGAGGACAGTGCCCTTGTCGGGAGGGGAGAGGTAATTAATACAGCGCAGAAGAGTAGACTTTCCCGTGCCCGATGGCCCGATTATCGTTTTGGACTGCCCTTGAGTGAGGTCAAGGTCGACGCCATTGAGTACGGAGACGTCTCCATAGCGCTTATGGATGTTGCGCAAGCTAAGGACGGGATCATCGCTCATCAAGAAAGCTCTCCTTGCTCGGCTCCGGGAATGGCGAGCTTTCGCTCAAGCGCATAGAGAGCTGCGTTGCCTAAAGCATTGACGATGAAATAGAATGCTGCAACCACTGTCATCACTGCCAAAGCACTCCCTTGCAGGCTTGATATGATATAGCTGGCCTGCCGGGTCAGCTCGACCACGCCAATCACGAAGGCTAGTGAGGTCGCTTTGAGTTCGGACGAATATTCGTTTGTCCAAGCGCCGATCGAGCGCCGGAGTGCTTGGGGGAGAACGATTTTCGCCACGACCTGGGTCCCTGACATGCCCAGAGCACGGCCGGCCATGACTTCCCCTGTATCGGTCGCTTGAATGGACGTGCGAAATATCTGGGACTGGTAGGCAGCTGAGCGTAAGCCCAAGGCGACAACGGCTGCGCCGAAAGCGCTCATCGGAATGTACTCTCCGACACCGTAGAAAAAGAGCATCAAGAGGATGATTTCGGGGATGCCCCGAAACGTTCTTTCAAACAACGTTGTGAGCAACCGCAGTGTCGGTCCGCCGTAGACACTCAGCAATGCAAGGGCTAGCCCTAGAACCAGACCGAAAGCAAGCAGCGCAACGAGCAGTTGCAGTGCAATACCGAGCCCGGCCAGAAGGAAAGGCAATTCGTCGAGCAGTCTTTGGAAAGTCACGGACCAGTCGGGTCAACTGTTGGTTGGGAAGGGGAGTGCTTGATTTCAGAAGGGCAGGTGCCTTTACCTGCCCTTCGATGATTTCGTCACTCAAGGCCGGCGATCGGCTCTTGGTAGGTTCGCACATAGTCGGGCATTGTCGCTGGTACGTCGCGGATCGTGGCGTGCGGCGAGTACGAGTGAACGATTTCTTCCCACTGACCGGATTCGTAGAGTTCGATAATTCCCTGGTTGAGTTGAGCCAGGATACCATTGGGATCGCCGCGCTGCACAGCCAACGCTTGGGGTTGCCCCACTTCGATAGTGCCGGCGATCACGACATCGCGTCCGTTGGCGATGAACGATTCGGCGCTGTCGGTGCTAACGATCAGGGAATTGATCCGTCCAACTGCCATGTCATCGAGGGCTGCGACATAGTCAGGGTACGCCCGGATCGTGACGTCATCGAGGTTGGCCTCTGCCCAGCTCTGCTGGGTAGAACCACCCTGTACGCCGACTGTGACGCCACAGCACAACGCTTCATCAAAGGTCAGACCGGAATCGCTGTTGACGAGCACTTCGTCGTCGTTTTCCCACCATGGTATGGAAAAATCGAGAACTTCATTACGCTCCTCGGTCACGTTGAGTCCGGTGACGAGCAGATCAATGCGTCCACTCGAAAGAGCAGGGATAAGAGAGGGCCAGGGCATGTCGCGGAATTCGACCTCGAGGCCTTGATTTTCGGCGATGGCACGCATGGCATCGACGGCGATGCCTTTATATTCTCCGCGCTCGGCGTATGCCCATGGCGGAAAAGCCGCCTCGATTCCGGCGATCAGTGTTTCTGCGTTTGCGGCACTTGCCGCTGATGCGGTTACGACCGTGATAACGCTAAGCGCGAGATTTCGAAAATGCGTGCGAACCATAAATCCCCTCCACAGGTTAGCAATCGCCTACCATAGCCAGGCTTAGGGCGTGTGCAAATTGCCTGGGAGAAGGCGCAAGCTCGCAAAAATCGGGTTCTCCTGCCCAATTACCGCTCTTGGGAGAGATTCAGTTAGGGCCCAAAAGTCCCAAGATTTATCGATATTTTTGATCTCGCAGGTACATGGGCAGATCAAAACCTATGTGGAAGTGCCGGCGAAAGTTAGCCTAAAATCAGCTTATGTTTTGGACAAAACGCTGCTTAAATGACCTGACTAAAGTGCAACATCCTGAGTGTTTCTCGCGCACAAAGGAGAAAACCGATTTCGGCCTGACAAAGGGGTGGTGATGTTCCCATGGGACTAAGGGAGAGATGATCTCGCTTGGAGTCCAGAAGGTCGCGATGTGCTCGGCCGGCAACGCTATCGACGCTGGAAAGCCTCCGGATTGGGTTTGCGGTCTCGATTCAATCCAACCCGTCGTTTCACGCCTGCGAGATCAAGACGCATCCTTACGGACTTTGGCCATACGGATGCGCCAATCATCTCCCTTGGCCTTGAAGCGCTGCACGATCTCAGAATCGAGACGGAGGGTGACAGCCTTCTTGGCATTGTGCAGGCGAGGGCGATCGGGCCCGCGTTTCATAGCTTCGGAAAAGCTCATGGGGTTGCGGGCCTGGGCGTCGGTGATCTCGGGCGCATCCGGGTCGCTCTTGATCATCTTCTGGATTTCCGCTTCCTCGGCATCGGTAAGCGGACGCTTTGACGAAAACTTGGTCACGCAGGCTCCTTTCTTTCCGGCTGGCCGGGCGCACCGAAACCACCGAAAGCGCCTCGGTACCCAGAGGGCGAAACACCACGGCAATAATGATCTGGCCTTTGAATTCGCCAATGGCCATCAGGCGTTCATTTGCCGCTTCGAAGAACTTTAGCGACAGATCAGCGAAGTCCAAGCCGTGCCTGGCGATGTTGGTCTGACGCTTCGGCTCATCATAGGTGATCAGCATGGAATAAACGAACACGAAAATTCATAACCCCATTCACCGAGAGGAAAGAGCTAGCGCCGCTTGATTGCATTCACGAGGTCGGTTTTTAGTACAATGGGTTCGATCGTTGCGCTAATTATCACGGAACAGTAGGGGCAGATTACGACCAGCGTCTTGATGGAGCTGTAGTTGTATCCGCTCGGCAAAGAGGCGTCTTTCACCTCGGCGCGAACAACGGAGCACGGGGCTCTACTGACTACCGCAGCGCTTCACACGCAATGCCGTCGTTGTCAGCATCGAGCCTATGCGGATCGCCCGGGCCGCTGTGCTCGTAGAACTCTTGGGCCTCTCGCCACGTGCGGAAGTCCGAACAATCCATATCGCGTTGAGCAAACGCAGGAACGGTGGCCAGGACTGCAAGCTCGGTCTGGGATCGGCGGTGCAGAATTCGTCCACGGTAGCGGCGGGATAGTCCCGCTTCGGGCGGCGTAAAAGTCGTCCACCTATTGTCCTTCTGCAATGAGCGCAGGAGGGTTCGGGGATCTACACCGTGGAATTGTATCTGAAGGTCCGTCTGGCCTGCTCGGAAGGGATGACGCAGCGCCAGGCCGCGAAGCATTTCAACATATCGCGCGACAGTGTTCGCAAGATGCTGTCGTATTCGACCCACCGGGCTATCGACGCCAGTCACCAATCCGGCGGCCGAAGCTCGATGCATTTGTTTCGACCATCGATCGATGGCTGGAAGAGGATGTAAAGGTCCCGCGCAAGCAGCGCCATACGGCCAAGCGGGTGTTCGACCGGCTTCGCGACGAATGCGGGTTCACCGGCGGGTACCCCAGGGGGCCCCTGTCTCGCGCGCACGCATATATAGAGACTGGTCTTCAGCGCTCCAATCCCGCAGCCACTTGAGCTTGTACTGCAGCGCGTGCAGCGTTCTTCTCCCAAAACGCTTGCAGCAGTGGCTGGTGGGTGGTCTCGCGTGCGGCATAGATGAGCAGCCTGGACGCATCCAGAAGCGCGGCAGCCCCTTGGTGCCGTTGCACCAAGATCAACCATCCGTGGACCAACGGACAGTTGGAGCGGATGAACCGCACCATCAAGGACGCCACCGTCAAACGCTTCAACTCATCGAGCAGGTATGCATCGATCTGGATTCAGGAAGGCGCATGTCGGTCAAGGATATGCGATATAATCCTTTCTACCGGATCACCGTGCCCAGAGAACTGGAAGAGGGGCGCTGACAGCGCTTGCCGACGCTTATCTGAGCATCGTTAGTCGGCCGCATCGAAGGTGCCAAACCAAAGGAAAAATCGAGCACGGCAGACGGCTCTCTCAAGTGCGTATCCAATGGGCTGGCATCAGGCCTCGAACGGAATTGCCAAGCCAAATCCGATTGGCCCGCGCAAGGTCTTGGGGGTAGAGCAGAGCCTCATGGGCTTTTCCAGTGGCCAAAAGTTCTCCGCGAAGCGTGCCCGGTAACAGCCCGCACTCAATTGCGGGCGTCAGTATGGGGCCGTCACGTTCAAGGAACAGTGAAGTGTAGGACCCCTCCGTCAACTCTCCACGCTGATTGAGAAATACCACTTCATCGACATCAAATTGGGCGACGGCCTGCTCTCGAGGCTTGTCGAGAAAGGCTCGATGGGTCGTTTTGTGTTTGAGATAAATATTGCCCGCATCAACCCTTTCGTCGGCGATAACAAAGCGAAAGGGTTGATGGACTTGTGCCTGGGGCAGTGCGGTTGCCGAGACAGAAGGGCTTCCATGGGAATCGAGCAATAGCCGCACGCGCATTCGAGGGCTTTCGAACCCCGCGATAGCATTTTCTAGGAGACGCTCGATTCCGGGTGTCGAGAGGGGAATGCCGAAAAAGCGCGCTGAGCTTTCGAGGCGCTTGAGGTGTCGATCCAAGAGAGCGTATCCGGCACCTTTTTGCCACAACAGGGTTTCGATCAAGCTTATGGGGTTTTGGTGGGTCATGGCGGCGGCCACTGCTTTCATTGAGCGTTTTGCGGCGCCTCGAACGGGCGTCCGGGCATCTGGGTGGATAGTCCAGCGTCCACGAGCAATTGCACACCGTTGATCATTTTGGCCATGTCGGAGGCCAAAAAGACAACGGAATCGGCGACATTTTCGGGTGTTATGATAACCCCACCGGGGTTGCGCGTGGCAAAAGCTGCGATGGCCTTTTCGCGTGTTCCATGACGGGCAAGTTCGCTAGCCA
Source organism: Pelagibacterium mangrovi (assembly GCF_036662815.1). Lineage (NCBI taxonomy): Bacteria > Pseudomonadati > Pseudomonadota > Alphaproteobacteria > Hyphomicrobiales > Devosiaceae > Pelagibacterium > Pelagibacterium mangrovi. Next base: position 11,570 of record NZ_JBAFXA010000013.1, on the reverse strand, counting down.
GGGCGGCGTCGGTCAGCACATAACCGGGATGGATTGCATTGATGCGCACGGGAATGCCCATCGAAACGCAGTTGGCCGCCGCTTGCATGGTCAGTCCGCAGATTGCAGCTTTGCTGGTGCCGTAGCCAACGCCGCTACGCGCTCCGAAATAGCCCACGATCGAACCGATATTGATTACGGCTCCGCCTGATTTCGCCATGGTCCGGACCGCCGCCCGGGTGCCCAGAAACGCTCCATCAAGATTGACCGCATGGAGCCTGCGCCATTGGTCTAGCTCCATTTGGTCGATGCGGTCGGCGGTAGTTGAAAAAAGGCCGGCACAATTGACCACGACATCGAGCTTGCCATACCGAGCGATGATCGAGCTGACCGCTTGGTCCCAATCTGTTTGGCTGGTGACGTCAAGTTTAAGAGCGCTGAGGCTGCCCGAAAATCGTGCGGTTACGCGACCAGGATCAAGATCGCTAGCTTGAACCTTTGCGCCGAACTCGGCGAGACGGGCTGCGATGGCGCCGCCGATATCACCGCCTGCGCCGGTCACCAGGCAGATACGGTTTTTTAGATTGAGCATGGCGCTCTCCCGATTTTGGCCCGTTACCTCAAAAGCTCGAGCGCGTCAGGAGCGCCGGGATTGCGGGCGTATGCCAGAAGTTTAGCGCCGGTCTTTTTGTCGGTAAGGCTATCGAGTTTGGCGGCAAACAGATTGTCTATTTCAGGTTCACCCATTTCATGGAAGGGGCCGTCATAGGCGCGTTCAGCCAGCACGACTTGCGAGCCGTGGGCAACCACATGCGCGGGGAAAATCCCATGCTCGAGATGGCGAGCTTCGAGTTGGTCATCGCCAGTGATTTCGACGCGCGACATAAAATCGAGGACCTGGGGGTCGGTGACCGCTTCGCCCTCGAAATCGGCAAGTTGGGACCGCTTGCGAATAAAGGCACTGGCCACTGCAAAGGGCAAGCTGAAACGAGCGGCCAGATGGTTATCGATGGCCCGTGTCGAAAGCGATTGCGCACTTGAGGATTTGACCTTTACGACCAACCGCTTAATGCGTGAGGGATCGAGTTCGCGACCCAATTCGATCGCACAACGAATTGCTGCCTGGCAGCCGAAATTGGCCGGGAAAAGCTTGATCGAATAGGACGAGAGCGCGCGGGTTTGTGGCGCAATGTCGAGGTATGAAACGTCGGCCGAGCCCGAAGCATAACTGGCAAGCCATCCCTTGTCGCCGGTAATAGGGGTCTGAGGGCCGGTAGCGCCGGCCTGTGCCAAAAGCGCCGAATGGAGCGCATGGCGCGCTGAAAATCCTACGGAGAGATCTTTGTCCTCACTATAGCTGCCAACTGCCGGCGACATCGCGCTGAGCAATCCGGCGGGAAGAGCACATGCAGCAATGCCCAGGGCCGAGAGCGCCGTATCAAGATCGGCCTCCAACACCACGGCACAGGCCAGGGCCGCGGCGGGGGTCGCCGTCAAGGATGTGGTGCGAAACCCTCGACCTTGGGTGCGATGGGCTCGACCCAGCGCTTCGCCCAGGCCAATATTGGCAGCAAACCCGGCGCGCAGAGCACGCAGTACCGTATCGGGGCTTGCGCCATACTGTTGGGCAAGGGCGAGCACGGCCGGGACGATCACGACGGCGGCGTGACCATTGTTGCGACCATTGAGGAGCACCTCCTGGAAGTCGAGCGCTTCGGCCGCTGAGCCATTGAGAAAGGCGGCATCGACAAAAGGGGCACATTGCCCGGCGCCCCAAACCGTGCTTCCGGTTTCACCCAGCGCAATGGCGACTTGGTCGTGGGCCGTCCCGCCGACCTGATGCTTGCGCGCATAGTGAGCGATTGCGACGGTGTCTGCAGTAAGCCGACCCAAAACCTTGGCGTCCTGGTGAGAGACTGGGCTTTGAGCGAGTGCCAAATGGCGGCCAACCCATTCGCGATCAGAAATTGTCATGGGGTGCTTTCTTTCCTGAGCTGCGGCACGAGGCAGTCGATATTTTAAGTGCCAATGGTCTTATGCCGCCTTTTGCGCCTCGACCACATGGCACGCGACTTGGGACCCGTCAGGCTGAGTGAGCAGGTGCGGCATGGTTTGTCGGCATATGGGTTGGACCAAGGGACAGCGGGTATTGAACGGACAGCCTGGTGGAGGGTCGATCGGGGAGGGGAGTTCGCCACCGATGGCAGGTACGTTATGTCCGCGCTCAACCTGCGGATCCTTGGAGAGGACTGAACCAATCAGGGCCTTGGTGTAGGGATGCTTGGGAGACAAAAACAGAGTGTCCCGGCTTGCATATTCAACCACTCGGCCCAGATACAGCACCATCACCTCATGGGCGATATAGCGCACGACCGCCAAGTCATGGCTGATGAACAAAATGGCGATTCCCAGGCTTTGCTGCAACTCTTCGAGCAGGACCAGCACCTGGGCGCGGATAGAAACGTCGAGCGCGGAGACGGCCTCATCGCAAATGAGCAATCCAGGTTCGAGTACGATAGCGCGTGCAATACCGATACGTTGGGCTTGTCCGCCGGAAAATTCATGTGGGAAGCGCTGTGCCATCTCCGGCCTGAGCCCCACCCGTTCCATGGCTTGGGCGACAAGGGCCTGCCGTCCATGGGCAGTGAGTTCAGGGCGATGGGTGAGGAGCGGTTCGGCGATGATATCGGAGGTCCGCATCCGTGGATTGAGTGAGGCAAGGGGATCTTGAAAGACCATTTGCATTTGCGGCCGCACGTGGCGGAAATCGGCGTCGGAGAGGTCTGATATGGTCTGACCGTTCCAGCGAACGGTGCCACTCTTTGGGTTTTGTAGCCTGAGGATACCGCGAGCCAAGGTCGATTTCCCGCAGCCCGATTCTCCCACCACGCCCAGAGTCTTGCCCGGTGCAATGGAAAGGCTTACGTCCCGGACTGCCTTGAGCTCGAGCTCGGGGCGCATCAGGCCTTGGTTAATTGGGTAGCTGATCGAAAGGGTTTCGACGTCCAGCCCCTCAAGGGCGTCTGTCATGATCGCGCTCCGATTGGCTCTATGTCATGGGTTTCAAGAGGGAAATGACAGGCTTGGCGCTGACGGCCGGTTCGTGGCTGAAGGTTGGGGACGCTATCCTTACAGATTGGCTGCGCCTTAAAGCATCGCGGCTCGAACATGCAGCCGGTCCGCGCTTTCTGGCCCTCGGGGGGATGGCCTCGGATGGGTTTGAGTTGAGCCAGAGGGCCGGCGAGATCGGGCATGGAATCCAAAAGCCCGGCTGTATAGGGATGGGTGGGACGCATCAGGACGTCATCGACGTTACCTTCTTCGGCGATGGTTCCGGCATAGACCACCATCACGCGATGGGCCAGCCGGGCGACGACCCCCATATCGTGGGTGATGAGCACGACAGCAAGGTTTTCTTGGCGGCGCAACTCATCGAGAATATCGAGCACCTGGATCTGTACGGTGACATCAAGCGCGGTGGTGGGCTCGTCGGCGATCAACAATTTAGGACGATTTGAAAGGGCCATGGCGATCATCACGCGCTGACGCATGCCGCCTGAAAGTTCGTGGGGATAGGCCTTAAGCCGTCGTCGTGCATCGGGAACGCGCACGCGTTCGAGCAGGCGCAAGGCTTCGGCCTGAGCTTGGGCGCGGTCGAGGCCGCGATGGAGCCATAAAAGCTCGGTCATCTGGTCGGAAACCGAGCGAAATGGATTGAGCGCTGTCATGGGGTCCTGGAAGATATAGGAAATCTTTTGGCCCCTGACCTTGTCGAGTTCACGATCGGTGAGTGTAAGCAGGTTTTGCCCATCCAATAGCGCTTGTCCGCTCGTTTCTCCATTGGCGGCAAGAAGGCCACCCAGAGCCATAAATGTCTGGCTCTTGCCCGAACCCGATTCCCCAACTACACCGAGCACCTCCCCTTGGGCGACCGAGAAGCTGACATTGTCGACAGCAATAACTGGCGCGCCTTGGGTGCGGAAACGAACCGAGAGATCGCGGACATCGAGCAGTGGGTGGTGCATTGTGGCCTCTTTCTTGGCCGTTCTGGAGACACGTCCGAGCGCGTTCGCCCCGGAGCGGAACGGTCGCGCGCACGGCTTTCCTTCTTAGTCCCCGATCCGCGCAGCTGTCAATATTAGACTGATACAATATTCCAAAATAAAGGCAACTGAAAGAATGGAGTTGCGCAATATATCGATTTTGGGGTAGTTGTATTCAAAGAATGAAGAAATATTAGAAAAACTGCAGACCGGAGGATCGGTTGTCGCTGTCATTTTTCCTGGGGAAACTCCTCCGCTTCGTGCTGACGGTTTGGGCGGCCGCGACCCTTGTTTTTATCCTTCTGCGTATGACCGGCGATCCCGTGGCTGCTATGGTGCCCTCGGACGCTCCTCAGATCGTTATCGATCAATATCGAGAGCGGTTCGGCCTGGGTGATCCCTTGCCCATTCAGTATCTTTCTTATTTGCGCGGCATTTTGGGCGGAGATTTCGGAATCTCGTTTCGCACTGGTGGCAGCGCGTGGGATATGGTGGCCCCGCGCATTGGCCCGACCTTGATCTTGACTGGGCTTTCTTTGCTCGTCGCTCTGGTCATTGGCATCCCGGCGGGAATGATTGCGGCGCTTCATCGGGGTAAGCTGGTCGACAGGTTCGTAATGGGCTTTTCGGTCTTTGGGTTTGCCATGCCCAACTTCTTTCTAGGTATTTTGCTCATTCTTTTGTTTACACTGAGCTTACGCATGCTTCCCGCCGGTGGGTTCGATGGCGCGCTGAGCCTTATCATGCCGGTCATGACCTTGGGCATGGCCACGGCAGGCTCTTACGCCCGTATGACGCGCTCTGCGGTTTTGGAAGTGCTTTCCTCTCCCTTCATGCGCACGGCCAAAGCCAATGGTGTCCCGCCTTTACGGCGAATGACCCATCATGTGATGCGGGCTATTCTTGTCCCCTTGGTTACCTTGGCAGGTTTCAGCATCGGCTCGATGATCGCGGGGGCGGTGGTCATCGAAACGGTGTTTGCCTGGCCAGGCGTGGGCAGGCTTTTGGTCACATCGGTGACCGACCGCGATCTTGCCGTGGTTCAGCTAATCGTCATTTTAGCGGCAGCCACTATGGCTTTGTCCAACATGATCGTGGATCTGCTCTATGGCTGGCTCGATCCGCGTATCGGCACCAGTCGCCGATCGGGAGGCGCATAATGAAGCGCTTGAACCTTGGGGTGACGATTCCGGCTGCTATTTTGGTTCTCGTTATCGCTTTTGCGATTTTTGGCGATTATCTCACGCCTCATGACTATAGCGCGTCGAGCCTTCTGGCGCGCAATCTGCCTCCGGTCTTTGCGGGCGGGACCTGGGACTATCCGCTAGGGACCGACGGATTGGGACGCGATCTTTTGGCCCGTCTTGTCTTTGGTACTCGGCTGAGCATCGGTCTTGCTCTAATGGGCACTGTAATCAGTGCTGTTTTGGGAACGGTTTTGGGGTTGCTTGCGGCCCGAAGCGGCAAGCTTGTTGGCGGTCTGATCTTGGGCGTGATCGACCTGCAGGCAGCGGTACCTTTCATTATTATCGCTTTGGCGGTTGTCGCCATATTCGGCAATTCGCTGGTGCTTTTCGTCGTGGTGCTGGGGCTTTATGGCTGGGAAAGCTATGCGCGGCTCGTGCGCGGCGGGGCGCTATCGGCCCATACACTTCCTTTCGTTGAAGCGGCGCGCACGATTGGCGTCTCCAATATGACCATTGACCGTCGCCATATTCTGCCGACCGTCTTTAACATCGTAATTGTGCAAGCGACGCTGAATTTCCCCCAGACCATTTTGCTCGAAACGGGCTTGAGTTTTCTCGGGCTAGGGATCCAGCCTCCGCTGACCAGTCTGGGTCAGCTGCTCGGGGAGGGGCGCAACAGCCTGGCCCGGGCGTGGTGGCTGGCCGTCATACCTGGCTTGCTGATTTTTCTCACCACATTGGCTATTAGTCTTTTGGGCGATGCATTGCGCGATAGGCTGGATCCGACCTTGCGTCGTGATTGAGTGTGAGCAAGATAATCAACTCGCTTGCCGGATGGATTGCGCTGCCGGCTGGCTTTTGCAGGGATTATCAAGCGCAACGCTCTCAAGGAGCAAAAAGGTATCAAAATGCGAATTCTAATGACGACGTTTGCGGTGATCGCCGCAGGATTGATCGGGGGCAGCGCTGCCGCCCAGGAGGCCGACCGACCCGATATAGTGGTCGCCGTTAACGGGCTCTACCGCAGCCTTGAGCCGATCGATGGGAACTCCACCAATTCTCTTCGGATCATGAGCAATATCTACGATCCGATCGTGGGTCGTAATTGGCTCGAAGATCCCGAGGGGGGTGAGCTTGCCCCTTCGGTGGTGAGCGAATGGGAGCAGGTCGATGATATGACCTGGCAGTTCACCATCCGCGAGGGCGTCAAGTTTCATAACGGGGAAACCATGACGGCCGAGGACGTTGCCTTTACGCTCTCGGAAGAGCGGATTTGGGGCGAGAACGCCCTGGTACCGACGGGCACGCGCTACACCACTTCTTTTGAGTCCGTCGAAGCGATCGATGGGATGACCGTCGAGGTCAAAACCTCGGTCGTTGATCCGAACCTGCCCTATCGATTTGTGACGCCATTGGGCTTTGTTGTTCCGCGCGATTATTATTTGGAGGTCGGCCCGGAAGCCTTCGGCCAAAACCCGATTGGAACCGGACCTTATCGCGTGGTCGAATTTGATCAGGCCAGCCATGTCAAACTCGAGGCTTTCGATGAGTATTGGGGCGGAACGCCGCCGCTCGAAACCATCGAGTTCCGTGTGGTTCCTGAATTCTCAGGCCGTTTGGCCGGCATGGTCTCGGGCCAATATGACTTTATGGTCAATACGCCTGTCGATGAAATCGGCACTGTCGAGTCCTACCCAGACCTCACCTATATCAGCCGGCCTGCCGATGGTTATATCATGCTGGCCTATAACGCGCTGGACCTGCCAGAATTTGCGCCAACGCCAACTGCTGATGTGAACCTGCGCTATGCCATGTCGGCAGCCATCGATCGCGACGCCTTGGTTGAGGCGCTGTGGGGAGATGCAACGTTTGCGCCGGCTCCTTTCAATTTCCCTGACAATCCGGCCTATTACGATCCGGAAATCCGCCCTCTTATCGAATATGATATCGATGCAGCGCGCCAATATCTGGAGCAATCGAACTATAATGGCGAAGAAGTTGTCATCAATGTCGTGCGCGGCGCTTATCCCAATTTCGACCTTGCCGTTGAGTTCATAGCAGAGCAATGGCGCAATCTGGGAATTAATGTCCGGCTCAACATCGTCGACAGCTGGCCTCTGGCTCTCAAGCATCCCTTTGGCGTGCTCAATATGTCAATGTCGGTGGTCTTTGACGGCACACCCACCCGTGCCATCTGGGGGTTCTGGGGGCCTGACTCTGCTCGTGCCACCCGTGTCGACGATCGCAGCTGGACACCCCCGGCTGACTTCATCGAGCTTGGGGAACAATATATGGCCGAGCCCGATGAGCAAGAAAAGGTAAGGCTGTTCCGCGAAATGGTTGCGATCTGGGAGCGTGAACAACCGGCATTGATGCTCTGGCGCAATGTGGTCGATTGGGTGGTTTCCAATGAGTATGAATGGACCGCCGTCAACAGTGACGCCATGATGTTTGGCCCTGGATTTATCACTGTGAACTGACCGCTGGGTTGCAATGGGGCGGGTGTGCAAGGACACCTCGGACGCACATCCGCTCCACACAAGTGTGTTGCTGCCAGTTCGAAGTTCGCGCGGTTTCCTGCGCATGCATGGCAGGAAATTCTAAAACTGGCAGGGACGGGCGTTCGGGCCGTTCAATTGATAACGTTTTGCGCGCTCACCGACGCAGATCTCGCCATCCAGGCCCGGTCAATGTCCTTTCATGGCTCATGCAGCCTCAAGCCCGTCTCAGGCGATGCAATAGCTAAAACCGAGGCCGATGCGACTGCCGGATAGGGCATGACTTGATCGACAATTATTATGATGTGGTGGTTGTAGGCGGTGGTTCTGCCGGTGTGGCGGCGGCAGTTGGGGCGGCCGATACAGGTGCGAAAACATTGCTCATTGAGCGCTATGGTTTTCTGGGCGGGGCGGCCACCGGATCGAATGTTTTGGCCTATTGCGGGTTCTGGACCAGCACCGAAGTGCCTTTGATGGGCGTACGGGGCGTGGGTGCCCGCGTTCTTGAAAAGCTGGCCAGCTTGGGTGCAAACGCCGAACCGATCCGCAATCGCACTGGCAATTGGATCGTCATGCTCGCGCCCGAAGCTCTCAAATATGGGCTCGATAGTGTCGCTGCTGAGGCGGAGGTCGGGGTTTTGCTGCACAGCCGGGTCATCGATGCAGATACGGAAAACGGCAGAGTGCGGTCTGTCGCGGTACAAGATCATTCTGGACGCAGGTCAATATCGGCGGGCGCGTTTGTCGATGCTTCGGGGGATGCCAATCTGGTTCGCTTAGCTTGTGGAGAAATCTCTCATTTCGAAAAACCTCTCGAGGAACGTCCTCCTGCCTCTTTTCCGGTGCGCATTGGAGGAATTTCTCGCGACGCCGTTTTGGATCGCTCACAAATTGCACGCGCCCTTGATACCGTGCCAAACCACTATCGCGATGCCCGCATTCGTTCGGGCGGCGGTGGCATTTTCAAGCTTCCTGACAGCGGTGATTATTGGTGGCTGGGGATCGACATTATAACGGACGGGCTTTCCGGCCCCTCGCTGACGCGCGTCGAGCAGATCGGCCGTGATCTTGCTTGGCGCTCGGTGGCGCAGCTCAAACGAACAATCCCCGCATTCTTCAACGCCCATATCGTGGCCACTGGACCGCAGGTGGGGATTAGATGTACCGAGCAGGCGGTCCCGCGTCTGGCCGTCTCTGGCGAGGACGTGCTTTCGGGTCGGCAACGTGAAGACGGCATCGCCTGTGGGTGCTGGCCCGCCGAAGTCCATGACGGGCTCAATGGCGCTCAGTTTCATCGGGTCGGCGGCGAGCGATATTTTCATATCCCGTTTGACAGTTTGCGCCCACAACGGCTCGACAATGTGTGGATAGCAGGCCGGACTATTGGTTGTGCCGATGAGGTTGCATATGGATCGATCCGCGTCATGGGGACGGCCTTTGCCACAGGCCATGCCGCTGGCATCTCAGCTGCCCTGAGCGCCTTGGGGCCTGAAAAGGTATCGGCTGCAGCGGTCCGGAACCTGCTTCTCGATCAGGGCGCGTTCCTCTGATGAGTGCGAGCTCAGACGCGATCGACCTCGCCGTCGATATCGACCGGTGATCATGCGCCGTGGGGAAGGCATGCGTGGGCGTCTGGGAAGCAGTCTGGGGCGGCGAAACAACCTCATACCGTTCCATCCTCTTTGACGCCGCGCGCCACGATCTTGAGCGACCCATCGGGCAGGGGGCGTTGCAGCGCCCTTGCTTCGCTCGTCAGCCACGTTTCCACCTCGTCGGGCGTCGTCAGTATGACTGGCGTCGTCTTGCGGGGCTGCACCTTATAGCGCAGATGTGCCGGCTCGTGATGATGTGCTCGAACGACTGCCATCTTACCACCCAAACAGCGGCCGTACGATCAGCACGAGGCTGAGCACGACACCGAGAACACCGGCGATGGTGAGAAAGCGCGCAAACACAGACATGCCGACAGGATTGACCATCCCGGCCCGCTCGGCAATGGTCGCTCCATGACCAAGCCCTACAACATGGACAGATTGGCCCTTTCCGCGCAGGTGATAACTGCGTGGGAACAGTTCCCCAACGTTCCAGAGGGAACGCCCGAAGACAATCTGCGGATGATCGGGCAGGAGATCGATATCCTTTCCGGCCTGCGCGAAACGCGCCCCGACGATGCCGAAACGATCGATGGGCTTATCGTTCGATACGAGGCATTGCGAGACCGGATAAAGCAGCGCGCGAACTGATTTCCTTCCGATTGAAGCGCAGGCTGGGGGTTAATGCGTCCCATGCCACATGCGCTCCAAGGCGTATTCAATCACAGCTACGGCGATCCGCAGCAACAGCTTCCATTCTTGAAGGTGCATATCCGCTCTCCATCGAAGTTCAATGGAGGCAGGGTACGAGATGGCCGAAGGTGGGGGATAAGTTTGGCCGTTGACTGAACGGGCAAACTGAGGTTGCCGAACGCCTTTAACGACCTGCTTCAATTCTCAAGCAGAGTACCCGGGCCAGGTGAAATCGGATTTGGCCTTTCCGGCGCAATAGCTATCAGGAACGAACTGCCCATTTGCGCGGCTTCGGCATCGCCAAATCAGCCGATAAGAGACGTTGTAAAATTGATCCCAGGCATAGCCATAGCCGCCACCGCTGTAGTACGGCGCCGAATAGCCTCCGCCGCTGCTGGCCGCTGCTCCTACGGCCAATGCCGTACCGAGCAGTGCTATGCCCACTAAGGCTGCGGTGTGTCCCGCAACCTTGTCTCGGCATTGTTGGTCAGTGAGGCCGCGTCGCGATAGCTCTTTGGCCACGTCCGCGCGGTATTGGACGTCATCAGTATCAAGGTACGCCCGGCACAAGAAAGTATCCTGCGGCGCGGTAGGGTCTTCATAGAACTTAGACTGAGTGGTCGAGCAGCCCGCCAGTAGGGCGGCGCACGCCAGTAGCGCGATTAACTTTTTCATGATGTCCCCCAATGCCATCAGGCAATGGAAGATTAGCTCAAATATTTTTGCCCACCAGCACGAAGTTAATGAATGGTTACCGTCCATTACAACTCCGCGACGTCAGCGGCTGCCCATGATCGTGTCCACCAGATCGGGTTGGCGCCGACGATGATTTCGGCGGGGAGGCCGGTCAGTGCCGTAATCCGTTCGATCGCCAAATTGCCCGAATGCGTGAAATACACGCATCCGTCTTGCGCCAGATCGAGGCGCGGACAGACCGGCCAACCCTGGTAAGTTTTCGCGGGTTCGAAAAGTCCGGCATCGACAGCAAAAGCCACGGTCAGTTTAAGCCCAACACCTGCAGCGCAGATCAGGAGCGCTGTGGACATGCCCTTCAGCCATGGCCGATTGCGAAGCCGTTGGAAAAGCGAGGGCCCCTTCGGCTTCTCCGTCGGCTTGAGGTCGGGCTGGAGACCACTGCTTTCGCCCTTGGCGTTTGCGAAGAGCGTCATGCCGTCAGAGCCTAACGCGGCGAACACGGCGGGATTGACCTTGCGCAACTGCGCCGCAGGCATTTTGGCAAGCTGTGCAGCGAGGCGGGCTTTTTCCCGCCTGCCGTTGTTTGCCGAAATGACAAGACGCTCAGAGCGTCGACCGGAAACACCGGTGCCGGCGATTTGGTCGCCAGTAACTCGTTCAAATCAATTTCGGTCCAATCACTGCCGTCCGCCGGCATGGTTTCAGGATTGGAACGCTTGGTCTTCTGCGCCATGAGATGTCTCCTTTCATGGGCTTGGTGGAGCCCAGAAGGGAGCACGGTTCGAAATCGTGAAAATGGGTGGTTAGCCGCATGATGTTTGTGCGGGTGGGATCGGCGGTGCAAAATTCGTCCACGGTAGCGGCGGGATAGTCCCGCTTCGG
>NZ_JBAFXA010000012.1:0-59323 GCF_036662815.1 Pelagibacterium mangrovi | reverse complement strand
CCTTCTCCCCTTGAGGGAGAAGGTGCCCCGCAGGGGCGGATGAGGGGTGCGCTGAACTAGCAAGAACCACAACCGCCAGCGTTCCCCCCTAAACCACCACCCCCACCAACGCCCAAACCGCCAATCCCCCCAGCGCAATCATCATCGCCCGATCGAACAGCCCGATCGCCACCGCGATATCCTCGGCCACCAGTTCCCTCCGACCATCCCCCATCGTCGGCAGATCGACCGTCTCCCCGCCATACGCCCTCGGCCCGCCCAGCCCGAACCCCAGCGCCCCGGCCATCGCCGCCTCGGGCCACCCCGCATTGGGCGAAGCGTGCTCTGCCGCATCGCGTTTCGCCGCCGCCCAGGCCGCGTCCGAATCCGCGCCCGGCATCGACCGCGCCGCCAGAACGAACAGCCCCGCCGTCAGCCGCGCCGGCACCCAATTGACAAGATCGTCCAGTTTCGCCGCCGCCCACCCGAAGGCCTCGTGACGCTCGGTGCGATGCCCGATCATGGAATCGGCTGTATTGATCGCCTTATAGACCGCCGCCCCCGGCAGACCGAACAGCGCGAGATAGAAGAGCGGCGCGATCACCCCGTCCGAGGCGTTTTCGGCCAGCGTCTCGATGGCGGCGCGCGACACGCCCGCCTCGTCGAGCTCGCTGGTGTCGCGCCCCACGATATGGCTCACCGCACGCCGCGCCCCCGCAATTCCCTCATCGCGCAGCGCCCGCGCCACCGCGATCACTGCATCGCGAAGACCCTTCTGGGCAATGAGCGAAGACGCCAGCACCACCTCGACCGCCCAGCCGAACGGCACGGCCCGCAGCAGCGCCTGTATCCCCAGCGCCGCGATCAGCACGGACAGCACCACGATCACGATCGAGAGCACACCCAGCGCCTGCCTGGCCTCGAAGGATTTCTTGGGATCGTTGCGGCGCTTGTCCTCGGCCTCGATCAGCCCGCCGATCCAGATCACCGGATGGCCGATCCTGTCCACCAGCCAATGGGGGTAGCCCACCAGCCGCTCGAGCACCGCCGCCAGAAGCGCGATCACAGCCTTGGCTCCCGCGCCAGCCCCAGCACCGCATCGAGATCGACATGGCGTTCGAGGTGGTCGGCCAGCGCGTCGAGTGCCGCATCCACCCCCGCGTCGAAATCGAGGAGCGGATCGGTGGCAATCCCCAGCCGCGCGAGAAAATCGCGCCGGAACCCGTCGGCGGCGAACAGCCCGTGCAGATAGGTGCCCATGACCCGCCCGCTGGCCGAACGCGCGCCCTCGGGCACGCCATCGACCCGCGAAAAGGGCCGCGCCCTGTCCCCGCCCTCGGTCACCCCCATATGCATGTGATATCCGCTCAGCCCCAGCCCCGAGACGGCATCGACGGCGTTTTCCAGCCTGAGTTGTTTCTGTCCCTCCAACCGCGTCGCAACATCGAGCAGACCCAACCCCGCCGTTTCCCCAGCCGCGCCCTCGATCCCCTCGGGGTCGGCGACCGAACGCCCCAGCATCTGATACCCCCCGCAGATCCCCAACACATGTCCCCCGCTCCGGACATGGGCGAAGAGATCGATATCCCAGCCCTGCGCACGGAAAAAATCGAGATCGGCACGCGTCGCCTTGGACCCCGGCAGGATCACCAGCCTCGCCTCGCGCGGCAGCGGTTCGCCGGGCTGGACGATCACCAACTTTATCCCCGGTTCGGCGCGCAGCGGATCGAGATCGTCGAAATTGGCGATCCTTCCCAGCCTCGGCACCGCGATCACCGTCTCCCCCTCGCCCTCGGACACGTTCTCGAGCGCCAGCACGTCCTCGGCCGGCAGTTTCCCCGCCCCCTCGAAATGGGGCACCACCCCCAGGCATGGCCGGCCCGTCCGCTCTTCGATAATCGCCCGCCCGGCATCGAACAGGCTTGGATCGCCATGAAACTTGTTGATCAGCGTCCCCGCGATCATCCCGGCATCCTCGGGCGCGACCACCGCGAAGGTTCCCACGATCGAGGCGATCACCCCGCCCCGGTGGATATCGCCCACCAGCACCACAGGCACGCCCGCGCCTTGGGCAAATCCGAAATTGGCGATATCGCCGGCCCGCAGATTGACTTCCGAGGCGCTTCCCGCCCCCTCGACGATCACCAGATCATTGTCCCGCGCCAGTTCCCCGAACGCAGTCAGCACGTCGGGCATCAATTCGCCCCGCCGCGCGAAATAGTCCCGCGCGCTCATCGAGCCCGTCCGCTTTCCCCGCACCACGACCTGCGAGCCCGTCTCGCGCTCGGGCTTGAGCAGCACCGGGTTCATCGCCGTGGTCGGAGCCTTGCGCGCCGCCCGCGCCTGCAACGCCTGGGCCCGCCCGATCTCGCCCCCATCATCGGTCACCGCCGCGTTGTTGGACATGTTCTGGGGCTTGAACGGGGCGACCGAGAGCCCGCGATTGGCGAAGGCCCGGCACAGCCCGGCGACGATCAGCGACTTGCCCACGTCCGAGCCCGTCCCCATGATCATCAGCGCCCGCGCCGTCACGGCCGCGCCCCCTCGATCACATGGGCATAAGAGCCCATTACATTGCCCACCCGCGCACCCATCGGCGCCAGCGTCTCGCCCAGCGCATCGGTCGCGAAAAACAGCGGCGGCAGGTCGAAGGGCTCAGGGCTCGAATAATGGAACTCATGCCCCATCAGCTCCTCCGGCCAGGGCAGCGGCGAAGCATGGGTCAGCCGCCGATAGCCCAGCACCCGGCGCGGCCTGTCGATGCGGGTCGCAACCGGCAGCAGTCCCGCCATGGCGTGCGCCACCCCGTCCCTGTCGGTCAGCATCTCCCCCAGCACCATGAAGCCGCCGCACTCGCCATAGATCAGCGCACCCCGCTCGCGCGCCGCCATCAGCCCCGCCTTGAACCGCCCCGCCGCAGCAAGCGCTCCGGCATGAAGTTCGGGATACCCGCCAGGCAGAAACACCGCATCAGCATCGGCGTCAGGCGCCTCGTCGGCCAGCGGCGAGAAAAACGAAAGGCTCGCTCCAACAGCATGCCAATGGCCGAGCAGGTGCGGATAGAGAAAAGCGAACGCCGCGTCATGAGCGATAGCGATTTTCTGACCCAGCGGGGGGAGAGCAGGGACGATCGACGCGCGATCGACAGGCTCCGCCATCGCCGAAAGCAGGCGAAAGTCGATATGGGTTTCCAACACCGCCGACATGCGCGCAATATGGTCTTCAACACCATCAACCTCGACGGGTAAAACCAGCCCGAGATGACGCTCCGGCAAGGCCAGGTCGCCCCGCCTCGGAATGGCTCCCAGGCACGGAACACCGGTCTTTCCCAGCGCATCGCGCAGCATCTTTTCATGCCGATCCGAGGCCACCTTGTTGAGGATCACCCCGCAAACCCGCACGTCCTCCCGCCACCGCGCAAAGCCCGAAACCAGCGCCGCAACCGATTGCGCCTGCCGCTCGCAATCGACGACCAACACCACCGGAAGACCCAGCATTGCCGCCAGATCGCCCGTCGATCCCACGCCGTCGATGGCGCTGTCGAACAGCCCCATAACCCCTTCGATCAGCAGCATGTCATGGCCATCGGCATGGGCGCTCGCCCGTCCCCGCAGCGTTGCCGCGTCCATGGCCCAGGGGTCGAGATTGATCGCCGCCGATCCCGCCGCCAGCGCCAGAAACGCCGGGTCGATATAGTCCGGCCCGGTCTTGGCCGGCGCCACGCGATAGCCTGAATCGGCCAGCGCCCGCGCCAATCCCAGCGTCATCGCGGTCTTGCCCGACCCCGAGCGCGGGGCGGCGACGATCAACCCGCGCGGCTCAGCCAAAAGGGTTCTCCCGCTGGGTCCCGCGATACCAATCGAAGGCCTCGCGATAGCGCGACACCGGCCCCAGAACGACGATGGCGGGGGTGGGAATATCCTGCCGTTCGCCCAGCTCTCCGGCCTGCGCGAGCGTGGTTTCCACCACCGTCTGGGCCGGCAATGCGGCGTTGGAGACGATGGCGATCCGATCGGCCGGATCGCGCCCGGCCGCCATCAGCTTCTGGGCGATCGAGCCCAGATGCTTGACCGCCATGTACATGACGATCACCGGCGCCGCCGTCGCCACCGCCTGCCAATCGACGCCCTGCGGCACGCCGCCCTTTTCGTCATGGCCGGTGAGAAAGATCACGGCCTGATTGGTGTCGCGATGGGTGACGGGAATGCCCGCATAGGCGAGCCCGCCGATCCCGGCGGTGATGCCGGGGACGATGCGGAAGCCTATCCCCTCGCGCGCCAGCGTCTCGGCCTCTTCTCCGCCGCGCCCGAACATCATGGGGTCGCCGCCCTTCAATCGCAGCACCCGCTTGCCGGCCCGCGCCAATTCGACAAGCTTGAGCGTGATATCGGCCTGTTTCGGCGAAGGCTTGCCGCCCCGCTTGCCCGCATAGATCTTTTCGGCGCGTGGATTGGCCATCTCCAAAAGCTCGGCACCGACCAGCGCGTCGTAAACTATGGCGTCGGCCTCGCCCAGCGCGTGATAGCCCAATAGCGAGATCAATCCCGGCGCGCCGGGCCCGGCCCCCACCAGCCACACGGTTCCGCGCTCGAAGGGGGGAAAACGCACGCCATCGAGCCGGGCGAAATGCCCCTGCTGCTTGCTCTTGCGCCTAAACCAGCCTTTCATCGAAACCATACCTGCCGTCCGTTCGTCTTGGTGTATAGAGCGAGGCGATGACCATGGGCAACGACGCTTTGCAACTGCGCATATTGATCCTGGGGGGCACTGGCGAAGCGCGCGCGCTCGCCACCGCGCTCATCGCCGCCGGTCATGCCGTCACCTCATCGCTGGCCGGACGCACCAAGAGCCCGATTCTCCCCCCCGGCGATACCCGCATCGGCGGTTTCGGCGGCGCCACGGGACTGGCGGCCTATCTCACGGACCATGGGTTCGACCTTCTGATCGACGCCACGCATCCCTTTGCCGCCGATATTTCCACAAACGCCACCACCGCCGCCGCGTCGACCCACGTGCCGTTCCTGCGATATGAGCGCGTGCCCTGGCCCAAACCGGAAAGCGCTGTGTGGGTCGAATTACCCGACATGGCATTGGCCGCCAACGCGCTGCCCAGGGGCGCCCGCGTGTTCCTGACCGTGGGACGGCAGGAGCTGGCGCCCTTCCTCACGCGCCCCGATTGCCGCTTTCTCGCCCGCATGATCGAAATCCCGCCCGGCCTGCCCTCAGCCTGGGAGGTGCTTTCCGATCGCGGCCCATTCACTCTCGACAATGAAATGGCCCTGTTGCGCACTCACGCCATCACCCATCTGGTGAGCAAGAATTCAGGCGGTGCGCAGGTGGCCGCCAAGCTCGAAGCGGCGGCTAACCTCAAAATACCGGTCCTGATGATCGCCCGTCCGCCCCTCCCCCCGGCGCGGACCGTCGCGTCCGTCCCCGAGACACTCGACGCTATCGCGCTGATTTTCCGAAACGGCCGACATCGATTGGGGTAGCGGCCTTGCCCAGGGCGCAGGTGACGTTCCCCTCGACCTGCTTGGCAACCACCAGCGTCCCGGCCTTGAGCGCCACCGCCTCGCACACCCCGGCCAGCCCGGTCGCCTTTTCGACAGTGGCGGAAGGAGTTTCCAGCCGCTTTTTCTCCTTGTCGATCTCGCGCCGGGTAAAGACCCGCAGCGGCACGCCGAAATGATCGGCGGCCTCGAGCAGAGCCGCGGTTCCGGCATGGCTATCGATGGTCGCCAGCGCCGCCACGGCGGCCGGTGCGATGTCGGCGTTTTCAAGCGTCTTTTCCACCAACGCGATCACCTCCCCGGCCACCGCCTTGCTCGTGCAGCCAAGCCCCACCACCACGGTCCGGGGATGAACCAGCAGCCCCGGACCGGGCCCGGGGCTTTCGGTCAACCGCAGCAACTGGCTCCCATCGCCGGAAACCGGATAGCCCGCCAGTTCCAGCCAGCCCGACAGCCCTTCGACCTTGAGCTTTTCGCCCTTGAGCAGCGCCGCCATCAGCGGCCGCACCGCCTTGGGGTCGGCCACCACATAGCCGGGCGGCGGGTCGTCGAGGGAAAATTCATAAAGCGTATCGGACAGTGAGGTTACTGCGGCAAACCCCCGGAACCCGTCGGCGATCCAGCGCGCCAGAGCGTTGGCGCCGCGATGGCTGCCCAGCAGCGGCACCGCCACTTTCCCGTCCGCCGAAACCGCCAGCACCGGCGGCTCGGCAACTTTGTCGCCCAGATCGGTCCCCAGCAACCGGATCAACACGCCCGCCGCGCATACCCCCACGATCGGGGCTCCCTGCCCATAGGCCCTCGTCACCAGCGGCGCCGCGTCCTCGCGCCCCGGCCCGCACATATGCACGGGCGCGCCCAACAGTTGCGCCACATGTCGGGCGATTTCGTCGCCGCGCGGGGAGATGGAAAATACGAGCGGGGTCTTCAACGCTGGAACTTAAGTTGAGTGAGGCAGTCGATTTTGTCGCCTAGCACATTTTTTTGCCCAGGCACAATGCGGCGCGCGCTTGCCGGTCACCCCACCCGCGCCACCGAATCGCGCGGCACCAGATGCACGGGCAATTCGACGATCGGCAGGTCGGCGCGCTGGCGCCCCTCGATGATGTCGAGCAAGAGGTTCATGGCGTGGCGGCCCATCTCCTCCTTGGGCTGGTGCACCGTGGTCAGTCCCGGCACATAGGTATCGGCCAGGACGATATCGTCGAACCCGATGACCGAAAGGTCGCCCGGCACCGAAACGCCGTAGCGGTCGAGCTGGGAGATGAACCCCATCGCCGCTTCGTCATTGGCGCAAAAGATCGCCGTGGGCCGCTCCTTGAGCGAGAGGAAGCTCTGCGCCGCCGCCCGTCCGCCGATGGCGTTGAACCCGCCCTCGAAAAACCAGATGTCGTTGATCGCCAGCCCCGCCTCATTGAGCGCCCGGCGCAGCCCGTTGGCGCGGGCGCGGCGCACCGGCGTGCGATGGGGCCCATAGGCATGACCGATCCGCGTATGGCCCATCTCGATCAGATGCCGCCCGGCGATATAGCCGGCCCGCTCGTTGTCGATCAGGATATGAGGCACCAGCATCCCGCCGCGCTCCTCGCCCATGGCCACGATCGGCGGTGTGCCGGCATAGAGCTTTTTGAGCAGCGCGAGATCGTGGTCGGCGATCTCATGGCCCGAAAGGATGATCACTCCATCGACCTTGGCCGTCCTGAGATTTGAGAGGATCAATTCCTGGGTGCCGCCGGGGCTGGGATTGGTGATGGTGATCGAATAGCTCGATGCCTCGGCCCGGCGCTGGATGCCTCGAAAGATTTCGGAATAATAGATGTTGCCGATATCGTTGGCGACGACCAGCACCGCGTTGGCGCGCTGCTTCTTGAAATTGCGCGCCGTTTCCGACTGCACGTAATGGAGCGCCTCGACTGCCTCAGTCACCTTCCGGCGGGTCTTTTCGGTCACCGTTTCGGGCGCGTTCAGTGCCCGCGACACCGTCGCTGTCGAGACGCCGGCATGCCGCGCCACGTCGCCGATCGATGGTCTTTTCACGTCCCCTCCCTACCCCGGGGCGATTCCCTTTGAACGCTTCTGTTTACGCCACTTGCCGGCAAAGCGGAACCGCACCGCAATCGAAGGCTTGCGAAAGACACAATCGAGCGGCAATCATCGCCTGATGTTGAGCCGATTTGTCGCCGCAATCTTGGTTTTATCCAGCGTTTCCGGGCCTTTGCAGGCCGCGGACTGGTCGCGCTACGTCAATCCGCGATTCGGGATGGCCGTCGATATCCCTGCCGGTTTCCATGCCGAAAGCGCCGCCCCCGTCGATGGCGATGGCAAGCGTTTCCGGGCGCAAAACGGTCGTGCCACCATCACAGCATGGGGCGCACCGGCGCGCGAGCCCGATTTCATGGCCGAAACCGGTGCACGCATCCGGGCCGACGAAGCCGAGGGCTGGGCCATCACCTATCGCTCGGAAACCCCCGATTGGGCCGCCTGGGGCGGCACGCGGGGCGGGCATATCTTCTACGCCAAGGCGATCCTGGTCTGCGGCGGCAGCCAGACCGCCAATGTCCGCCTCGACTACCCCGCCGCCGACGTCCCCAATTTCGATGCCATCGTCACCCGCCTCGGCCAAAGCCTGGGCCAGGACGGGGCGTGTTTCTAGGCTGAACCGGCATTGCCCTCGTGACGTCAAAAAATGCAGGTCGGGGCTTTCGCGGAGTCTGTTGCTGGACCCCGGGAATAAATCCCGGGGTGACAAGGGATGGGTGTGGGCCTGGCGGTTGTCCAAAAACTCAGACTGTCATTCCGGGACTTGATCCCGGAATCCAGAGCAGCATCAGCCAAGGCCGCCGACTGTCGATTGACCTAAAACTCAATCCCCGCCTGCGCCTTCACCCCTTGTTCCCGGAACGGATGCTTGATCAGCGTCATTTCCGTCACAAGGTCTGCGATCTCGATCAACTCGTCCTTGGCGTTGCGCCCGGTGACGATCACATGCTTGTCGGCGGGCCTGTTGGCAAGCGTCTCGATCACCTCCGCGATCGGCAGATAATCGTAGCGCAGGCAGATGTTGAGCTCATCGAGCAGCACCATCTGATAGTCCGGGTCGGCGATCAATTCCTTGGCCTTGTCCCAGGCTTGCCGTGCCGCCGCAAGGTCGCGCTGGCGGTCCTGGGTGTCCCAGGTGAACCCGTCCCCCATAGCGTTGATCGACACCTGATCGGGGAAGTGATCCAGGATATCGCGCTCGCCGGTGTGCCACTTGCCCTTGACGAACTGGACGATCCCCACCTTGAACCCGTGGGCGATGCCACGGAACACCATGCCGAAGGCGGCCGTCGATTTGCCCTTGCCCTTGCCGGTGTGGACGATCAGCAGACCTTTCTCGCCCTGATTGGCCGCCACGAGCTTGTCGCGCGCCACCTTCTTTTTCCGCATCTTTTCGGCGTGATAGGCGTCGCGTTCCGCCTCGGTCATGAAATCGGTTTTCTTGCTCATGGGTGCAAACCCTCCATATGCGCCACGATGCGTCCGGCGGCCGCTTCGGGGGAAAGACGGGTGACGTCGAGATCGAGCCGGTTGGCGTGGATAAAACCCAGCAGCGGTTCGGACCGCCGGCGGCGCATGGCCGTTTCCCGGTCGGTCTCCTTGAGGTTTTCGGCCCGGCCCGGCGCGGTCAGCCGGGCCATGTTTTCCTCGACCGCGCAATCGAGCACCACTGGCACGAATACCGATCCGCGGCGGCTGGCCGTCAATTCCACTTGCGCCAGAAGCGCCCTGTCGTCGGGCGCCTCGAGCATCACATTGGTGAGGATGAAGCTCTGGCCCGGATCGGCATGCCAGGCGATGATCCTGAGCGCCGCATCGCGGATTTGGCGGATTTCCTCCCAGACCCGCTCGCTCACGTCATTGGGGTCGGGCAAAAGCGAAAGGGCGACATTATTGACCAGGTGATTGTCGACCAGCCGCGCCCCGGTCATTGTGGCCAATGCCCTGGCGATGGTCAGCTTGCCCACCCCCGGATAGCCGATCAGATAGATGATGGCGCTCATATCTGCGGCCCCCTGTCGAGATAGGCCGAAGCCGAATTGGAGCGCGGTGTCCAGAACCCGCGCTCGCGCGCCTCGGCGAAGCGGGCCAGCAATTCCTCAAAGCCGAACCGGTTGGCCGCCTCGAGGAACTCCCGTGTCGCGTCGTCCTCGACAAAGGCGGCAAAAGCCAGATCGAAATGATGCGATTTGACCGCTCCCGTGGTCGCGGCAAAGCCGAACATGAAATCGACGGTCGCCACGATCTCAAATGCCCCGCGATAGCCATGGCGCATCATGGCCTCGATCCATTTGGGGTTGACCACCCGCGCCCGCATCACCCGCGCCACCTCTTCCTCCAGCGTGCGCACCTTGGGCGTTTCCGGCCGCGAGGTATCGAGATGATAAGCCGCCGGTCGCGTCCCCGACAGCGTTTCGACGGCGGCCGAAAGCCCGCCCTCGAACTGATAATACTGGTCGGAATCGAGCAGGTCGTGCTCGGTGTTGTCCTGGGTTTGCACCACCGCCTCGGCAGTCCGGAGTCGGTCGGAAAACAGTCCCTTTTCCGCGATCCCCTCCACATGAGCTCCATACGCATATTGCCCCGAGACCAGCACCGCCTCGGCCAGTTCCGCCCGCTCCCGCCATCCGCCGCTCTCGACCAGCTTGCCGACCCCGGCGCCATACGCTCCCGGCGCCGCGCCGAAAATCCGGTGCCCGGCCCGCAGCGCTGCCTCGGCCTCGCTTGCTCCTTCGCCCATCATGGCCAGCGCATCGCTCCGCATGCGTTGGGCTATTGGGTTGTCCTCGACCGGCTCGTCCAGCGCCCCGATGGCCCGCACCGCCTTGTCGAACAGGGCGATCTGGGCCGGGAAGGCGTCGCGGAACAATCCGGAG
Organism: Pelagibacterium mangrovi; assembly: GCF_036662815.1. NCBI lineage: Bacteria > Pseudomonadati > Pseudomonadota > Alphaproteobacteria > Hyphomicrobiales > Devosiaceae > Pelagibacterium > Pelagibacterium mangrovi. The sequence goes on along the minus strand of NZ_JBAFXA010000012.1, from coordinate 48,918 downwards.
ATGCGCAAGGTCACATCGACGCGCGGCCGCCCGAGCTTGGCCAGCGGGATGATCTCATAGCCCGAAATGGTCAGCGATGCCCCCTGCCACACCGGCCGCGCGCCGATCAGCGCCAGCGCCTGGGCGATGTCGTCGCCCCCGGTGCGCATATTGGCGGTGCCCCAGACGCTCATGGCGATGGCTTGCGGATAGGCGCCGTGATCCTGGAAATGGCGCTTCAAAAGATTATCCGCCGCCTTCTGCCCGAGGGCCCAGGCGGTCTGGGTGGGGATGGCGCGGTTGTCGACGGAATAGAAATTGCGCCCGGTCGGCAGCGTATCGATCCGCCCCCGCGTCGGCGCTCCCGAGGGCCCCGGCGCCACGAATTTCCCGTCCAGCCCGTCGAGCAGCGCCTTGATTTCACTTGGCCCCGAGGCAGCGACGCGCGGCCGGATCACCGTCTCGATCGTGTCGAGCACCGCCCGCGTCGCCGCCCAATCGGGCTGGGGAGCCCGCCCAGTCACCAGTTCCGCCGCCAGCGCTTCGAGCCGTTCGATGGTATCGCCACCGTTGCGCCACACTCCGCCTCGATCCAGCGCATCGGGTTTCGGTCCGGTCCACGCCGCTGCCATATCGAGATCGAGCGGGTCGGCGCCCAGTTTCAAATCGTCGGCCAGCGCGCGGATCAGCGAGGCATCGCCGCCCTTGCCCTCCCCGCGCGACACGCGGGCGAAGGCCACCAGCAGATCGCGCTCGAAATCGCCTTTGGGCGACTGCCCGAAGACGTGCAGGCCGTCGCGGATCTGGGATTCCTTGAGTTCACACAGGAAATTGTCGATCTGGTTGAGCGCCGCCGTCTCGTCCTCGGGCAGCGCCACATCCAGATCGAGCCGCGCATCGCGGGAAAAATCGAGAATGCGGCGCTTGAGCCCATCGAGCCGGCGCTGATCCATCCCCATCGCCGCATAATATTCATCGAGCAGCGCTTCGAGGTCTTTCAGCGGTCCATAGGTTTCCGCCCTGGTCAGCGGCGGCACCAGATGGTCGATGATCGTCGCGCCCGTACGCCGCTTGGCCTGCGTGCCCTCGCCCGGATCGTTGACGATGAAGGGATAAAGATGGGGCACCTGTCCCCAGAGCACCGAAGGATAGCTTTCCGAATCGAGCGCCGTCGCCTTGCCCGGCAGCCATTCGAGATTGCCGTGCTTGCCATTGTGGATCAGCGCGTCCATCCCGAATTCGTGCCTGAGCCACAGATAGGCGGCGATATAGGCGTGCGGCGGCACCAGGTTGGGATCGTGGAAGCTCTCCTCCTCCGCCACATCATAGGCCCGCGCCGGCTGCAGCAGCACCGCCACATTGCCGAAGATCTTGACCGGCAGATGGAACGCCCCCCCGCGCACGAACGGATCATCCTCCGGCGCCCCCCACCGGGCCGGTACGTCCTCGACGATGCAGGGATGGAGTGCGGCGAAGAATTGCCTGTAGCGCTCGAGCGGCATCACCGCATCGGAGGCGCCATGCTGGGGTCGCGCATTGGTCGGCCCGGTCTGGAGGTATTCGATGAGCGCGGTGCCTGAGGCGAGCGGATCGCCCCCCCCCACCTCAGCGCCCCTTCTCCCCTGGTGGGAGTAGGTGGATCGCCCGAAGGGTGAGACGGATGAGGGGTGCGCTGAGCCCGCCCCAAGCGCCCCCGCCGGAGCATCGATCCAATACCCGGCCGCCGCCATCACCCGCAAAATCTCGACGCTCGATTGCGGCGCGTCATACCCCACGCCATTGGCCAGCCGCCCATCGCGCAGCGGATAATTGGCGAGCACCATCCCCACCTTGCGCTCCCCAGCGGACTTCCCTCGCAACCGCGCATAACCCGCCGCCAACTCCACCGCCCGGACCACCCCCTCCGGCTCGGGCGCAAACGAAGTCAGCGGACATTGCGTCCTCTCATGCCACACAGCCTCCGCCTTGTGCCCCACGATCAACGCCCCGATCCGCCCGTCGATCTCGGGCAGTACCACCTGCATGGCGAGGTCCTTGCCCGTCAGCCCGCGCGGATCGGCCTCCCACATCACCGGCGGCCGCGAGCCCTGCACCAGCTGGATCACCGGAGCATCGGTCAGCGCGAAGGGATTTTTCCCGTCTTCGAGCTCCCCCACTCCCAGCGCGAACCCCGTCAGATTGAAAATCGCCGCCGGCTGCAACGCCCCCAGCGCCTCGCGCACGAACCCGGCGCAATCGCGCGATTTGAGCGACGAGATGACTATGGGAACCGGAACGAGGCCCTTGCGCTCCAACCCCGCGATCAACGCCTCCACCGTCGCCGTCCCTGCGCCTTCGAGCACGGCGCGGTAAAAGAGGATGGGGACACAATCGGACGATTGCGCCCGCGCCCGATGCTGCGCCTCCTCCGCAGCCCCAGAGTCTGCGTGGACCTCACCCTTCTCCCCTTGCGGGAGAAGGTCCCCCGAGGGGGCGGATGAGGGGGGCGCCACGGGATCGAACCCCCCGACAATGCCCTTCTCCCGATCCCAAAACCCGAACGCCGGAAACGTCGTGGGCTCCACCGGCACCGCCCCACCATCCGCCAGCGCCCGAAATGCCGCCAGAATCGCATCGGCATTGTCCACCCCGCCGGCCACAAACAGCCGATGCAGCGCATGCCAATCGGCCTCGGCCACCGTCGAGCGGGCCAGCAGCACAGGGTCAGCCACCGTATCGCCGGGCAAAAACGCCAGCGCGATGCCCTTTTGCCGCGCCAAAAGCTCGATCTCGTCGCACCCATAGGCCCAATAGCCCGCCCCGCCGATCAGCCGGATAACGATCAACCCGGCCTCGGCCAGCGTATTCTCGCACCAGAGATCCACGGAAAAATTGTGCGTCAGCCGCATTAGATTGGCCAGCCGCAGGCCCTCCTCCCCCGCCCGGTCGGCGGCGGCGGCGAGCATGGCCAGTTCGCTGTCGGCCGAGGAGGCGAATACGAACCGCCCCGGCGTCTGGGCGAGGTCGATGGCCTCGCCCTCCTGCTGGAGGGCTCCGGCTTGTGCGGCAAGAAGGTGCATGGCGCTTTACGCCGCCTCGGCGACCTTTTTCAAACGCGCTTCGATGGCGTCGCGGGCCAGCGGGCTTTCCCCGATCACCACGAGCCGCGTCACCTTCTCCTCGCCCTCGCGCCAATCCCTGTCGAAATAGGCATTGACCCGCGGCCCCACCGCCTGGATCGCCAGCCGGGCCCGCGCGCCGGGAATGGCGGCAAAGCCTTTCAGGCGCAGAACGTCATGGGTGGCGATGGTGTCGGCAATGGCGCTCAAAAGCTGATCGCGTCCCAGCCCCGACGGCAAGGTCACCGAAAAGGAATCGAAATCGTCGTGCTCATGGCCTTCTCCGCCAGGGTCCATCTCGTGATGACTTTCGCGCCCGGACAAATCGTCTTCCGAGCCGATGCCGAGCCCGAGCAGCGCCAGCGCATCCACATGCCCGTTGGCGGCGCGCACGATCGCCGTGCCCTTGCGCATATGCCCGCGCAGTTCGGCCTCCACGGCCTCGAGCGCGCGCTCGTCCACCAGATCGGTCTTGTTGAGCACGATCATGTCGGCGGCGACCAATTGATCCTCGAACAATTCGCCCAGGGGGGTATCGTGATCAAGCATCTCGTCGCTGCGCCGCTGCGCGTCCACCGCCGCTTCATTGGCCGCGAACCGCCCCTCGGCGAGCGCCGCCGCGTCGGCCACCGTCACGATGCCGTCGATGGTCACTTCCGCCTTGATCTCGGGCCAATTGAAGGCACGGATCAGCGGCTGGGGCAAAGCGAGGCCCGAAGTTTCGATGACGATATGGTCGGGCCGGTCGGGCCGGGCCAGGATGGCCTTCATGGTGGGGATGAAATCGTCGGCCACGGTGCAGCAGATGCAGCCATTGGCCAGTTCGATCATGTCCTCCTCGCGGCACGTCTCGTCGCCGCACCCGGCGAGCACGTCCTTGTCCACCCCGATGTCGCCGAATTCATTGATGATCAGCGCGATACGCTTGCCCTTGGCGTGGGCCAAAAGGTGACGCACCAGCGTGGTCTTTCCGGCGCCCAGGAACCCCGTGATAACGGTGGTCGGAATCTTGGTGTCAGTCATAATTTTTGCCTCGCAACGCGTCCACCCGACGCGGAAAATGAGTGATGCCCGAGGCTCCCTTTGGGAAAGCCTCGTCCGGATGTGCTGGCAGGTCTCCTGGCTCGCCGCTCGATCGGACGAACTCCCCTTCCCGGCCTTATGGCCAGTGGCGTTGCGGAGATCGTCCATCGCGACTTACAGTTGCGGGGGCAGCCACGGCATTGGCCCCGTCAAGGGTCGTCCGCACCGTGTTCCCTTTTGCTTCCCCATCCGACTCTCTTGCAACGAAAGGGGAACCAACACGGTTTAACCTCTGACACGCCCACCAAGTTCGAGTCAATTGCATCGCCGGGCGGGCGCGCCTATCAAACAGGCAAACGGGGAGAGACGACGACCATGAAGATGCGGCGGTTGGGCAAGACGGGTCTGTGGGTGTCGGAAATCGGGCTGGGCTGCTGGCAATTGGGCGGCGATTTCGGCCCCATGGAAGACACCGAAGCCTCCACGATCCTTGCCAACGCCGCCCGCCTGGGCGTCAATTTCTGGGACACCGCCGACGTTTATGGCAACGGGCTGTCCGAGCACCGCATCGGCACCTTCTACGGCAAGCCCGAAGACCTTGTCGTCGCCACCAAGGTCGGCCGCTCGGCTTCGCTCTATCCGGACAAATATACAAAGGGCGGCATCAAGGACAGTCTCGAAGAATCGGCGCGCCGGCTGCTGGTCGAAACCATCGATCTCGCCCAGCTCCATTGCGTCCCGCGTGAGGTGCTCGAAGCGGGCGAGATTTTCACCTGGATGAACGAGATCCAGGCCGAAGGGCTGATCAGGAATTGGGGGGCGAGCGTGGAAACCATCGCCGAAGCCGAAATCTGCCTCGAGCAGGAAGGGCTCTCCACCCTCCAGATCATTTTCAACATCTTCCGCCAGGATGCCGCCGATGGCCTGCTCGAGAAGGCCAGGGACAAGGATGTCGGCATCATCGTCCGCCTGCCGCTCGCTTCGGGGCTCCTGTCGGGCAAATACAGCGCCCAAACCGAATTCTCACCCAGCGACCACCGCAGCTACAACCGCGAAGGACAAGCCTTCTCGGTGGGCGAAACCTTTGGCGGCATTCCGTTCGAAAAGGGCGTCGAACTCGCCGATCAACTGCGCGGCTTCGTGCCCGAGGGCCAGCGCATGAGCCTTTTCGCCCTGCGCTGGATTCTGGACCACGATGCCGTCTCCACCGTCATCACCGGCGTCTCACGGCCCGAACAGATCGGGGTCAACGCGGAAGCCAGCGACATGGCAGAGCTTTCCTCCCAGGTGCACGCGCAACTCTCGGGGTTCTATCGCGACACGGTCAGGCGCCATATCCGCGGTGAAGTCTAGGTTTCACACCGCTGAAGATTGCGCTTGATTTTCCTCCGTCCAAGCGCATTGGATATCGCCATCCGGCCCGCCGATCGTGGCGGGCTTTTGCGTGAGCTTTATTGATGCCATCCGCCATCGCCGCCACCCCCTCGCTCGTCGCCCTTGTCGCGCCCATCCTGCTGCTGGTCGCATCGAACGTCTTCATGACCTTCGCCTGGTATGGGCACCTCAAATTTCCCGGCGCCGCGCTCTGGGTGGTGGTGCTGGTGAGCTGGGGCATTGCGTTTTTCGAATATTGGCTCGCCGTGCCGGCCAACCGCATCGGCTATGGCCTCTATTCGGCCGCCGAGCTCAAGACCATCCAGGAAGTGATCTCGCTTTCGGTCTTCGCGCTGTTCGCCATCTTCTATCTGGGCGAAAAATTCACCCTCAATCACATAGTAGGCTTCAGCTTCATCGCGCTCGGTGCGTTCTTCATCTTCAAGGGACCGATCAGGTAGGGGCCGCCCGAAGACGGCCCCTTCCAAAGTCAGTGCACGGCGCCCGAACCGCCCGCCACGACGACTTCATAGGGCAAGCCGGGTACGGCGATCTCGCCGACGGCTTCGAACGCTTCGGCATCAATGCGGTGGATGATGCTTTCCCTGGGGTCAGTCACCAGAATCTCGTCCCCCGCCACAGCGATGCGCGGACGCGGATCGGCCCAATGGCCGTCCATGGAATAGGGTTCGGTGAGCGCGAGCGTATCGGCGATCTCGCCCGAAAGCGTATTGAGCCGGTGCAGATTGCCGTCCTCGGTGAAGATATAGGCCCATTGCGGCCGCACATTATCGAGCGCGAAATGCACGCGCCGCGTCGGCAAATCGACCAGATCGAAACTTTCCTCGGCCGGGTCGATCAAAACCACCCGGTCGGCGCCGAAATTGCCGAGGAAATATTGGATGCCCACCCCGCCCAGCAGCGTCGAAACCTTGCCCTCGGGCAACTCGTCTCCATAGGGCAGATGGCTCACCTGGGGGCCCTGCGCGCTGTCGGTCACCAGCAGCAGGCCCGTCTCGCAGGCGATGGCGAGCAGATTGCCCGAGCTGGCCTCCCCGTGCAGCCCCTGGCACTGATAGGTTTCTCCGACCCTGTTGTCGTTTCCGTCGAGCACATTGACCCCGACCGGCAGTTCGGATGGGTCCTCGGGATGCGGCTCGGTGATCAGCACGTAATCGCCATAGGCCGCCGCAACCCCGTGATGGGGCACGCCTGCGGAAACGATGCGCGGCTCATCGGTGCCGAACCCCGCTTCTCCGACAATTTTCGCCACTCCTTCATTGTCGAAGAACAGCGCAATCTGTCCGTGATGCTCGACGAAATGGACCGGATAGTCACCCTCGACCGCTCCATCGATGAGTTCGGGTTCGCTGATTTCGATATCCCCGTGGTCACCGTGATCGTCGATGGCGATCCCGGTCGAGATCGCCTGGACGATGTCGTTGTCGCCCTGTACGGCAAAGACGGTTTGGCCGCTCGCGGTCCCATAGAGCCGCGCGGGCCCCTGGAGCGTGAAGGTTTGAGCCACTTCGCCGGCCTCCAGATCGATGACGCTGACGGTGGATTCCGCTTGGTCGGCGACAAACGCGCGATAGAGGGTCACCTCATTGGCCAAGACCGATCCGGGCAGGGCCAGGCCGGCCAGCAGCATGGCGCGCAGAGAATTTGAACGCATCTCGTCTTCCTTTCATTATACGATATAACGTAACAATTGCTGACGGATCGAAACCCGAAAAAGGCTCGCACCACAGCCGTGTGGAAAAGATCAGGCGGGACGGGAGCATCACCGCACGCTCCCGTCCCTATGCCCGGCCAACCGGGTCCGGCAGGCAAACCGGCTTTGTCTCAGTCGGCAAGGCAATCGGTGAGGCTGGTCGCAAGGTTTTCGATCAGCGTGAAATAAAGCCCGGGTCCATCCGCGATATCGGCGCCCAGCGGATCGAGCGTGCCCAGCCGCGCGCCCGTCCCCGCGGCGACGCTCTCGACGACCTGGGGCGAAAACTGCGGCTCGGCGAAAAGACACACGGCATCGGCCTCGCTCACCACATCGCGGATTTCGGACAGCCGCCCGGCCCCCGGCGCAATCTCGGGATTGACGGTAAAGCTGCCGGTCGCCTCGATATCGAAGCTGTGCTCGAAGGAATGATAGGCGTCGTGGAAGACGAAGAAGGATTTGCCGCGCACGGGCGCGAGCTGTGCGTCCACCCGCGCGCTCAGGGCATCGAGCTCGGCGACCAGGCGCTGCCCATTGGCATTATAGGCCTCTTGATTGTCCGGATCGGCGGCGATCAGCGCATCGGCGATCGCGGCCACCATCAGGCGCGCATTGTCGGGCGAAAGCCAGATATGGGCGTCGGCATGATCATGATCGTGATCGTGCCCATCCTCATCCCCATGCGAATGGGGCTCGAACAGCCCGCCCTCGCGCAGCGGGAGCAGTTCTATCCCCTCGACACCGATCAGCGGCACGATGGTCGCGTCCCCGCCCAGCGTATCGAGAATCGAGGTCATATAGGTTTCCATCTGCGGCCCGACCCAGAAGATCACTTCGGCGGCTTCGACCTTGGCGGCATCGGAGGGGCGCATGGCATAGCCATGCTCGGAGGCGGCGCCTTCGACCAGGAGGTTGGGCTCGCCCACCCCCTCCATCACCCCGGCCACCAGCGAGTGGATGGGTTTGAGACTGGCGAGAACATTGGGGGCGGCAAGCGCCGGGTTGGCGGCGAGAAGGGCAAAAGCGGCGGGCACGATGAGCGCGAGGGCTTTATTGGGCATTGTCGGAACGGCTCCGGGCAACTATGTTATGACATTACACGGCAATGTAATGCTATAACGTTTACATCGCTGTCAATCCGCTAAACGCGCATCGGGGGAAAGTGGTTGCCCGCTTTTTCCTCGAAACCCGCGGCCGACAAGGGCTGAACCAAGCATGAAAAATTCCGTGGCGCCACACCGCGACGATATCGTCAGGGTCCAGGGCATCGGCGTCAACCGCGACGGCCGCTGGCTGGTGCGCGGCGTCGACATGTCCATCGCGCGCGGCGAGATCGTGACGCTGATCGGTCCCAATGGCTCGGGCAAATCGACAACGGTCAAGACCGCGCTGGGCATCCTGAAACCCGACGAGGGTACCGTCTGGCGCGCGCCCAAGCTTTCGGTCGGCTATGTGCCGCAAAAGATCGCCATGGATCGTTCGCTGCCGATGACCGTCGAGCGGCTGATGGGATTGACCAAGCGGCACACAAGGGCCGAAATCGCCACCGCGCTGGACACCGTGGGCATTTCCCATCTCGCCCAGGCGCAGATCCATTCGCTTTCGGGCGGCGAATTCCAGCGCGCCCTGATCGCCCGCGCCATCATCGGCAGGCCCGACCTTCTCGTCCTCGACGAGCCGGTGCAGGGCGTGGATTTTTCCGGCGAGATCGCGCTTTACGACCTCATCGGCACCATCCGCGACGAGACCGGCTGCGGCGTGTTGCTGATCTCCCACGATCTGCATGTGGTCATGGCCCGCACCGATACGGTAATCTGCCTCAACGGCCATGTCTGCTGCCAAGGCACCCCCGATATCGTCGCCGCAAGCGGGGAATATGCCGCGCTGTTCGGCCCCCACGCCGCCGAAACGCTGGCCATCTACCGTCACGAGCACGATCACGCGCACCTCCCCGACGGCAGCGTGCGCGACGCCTCGGGCCATCTCCATTTCGACCACCACGCCCACGGCCCCCATTGCGATCACGACGGGAAGGGGCAAGGTCATGCTTGAGAGCTTTTTCACCCGCGCGCTCCTGGCTGGCATCGGCCTTGCGGCGATCACCGGCCCGCTCGGCAGCTTCATCGTCTGGCGGCGCATGGCCTATTTCGGGGACACCATGGCTCATTCGGCCATCCTCGGCGTCGCCCTGGCGCTGTTTTTTTCCTTTTCCCCCATCGCCGGGGTCTTCGTCATCGCCGTGCTCATCGCGCTGCTTTTGGGGTTCCTGCAGCGCCGGGGCACACTGTCCGCCGATTCCCTTCTGGGTCTTCTCAGCCATTCCACCCTGGCACTGGGACTGGTGCTGGTCTCGCTGATGCCCAATGTCCGCATCGATCTCATGGGGCTGCTCTTCGGCGATATCCTCGCCGTCTCGGTGACCGACCTGGCGCTGATCTATGGCGGGGGCATCGTGGTGCTCGGCGTTCTCGCCTGGCTCTGGCGCCCCATGCTGGCCGGCACCGTTTCCGAGGAAATCGCCCAGGCCGAGGGCCTCAACCCCGAGCGCACGCGTTTGATCTTCATGGTGCTGCTGGCCGGCCTCATCGCCATCGCCATGAAGATCCTGGGCGTCCTGCTCATCACCGCCATGCTGATCATCCCCGCCACCGCCGCCCGCAGGCTGGCCAAGACCCCCGAACAGATGGCGCTCTATGCCGCCCTGGGCGGCATCGCCGCTGTCCTCGCCGGCCTTTGGGCCTCGCTGCACTTCGATACACCCTCGGGCCCATCGATCGTGGTTGCGGCGCTGGGGGTTTTCGCCATAACGTCCATCGTGCCCATCCCGACAAAGACCGGGCCCAAAGGAGCCGTCTCGCCATGACCGCCCATTCCGATCTCACCCGCAATCAATCGCTCGTCCTCGACCGGCTGGAAAAAGCCGAAGCGCCCATGAGCGCTTATGCGCTGCTCGACCAGTTGCGCGACGAAGGCCTGCGCGCGCCCCTCCAGGTCTATCGCGCACTAGACAAGCTCCTCGACATGGGCCTCGCTCACCGGCTGGAATCGATGAACGCGTTCGTTGCCTGCGCCCAGCCCCATTGCCACGCCTCGGGCTTGATCGCCTTCGCCATCTGCGAAAACTGCGGCCAGGTTTCCGAATTTTCCGACGACGTGGTCCGCGACCGCCTCAAGGCCTGGGCCGACCGCGAGGGGTTCGTGGTCAAACGCACGACGATGGAAATCCGCGGCGACTGCCGCGCCTGCGCTGCTTAGTTTTGCCTCACGGGGCGCACCGCGTTTTTCATGACGCGCTAAAGCAGCGCTATGAAAAATGCTGCCCCTCCGGCGGGGCGGCGAAAAAGTTCGCCGGGGTCGTCGCCTTTGACTCCCCCTTCCCGCAATCCAGCAGCAGCCTTTCCCTACTCCAGGAAATAGGTGATCGTCGTCACCACGCGCACCTTCTTGTCCATCTGCTTTTCGGGTCGCTGGTCGGGGATTTCCACCGCCGCCAGAATCTCGAACACGCCCTGATTGGCTGTCTGGATGGTCCCCACTTGCGCGCCCGCTTCCTCGGCGAACTGCTCGGCCGCCTCGCGCGCCCTTTGGGTCGCTTCGGCCAGCATGTCGGTCTTCAAATCGTTGAGCGCTGTAAAGATATAGCTCGGCCCGGCATTGTAGCTGTCGGATGAAAACACCACCCCGGCCCGCAACAAATCGCCGATATTGCGCGACGCCCCGGCGATCGCCTCGACATCGGTTGAGGTGACGATCAACTCCTCGGTCAGAACGAACCGCGCCTCGTCGGGCGTGCCTGAGGCGTTGTAGCCGGCCAAACGGTCCTCGACGAGGATGTTCTGGACATTCATCGCCTCGGGGGCAAACCCCGCCCCGGTGAGGAAATCGCGCACCGCTCCATCGGACGTCTCAAGTTGGGCCCGCGCCGCTTCCAGCGTCGGCCCCGTCGCCACGAACTTGATCGGCCAATGGGCCACGTCGGCGGTGACGTTACGTTCCGACAGTCCCTTGACCGTCACAGTGCGGATCGGCTGGCGGGATTCGACAAGCGCCTGCCCACCCAGCCAGCCGGCCAGCGCGATGCCGATGGCGACGAGAAGCGCCGCGAGAATACGGGAAATCGATTGCATGGATTGGACCCCAAACGAAAGCGCCCCCCGGCGAGTTCACCGATGGGGCGCTTCAATCGTGGCAGGTTTTGGGCGACCCTTACGCCACCTTGGCGATATCGGGCACCGCGTCGAGCAGCATGCGCGTATAGTCCGCCTTGGGTGCCCCAAAGATATCCTCGACCGGCGCGTTCTCCACCAGCACGCCATTGTGGAGCACGCCCACCGCATCGGCCATCTGGCGCACCACGGCGAGGTTGTGGCTGATCAGCAGATAGGTCAGCCCGAACTCTTCCTGGAGCTGGCTCATCAGTTCAAGCACCTGGGCCTGGACCGAAACGTCGAGCGCCGAAGTGGGCTCGTCGCAGATGATGAATTCGGGCTGGCTCGAGAGCGCCCGGGCGATGGCGATGCGCTGGCGCTGGCCGCCCGAGAATTCATGCGGGTATTTCCGCATCGCCTCGGGGTCCAGCCGCACGCGGCGCAGCAGGTCCGCGACGCGGTCGGCGATCTCGCCGGCATTCCTCGTGATCCCCAGCGCCCGCATAGGCTCGGCGATGATCTGGCCCACTCGCCAGCGCGGATTGAGGCTGGCATAGGGGTCCTGGAAGATCATCTGGATTTTCGAGCGCCGCTTGGCCGCCGCCTGCCGGTCGCGCCAGATGTCGATGCCTTCCACCTTGACGCTTCCCGCCGTCGGGGGCAGCAGGCCTACCAGCATGCGCGCACAGGTCGATTTGCCCGATCCAGACTCGCCCACCAGCCCGTAGGTCTGGCCGCGCGCGATGGTAAAGGACACGTCGTTGACGGCCTTAACGATCTTGCGGTTGCGCCCGGTGATCCGGGACAGCATCGAGGGCGAGAGGTCGAATTCCTTGGAGAGGTTTTCGACAACCACCAGCGCGTCGGATTTTTCTTCCGCCGACACCGCGCCATTGGCCGCTGCCGCGGCGAAGCGCGGGTTCTGCGCCTTGATCGAGGGAATGGCCTCGATCAGCTTTTGCGTATAGGTTTCCTTGGGCCGCAGGATGATGTCGGCCACCGTCCCCGTCTCGACGATCTTACCCTTGTTCATGACGATCATGCGGTCGGCCGCCTCGGCGATCACGCCCATGTCGTGGGTGATGAGCATCACCGCCACGCCGCGTTCGGCGCAGAGCCGTTTTAAGACCTTGATGATCTGGGCCTGCACCGAAACGTCAAGCGCCGAGGTCGGTTCGTCCGCGATCACCAGTTCGGGTTCCGCCGCCAGCGCCAGCGAAATCACCACGCGCTGGCGCATTCCGCCCGAAAACTGATGCGGATAGGCACCGATCCGCTCTTCGGGGTTGGGAATGCCCGCATCGGCCAGAAGCTCGATGGCGCGCTTTTTCGCCTGATCGTGCGAGAGCGGCAGGTGGCTGCGGATGGTTTCGATCAACTGCTCGCCCACAGTATAGAGCGGGTTGAGGCTGGTCAGCGGGTCCTGGAACACCATGCCGATCCGCTTTCCCCGGATCTTGCGGTATCCCTCTTCATCGAGCCCGTCGATCCGTTCGCCCTTGAGCTTGATCGCTGTCGCGCTCACTTCGCCGGGCCGGTCGACAAGCCCCATGATGGCGGTGCCGGTCATCGATTTTCCGGCCCCCGATTCCCCCACCACGCCCAGCACTTCGCCGGGCATGATGGAAAAGGAAATCCCGTCGACGGCGGTGAAATCGCCGCGCCGCAAGTGGAAAACGACCTTGAGGTCCTCAACGGACAGAAGCGGTTCAGCCATCAGCGCAGCCTCGGGTTCAGCGCATCGCGCAGCCAGTCACCGAGCAAATTGACCGAAAGCGCGAGCAGGATAAGCGTCAGGGCGGGGAAGAACAAAATCCACCATTCCCCGGAGAACAGGAATTGCTGGCCGATGCGGATCAGCGTTCCCAGCGATGGCTGGGTGGGCGGCACGCCAACGCCGAGGAAGGACAGCGTCGCCTCCTCGATAATGGCCAGCGCCAGCCCGATGGTGGCGATGACCAGTACGGGCCCCACCACATTGGGCAGGATGTGGCGCACGAGGATAAAGAAGGGATTGACCCCCATGATCCGCGCCGCCGACACGTAATCCTTCTGCCGCTCGACCATCGTCGCGCCGCGCACCGTGCGCGCGAACTGCGCCCAGTTGGAAAGTCCGATGGCGAGGATCAGCACCACGAGCGCTGTATTTTCCTGCTGGCTAGCCGGGATCAGCCCGCGCGCCACGCCAAAGATCAGCAGCGCGATCAGGATGGCCGGAAAGGAGAGCTGGATATCGGCAATGCGCATGATGATCGCATCGACCAGCCCGCCGCGATAGCCCGCGACCAGCCCCAGACCGACCCCGAGCACCATGGCGAAAAGGGTCGCCGACAGGCCCACGAACAGCGAGACGCGGCTACCGTGCAGGATGGTCGAGAGCACGTCACGGCCCTGATGGTCGGCACCCAGAACGAAGTAATTGCCCGCAAAGCTTTCGCTCATGGGCTTGGTGAACCCATCCATCAGATTGAGGGTGCGCGGGTTGAACGGATCGTAGGGCGCAATCCAGGGTGCCAGAACGGCGGCCAGGATCAACACCACCGCGACAATCGAGGCGACGATAGCGACCGGTGAGGTGCGGTAGGAATAGAAGATGTCGGAATCGGCGATCCGGGCGAGTCGCCCGCGAGGGGCCTGGGCCGAAAGTTCACTCATGGGTCAGTTCCCCCGAGCCGGGCCACCGATCCGCAGGCGCGGATCGACGACGTAATAGAGGATATCCACGATCAGATTGATCGCGACGAACACGAAGGCGATGAACATCAGATACGCCGACATCACCGGCACGTCGACGACGGCCACCGAGTTGACGAACAGCGAGCCCACGCCCGGCCACTGGAACACGGTTTCGGTGACGATCGCGAAGGCGATGACCGAACCGAGCTGCAACCCGGTGATGGTGATCACCGGCACCAGCGTGTTCTTGAGCGCGTGGCCGAAATTGATGGCGCGCTTGGAGAGCCCGCGCGCTCGCGCGAATTTGATATAGTCCTGGCGCAGCACTTCCATCATTTCGGCGCGCACCAGCCGCATGATCAGCGTCATCTGGAACAGCGAAAGCGTGATGGCCGGCAAAATGATCGAGCGCAGCCCGGTTTCGGTCAGAAACCCGGTCGTCCACCAGCCCATGTCGACCACCTGCCCGCGCCCGAAACTGGGCAGCCATTGCAACTCGACGGCAAAGATGTAGATCAGCCCGATGCCGATGAGGAAGGTCGGCAGCGACACCCCCACCAGCGAAAAGGCCATGATTGCCGCTGCCGCCCAGTTCTTGGGATTGAGGGCGGTGAAAACGCCGAGCACGATCCCCAGCGTCAGGGCGATGGTCGCGGAAACCAGCGCCAGCTCGATCGTGGCCGGCAGGCGGGACAGGATGAGGTCGGCCACCGGCGTCTGCAGGCGATAGGAAATGCCGAACTGGCCCTGGAGCGCGTTGCCCAGGAACCTGAAATACTGCTCATAGAACGGATCGTTCAGCCCCAGCCGCTCACGCAACTGTTCCTGGTCGGCAATCGTGGCTTCCTGGGACACCATCGAGGCGACGGGATCGCCCACGTAGCGGAACATGATGAAGGCTATGAACGAGACGGCGAGCATCACCAATATGGCTTGCCCGATCCGTTTGAGAATGAAGGCCAGCATGGGTGGTCTCCGTAAGCGCTTTCGCGAGATGCCGAGGGCGCGCCTTCACACGGGCGACCTGGGCTGGATGCGATGAAATTGTATAGGAATTCGCGGCCGGAACAATTGGCGCGTCAAACGAAACGCCGCGCCACAACTTTGCCAAGCCGTGGCGCGGCGCGTTTGAAAGGGTCCGGCTACTGGTAGCTGACCGTCGTGATCATGGGCTGGTTTTCCGGATGCACGGCGAGAGTCATGTTATCGCGCATCGCATAGGCCAGCACCTGAACGTGGACGGTGAGGAACAGATTGTCTTCCTGCACCTGGTTCCAGATATCGGCGACCACCTGATCGCGGGCTTCCAGATCGGTCATGGTGCCCAGAGACTGGATCATCTCGTCGATCTCGGGGTTCGAATAGAGCCCGATGTTGTAGGTGCCGTATTCATCGGTCTTGGTGTGAACCAGATCGTTGAAGATATAGGCGGAATCGAAGGTGGGGACGCCCCAGCCCAGGAGATAGAAATCGGTCTCGTTGTTGAGGATCAACGGCGAGTGCTGGGCAATCGGCCGCGAGGCGAGCGTCACGTCGATGCCGATCTGGCCGAGCATGCCGACGACGGCCTGGCTGATCGCTTCATCGTTGATGTAGCGGTCGTTGGGCGTATCGAGGGTCACAGTGAAGCCATCGGCGTAACCGGCCTCGGCCATCAATTCGCGGGCGCGGTCGAGATCGACGGCCGGGCAGGCGTCGAGTTCCTCGGTCCAGCCGGAAACGAACGGAGGCATGTTGACACAGGTCGGGATCGACTGGCCGCGCATCACGATCTGCTGGATGGCCTGGCGGTCGATGGCGAGTTGCATGGCTTCGCGCACCAGCGGGTTGGCGAAGGGGTTCTCGTCGGTGACGTTGGACGAGAGCAGCGGCTCGTCATCCATGGCGTAGCCGAAATAGATCGTGCGGTTTTCAGGGCCGGTCTCGACCTTGATGCCCTGAGTACCGGCCAGGCGCTCGATGTCCTGCACGGGCACGTCCTGGACCAGATCGACTTCACCCGAAAGCAGCGCGGCGACGCGGGTCGCATCGTCGGCGATCGGGGTATAGATGATCTCGGTCACCGCCGGGGCTTCGCCCCACCAGTTCTCGTTGACCGTCAGCACCGAACGCACGTCCGGATCGCGCTCGGTGAGCACGTAGGGGCCGGTGCCATTGGTGTTGCGCACGGCGTAATTGTCTTCACCGGCGCCGAAATCCTGGACCTGCTGCAGGTCGTGCTCTTCGGACCAGCCCGCATCCATGATGAAGGTGTTGGTAACGTTGTTGGGATAGAGCGGGGAGGGCCCGGCCATCTGGAACTCGACGGTGTAATCGTCGACTGCGGTCGCGCTTTCAACGTCGGCATGGAGCTGCCGCATGTTGGAATTTTCGCTCTTGGCGCGCTCGATGGAGAACACCACGTCCTCGGCGGTGAATTCCTGCCCCTCGTGGAAGGTCACCCCTTCGCGCAGCTCGAAGACCCATACGGTCTCGTCGCCTTCCTTGACGTACCAATCGGTCGCCAGGCGCGGCTGAAGGTTGCCCTCGACGTCGCGGTCGAGCAGCGTTTCGTAGATATGGTGGTTGAAATTGTGGGTCGTGCCCTGGTTCTGGGAGTGCGGATCGAGCGTGAGCGCGTCCGAATTGCGGGCCCAGCGGAGCGTTTCCGCGCTGGCCGCCCCCACGAGCATCGAAGAGGCCATGAGCGCCGCGATGCCGGTTAGCATAATTCGCATATTGGAGTTCCCCTTATAATGAATCACCACCGGTGGCTTTGGGGCCACCGGTGGTGAAAGCCATCATACAGACCGTACCCGCTCCCGACGAACAGGCACGAAATACTGACGCTTGGGTCTAATATATCGAAACTGCACGGCCGGACGAACAAGCACTCTCTGTTGATCTTTTAATGCAGGGATTATCGTTTTGCATGATGATCCCTCCCTGCGACTTGGGGCCAGCAACGTTCGCACGTTGCGCGCCGAGACGGCAACAAAGCGTCTTTTGTTTGTTCGTGCAATGGGTAAGTCCAACACGTTTATGTCAGCATAGCTGTCCTTTTTTGACCATCCGGTCAAAAAACCGCCAAATTCCGGGGAGCTTGGGCGTACCTGCGAGTACGACCTGTTCGAACAATTGGCGAAAATTTTTTGGTTGCCATCGTGGACCAATCGCTATCGCCCACCTAAGCGCCGTTTCCGCCTCGAATCCCCGCTCTCGAGACGCCGCTCGTTACCCCCCGCCGCAACCGCTTCTGGGGCCGCCTAGCCGCCATGAACCACCAAGCTATCGGCCGGTGCTTCCTCGCGTTCGGTCTTGCCGTAATCGCGCAGCACATGGGCGACCCGCAGCCGGTAGAAGGCAAAGACATTGTCCCGCCCCGCCTGCTGCGCCCGCCGGTGCGCCCCGGTATTTCGCCATGCCGCCACCGCCTCCTCGCTTTCGAAGAACGAAAGCGAGAGCACCTTGCCCGGCGTCGAAAGGCTCGCGAACCGTTCGACCGAAACAAAGCCTTCGATCCGTTCGAGTTCGGGCCGCAATGCCGCGGCGATATCGAGATATTCATCGCCGCGCCCCGTCTCAGGTTTCACTTCGAAGATCACCGCGATCATTGTCTCTCTCCCTAAAGTTCGATGCCATCTCCTAGCATCTTGAAGCTCATCCATACTTCGGTTAGCGTCGAACCATGAAGGAAGGCCCCGACATCACCCACGCCGCCGCGCTGATCGGTGAACCGGCCCGCGCCAACATGCTGGTCGCGCTGATGAGCGGCAAGGCGCTGACGGCGACCGAGCTGGCGTGCGAGGCAGGCATCACGCTGCAGACCGCCAGCGCGCATCTGGGCAAATTGCGCGAGGGCGGCATGCTGGTCATGCGCCGCCAGGGCCGGCACCGCTATTTCGCATTGGCCAGTTCGGAGGTGGCCAGCGCACTCGAAACGCTCATGGGGCTGGCCGCCCGTTCGGGCCATCTGCGCACCCGCACCGGCCCCGCCGATACGGCACTGCGCAACGCCAGGGTCTGCTACAACCATCTGGCCGGCGATCTGGGCGTGCAGATGTTCGAAAGCCTCACTGCGCGCGGCCTGCTCGAAGTCACCCCGTCGGGGCTCGGCATATCGCAACGCGGGACGCCGTTCTTCGAAACGCTGGGCATCGATCTTGCGGCGCTCCAACGCTCGCGCGGCACGGTCTGCCGCGAATGTCTCGACTGGAGCGAGCGCCGCTCACATCTGGCCGGCAGCTTGGGCCGGGCGCTTTTTTCCCGCGTCGAAACCCTGGGCTGGGCCCGGCGCGACACGACAAGCCGCGCCGTCCTCTTCACCCCCCAGGGACTCGACCAGTTCCACTCAACCTTTCCGCCCTATCGCGGCTGATCCCCCTTTTCGCAATCGATCCGTCATCAAGGAGCATTTCCATGACCCTCCGCCGTCTCGGCCGCACCTCCATTTCCATCGAGCCGCTCGTTCTGGGCGGCAATGTCTTCGGCTGGACGCTGGATGAAACCGAAAGCTTTGCGGTACTCGACGCCTATGCGGGCAATGGCTTCACCCTGATCGACACCGCCGATTCCTATTCCAAATGGGTGCCGGGCAATTCGGGCGGCGAATCGGAAACCATCATCGGCAATTGGCTCAAATCGCGCGGCCACCGCGACAAGGTCGCCATCGCCACCAAGGTGGGCACACGGCTCGACAAGGACACCAAGGACCTTTCGGCGGCCTATGTCGAAACTGCGTGCGAGGCGTCCCTGCGCCGGCTGGGCGTCGATCACATCGATCTCTATTTCGCCCATTGGCCGGACCCCACAGTCACCCATGAAGAAACCCTGCGCGCCTTCGAAAACCTCAAGGCGAGCGGCAAGGTGGGCAATATCGGCTGCTCGAATTACGACGCGCCCCTGCTGGCAGCGGCCCTCGAAGTCTCGTCCAGCGAGAGCCTGCCCCGCTACGAGGTCTTGCAGAACGAATACAATCTCTATTCGCGCGACAGCTTCGAAGGCACCGTGCAGGAGCTCGTCCTGGCCGAACAGATCGGCGTCATCGTCTATTACGGTCTCGCCTCGGGGTTCCTCACCGGCAAATACCGCAGCGAGGCCGATTTCTCCAAATCCCAGCGCGGCGGCGGCATGAGCCGTTATCTCGACGCAAAGGGTCTGGCGATCCTCTCGGCCATGGATGAGGTCGGCGCCCAGACCGGCGCCAGCCACGCCGAAATCGCGCTCGCCTGGCTCGCCGCCCAGCCCGGTGTCACCGCCCCCATCGCCTCGGCCACCTCGGTCGAACAGGTCGAAAGCCTCGCCCGCGGCGCGCGGTTGGCTCTTAGCGCCGGCCAGCTCGACGCGCTTACCGCCGCAGGCCGGTAGCCAGTTCTCAAAGCACCCGTTAGCGGTCTTGACTGCGCTGCTGAGCTTCGGTTCTGCGCCATGCGACCCCAACCACCTGTCACCCCGGGATTTATTCCCGGGGTCCAGCAGCAGCCTCTCCGCCAACAACCTCATTGGTCGACAACGCTCCTACGCCGGCGGTTCCCAAAGCTCGATCGGATTGCCCTCGGGATCATGAATGCGCGCGAAGCGTCCTGTCTCGGGAGTGTCCCATTCCGCCCGCGTCTCGATCGGGATGCCCGCCGCCGACAGCGCGTCCATGAGCCCGCTCAAATCGTCGACGCGGAAATTGATCATCCACTGCTTGTCGGCGGGGAAATAGCCGGTTTCACGCGCGAAGGGCGCAAAGACGGTCATCCCGGCCTCCTGCTCCCAGAACCCTTTGACCCCCAGATGGGTCTCATACCATCGGGCCAGCGCCTCGGTGTCGCGTGCGCGGAAGAACACGCCGCCTATCCCCGTCGCCTGCGCCATCCCCGCCTCCCTTGTGCCTTGACCGGCATTTGGCCTTAAGCCTTGGTGAATGGTCAAGCGGTATAGTTCTTGCGCCCATTTGCCGCGGCAACTATGACAGGATTGCCGCGATCCCCCGGCATCCCTCGAAAGGAGCGTTCGTTTCCGTGTCGATGATTTCGCAGAAAGCCCGCTACGCGCTGCGCGCCCTCGTGGCGCTCACCCGCGCCGGCCAGGGCGAAAGCCTCATGATCTCGGAAATCGCCACCGACCAGGATATCCCGAAGAAATTCCTCGAGCAGATCCTGCTCGAACTCAAGCGCAGCGGCATCGTGATGTCCAGGCGCGGCAAGGCCGGTGGCTATCTGCTGCTCAAGGCGCCCGCCGAGATCAGCTTCGGGGAGGTGCTGCGCATCATCGACGGCCCCATCGCCCCGCTCCCCTGCCTCTCAAAGATCGCCTATCGCCGCTGCATCGATTGCAAGAGCGAGGACGACTGCGAAATCCGCCACGTTTTCGCCAAGGTCACCGACGCCACCCGCGCCGTCCTCGACCGCACCACCCTGGCCGACGCCGTGGGTGAAGTGGACGTGCTCGAACGGGCGGTGAATGCTTGAGGCAGCGGACGCCATAAGGCGCGGCAACGCCTGCGTCGGGCTTTCCTTCGCCCCTTGAGGGGAGAAGGTGGCCGACGCGAAGCGGAGGGCGGAATGAGGAGAGCGCAGCGCTTGCGACAAGCGGCATGCCAGAGGCCTATCCCCAAACCCTCTCACCTCCAACCCAAACGCCTTGCACCTCCAACCCATCGGAGAGATGCACCATAGACGCTGTGGCACCCGCCCCCAGATGCCCCATGCCATCGGTCAGCCCCATTGCCTGGGCCGGATAGAGCGAGGCCATCCGCAACACCTCCTCGAGCACCACCCCCATCTTGCCATGCATATACCGCACGGCCTCGATCATGGTGAGGTCGGCTCCGGCGAGCGTCCCATCGGCCAGCCGCAGCGCGCCGTCGGCCCGTATAATCTCGCGGCCATTGAGGGCGAACCCCGCTATGTCCGTGCCCATGGGCGACATTGCGTCGGTGACGAGCAATATCCGCCCCGGCCCGGTCTTGGCGCGCAGCGCCACCCCGATAGTCGCCGGATCGACGTGGATGCCGTCGGCGATCAGCCCGGCCCAAACCCCATGGGCAAGTGCCGCGCCCACCAATCCGGGCTCGCGATTGCCCAACTGGCTCATGGCGTTGAACAGATGCGTCACCATCGAAGCGCCCGCCTCGATCGCGGCGGCCGCCCCGTCAAATCCGGTATCGGAATGCCCGAGCGAAACCCTCACCCCGCCCTCTGCCAGCCGGGCGATCTGCTCGGGGGCAACCGATTCCACCGCCACAGTGGTCAAAAGTGCCGGCATGGCCCGCCGTGCGGCGAGCAGCGCTTCGAGGTCAGCCTCTTCCATCGGCCGGATATAGCCCGGATTGTGCGCCCCCTTGCGCGCCACCGACAGATGCGGCCCCTCGATATGGAGCCCCGCAAATCCCTTCACCCCCGCCGCATGCGCGGCAGCCCCGGCATCGAGCGCCTCGCGCGTTACCTCCCGCGTGTCGGTGATCAGCGTGGGCAGCAGCGCCGTGGTCCCGAACTGGAAATTGGCCGCGCACAGCCTTTCCAATCCCTCCACGGTGCGGTCCTCGTTGAACAGCACCCCACCCGCGCCATTGACCTGCAGATCGATGAAACCAGGCACCAGCATGCCGCCCGAAAGCGCTACCCGCTCGGCGTCGTCCGGAACTTCGTCCGACGCGACGATCCCGCTTATCTTCCCATCGGCAGCAACGAGCGCCCGTCCCTCGTGCCAGATCTCGCCGTCGAACACCGGCACTCCTGAAATCGCAAGCGTGCTCATAGCGTTGCCGTCACCTTGCGCAGATGTGGCGGCTCGTCGGGATTAAAGCCCCGCCGCCGGGCCAGCGCTTCGATGAAGCCATAAAAGGACACCACGAGCGCGATAGGGTCGGTCAGCGGATGGCCGGTGCGCGCCACCGGCAGCGCGGTTCCCGCCCCCGGTTCGGGATCGGTCACGAACACGGTGCCGCCCTGCCGGGCGAGACGATCGCAGGTTTCGAGGATCGAGGCGCGCGCCTTGTCGGCGACGCACAGCGCCAGCACCGGAAATCCCGCCTCAACGATCGCCGCCGGCCCGTGCAGCACTTCGGCTGTCGAATAGGCCTCGGCGTGCAGCCCCGAGGTTTCCTTGAATTTGAGTGCCGCTTCGCTGGCGATGGCAGCGCCCGGCCCGCGCCCGAGCACGTAGAGCGAATTGACGTCCGCCGTTGCCTCGACCAGTGCCGACCAGTCGCAATTGAGCGCGTTTTCCAGCGCCTCGGGCAAGCCCTCGAGCACGCCGAGCAGCCGCTCGTCCCCGCTCCAGCCGGCGACGATGGCCAACCCCGCCACCGCCGAGGTCACGAACGTCTTGGTCGCCGCCACCGATTGCTCGGTTCCCGCGCAGATATCGACCACATGGTTGGCCGCTTCGGCCAGCGGGGAATCCACAGTGTTGGTGATGGCGATCGCCGTCGCCCCGGAGCGGCGCGCGCTCGAAAGCATCGAAACGATATCGGGGCTTTTCCCCGATTGGGAAATCCCGATCGCCCCGGCCCGCCCGAGCTTTAAATCCACCCCATAGATCGAAGCGATCGAAGGGCCGACCGAGGCCACCGGCACCCCTGTCGCCAGTTCGCAGGCATATTTGAAATAGGTCGCCGCGTGGTCGGAAGACCCGCGCGCCACGGTGACGATCACGTCGGGCTCGGCGGCCCTGAGCGCGCGGGCCGCCTCATCGAGCGCGCCGCGACCCTCCGTCAGGAGCCGTTCGACCACGCCGGGAATCTCGGCCACTTCGCGCTTCATATGGGTCTGTGTCATGCCAATCCTTACAGTCTGAGTTCGGCGACGAAATCATAGGCGTCGCCGCGATAGATGGAGCGGGTGAATTCGATAATCCGCCCCGAGGCGAGATAGGAGGTGCGCTCGATCTTGAGGCTCGCCGCCCCCACGGGCACGTCGAGCAGATCGGCGTCCTGTCGCTCCAGATTGACGGCGGCGAGCCGCTGGATCGCCCGTACCGGGCGGTTGCCATCCCGTTCGAGATGGGCATAGAGCGAAGCGTCGATCGCGCCGGGGTCGGGCAGGATCGAGGCGGCGAGCGAAGCGCGCTCGATGGCCAGCGGATTGCCGTCGGCGATGCGCAACCGGTTGACCCGCGCCACCTTCTCGCCTGCCCCCAGCCCCAGGACCACCGCTTCCTGCGGGGAAGGGTCGTAAAGCCCCCTGTCGAGCCAGAGATTGCTCATCGTTCGCCCCCGGCGCGCCATGTCCTCGGTAAAGGAGGTCAATGTCGAAAGCGGCTGTTCCACCTTCTCGATGCGCGCCGCAACGAATGTCCCCGACCCATGCCGCTGGATCAATATCCCGTCGGCCACCAGATGCTGCACCGCCTTGCGCACCGTCACGCGCGAAACGTCGGCGGTCGCCGCGATATCGCGTTCCGAAGGCAGGGCGTCGCCGGGATTGATCAGCCCGGAATTGACGGCATCCTCGATCGAGCGGCGGAGCTTGAGATAGAGCGGCCCGCCGCCCCGCCCCTGCGCGGTCTGCCGGAAGATATCCTCTATGGTCAAATTCATCGACCGCTCCCCGCCTCGCGTTGCCGAAGCGCCCCTTGTTGACCTTCATAATACCAATATCAGGCCATTGGGAAAGCGCTCAGAACTGAAAATTCGGAAAATCCATTCCAGAACCCCGAAATTTAGGCGGTTTTTCAATTTCCCGCGGAGATGGATGTAAGAAAATCGTAACACCCACTGGACAAGTGGTATTTTTTTGGCACTATCGAAGACTTAGGAGGATTATGCATGCAATCGAGGGGCGACATGCAGATCGGAAATTCGGCGGGAGGGCCGCGTCCATGAGCGCGCCGGTATCGACCGAATTCGGAGACCCCCGCTACGCCGGTCTCGACGCATGGGAAGATACCGCTATCCTGGGCGCCCTTCTCGACGGTCAGCGACGCGGCCTTGATGCCGTTGCGCCCGCCCTTCCCCAGATTGCCTGCGCCGCCGAACTCGCGGCCTCCGCGCTCCGGGCCGGTGGGCGTCTCGTCTATATGGGCGCCGGCAGTCCCGGCCTCATCGCGCTCACCGACGCGCTCGAAATCCCCCAGACCTATGGCATCGCGCGGGACCGTATCCTGGTGCTGATGGCGGGCGGGCTGGCCATGACCGAGGAATTGCTCGGCGGCCCGGAGGACGACGCGCAAGCGGGCGCCGCCGATATCGCCGCCGCTGGCATCGGGCCAAATGATTTCGTCATCTGCCTTTCGGCCAGTGGCACCACGCGCTACACGGTTGCGGGCCTGCGCGCCGCCAGGGCCGCCGGGGCCAAGACCGCCGGCATCGCGGGCAACGCCAATACTCCGCTGCTTGCGGAAGCCGACGTCGCGATCCTGCTCGCCAGCGGAGCGGAAGTGATTTCCGGCTCCACCCGCATGGCCGCCGGCACGGCGCAGAAGGCCACCCTCAACATGCTCTCCACCCTGATCGGGGTGCGCATGGGCCATGTGCACGACAATCTCATGGTCAACGTCACCGCCGACAACGCCAAGCTGGTGCTGCGCGCCACCGGCATCGTGGCGCGCGCCGCGGGCGTTGCCCCGGACATCGCGGCAGAGGCCATGGCCGCCGCCAACAATGACGTCAAGCCCGCGATCCTTGTGGCCGCGGGCGCAAAAAATCCGGCCGAGGCGCGGGACCTGCTCGCGCGATCGGGCGGTGTCGTGCGCAAGGCGCTCGCCCTTCTGGGCGCGGCCTGAGCCGACAATAAAAAGGGAATCCCCCTCCGGTCCGCCGGATGGGATAACAAAGAGAGGAACCATCATGATCACCAAAACCAGACTGCTCAGCGGCAGTGCCGGGCTCGTTCTCGCCCTGGCCGCATCCCCGCTCGTGGCACAGGAAACCACCCTCGTCATCGAAAGCTGGCGCAATGACGATCTGACCATCTGGCAGCAGACGCTGATCCCGGCCTTCGAGGCCGCCCATCCGGAAATCAACGTCGAATTCCAGCCCACCGCGCCCACCGAATACAACGCGGCGCTCAATGCCAAGCTCGACGCGGGCTCGGCCGGCGACATCATCACCTGCCGCCCGTTCGACGCCTCGCTCGCCTTGTTCCAGGCCGGCCAGCTCGCCGACCTGACCGATCTCGACGGCATGGAGAACTTCTCCGACGTCGCCAAATCGGCCTGGTCGACCGATGACGGCAGCCAAACCTTCTGCGTCCCCATGGCCTCGGTGATCCACGGCTTCATCTACAACGCCGACGCCTTCGCCGAACTCGGGCTCGAAGAACCCACGACCGAAGAAGAGTTCTTCGCCGTCCTCGACGCCATCCAGGCCGATGGTACCTATATCCCCCTCGCCATCGGCGCCGTCGATCAGTGGGAAGCGGCCTCGATGGGCTATCACAATATCGGGCCGGCCTATTGGCACGGCGAGGAAGGCCGTCAGGCCCTGATCGCGGGCGAAGCCAAATTTACCGACGAGGAATGGATTGAACCGCTCCGGGTCCTGGCCCGCTGGGGCGAGTATGCCGGCGATGGTTATCTGGCCCAGACCTATCCCGACAGCCAGAACCTGTTCACCCTGGGCCGTGCCGCCATCTTCCCGGCCGGCTCGTGGGAAATCGCGCTGTTCGAGGAGCAGGCCGATTTCGCCATGGGCGCCTTCCCGCCCCCGATCGCGGCCGGTGGTGACACCTGCTACATCTCGGATCATAACGACATCGGCATCGGCTTGAACGCCGCCAGCCCCAACGCGGAGGCGGCCCGCACCTTCCTTTCCTGGGTCGCATCGAGCGAATTCGCCTCGCTCTATTCCAACGCCCTGCCCGGCTTCTTTGCGCTTTCGAGCGAGCCGGTCACCATCGAGAACGAGCTCGCCAACGAATTCGTCTCCTGGCGCGAGACCTGTGAATCGACCATCCGGCCGACCTATCAGATTCTCTCGCGCGGCACGCCGAACCTGGAAAACGACAACTGGCTGCACGCCGCCAACGTTCTGGCCGGCACCGAATCCCCCGAAGACGCCGGCGCGGCGATCCAGGCGGGCCTCGATAGCTGGTACACGCCGGGCATGTACGAATAAGCTTGCAAGCCGTTGGGCCTTGCCGACGCTGAACTGGACCCCGGGAATAAATCCCGGGGTGACAGCTTGGGAGTAAGGCAATGCTCTGCCCCGAACTCTCGATTGTCATTCCGGGATTTATTCCCGGAATCCAGCACCAACGCCTCCAAACGGCACGGCGCTTCTCGTGACTTTCACCGCCCAAGGATCACCCATGACGGCAACCACCGAGCACAAGCCCCCGCGCCGCTGGCATATCGCCGTGTTCCTCGCCCCGGCGGTGCTGGTTTACACCGCCATCATGATCATCCCGCTGTTCTCGACCCTCATCCAGTCGCTGTTCAACACAGTCGACGGCCAGCGCGCCTTCGTCGGCCTCGCCAATTTCCAGACGCTGTTCTTCAACCCGCGCTGGGCCGCTTCGTTCTGGAACGCGCTCTACAACAATTTCTGGTTCTTCTTCATCCACATGCTGGTGCAAAATCCCATCGGCATCCTGCTCGCCGCCATCCTTTCCAACCCGAATTTGCGCCTGCGCGGCTTTTACCGCACCGCCATCTTCATCCCCACCATCCTCTCCTTCGTGATCGTGGGCTTTGCTTGGCAGTTGATTCTTTCCCCCCTCTGGGGCATCGCGCCGAACATGCTCGACGCCATCGGGCTGCGGTCCCTCTTCGCCCCCTGGCTAGGGCAGGAAGGCGCGGCGCTCACAACGCTCGCTCTCGTCTCGGTCTGGCAGTTCGTGGGCATCCCCATGATGTTGATCTACGCGGCCCTGCTCTCGATCCCCGATGAGGTGATCGAAGCGGCCGAGATCGACGGGGTCACCGGCACCAGCCAGTTCTTCAAGATCCAGCTCCCGCTGATCCTGCCTACCGTCGGCATCATCTCGATCCTGACCTTCGTGGGCAATTTCAACGCCTTCGACCTGATCTACGTGACGCAAGGCGCCCAGGCTGGCCCCAATTTCTCCACCGACATATTGGGCACGCTGCTCTATCGCACCTTCTTCGGCTTCCAATTGCAATTGGGCGATCCCAACATGGGCTCGGCCATCGCCACCATGATGTTCCTCATCATCCTGATCGGCGTCTGCATCTACCTGTTCGGCATCCAGACCCGCATGCGGAGGTATCAGTTCTGATGGCCTCCACCGCCCGCACCACCCTTGCCAGCACCATCGCCGCCCACGCCGTGCTCATCGCCTATACGGTGATCGCGCTGTTTCCGGTGTTCGTCATCGTCATCAACGCCTTCAAGGCGCGCCACGACATCTTCAACGATCCCCTGGCGCTCCCCAATGCGGAAAGCTTCTCGCTGATCGGTTTCGAGACCGTCACCAGCCAGGGCAATTTCCTGCTCTATTTCCAGAACTCGCTGATCGTCACCGTGGTGTCGCTGTTCTGCGTGCTGCTGTTCGGCGCCATGGCCGCCTTCGCGCTCTCCGAATACCGGTTCAAGGGCAATCCCCTGATGGGTCTTTACCTGGCGCTCGGTATCATGATCCCGATCCGGCTTGGCACCGTCGCCATCCTTCAGATCATGGTCGCATCCGGGCTGGTCAACACGCTGACCGCGCTGATCCTCGTCTATACCGCCCAAGGCCTGCCGCTGGCGATCTTCATTCTTTCCGAATTCATGCGCTCGGTTTCGAGCGATCTCAAAAACGCGGGCCGCGTCGATGGGCTATCGGAATACCGCATCTTCTTCACCCTCGTCCTGCCGCTGGTCCGCCCGGCCATGGCGACTGTCGCGGTCTTCACCATGATCCCGATCTGGAACGACCTCTGGTTCCCCCTGATCCTCGCCCCCGCCGAAGCCACCAAGACGGTGACATTGGGCGCGCAGGTGTTCATCGGCCAGTTCGTCACCAATTGGAACGCGGTGCTGGCGGCGCTCACCCTCGCCATCATCCCGGTTCTCGTTCTCTATCTTATCTTCTCGCGGCAGTTGATCCGCGGCATCACCTCGGGAGCCGTCAAATGAGCGACCAAATCCGCGTCCTCGTCGCCGGTCTTGGAAACATGGGCCGCGCCCACGCCATGGCCTATCACAACCACCCCGGCTACGAGATCGTCGGGCTGGTGACGCGTGGCACCGCTCCGGTCCCGGCCGGCCTCGAAGCCTATCCGCACTTCACCGATTTCACCGAGGCGCTGGCCGAGACCAGCCCCGACCTTGCCTCGATCAACACCTATTCGGACACCCACGCCGATTACGCCGTCGCGGCGATGGAACAGGGCGCCCACGTCTTCAT
Source organism: Pelagibacterium mangrovi (assembly GCF_036662815.1). NCBI lineage: Bacteria > Pseudomonadati > Pseudomonadota > Alphaproteobacteria > Hyphomicrobiales > Devosiaceae > Pelagibacterium > Pelagibacterium mangrovi. The sequence continues at coordinate 20,645 of NZ_JBAFXA010000012.1, read as the reverse complement.
CGAAAAGCCGCTGGCCACCACTGTCGCCGACGCCGAACGCGTCATCGAAACCGCCCAGCGGCTGGGCAAAAAGCTCGTCGTCGGCTACATCCTGCGCCACCACCCCTCCTGGGTGCGGCTGATCGAAGAGGCCCGCAATCTCGGCGGCCCCTACGTCTTCCGCATGAACCTCAACCAGCAATCGGCCGGCCGCTTCTGGCAGACCCACAAGACGCTGATGGAAACCACCTCCCCCATCGTCGATTGCGGCGTCCATTATGTCGACGTCATGTGCCAGATCACCGACGCCAAACCCGTCCAGGTGCGCGGCATGGGCGTGCGCCTATCCAACGAAATCGCCCCCGATATGTATAATTACGGCCACCTTCAAGTGCTGTTCGATGACGGCTCGGTCGGCTGGTACGAGGCCGCCTGGGGCCCGATGATCTCGGAAACCGCCTTTTTCGTCAAAGACATCATGACGCCAAGGGGTTCGGTCTCGATCGTCATGGACGAGGGCGCGAAATCGTCCGATCACGAAACCCACACCAAGACCGACCGCATCCGCATCCATCGCGCCGATCTGGGCGAAAAAGGCGAATTCATCCACGAGGACGAAATGCTCTCCATGCAAGGTGAGCCCGGCCACGACGCGCTCTGCGCCGCCGAACAGGCCTATATGCACCGCGCCATTGTGGAAGACATCGACCTCACCCGCCACATGCAGGACGCCGTCCAATCGCTCCGCATCTGCCTCGCCGCCGACGAAAGCGTGCGGACCGGCAAGCCGGTGGATATGTGATGATCGAGATGAATACGCGCTCTCCCTTTGGAGCACCTTCGGCTGCCACACCTCCCCCCTTCTCCCCCAGTGGGAGAAGGTGCCCCGAAAGGGCGGATGAGGGGGCGCCAAGGGCGACAACTTTTATAAGAGGACACGCTGAATGACCGCCCTCGAACTCAAATCCATCAAGAAAACCTTCGGCTCCACCGACGTCCTGCACGGCATCGATCTTTCGGTCGAGGACGGCGAGTTCGTGATCTTCGTCGGCCCTTCGGGGTGCGGGAAATCCACGTTGCTGCGCATCATCGCCGGGCTTGAGGACGCCACCTCGGGCACCGTCGAAATCGCTGGCAAGGTGGTTAACGCCACCCCGCCCGCCAAGCGCGGCATCGCCATGGTGTTCCAATCCTACGCGCTCTATCCGCACCTGACCGTCAAGGGCAACATGTCGCTCGCCATGAAGCAGGAGGGCGCCGCCAAATCGGAAATCGAGGACCGCGTCGGCGTCGCCTCCAAAATGCTCGGCCTCGATCCCCTGCTCGACCGCCGCCCCGCCGAACTGTCCGGCGGCCAGCGCCAGCGCGTCGCCATCGGCCGCGCCGTGGTGCGCAAGCCCAAGCTGTTTCTCTTCGACGAACCACTCTCCAATCTCGACGCCGCGCTTCGCGTCAATACCCGCCTCGAGATCGCCCGCCTGCACCGCGAGCTTTCCGCCACCATGGTCTATGTCACCCACGATCAGGTAGAGGCCATGACGCTGGCCGACAAGATTGTGGTGATGAACGCCGGCTGCATCGAGCAGATAGGCACCCCCATGGAGCTCTACAACCGCCCCGCTAACCTCTTCGTCGCCGGCTTTATCGGCAGTCCGCAGATGAATGTCCTCGACGCCGCCGCCCTTGGCGAAAAATCGGCGAAAACCGTCGGCATCCGCCCCGAGCACATCGCCGTCTCGGAAACCTCGGGCGAATTGTCGTGCGAAGTCGTCCATATCGAACAATTGGGCGCCGACACCAATCTCTATCTCTCCAACGACAAGATCGGCCTCCTCACCGCCCGTCTCTTCGGCGAACACTATTTCGCCCCCGGCGCAACGGTGTTCGTCACCTTCGACAAGGCCAAGCAGCATCTGTTCGACGCCGAGGGAAACGCCATCCGCTAGCCCCTAATTCACCTTCACCGTCGGCAATCCCCACTTCGTCGTCCTCGGGCTTGACCCGAGGTTCCATGCCTCCACGCACTTCGCCAGAAGTGTGGCCCAGCCCCTACAACCCCTTCAAAAACGCCCGCGAGCGATCCAGGCACAGCCGCGCCGCCGCCTCGTCGTAATCGTCCAGCGACGGATCGAGGAAATAATGCCCCACCCCGGCATAGCGGTGCATCTCGACCCGCGCCTTCCCGGCCGTAGCCACCCAATCGGCGAAATACGCCTCGTCGTCGAACAATGCGCCGATACTGGTAGCTTCGCCCGTGGCGCCGCCTCCCATGGCGCAACCCCGGCATAAAACAGCAACCCCGCCGCTTCCGGGCGGCGCGCACAGAACCGACTGATAAACACGGTCCCGAACGACACCCCGGCCAGCACCGCATCCTCGGGCACGGCCTTCATCGCCGCTTCCGCCCGCGCGTCGATCACCGCATCGCCCACTTCGTCACGAAGCGCGAACCCCGCGTCGTAATCGTCGGCGGCCTTGCCCCCATAGAGGTCGGGCAATGTGACGACATGCCCGTCCGCCTCGAACACGGCGGCGAACTCCCCTTCAATAGGCCGCAGCCCGAGGACGGAATGAAAAAGAACGATATGAGCCATCCGATCGGTTCCCTCGCCAGTGGGTTCACCCCGTCAAGCCCCGCCCCCGCCGATGCGTTCCAAACCCGCGCCGGCCATTGTCTCGAGTTCGGCCCAGTGCGCCTGCATACGCAGGAATACGGTATAGTCCCGGTCATAGCGCGCCCGCGTGGCCTTGTCGGGCTCGCGCACCACCGAGCCGTTGCGCATCGCCCGCGCCGCTTGCGGCAGGTCGCGATAAATCCCCGCAGCGCTCGCCGCCGCCATGGCTACCCCCAGCAGCATCGCATCGCCATCAGAAAGCCTATGCACCCGGCATCCGGTCACATCGGCATAGAGTTCCACGAGCAGCCGGTTGCGCGCATGCCCGCCCGCCACATGCAGCGTATCGATGCCAAAACCCTTGGAGTTGAGCGTTTCGAGAATATGGCGCACCCCCAGCGCCAGCCCCACCATGGTCCGCCAATAAAGCCGCGCCAGCCCATCGAGCGAGCCATCGAGCGTCATCCCCGACACCACACCGAGCGCCCGCGGATCGGCGAGCGGGGAACGGTTGCCATGGAAATCGGGTAATACGTTCAGCCGAGGCGCCAGATCAGGCTCGCTCTCGCGCAACGCCTCGATCCGCGCGATCATCGCGTCATGGGTCTGCTTGCCGTCCGGGTGCATCGCCAAAAGCCAATCGAGCGCCGCCCCGGACGCCGATTGCCCGCCCTCGGAAAACCACACCCCCGGCAGCACCGCTCCATGATAGGGACCCCATATCCCCCGCATCGGACGCGGCTCGGGCGCCAGCGCCACCACGGCGCTCGACGTGCCCGCGATCAGCCCCAGATGCCGGTCGGCTTCTCCTTGGGCCAGCCCGCCCAACAGTCCCAGTGCCCCGGCATGGGCATCGACCATTCCCGTGGTCACCACGACCCCGGTCGAAAGCCCCAACTCCTCCGCCGCCCCCTGGGTGAGCGTACCCGCGGCGGCCCCAACCGGCGTCGCCCGCTGCGGCAGCCCGGCGCGCTCCAGCACATCCTCTAGCCCGATCGAGTCCAGAAAACCGCACGGCCAGCCCTCGTCCTCATGGGCGAGAAAGCACCATTTTCCCGTCAGCGTCGATTGGCTGCGCACCGTCGCTCCCGACGCCTTCCAGCTCAGGAAATCGGCGAGGTCGAACATCATTCCCGCCCGCGCCCACAGCTCGGGCCTGTTGCGCTTGAGCCAGAGGAGCTTGGGGATTTCCATCTCCGGCGAGAGCGCCCCGCCGGAAAATTCGAGCACGCGATGGCCCGTCGCGTTGATCTCCTCGGCCTCGGCGATCGCCCGGTGATCGAACCAGGCGATGGTGTCCCACCCCGCCGCGCCCTCGCCGTCGGGCACCACCAGCGAGCAGGTGGCGGCAAAGCCGATGCCCTTGATCTCTGCCGGATCGGCGCCCGCCTCGACGACGGCATCGCGTACCGCCTTGCACACGGCCCGCCAGATATCGTCCGAATCGTGCTCGCCCCGCTCGGCCCCTTCACGCCTAATGGCGATTGGGGCCTGCGCGCGCGCCAGCAGAGCGCCCGTCGCCGTCATCACACCGGCACGGGCGCTCGTCGTGCCGACATCGACGGCAACCAGAAGGGCTGACATGAACTCCCCCGAGCGTTCTGTCGCGCGCTCAGGCGCGCTTTTGGCGTTCTCGGAGCGATCTTAAAAGATTGGGCAGCATCTGCATATCGCCCAAAATCGCATCAGGCTCCAGAGCCTGCAATTGCGCTTCCAGCCGGGCCGGTCCCACATGCCCGCCGCCGGTAAAGGCGATAACCGCCATCCCAGCCGCCTTGGCCGCAGCGACCCCGGCGGGGCTGTCCTCGATCACCAGGCACCGGCCCGGCTGAACCCCCATCTCCCGCGCCGCGTGCAAAAAGAGGTCCGGCGCCGGTTTGCCGCGCGGGACCATGGCCGCCGAATAGATGTGCGGGAAGAACCGCTCATAAAGCCCCGTGCGTTTCAGGCTCACCTCGATCCGCTCATAGACGCTCGACGACGCCACGCAGGCCGGACTATCGAGCCGGCCGAGCATATCGATCACCCCCGGCATGGGCTTTAACGCACCCTCGTAGCGCGCATAAAGCCTGTGGCGCATGTCGGCCAGCGCCGCCTCGTCCATCACGACGCCATAATCGGTCCAAAGCGCCGCCGAAACCGTCTTGAGCGTCCGTCCGAGGAAATCGCGATAGGCCGCGTCGCGCCCGATGGTCACGCCCCGCGCCGCCACCGTCTCGATCAGCACGTCGATGGCGATGGGTTCTGAATCGACAAGCACCCCGTCGCAATCGAAGATGACGAGTTCCGGTTCGAAACCCGCCATCAGAGACGGTTCTCGATATAGCGCGTCAGCATCTCGCGCGTGCCCAATTCCCATATCGTGCGCAGCGCGTGAGAAAAGGCGGCCACATAATCGGGATGCTCCCTCGCCGCCCCGAAGATGTCCTTCATGGCGAGAAACGCTTCCGGATCATCCTTGGCCGCAATCGCGGCGGCCTGCAGCCGGTCCCAATTGGGATCGTTGGGTGCGATCCGCGCGCCCGTATCCGTCACCCCATAGCAATAGCGGCACCAGAACGCCGAAACCAGCGCCAAACCGGTCACCCCCGCGCCTTCCGCCAGCCGGTCGGCGACCGATGGCAACACGAATTTAGGCTGTCGGTTGGACCCGTCGAGGCACAGCCGCTGCACCGTGTCCCCGATCTTGGGGTTGGCGAACCGCTCGGCGATCAGCCGGCGATATCCATCAAGATCGGTATCGGGCACCGGCGGCACCACGGGGATGATCTCCTCGAGCGTGAGCTTTTCCAGATACGCCGCGACCAGGGGATGCTCCATCGCCTCATGGACGAAATGGATATCCATCAGCGCCGAGGGGTAGGCAATCGCCGCGTGCCCGCCGTTCAAGATTCTGATCTTCATCAGCTCCCAGGGCGACACGTCGGAGACGAAGGTCACCCCGACCTCTTCCAGCGCCGGCCGCCCGGCAGGGAAATTGTCCTCCAGCACCCATTGCTTGAACGTTTCGCAAAACACCGGCCAGCCATCGGCGATGCCATATTGGCTCGCCACGAACTCGCGCTCGCGATCGGAGGTCGCCGGCGTGATCCGGTCGACCATGCCATTGGGGAACGCCACCTCGGCGCGCACCCATCCGGCCAGTTCGGGGTCGATCAGATCGGCCAACCCCGCCACCGCGTTCATGGTCACCACGCCATTGTGGGGGATGTTGTCGCAGCACATCACCGTAAAGGGTGCGATCCCTTTCTCCCGCCGCGCCTTGAGCCCGGCAAGGATCAGTCCGAACACGGTTCTGGGCGCCTCCGGAGCCGCCGCATCGGCGACGATCTCGGGATGGGCCGAATTGAAATGCCCATGCGCGTCGAGATAATATCCGCCCTCGGTGATGGTCAGCGAGACGATCCGGATTTTCGGATCGGCGAGCGTTTCGATAATCGCTGCCCCGTCGCCCGGATCGAGAAAATCGACCATCGGGGCGGTCACCCGCGCACTCGTTCCGCCCGCCTCCTGCTCGATCACCGTCGAAAGATAATCCTGTCCCGCGAGTATCGTTTTCATCTCGCCGTCGGTCTGCCGCACCCCCGCGCCCACAATGGCCCAGTCATGGTCGCGACCGAGATTGAACAGATCGTCGAGATAGACCGCCTGATGCGCGCGATGGAAATTGCCCACCCCGAAATGGACGATGCCGGGGGAGAGGTTCTCATGGCGATAGCGCGGCACCGCAACCGAAGCGGGCAAGGTGGACAGAGCCTTAACGGTGAGTTTGATGCTCATCTTGGTATCCTGAAAACTGGGGAATTACGCAACCTCTGCGCACCCCTCACCCGGCCCTCTCCCTCAAGGGGAGAGGGGGCTCCTCGGGCAAGCCCCGAAACCCTTGCACAAGCGCTGCAGCGAGCTACCCTTCTCTCCTTGAGGGAGAAGGGGGCCGCGAAGCGGTCGGATGAGGGGTGCGCAGCGCTTCCACGGCCACCATCGCCAGTACCGATCCCCTTCATCACACCGCCTGCCCCCCGGCATCGAACCGATAGATCCGCCCCTCCGCCGGGCTCAGCCCCACCGTCTCTCCGTGCCCGAACGGCACGTCGCCCGAAGCCCGCGCGGTGAGCGTCCCCACTCCATCCACGTTGACGTGCAGGAACGTATCGGACCCGAGATGCTCGGACACCCCGACCACCCCGCGCCAAACCCCATCCTCGGCGGAAACGTTCAGATGCTCGGGCCGCACCCCGATGGTCGCCGCCCCGTGTCTTTCCGCCTCGGCCCCGTCGATGAAATTCATCTTCGGGGACCCGATGAACCCGGCGACGAATTTATTGGCCGGCTTGGAATAAAGCTCCAGCGGCGAGCCGTATTGTTCGATCCGCCCGGCATTGAGCACCACGATCTTGTCGGCCATGGTCATGGCTTCCACCTGATCGTGGGTCACATAGATCATCGTGGTCTTGAGCTTGTTGTGCAGCTCGGAAATCTCCAGCCGCATCGCCACCCGCAACGCCGCGTCGAGATTGCTCAAAGGCTCGTCGAACAGGAACGCCTTGGGCTGGCGCACGATGGCCCGGCCGATGGCGACGCGCTGGCGTTGTCCGCCGGAAAGCTGGCGCGGCTTGCGGTCGAGATAATCGGTCAAGTTGAGGATCGAGGCAGCATTGCTCACCGCCTGGTCGATGGTCTCCTTGCTCGCCCCCTCCATCTTCAACGGAAAGGCGATATTGCCGCGCACGCTCATATGCGGATAGAGCGCGTAGGATTGGAACACCATCGAGAGCTTGCGCTGGGCCGGCGCGGCGCGGGTCACGTCGGTCCCATCGATGGCGATCGTCCCCCCGCTCACATCCTCGAGCCCCGCGATCAGCCGCAGCAAAGTCGATTTCCCGCACCCCGAGGGACCGACGAACACCACGAACTGCCCGTCCTCGATATCGAGGGAAATGTCGGGGATGACGTTGACCCCGCCAAAGCTCTTCTCGACGTTCTTGAGTGTGATGGACCCCATTTCCGGCCCTCCCTTATATGCTGGTCGCGGTCGCGAACCGCTCCATGTTACTTGACCGCGCCGAACGTCAGCCCGCGCACCAACTGCTTCTGGCTGAACCAGCCCATGATGAGGATCGGCGCGATGGCCAGCGTCGAGGCGGCGGAAAGCTTGGCCCAGAACAGCCCCTCGGGCGACGAGTAGGACGCAATGAAGGTGGTGAGCGGCGCCGCGTTGGTGGTCGTCAGATTCAGCGTCCAGAACGCCTCGTTCCAGGCGAGGATGATGTTGAGCAACAGCGTCGAGGCGATGCCGGGCACCGCCATGGGGGTGAGCACATGGATCACCTCCTGGCGCAGATTGGCCCCGTCCATACGCGCCGCCTCGAGGATATCGACGGGGATTTCCTTGAAATAGGTGAACAGCATCCAGATGATGATCGGCAAATTGATCATGGTCAAAACCACGATCAGCCCGATATGGCTGTCGAGCAACCGCAAATCGCGGAAGATCAAGTAGATCGGTACCAACACGCCCACCGCCGGCAGCATCTTGGTGGAGAGCATCCACATCAACACGTCCTTGGTGCGTTTGGTGGGCGAAAACGCCATCGCCCAGGCTGCGGGCACGGCGATCAGCAAGCCCAGCAGCGTCGATCCCACCGCCGAGATCACCGAATTGGTGAAATGGCGAAAATAGTTAGAGCGCGACTGCACAGTCTCGTAGTTTTCCAGCGTCCAATCGAAGAACAGGAAGCTGGGCGGAATGGAGATCGCCTCGCCCTCGGATTTGAAGCTCGTCAAAATCGTCCAGAGGATGGGAAAGAAGATCACCAGCCCGATCGCCCAGGCGACGATGGAGACAACAACCTTGCGGCGGGTGGAAACTGCGCGGGCCATCGTTACGTCTCCAAATTCCGGCCGACGATCCGCAACAGGAAGATCGCGACGATATTGGCGAGGATCACCGCCACGATGCCGCCGGCCGAGGCCAACCCCACATCGAATTGCAGCAGCGACTGCATGTAGATGAGGAAGGTGAGATTGGTCGTTGCCGTCCCCGGCCCGCCATTGGTGGTGACGAGGATTTCAGCGAAGATCGAAAGCAGGAAGATGGTTTCGATCAGCATCACCACCGTCAGCGCGCGCGCCAGATGGGGCAGGATGATGTAGAAAAACATCGGCAGCGCCCCGGCCCCATCCATCTCGGCGGCTTCGCGCTGCTCCTCGTCGAGCGATTGCAGCGCGGTCAGGATGATCAGCGTCGCAAAGGGCAGCCATTGCCAGGCGACGATGATGATGACGCTCAGAAGCGGCACCTGCGCGAACCAGTCGATGGGCTGGAGCCCGAACACCCGCGCCAGCCAGGCGAAGAACCCGTTGACCGGATGCATGAGCATGTTCTTCCAGACCAGCGCGGAAACCGTGGGCATCACGAAAAACGGCGCGATTACCAGAAGCCGCACGATACCCTGCCCGACGATCGGTTGGTCGAGCAGCAGCGCGAGCAGCGTGCCGCCGATCAGGGTGATCGCCAGCACCCCGCCGACGAGGACCAGCGTATTGGTCAGCGCCGCCCAGAAATTGGGGTTGGCGAAGAAATAGCGGTAATTGTCGAAACCGGTGAAATATTCCATCCCCGGCATCAGAAGATTGTAGCGCTGGAACGAGAACCACAGCGTCATCGACAGCGGCACGATCATCCAGGCGAGCAGCAACAGCACAGCCGGCGCCATCATGAACCGCGCAGCGGTCTGGGTCTGTAGCGTTGCCATCGTGATTTCTCCCCTTAGTCCCGCCGGCTCCAACGCCTGCCGCGCCTTATCCCCCGCTTGTCACCCCGGGATTTATTCCCGGCGTCCATGGAGGCGAGCGCCCCTAAAAAAAACCGGCGCGGAGAGCCCCCACCCGCGCCGGCCTGGGAGGAGCCTTATTGGTTGTAATACCCTGAGCGTTCCATCTCCATGCGGGTCATCTGCTGGGCCTGCTGGAGCGCCTGATCGACGGGGGTCTGCCCGGCCAGCGCCGCCGAGAATATCTGGCCCACCGCCGTGCCGATGCCCTGGAATTCGGGGATCGCCACGAACTGGCCGCCGGCATAGGGCACGTCCTGCACCGAGGAATTGGTGGTGTTTGCCGCTTCGATCGCGCCCAGCGTCATTTCGGCAAAGGGCGCGGCTTCGGTATATTGGGGGTTCTGGTAGAGCGAAGTCCGCGTTCCCGGAGGCACATTGGCCCAGCCCTCTTCCTCGGCAACCATTTCGAGATAGCTTCCCGAGGTTGCCCATTCGATGAACTGCTTGGCTTCATCGACGTTCTGGCTTGATGAAGGGATGGCCAGCGACCATACCCACAGCCAATTGCCATGGTTGTCGAACTCCCCATTGGTCGGGAACAGCGCATAGCCCACACTATCGGCCACCTGGCTGTCCTCGGGGTTGGAGACGAAGGAGGCCGCGACCGTTGCGTCCATCCACATGCCGCAACGGCCCTGCTGGAACAGCGCGAGATTTTCGTTGAACCCGTTCGACGAAGCGCCCGGAGGGCCAGCTTCGGTCATCAGATCAACGTAATAGGTCAGCGCCTCATTCCATTCCGGGCTCTCGAACTGGGGCTCCCAGTTCTCGTCGAACCAACGGCCGCCCATGGAGTTCGAGAGGGCGGTGATGAACGCCATGTTCTCGCCCCAACCGGCCTTGCCGCGCAGGCAGATGCCGTAGACCTCGTTGGCCGGATCGTTGATGGCGCGCGCCGCTTCGCCGATGAATTCCCAGGTCGGGACTTCGGGCATTTCGAGCCCGGCGGCCTCGAAAAGATCGGTGCGGTACATGATCATGGCGCTCTCCGCATAGAAGGGAGACGCGTATTGGACGCCATCGACCGAAAGCGCCTCGCGCACGGCGGGGATCAGATCGTCGGCGTTATAGTCCTCGCCCAGAGCGTCGAGCGGGGCGAGCCAGCCCTGCGCTGCCCAGATCGGGGTCTCGTAAGCGCCGATCGTCATGACATCATATTGGCCGCCGCCGGTGGCGATATCGGTGGTGACGCGCTGGCGCAGGACGTTCTCTTCGAGCGTCACCCATTCGAGCGCGATGCCGGTTTCCTCAGTGAACCGGTCCGACAGACCCTGCATGCGGATCATGTCGCCATTGTTGACTGTAGCGATGGTCAGGGACTGGGCCTGCGCGCCTGCCGTTACGGCAAGCAGCGACACCGACCCGATGATGATCGAGCGAAACTTCATGTGATAATCCTCCCAGATACCCATATGAGCATTTGCTATATGCATGGGCAATTACTCACCTATTGCGACAAAATGTCAACCCCTTTTGCCCAGAGGTTGGGAAATTGCTCACTGCGAAAAGGCGATCTGGCGTTAGGGCGGCAGTAAACGCCGCATAGGCTCGAGACTTGTCTGCATATTCCCCGATCTCGACCCGTATATGGACGGTTATGCCAAGAGGTTTCGGGCTGTGTCCTCGTCGGTGATCAGCCCATTGATCAGCCCGCGCCCCAGCGCCGCCCGCATGGCCTCGACCTTGTTGGCGCCCCGCGCCGCGGCCACGATCAGCGTCTTTTCCCTAGACGGCAGCGGCGCCGACGCCACGCGGTCATTGGTCATGCCAGAGACGAATTCCCCCTTGGAATCAAAGACCCAGCCGATCATTTCCCCCACCGCCCCGGCCTTCTGCAGAGCCTTGAGCTCAGCCTTGGTCACGAATCCATCCTCGTAAAGCGGCGCGTTCGGCCCCAGATCGCCTACCCCCACAAACCACACGCCGGCTTCAGAGGCCAGCGCCAGGTTTTTCTCGATTCCCACCTGGCTGTGCAGCAGGTTCTTGTCGCGCTCGGAAACCGCGATCACTGGCAAAGGCATTGGAAAACTTGGTGCTTTTACCTTGTCGGCGATCGAAAAGATCACGTTGTAATAGGCTGCCGACCCGTCCGGGGCGATGTTGCCGGTGAGCGAAACGATCTTGTGCTGCGGGCAATCCATTGCCGGCAGCATCTCGACCGCCGCCTTGAGGGTTCGCCCCGTCCCGATCCCCATGACGACCGGGCTGGGCGAAGACAAAATCTTCTCTATTTCCAATGCCGTAGCGTCGGCGACGCCGAGCGTGGAGTCGGGGTGTCCGGGATCGGAGGGAACGATTTCGACGAAGCGCAGCGAAAACCTGTCCTTGAGCCGGGCGCCCAGCTCCAGGCAGTCGGCGATCGGATGATCGAGCCGCACCTTGATCAGCTTTTCGGAAATGGCAAGGGAAACAAGCCGTTGCGCGCTCTGGCGTGAGACCCCGAGTTTGGCCGCGATCTCGTCCTGCGTATTGCCGGCAACGTAATAGAGCCAACCCGCCCGGGCGGCGTCATCGAGCTTGTTGCGCGTGGTATCGGAGCGCGGCGGCAAATCTTATCCCCCTGTTGGAGCCCAGAGATATACTCCAATCAGGGTGGAAGAAAAGAATGGTAAGCTCAATGCCGTCGGTTCAGAACCACCGAAGCCAGGATACGAAGGTCGCCGACAAGCGAGAAATCGTCAGCATACCCGCCCCCTGTCAGGCCAATCAAGCCGGGCCGCATGGAAACCCCCGGACCAGACCCAAGCGCCGGTCCCACCAACGAAATATCGCCCCTGAGCAGATTGAACAGTTCGGGCAGCCGGTCCAGCCCGTTCTCCATCATGAAACGGCCCGCAGACCCCTTCGAAAAGACGAAATTGAGCCGCCCGAACATCCTGCCGCGGCGTCCCCGCGTGGGGACCGAAACCAGCGTGCGGCGAAAGGCGATGCACAGCCCGAGAATCGGCATCCACAGGGCAAACAGCGCCGCAAGAGCAAAGCCGATATCGATGAAACGCTTTATCGTCAGTTGCAGCCGGCGCGCCGACGTTATCGTCGCGGCACGCCCGCGCGTCTCGAACTCCACACTGTCGGAAAGCGGCATTTGCCGCGCGCGCGGCTTGGACCGCGAGATATCCTCAACCATCGCCTTCGCTGCCCCCTTGGCGAGACGTTACTCCTAAAACGAGGGAACTATTGCACAATTGGCGCAAATGGCCACGCCCAACCGGGTCGATATGCTTAAGGAGAAAAACGGTCGGGAACCGGATCAATTTTGAGACAACTTAATTGTTAAATTTCAGTTACTTGCCTGAATTTGTCCTGACAGCGATATAGTCCATTATACGGTTTTCCACAACATCGCATCGTCACTCCACAATATTTTTAAGCCATTGAGAATCTTACGATATTTTAAATTCAACCCTCGACCTCTCCTGCGCACCTATCGCATTTGTCCACAGCCCCCTGACCGCCGCCGCCAATCGGCTTAGATTGAAGGCAAAATCGGAACGCACGACATGGCCCTTCCCACGATCACCATTACCTATTGCACCCAATGCAATTGGCTGCTCCGCTCGGCCTGGATGACCCAGGAGCTGCTTTCGACTTTCGGAACCGAGTTGGCGGCGGTCACGCTGGTGCCCGGCACCGGCGGCATCTTCGAAATCCGTGCCGCCGAAACGCTGATCTGGGAGCGCAAACGCGACGGCGGATTCCCCGACATCAAGACCCTCAAGCGGGCGGTACGCGATCTCATCGACCCGGACCGCGATCTGGGTCATATCGACAGATGAAGGCGTTCGTCGCGCTTAAGGGCAAAGCACCGGAACGCCATGCCAAAGGGCGCGCGATTTCGCCAAAACGTTTCCCACGAACACGCTTTACCCTAGGCCCCGACGGCCCGATATTGTCCCCATGAATTCAGCGCTCTCCAAATGGAGTGCACACGATCACAGGAGAAGAGTAGAGATGGCCATTCTCATCGGAGATACCGCCCCCGACTTTACCGCCCAGACCACCGAAGGCGAAATCCGCTTCCACGATTATATCGACGGCCAGTGGGCCGTGCTCTTTTCGCACCCCAAGAACTACACCCCGGTCTGCACGACCGAGCTGGGTTACACCGCCAAGCTCAAGCCCGAATTCGATAAACGCGGCGTCAAGGTGCTGGGGCTTTCGGTCGACAAGATCGAAGACCACGCCGGTTGGGCCAAGGACATCGAGGAAACCCAAGGGTCTGCCCTCAATTTCCCGCTGATCGCCGATGACGGCACCATCGCCCGCCAGTACGACATGATCCACCCCAATGCCAGCGATACGCTGACCGTGCGCTCGGTCTTCCTCATCGGTCCGGACAAGAAGGTCAAGCTCAAGCTCGAATATCCCGCTTCGACCGGCCGCAATTTCGATGAAATCCTGCGCGTGATCGACAGCCTGCAACTGACCGCCAAGCATCAGGTGGCGACCCCGGTCAACTGGAAGAACGGCGAGGACGTGATCATCGTCCCGGCGGTTTCCAACGAAGCCGCCAAGGAAAAATTCCCCGATGGTTGGAACGAGGTGCGCCCCTATCTGCGCATCGTCAAGCAGCCCGGCGCATAAATGCTTCTCGAAAAGGGCCCCATCTCCGGGGCCCTTTTTCTTGTTACGCGCCTGCGCTCGCGAGCCGCAATTGCTCCTCGCGCTGGATCGCTCTCAGGCGGTTATCGGCAAGCCTGATCTGACGGCGCACGGAATCGCTGTCGCGCTGGAGCGAGCGGATTTCCCGCGCTAGGGCCGCCGCCTCCCCTTCCGACAGCCCGCCCTGCCGCAAGCGCCGGGCCAGCCTGTCGATATCGCTGTCGATCGAATTCAACTCCGCCTCGAGATCGTAGACACGTTCGGCGGCGGCGTGAACGCGGGCGAAGGAAACCCCGACATTGCCCTCGCACACCCCATAATAGCGCTCGCCGTCCAGCCCGACATCCGCCGCGTTTTCCAGCGTGCAATAGGTTCGCAAGCCCTCGGCGCGACCAGCTTGGTAAAGGGGCTGGTCAAGCCCGATGCCATATTCGGCGCAGGCATCGACATGGTTGGAAACATAGCTGGCAGGCCGGCCCTCCACGCCATCGGTAACCCCGATCGACCGCCAGTCACCGGCCTGGCACTGCTCCTGGCTCAGCGTGGCGCATGAGCCGAGCAGGCTTCCGATCGAAAGCGCGCAAAGAACGGGCAACCAGCGAGACATACGTGCCTCCAGGCGGGTGAAATCGCGAAAAGAATAGGCCGGTGCCCAACCCTCTGGCAAGGCGCCCTATTGGGCAGGCATCGGGCAACTGACGCCCGTTCCCTGAAGCCCGCAATATCCGCTGGGGTTCTTGGCGAGGTATTGCTGGTGATAGGTTTCGGCAAAATAGAACGGACCGGCCGGTGCGATCTCGGTCGTGATCTCACCCCTGCCCGCCGCCTTGAGGCCCGCGGCATAGCGGTCGCGGCTGGCGCGCACCGCCTCTGCCTGGGCGTCCGAGGTCGTATAGATCGCCGAGCGATACTGCGTTCCCACGTCATTGCCCTGCCGCATGCCCTGGGTGGGGTCATGTTCTTCCCAGAACGTCTTGAGAAGGGTATCGAGCGAAATCTTGCCCGGTTCATAGGCCACCATCACCGCCTCGGCGTGGCCGGTGCGGCCCGAGCAGACTTCCTCATAGCTGGGATTGGGCGTGATGCCGCCCTGATAGCCCACCGCCGTGACGTAAACGCCGGGCAATTGCCAGAACAGCCGCTCGGCGCCCCAGAAGCAGCCAAGTCCGAGATAGATCGTCTCGCTGTCCTCGGGATATGGTCCCTTGAGCGGGTGGCCGGAAACGAAATGGGTGGACGCCACCTCCATTTCCGAAGGTCGACCCGGAAGCGCTTCGGCCGGCGTGGGAACCGTAGAGGGTTTGGAAAACAGCGAAAAGGTCATGCGCGAACTCTCCATTGCGCTTGAACGCCCGGCAGCGCGACGCTTCAGTATTGGTCGATGCTGACCATGTGTCTGCGCGATCGGGACCGGCCCAGGACGGCCAGAACCAGACCGATCGCGCCGATAACCACCCATCCGGGCCATGCCAGCAATGTGGTGATCGTGGGCTCCCACAGCAAGGGATGCACATTTTCTTGAACCGCTGCCTGGACCGCTTCGAGCGTGCCCGGCATCAGGCTGGATATCGTCGTGGCGAGCGGGGTGGCGATGAAAGCGTTGGCGGCGAGCATGGCCGTGCCGTCGGCGACCAGCAGCACGACAGCCAGAGCCAGGAACGCGGCCGCAAGAATTCTCAATACCACACGCATCACTCTATCCTCAGCCTGACAAGGCCTTTCATTCTATCACGCCCGATCGCCCCGGACGCAACGGGATTTGCAAGTTTTGCTTAATCTTGAGCACTGAACGTTTCCTCGCTGAAAACGATCCGGAAAATGGGACAATATGGACATTATCCACCTTTTTACACCGCGCCCCCTTGGCAGCGGCGGCAAAGACGGATAATCGCTCACGCACACGGAGAGATGGCCGAGTGGTCGAAGGCGCACGCCTGGAAAGTGTGTAGGCGGGGAACCGTCTCGAGGGTTCGAATCCCTCTCTCTCCGCCATTCCTAAGCCATTGAAATTGCTAAGGTAGAATCCGAATCAGAGAGCGGGTTCTGTCACAGCATCCCGTCACAGCGACGGGAGTTTGTTCCTTGCTTGGTTCTGCATCATCCTTTGTTCACCGGCGAGGTCCGGTCTTCTGGTTCCGCAAGGCGGTGCCGGCGGACCTGATCGATCGCCTTGGACGGTCGGACATCCGCAGGTCGTTGCGCACATGCAACAAGCGGATGGCCCGGCAGAGGGCATGGACGCTGATCTTGGTGGTCGAGGAAGCATTTGCGGTATTGCGTGACGCGGGGCTGACGCCCGGCGTGCGCGCCGCGTTTGATGCCATCCTGGATCGCATAATGGACGACTTCGACCGCAACCAACGCGCCTGGGCAGAACGCGCAAAATACCGCATGCTCCTTGAAAGCCTCGGCACGGCCGGCAATGACAATGTTGCAGCGGAACGGCCGGAACAGATGGTCCGGGTCGCCGTTCCGTCCACCGTACCCCTTCCGACCGGTCCTCGTGCTGCGCCGACCGGCGAGCCGGCGCTCACCAGCGAAGGCGATCTTGCCGATCTCATTGCACAGGCCCTGCGAGAGGCCCAGATCGACCCGCGGGCGCGAAGGCCGCTCAGTTCGTTCTTGCCGGCCTACCTTCAGGAAAAGGCGGGGCAGGTGGCCTCCAAGACTTTGGAGGAGATTGGCACCAAAATCCGGATATTTACGACGGCGATCGGGGATCTCGAGGTCCATGCCTATACTCGGGAGCATCTGCTGGAGTTCCGGGATTTGCTCGATGAAATGCCTAAGGACGCGAGCAAGCATCTGGGAACGGACAGTCTGCGGGAAGCGATTGCCCTCAATGCGTGCCGTCAGGTTCAACTGCCGACTATCGGGCCGGTGACGGTCGAGGCGAAATATCTGAGTGCCGTGCGTGGTGTGTTCTCGCATCTGGTTGAGCGTGGCATACTCAAGAGCAATCCGGTTGCGGGTGTAAAATCCCGGCAGGTTCTGGACGATGTCGAGGACCTACTCGACGTGGAAAAGCGCCTTCCCTTCACCGTGGATCAGGTGCGCCGGCTCATCGCGCAGAGTGAGCGCGAAAGCCGGGTTTCTGCCGATTACTGGTGGCCGCGGGTCGCCCCATTTGTCGGATTGCGGATAGGCGAGTTCGCACAGTTGAACGCTTCCGATATCGGCGAACATCACGGTCGTCTGTGCATCGATCTCCTGCACACGCCGGATGGCGATCCCACCAGCGCGAAGCGGCGTTCCATGCTCCAGCTCAAAAGCGATGCGGCGTATCGGATTGTGCCATTGCCAGGGATCGTCCTTGAGAAGGGCTTTCCTGAATATGTCGAGGGCCGTCGGAAAGAGGCCGGTCCGTTAGCACCGCTCTTCCCGGATGAGGCCCCTGACCGGCACGGGCTCTTTGGCCAGAATCTCTCGAAAAGGATCGGCCGGGACATCGATCGGATTTCGGACGATCCGCGCCTCGTCGCGCATTCCGGAAGGCATTTCTTCGCTGCCTGCTGCGATGAGATCGGCATGCCCACTGCGCTCCGCAACGCATTCATGGGGCACGAGCCTGATGATGGTGATGACAGCAAGAAGCGCAGCCGCGGGCGTCACGTCAGCAGGCGCTACGGGTCCCCTGTTCCTTCGGCCGAACAGATGGCCTGGATCGACCGTCTGCAGTTCTAGGACTCGAGGCGGCGCCGGCGTTCGCCCCTTTGTGCCTTGCCAGGGATTGAATGAGTGTCCGCCTGTTCCGGCCATGTCGGCCTGAAACCATTTTCACCGGAGGTGGATCTTGCACATTCCAGAACCAGACGGAGACGGCGAAGGACCCGACCCTTCAGACCTCTCCACATTGCGAGCGAAACTAAGTCGTCTGATGGCAGACGACGCGGAGGCCATCCTTGATTTTCAGATGCCTGAGCCGGTCGGGTCGACCAAGGCCGCGGCCGCCCATCGGCGGCGGACGGCGCGCTACAAGAGCCAACAACTTCTTGCCCTGGCGCCGGACTCTCAGGCAGTCGCGCAGGCCTGCACTTATCTGGTGCTCTGGCAGCTGGAGCGACGGGGAAGAGAAGAACCCCATTTTCGCCGCCACTTGATCGAGAGTCTGACCAACGCGGGCTACGAGCGGGATCAGGTGGAGAGCACGCTGGACCGGCTTGCCACTGGCGTTCTTCGTCGTCGGGCCATGTGGCAGCGGGGGCAGATCCGCAAGATCTCCACGGCTCTGGCTGCGGCAATCAGGCGAATGAGGGAACGCTGAAATCGGCTTTCGCAACGCCTGTCCATCGCACCAGGTGAGTCACCTGGTGCGATGGAGTAACGTAGGTGCCGATCACCACTATGTCACCGGGTGATACCCGAGCGGTGTCAAGCGGCGATTGAGCGCAATCTGTTGCTGGCGAGCCAAAGAGCGTGGGCTGCCGCCAGCTTCGATACCTTCTGATGGACGTGTGCAAGCCGTGACAGCAGCGACCGCCTATTGGCATCTGCTGCCTGGTTGCGAAGCTGTCGGTCGGAAATCCTGACCTGGGTTTTGGATCCGGCGTTTGTTCCTTGCCAGACTTTGCTGCAGCTTCGGTCCATGACCGAACCCAACTTCAACATTGTCCTGCCCGCGGCGCCGGAGACGACGGTCGAGCTCGACGTGTCCGACATCTGGCGGCGCGCCGATGCGGCGAATCCGGCGCACCCGTATCTGGCTCGATACGCGCTGCCACCGCAGCACCTGCGCCAGATCGGCGATCATCTGGTCGCGCCGCTGACCACCCGAAACGGATCGCTGATCGGGCTGCGGCTTGTCGATCCTCACGGAGCCGAGGATGTCTATCCCGCAGTGGCAGATCATGTCTGCTTCGTTCTGGAGCATGATGCTCCCACGAGGACGATCATTGTTCAGGGTTCGGTTGCGGACGCGCTTGCTATTCATGCGTCTACCGACGCGCGGGTCCTCCAGGTGCCGTCTGCGACCGACGCGCTGCAGCTGCATACCCAGCTATCGGCCGACCGCCCCGCCAGACCGGTCGTTGTCGCATTTTCTTCAATCGAGGTGGCGGCCGCTTCGTCGCCCATCGGAGAGCGGCTTGCCTACGGACTGGCCGCACCGGGTCTCACTTGGGCCGAGCTTTATGTGCGCTCAGGTCCCACAGGCGTAGCCTCATGGCTGGACGATCCCGCCATCATATTTGGTGGCGTTGCCATGCCGGATTATCTGGCGGTTCGCGCGTCTGGCCTGTGGGCCTGCCTGGAGGGTCGATGCGTGTCGCGCATGGGCGGTGCCGTTGTCGCCATTGCCCTCTCACATGACGAGAACAAACAAGGCTGGCAGCGTGTGATCTTTATGCGCGACCGGGACGGTAGCGATCGTCATCTTTTCGTGCCGGAGCAGCTGTTCTGGCAGAACCCGAACAAGGTGGCCGGCACCCTCATCAATGCCGGCTTCGATCTTGGCACCGGCTATGCGGACCATCTTGTTCGCGGGCTGATGCAGACATCGGTCGAAAAGCGCCTTGTCGTAGTGGCCCGCCCCGGCTGGCACGGACCGCATTATGTCAAATCAGATGGTACGATCGGACCGCGCTCGTCCCGTGTCCCGGTTCTGGCCGGATCAGTCGGAACAGCGCCAGCAACTTCGGCTGATCGGGTCGAACTCTGGCGGCGTACGGTAGGCCGGTATTCAGAAGGTAACAGCCGCCTCGTGGCGGCGGTGGGAATCGCGTTGGGCGGAATCGCGATCGGTCTTTTTGATGCCCAGCTCGGCATCGGCCTGCATCTGCGCGGTCTATCGAGCCTAGGCAAAACCACGGCGCTTCGGGTTGCGGCATCCGTCTATGGACCTGCTCATAAAGAGGTGCGCTCCTGGAGTGCTACGGACAGTGGCCTCGAAGTTCTTGCAGTCCGCCACCATCACCGCTGCCTGATTCTTGACGAACTCGCGCAGATCAGGCCTGACGCGGCGGCTCAGGCCGCCTATCTCCTGGCAAACGGATCGGGCCGCCAACGGGCCAGTGGTTACGGACGTGCTCGGCCAGCCGAGCATTGGAAATTGAGCTTCCTGTCGAGTGGCGAGATCTCCCTCGAGCAGAAGGTGGCGGAACGATCGGGGGCGCCTCAGGTGCGCGAAGGGCAGGCGGTGAGGCTGATCGACCTGCCGGCCGATGCCGGTCGTGGCCACGGCATATACGAAAACCTGCATGGCCTTGCCGACGGCGCCGCACTATCCGATGCCCTCAACCAGGCGACGGAGCAGAGCATGGGCGACATCGCGGCTGAATTTGCCGGAGCCATAGCAAACGATGTCGAACAGGCTCGTCCATTCCTGCGCACAGAGCAGGAGCGCTTCGTCCGCAGCAACCTCCCCGATGAGGCGGACGGCATCGTCAGAAGGGTATACGCCAATCTGGGATTTCTGGCCGCCGCCACCGAGCTTGCGACGCGAAAAGGGATCTTGCCGTGGAGGCCGGGAAGCGGCCATGCCGGCATCGGTATTTGCGCACATGCATGGGTTACGGCCGATCGTGCCCCGTAGCGTGGTGTAACTGAGGCAGGGCCTCCGCGTTTTCCGGCTTGGCCGGGCTGGTCAGCGTGCGGGGACTGCCGGCAAGCTGACGAG
>NZ_JBAFXA010000011.1:0-92301 GCF_036662815.1 Pelagibacterium mangrovi | reverse complement strand
CCGCACTCCGCTAATCTACGCCGCGAGGTGTGCCAAATGTTCTGACGACGGACAAAACGTTAATCCGCTGGCCCGACACACCACTTCCCATCCATTTGAAACACATGTCCGACACCAACGGCGCGAGCAGAAAACCCGACCCGCCAACCCACAAGCGCGGGCGGCTCTCGACGCCCTCTCGCGCGACATCTTGGCTTGCTGGCGTGATCTGGGGGGTATTCACATGCAGATCGGGCGCAAATATCCCTATTTCGAAAGCCGCCTGCCCAATACGCAAAAGATGCTTCAGAACCTCAAGGCGCTTTGCGACCCTGACGCGATCTTGAACCCGGGTGTCGTGTTGCCGGTTGAGCCAGATCAACATGCCACTGAACCGGCGCCGACAAATGGATTTTCCTAAAGCGCCCGCACCAAATGCCCCTTAGGGGCATCCCGTCGCCAGCGTGATTTGTCATCAAAGGAGGAGGCCTATGACACTTCTAAAATCATCCCTTCAGATGCTTGGTGCGGTCATTGCCGCTATGGCGCTGGCCGGGCCCGCTTACGCAGCACCAGAAACGATTTCCGTTGCGTTGCCCGGCGATTTTCCCTCGCTCATTCCCAGCGCGGACAGCTCGCCCATGGGTTTCAACTACAGGTTGAACGTCTTCGATCAACTCACTGAAATCAATCCCGATGGCTCTGTAGCACCACGCCTTGCAACAGATTGGTCGGTATCGGAAGATTTACTAACCTGGACGTTTACGATCCGGAACGATGCAACCTTCCACGATGGTGCGCCGGTGACCGCGCGCGACGTCGAGTACACAACGCGCCAAATTCTCGATAACCCTCAGTCGCCTACCCGCACGTTTCTCAGCCTGGTCGAGAACGTCGAAGCCACTAACGAGAATACCGTCGTTTTCACACTCAACCAGCCTTACGCCATCTTCGAGCGCCAGATCAGCTTCATCAGCATCATCTCCGAAGCGTACCATAAGGAAGTCGGCGACGAAGGGTACGCCTCCCATCCCATTGGTAGCGGCCCATATAAGTTCGTGGAATGGGTGAGAGACGACCGGCTCGAACTCGAAGCAAACGAGGATTACTGGCGAGGCGCACCGGCGATCAAGTCCGCTGTCTTCCGCCCAATCCCAGCCGATGCCAGCCGGGCAACAGCGCTAGCTTCGGGTGGCGTGGACTTGGTGACATCTCTGCCCCCTTCCCTGGTCGCGTCTTTGGACGCAACGCCTGGGATCGAAACCGGCGTGGCACCAGGATCGCGGGTGATTTTTGTTGGTTTCAACGTCAACATTCCTCCACTCGATAGTCCCGAAATCCGAGAGGCAATAGATCTTGCCATCAATCGCCAGGCCATCACCGAACAATTACTTCGGGGCATGGGGGCGCCCTCCAGCATGATGGTTCCGCCAAACAATGTTGGCTACAATCCCGACCTTGAACCGGTCCAACAGGACATGGCTCGAGCGCAAGAACTGGTCATCCAGTCGGGCTATGGTGGGGAAGCGATCTCCATCGAATATCCTTCCAACAATATCGTAATGGCCAATGAAACGGTTCAGGCTATTGCCGGTTATCTGACCGAGGCCGGCTTGAACGTCGACATTCAACCATCCGAGTTCACTGCGTTTTTCCCCAAATGGGCCCAAACGCAGATGGACGGCATGTATATGTTTGCCTACGGCTCGTCCCAGTATCATGCCGATACGATCTTGACGGCGATGTACGAAGAAGGATCGCGCATCTACAAGATCAACGAAGAGATAGATGCCATGGTCAAAGAGCAACGGAAAATCATTGATCAGGCCGAGCAGACCGAGGTCATTGGCAAAATCTTTCAGATTGCGGCCCAGGACCGCTACAACATTCCAATCTACCAGGAATACAATGCCTATGGCATGATTGAAGGCCTTGGATATGAGCCTTGGCCAGATGGGTTTGTGCGGCTCTACGACTTCCAATAACGATCCGACATCGACGGCTCGCGCCGACAGGTCGGCGCGAGCGCATTTTCCCGAACTTTGAAGGAAACAACGTGCTCGACGTGCCTATGTTTGCCGGCCAAATTCCGATCGAAAACACCGCGCTCATCGTTATTGATATGCAAAAGGGATTTTTTGACAGCACCTGCTCGCTGGGTCAGGTCGGTATGGATATTGAGCCGTTGCGTAACGCCATTCCCGGCACCCTTCAAGCTGTCAGATCGGCACGCGAGGCGGGTATACCCGTCATTTTCACACGCTTTGTCTATGCCCCCGACATGATCGACTTTCCCCGCCATCGTCGCGCGCGCAACGCCCGTCGCATTGAGTTGCTTTCGCTTGCCCAAGAGCAGGCTGAGGTCGACCTCATCGAAGAGCTTGCCGTCATGCCAAATGAGCTCGTCATCGACAAGAGCCGGCCGAGCTCATTTTACGGGACGCGGCTCGAGCCGATCCTGACATCGTTGGGCATTAAAAATCTCGTGGTGTGTGGCATCACAACAAGCATTTGTGTGGAAACCACTGTCCGCGATGCAGGACAGCGCGACTATTGGACCTTTGTGATCCGGGATGCCGTTGCCGAAGTCGACCCGGGCCGACACCATTATTCGCTCTACAACATGGCATGGTCATTCGCCGAGGTGACCGACGTAAGCGCTCTGCATCAATCATGGTCAGCGAACTAAATCTCGGTTGGTGTCCATATTCTTGAAACGCAGGCTCTTGCGGCCTGCCGATGCTCATCCAGACGTGATCATCATGAGAGGGCTATAGAGTATACAACGCTGTCATCTTCGCCCGGCACGGCGCGCCAACATTCCCCTCATTCCGAATAAACGTGCGAACTTATCGATCAGGGCGTCGTGTTTGGAGCCGGAGAACTAACTCGCTGCGCGGGAGGGTGCGCGCGGTGGTGTAACGGCAAAGCACCGGTCCGTCACGGCTTGATTGAGGATCGCCTGGTTCGGGCGTTCCCTTTTGGCTCCTTCAACACAGGAGCCGAACGATGATCATGCCTCTTCCCAATAGCCTTGTCAGCCCGCTGCGACAGAAGCTGATCGACGACATGAACATGCGCCACTTCTAGGCAAATAATTGAGAACGCCAGCTGCAGTGTGGACGTCCGCTTTTAGGACGGCGCCGCACATGCATGAACGGCCAAAATGGGGGCGCGCTGCCGCCGAAGTTCGTGGCTAGGTGAAGGTCGGCTTTCGCGGCGTAGTCGCCCGAAAGCTGCCAGTCCGTCCCCTGAAGAGTTTCGGCTGCCGGTAGGCGCCCGAAAGTCCGGGAAGAATGAACGCGCGAGCCCCGAGCTGGACGCTATGGGTTTTTCTGGATTTAGGCGGTTCGGGGGCCGACGGCAGGCGGTGGCGGAGAGGTCGCGTCTGGGGTGCGTGGTGCGACGTTGGGGTCGTTGAGCTGGAACTTGCCGCGGCCGACGTGGCTGAGTGTGGGGGTACTGACGATCCCTCCTTCGACCGGCGCGAGATATTGAGCGGGCCGAGACGGTAGCTTCGCAGTCTGGTCTGGTAACAGCTCATGCCGGGTCATGAACATTCTCCCGGGTTGATGGTCGCGACGTGGGCGGTGCCCGCGGCTGGCACCACGGTGCGAAGGTCTCGATGATGACCATGGTGCCGCCGCAGCAGGGGCAAGGCGGGCGCTGGTCTGATGTCTCTTTGACCGCCGGTTCTTCCGGTTCTGGTGCGACCCCAAGCATGTTGCGGGCCCTGGTGAGACTGTCCTTTCGGGTCGAGCCGGCGAGCAGTCCGTAGTGCCGGATTCGGTGGAAGCCGCGCGGCAAAACATGCAGCAGGAAGCGCCGAATGAACTCGTTAGCGGCAATGGTCATGACCTGCTGTCGATCGGCGCCCGAGCAACGGTAATTCTTGTAGCGGAAGGTGACGCTGGTCTGGTCGAAGGCAATAAGGCGGCTGTTCGAGATCGCCACGCGGTGGGTGTAGCGCGAGAGATAGGCGAGAACGGCTTCAGGCCCGGCGAAGGGCGCTTTGGCATAAACAACCCAACGCTTCCTTCGGGCCGGCGCAAGGTGGCGCAGGAAGACACGCCGGTCGCTGAGACCCGCCAGCTTGCCGAAGAAGACGAGCTTTCCAGCACCGTGGAGTTCGAGCAGCCGGGTCAGGAACAGGCGCCTGAACAGTGCCCCGAGCACCCGCACAGGAAGCAGGAAGGCCGGCCGCGACGATATCCATCGCCCAGCCAGTGTGAGGCCGCCACCGGGCACGATCATGTGGACGTGGGGGTGATGGGTCATGGCCGACCCCCATGTGTGGAGCACGGCGGTGATGCCGATGCGGGCGCCCAGGTGCCTTGGGTCGGCTGCGATCGTCAACATTGTCTGCGATGCCGCCTTGAACAGCAGGTCGTAGACCAGCGCCTTGTTGTGGAAGGCAATGTCGACAATCTCGGCGGGCAGCGTGAATACCACATGGAAGTAACCCACCGGCAGCAGGTGGGTCTCCTGGGCTTGCAGCCAGGCGCGTGCGGCAGCGCCCTGGCACCGGGGACAGTGCCGGTTGCGACAGGAGTTATAGGCGATCCGCTGGTGCCCGCAGTCAGAACAGGCTTCAACGTGGCCGCCGAGAGCTGCGGTGCGGCAGGTCTCGATCGCAGACATGACTTTGAGCTGGTCCAGGCTCAGATGCCCGGCATGGGCAGCGCGATAGGCAGGACCGGCCGTTCGGAAGATATCGGCGACCTCGATGGTGGTGCGCACCGCTCAGGGGTCGGGAGGCGCCTCCAATAGGACGAAGATGCCCAGCTTGTCGAGCGGACTGATGACGGACCGCACCGTGCGCGTGGCCACCTTTGTATAGAGCGCCGTCGTCTCAAGCTTGCTGTGCCCGAGCAGCACCTGGATGATCCGGACATCCACGCTGTCTTCCAGAAGATGGGTGGCAAAGCTGTGCCGCAGCGTATGCGGGCCGACGCGCCGGGTGATCCCGGCCGCCTGGGCTGCCTCGACCACGACGCGATAGAGTTGCCTGGTGCTGATCGGCTTGAGCGCATGCTGCCCAGGGAACAGCCAGCCGTCGCGATGCAGCACGCCTTGACGATGCCCGTCCTGCCACCACTGGCGCAATAGGGTGAGCAGGTCGGGCGAGAGCATAGCGTTGCGATATCGTCCGCCTTTGCCCCGCTCGACCCGGATCAGCATGCGCTCGCTGTCGATATCGCGCACCTTGAGCATCGCAACTTCGCCGACGCGCAATCCCGCACCGTAGGCAACCGACAGCGCGGCCTGGTGCTTGAGAGTGGTTGTTGCGTTGAGCAAGCGGGCGACCTCGTCGCGGCTTAAAACCATCGGGAGGTTACGGGGCCGGCTTACCCGCACCAGCTTGCGGGCCAGGTCGGGCCGATCAAGGGTATTGGTGAAAAAGAACCGCAGCGCCGACACCAGGCTGTTCATGGTGGGCACGGAAACACCGGCTTCGCTCTGGGCCAGTTGGAACTGGCGCACATCCTCGGTGGTCGCTGTGTCCGGCGGTCGCCGCAGGAAACTGGCGAAGCGCCCGACATCGCGAATATAGTTGCGCTGGGTCGCCATCGAGAAGTGGCGCATGTTCATATCGTCGATCAGCTTTTGGCGCAGTGCACTGACAGGGGTGTTGGAAAATGGCGTGGTCATCGTTGGGCTCCTGGGTTGAAGGAGCCAAAAGGAAATGCCCGAACCGAAAGAAGCTCAATCGTGCCGCAACGCCAGGGATCAGACCCCTATCTCACCGCGCACACTCATCCCGCGCCAGCGGGTTCGTTCTCCAACCCGAACGCGATGTTTGGAAGTGAACTTGTCGCCTTTGGCAGCGTTCGACCCCCGCTGTCGCAAGCGGTAAAATTTCGCGCATCGGAAAGCGGTCGTTGCCACGTTTCTATGCTGCATGCCTTAACTGCTGAACACCTCAACGGCCGCTGGAGAAAACCAGGAGCAATAAGGGGCATAAGATGCGTCGAGAGCGGCCAGCATGGCATCGAGCGAAGCCCGATCGAACATTTGGCCGTTGAAATACCGCCTCAATCTGGCTAGTGTTCGCGATATCCTCGAGTGGGTCGGCAGAGAGCAGGGCCAGATTGGCTCGCTTGCCGGTTTCGACCGTACCCGGTCCTCCGCTACTCCGAGTCATTCGGCTGGAACCGAGGTTGCTGCTTCCAAAGCATCCAATTCGCTCATATCAGCAGCCATCATTGCCCCGAGTTCCTCATGCAGCGACAGGTCTGGCGCCAAACCTGGGACGAAGGCCGCGTCGGTGCCAGCAAAAATGGTGACTCCTGCTTCAGAGGCCGCTCTGATCAGGCGTACGTTGAAATCGACAACGGCTTGCAGTTCGGCGATGCGTTCGGGAGACGTATTCTCGATATAGTGGTTCATTTCGAACCACAGCATCCTTTCGACTGGGTGGAGAGTTTCAAGTCCTGGGAAGGCGGCGACGAGACCGCCAATTGGCATGTCGTTTTGGAAGCTCCGAAAGGGCGGTCGAAATCAGTACACGAAGTGCGGGTGCGAACCATTGGTCTCAAAATTACCGCCTATTCGTTCCAGCATGACGGGGGAATGGTGCCTTGCGTTTCGCTAGGCGGAATCTTCTTTTTGCAGGCATGACGAGCGTGGCTCGCGCTGTCAATAAACTCACCCATTGTACTGGGAGGAGAAACGTCATGAAAAAAGCAGCCATTTTTGCTTTAAGCACCTTGATTGGCACAACGATTTCGGTCTCGGGGCCGCTGGCGCAGAATCTCGAGCCTTATCCGGTCGATACCGTTACGATCGTCGTGCCCTATGCGGCCGGCGGCGCGGGCGATACCGTGGGCCGCATCGTGGCGGACGAATTGAGCAAGAGGTTCGACGCCAACTTCATCGTCGAGAACGTTGGTGGCGCCAGCGGCACGATCGGGGCCGAACGCGTGGCGCGTGCGGCACCGGACGGCGGGACCCTGCTGCTTGCCGGCAACGCGATCATCACCACGGCGCCGCATCTGGCCCCGGTCGGCTTCGACCCGCTCAACGACCTGATGGCCATCGCCAATATCAGTGAAGCCTCGCGCATGCTGGTTTCCTCGAAGACGCTGCCGGTCACCAATTTCGAGGAATTCGTCGCCTATGGGCGCGAGCATCCGGGCGAACTCAATTTCGGTTCGGTGGGCGTGGGGTCGACCGGGCACATCGCGACCATGGATATACTGTTCAACGTGAGCATCGAAGCCAACCACATTCCCTATTCGGGCGCCGCGGAAGTGGTCCAGGCCGTGCTTTCGGGCGATGTGCAGTTCATGCTCGACGCGGCGGCCATTCCCCAGGCGCGCCAGGATACGGTGACGCCGCTGGCCGTCCCCGGCAATGCGCGCATGGAGGATTTCCCTGATGTGCCGACGCTGGCCGAAGCGGGCTATCCCTCGATCAGCGGCACGGGATTGCAGATGGTGATGGGACCGGCTGGAATCCCGGCCGAAATCACCACAGTTCTCGAACGCGCCCTGCAGGATGCCAGCAATTCGCCCGAGTTCACCGACATTCTTGTGCGGGCCGGCGTCACGCCGCGTTTCATGAGCGGAAGCGATCTGGGCGCGGCGTTGGAAGCGGAATACACCAATTATGACGAACTGCTCGCCACCATGGGCCTCAAGCAATAACGACGCTCCATGAAAAGGACCCGGCAGCCGATCGGTGCTGCCTGGCCTAGCCATGTCCAATCGAGGATCTGCCATATGACGACACTGAGCACCAGGCTGGCCGAATGGGGGCTCGGGTTTTCGCTCGACGATGCACCCGAGCAGGTGGTCGAGGGCGCAAGGCTCAGGATTCTCGATATCATCGGCGTGATGATCGCATCCTGGTCCCATCCTTCCGTCGCGGCATCGGGCCGCGCGCAGGCCGACGCCGATGGGGGCGGACGCGGCGCTTTCGCCCTGATGGCGGGCAATGAAACCTCGCCGGCCGGAGCGGCCTTCCTCAACGGGGTTGCCTCGGCGGTGCTCGAATTCGACGACACCCATATCGCGAGCAACATCCACCCCACCGGCGTCATCGTCGCACCCACCCTGCCCCTCGTGCAGACCGGAGGGATTTCGGGCCGGCAATGGCTCGAGGCGGTGATCGTGGGCACGGAAATCGTGTGCAGGCTGGGGTTGGTTTCGCCCGTTCGCATGCATGAGGTTGGGCTTCACCCCACGAGCGTTTATGGCGTGTTCGGGGCAAGCTACGCGGCAGCGCGGCTGCGCGGCCTCGGTATCGAGCAAACCGTCGCGGCGGTGGGCACGGCGGCCAGTCTTTCGGCGGGCTCGATCGCCTCGTTCGAGGACGGCACCTCGACCAAGACGCTGCATGTGGGATTTGCTGCCGCGGCGGCGCTGCGTTCGGTCGCGTTGGCGGCGCAGGGGATTTCCGGGCCGAGGCGGGTCTTCGAAGGCAAGTTTGGCTGGTACAGGAGCCACGTGCAGTCCGAGCTCCAATTTCGGTTCGACCAGTTGACCGAGGGGCTCGGGAGCCGGTGGGAAGCGCTTAATGTCGCGACCAAGCTCTACCCTTGCGCCTATACGCTCATGCCTTTCATTGCCGCGGCGCTGAAATTGCGGAACGACAACGCCATCGATCTCGACCGGATCGTGGAGGTCCGCTGCGAGATCATGCCGCGTTCGTTCCATACGGTGTGCGAGCCGCCGGAGGAAAAGCGGCGGCCGCTCACCTCCTGGCATGGGCGCATCAGCCTTCAGCATACGGTGGCCGAGGCGCTGGTTCTGGGGCGGTTCGACAAGAATGCCTATTCGGAAGCGAGCCTCGAAGACCCCCGGATCAACGCCCTTGCCGACAAGGTCGTCCACATCGCCGACCCAATCGCCGCCGCCGACACTTCGCGCTCGCGCGGGGTGGTCACTATCGTCTTCGAGGGCGGAGAAACGATCAGCCACACGGTCGAGGACATGCTCGGGACGTCGCGAAACCCGGCCGCGAGAGAGGTTTATATCGAAAAATTCCGCTCCAACGTCGAGGGAGTCATCGCGCCTGCGCTGGCCGATAGGCTGGTCGAGGCGATCCTTTCGCTCGAGACGATCGGGGATATCGGAACCGTGTTGGCTCCGCTTCGGGCGGCACGACCGTGACCGCGCGGGCCTTTGAGGATTTCGTTGTCGGCGAGCGCTGGGAGAGTGGCCCGGCCACGCTGTCGGAAGCCGATATCATCGCGTTCGGTCGCGCCAACGACCCCCAGCCGATCCATTGCGATCCCGTTGCGGCGTCGAATGGCCGATTCGGCGGATTGATCGCCAGCGGATGGCAGGTCACGACGCTGGCCATGCGGCTGTTCGTCGAATCGGGCGGCTATGGCGACACACCCGTCGTGGGCATGGGGATCGACGAATTGCGCTGGAGGCGGCCGGTGCGGCCCGGCGATAGGCTCCGGGTGGTGCGCGAGGTGGTCGAGGCGCGGCGCTCGACCTCCAAGCCGATGCTTGGGATCATTCGCACCCGCGTCAGCGTCGTCAACCAGGACGGCGAGGTCGTGATGACCATGATCTCGATCGGTCAGGTCCCGGCCCGGACCGCCGGCCAATAGGGCTTTCTGAGCTCTTGCTTCAAAATCTTGCCGGCCGGTGAACGCGGAAGTTCGTCGCTTCTTTCGACGCCCGACAGCCGCTGCATCTTGCCGACGCGGGCATTCGCCCAGGCGCACAGGGCGTCCATTTCGATGGAGGTGCCCGATTTGAGGACCACCAACCCCAGCGGGGTTTCGCCCCAGGCCGCGCTGGGAATGGCGATGACGGCGGCATCGGTGACATCGGGATGCTCGAGGAGGACGTGTTCAAGGTCGGACGCGTAGATGTTGAACCCGCCCGAGATGATCACGTCCTTCTTGCGGTCGCGCAGCACGAGAAAGCCCTGTTCGTCGAGCAGGCCGATATCGCCGGTCCTGTGGAAGCGGTTGCCTTCGCCGTCATGCCAGTAAAAGGCTTCGGTGGCCTGCGGGTTTTCGAAATAGCGGGTCATCATGGTGGGCGAACGACCGACGATTTCGCCGATTTGGCCGTTCGGCAAGGCGCTGCCCGTTTCATCAATTACCCGGATATCGTTATCGGGCGCCGGGCGGCCAACGGTATGGGCCTTTTCGGGGTAGGCGCCGACATCGAGGATGGAGGTGCAACCGCCTTCGGTTAGCCCGTAGATTTCGAGCAGCCGACCGGGCCAGCGCGCGATGACCTGCTGTTTGAGGGCGGGGGGAAGCGGGGCGCCGGTGCATTGTTTGACCACGAACGTGCCCAGATCGACGCTGTCGAAATCGGGTTCGGCGAGGATACGCTGGTACTGGATGGGGACCAGCATGGTGTGGGTCGCCCGGCTTTTTGCGGCCAACTCGAGATAACCACCCGCCGAGAACTTGCGCATCAGGATGACGTGCCCGCCATGGACCAGCGTGGCCAGCAGCGGCATGATGGTGGTGTTGGAATAAAGGGGAGTGGCAAGCAGCATGGTGCTGTCGGGTCCGAGCCCGAATGTGGCGCGCACGGCCTGTCGATAGCGCATGGCATGGCCATGGACGATGCCCTTTGGGCGAGCCGTCGTTCCCGAACTGTAGATGATGTTGAAATCATCGTCCCGGCTCATGGCCACGGGCGCGTCCAGCCTGGTTCCCGCCGCAACAAAATTCTCCCTTCCGGTCACGCCCTCGGTGGAAAAGTCGAGACCGACGATGCGCGTTTCGGGCAGCAACGCGATCATGTCGAAGCCGGGCCGGTCGGCAAAGATGAGCGCCGGGCGACAGTCAGCGATCATGCCGGCGAGGGTTTCGGCGCTGGCAGAAACCGGCAGGGGCACCGCGCAGTGACCGGCCGCGATCGTGGCGAGATACGCGATGACCAATTTTGCGGAATTGGTACCGAGCAGGGCAATGGCCTGCTGGTCGTCCGTGCTGACACCGGAGTGGATGGCGCCGGCCGTGCCCAGCACACCCTCGGACAATTGCCTCCAGGTGAGGCTGGTCTCCTCGCAGCTCAGGGCCATGGCGTCGGGACGCCTGGTCGCGTGAGAGAGAATGGTCGCAATCAGGCGGGCTTCGTCGGCGTCGGCGGGCGTTTCAGCGGGCATCGGGCTTGTCTTTCACGAGCAGGATGTTGCGGGCGAACAGCGCCGGTCTGTCGCTGCCCTCAATTTCCATGGTCGCCTCGGTCACGATGGAGGTCCCGAGCCGGTGCGGCTCGGCTGCGACGAGTATGAGGACGAGCCTGACCCGCGACCCGACCGGCACGGGAGCCGAGAACCGTATGCGGTCATAGCCATAGTTGAGGCCCGCACCGCGCTCGGTGACGGCGTAGATCTGCCGTTGCAGTCCGGGGATCAGTCCAAGCAGAAACAGGCCGTGGGCGATCGTCCTGCCACCCGGCATCTCTCGTCCGGCCCGGTCGGCATCGAGGTGAATCCAGTGCGTATCGCCCGTCAGATGTGCGAAGGCATCGATCATGGGCTGGGTGATGGTCACCCATTCGGACCGGCCGAGGCGCGTTCCGGCGAAGGGCGTCAGATCGGGCGCTCGGTTCACGGTGAGCATGGCGATGCGTCAGCCTTCGCTTGCTTCGGCCCGGCCCCGGCGCACGAAGCCGGTGGTGGCGAGGACGAGAACCGAGACGCCGAGCAGGATGAACATCAGGCTGATCGGACGCTGAAAGAAAATCAGCGGATCGCCATGGGCGATGGCCATGGCGCGACGCAGGTTTTCCTCAAACATCGGGCCGAGTATGAAGCCGAGAATGAACAATGCCGGGCTCAGTCCGGCGGCCCTGAGCAGATAGCCGAGCAATCCGAAGAAAACGAGCGTGAGGATCTGGAACGCCGATGACCCCATGGTGAACACCCCTACGCAGGCAAAGGCCAGAACGAACACGTAGAGCCAGTGATAGGGCACCTTGAGCAGGCGCACCCAGAGCCCGATCAGGGGCAGGTTGAGAACGACCAGGAACAGGTTGCCGATCCACATCGAGGCGATCAGGCCCCAGAACAGCGGCCCGTGGTCGCTCATCATCCGTGGACCGGGCGCAACGCCGTGGATCATGAAGGCGCCGAGCAGCAGCGCCATGACCGGACTGCCGGGGATGCCCAGCAAGAGCGTGGGGATGAAGCCGGTCTGGGCGGCGGCGTTGTTGGCGGATTCGGGGGCGGCGACGCCCTCGATGGCACCCTGCCCGAAGTGCTCGGGCTGTTTGGCGATGTTCTTTTCCACCATATAGGCGGAAAACGAACTCATCGCGACGCCGGCGCCCGGCAAGACGCCCAGCAGCGCGCCGATGCCCGTACCGCGCACGACGGCGGGCCAGGCATCGCGGAAGTCCTGGCGCGTCGGCCACAGATTGCCGATGGCGCTGGTCTTGAGCGTGACCTCATCGCTCTTGGATGTGTTGCCGACGATTTCCGCGATGGCGAACAGGCCCACGGCCAGAACGGCGAAGTCGATCCCGTCGCGCAACTCGGGAATGCCGAATGTGAAACGGAACACGCCGGTCATAACATCCGAACCGGCCAGCCCGAAGATCACCCCCAGCAGCGCGACACCGATACCCTTGATCGCCCCGCCCCTCGTCATGGTGGCAACCATGAGCAGGGCGGCAAAGACCAGCGCCGCATATTCGGCGGCGCCGAAGCGCATGGCGATGGCCGCCAGCGGCGGGCCGGCGAGCGCGATCAGCAGCGTGCCGACCGTTCCGGCAAAGAACGATCCGAGGGCCGCGATGGCGAGCGCGGCGCCCGCCCTGCCGTTCCGGGCCATCTGGTGGCCGTCGATACCGGTCACGGCCGACGAGGCTTCGCCGGGCAGATTGACGAGGATGGCCGTGGTCGACCCGCCATAGGAGGCCCCATAATAGACCCCGGCAAGAAGGATGATCGAGGTTTCCGGCGTCAGGCCGAAGCTGAGCGGGAGGAGAAGGGCGATCGTGATGATCGGCCCCACGCCCGGCAGAACGCCGATCGCGGTGCCCAGGGTGACCCCGAGCAGGCAATAGAGCAGGTTGGTCGGATCGAGGGCAACCTGAAGGCCCATTTGCAGAAGTGCGAAGATATCCACGCTCAGAACCCCCAGGCAAAGAGGCGTAAGGGCAGGCCCAGGCCGTATTTGAAGATCGCGACGATCACCACGATCACCACCACCATCGCTCCGGCCAGCTCCAGGCGGGTGCCTCCGGCCTGCGCAAACCAGGCAATGGTGATGAGCGCGGCCAGCGCCGGCACCAGACCGGTGGGGAGGATGAGAACGGCGAAGGCGAGAACCGCGCCCAGGATGATCAGCAGCGGCCGCAGTTCGGAGCGGTCGAAGGCCGGCACGAGCGATGCCTTTCCCTGCCGCGTGGCGCGCAGCAATTGCGCGATGCCCAGCCCGCAAAGGGCGGCGCCCACCAGGACAGGCATGGCGCCGCTGCCCAACTGGTTCATCGTGCCCAGGCCGTAGGACCAGCCCAACGCGATCGCGGCAAACCCGATGAGGATGAACAACAGGCCGGCCAGACGGTCGGAATCGATCGTCATGGCCGTTTCCCGGTCGCGAAATCTTCGTGCATCGTCATCGGCCCTCCCAGGTATTGACGCTCCAGACCTTTGCGGCTCGATGAGGAGGGAACAATTGCCAAGCCGTCGGATTTCGCAGAGCGGAACGTCGGTCGTCTCACCCGGCCTGGTGCTCGCGCGCGGTCTGGAGCCGGTCCACTTCCGCCCCGATTCCCTGCGCGGCGTGCTTGAGCGCTGCAACGAAGGCGGCGTGCGAGCCGAACGAATTCATCGCCGAGCGGAAATACGTGATGCCGATGCTGGCCTGCACGACGCCGCGCGCGAAGATCGGCACGGCGATCGTGTCGGAGGTTTTCGGTTCGACATTGGCATCGCGCATGGCATAGCCGCGTTCGCGCACAGTGCGGACCATGCGTTCGACCCGTTCGGGCTCACGGGCCGAGGACGTTTCGAGTTCGGTCGACTTTCCCGTCTGACTGATCAGCTCGGCAACCTGGTGGTCATCGAGTGCGGCGAGGTAGGCCCGGCCCAGCGCGCGGGTGAATAGGCTGAGCCGCATGTTGATCGTGGCGTGAAAGGGAGACACCGGGCTGTCGTGCACGGTGGAAAAACGCACGACTATGGCGTTGCGGTCCAATACGCCGATGGCGACGGGCCATTTGTATTCCGAATTGAGCTTCATGGCCCAGGCCCTGCCGGCCTCGACCACAAGCGGATCGCCGTGAAATCCGTTGCTGAGCGAGGTCACGAGCGAGGTGATCTGGTAACCGGCCTGACGGCGATCATTGCTGACATAACCGTCCGCCTCGAGCGTCTTGAGCATGCGCACGAGGGTGGGCTTGGGCAGGCCGGTCGCCTCGTGGAGGGACTGAATGGTCGAATAGGGCTCGCGATTCATGGCCTGGAGGACCGTCAGAATGCGACTCGCCGCCCGTATCGCGCTGCTTTTGGTCTCGTCCATCGCTGGTCCGTTGCTCGTCAGGCTGGGGCGAGACTAGCGTTTAAATCAGCCGGTGAGAAGTCGCGCTAATCTCCCAGCCGGACGACAACCTTGCCCATTTGGGCATTGCTGTCCATCAGCTCATGGGCAGCGCGCATCGCATCGAAGTCGAAGACTGCGTGGATATGGGTCCTGATTGCGCCACTCTCGAGAAGCGGCCACACCCGTTCGACAAGCTGGCTGGCGATCTTGCCCTTGTAAGCGGCCGGTCGCGGGCGGAGGGTCGAGCCCGTGAGGGTCAGGCGACGCCGGACGATATCCTGGAGATTGACTTCGGCGATCTTGCCCAGATGACTGGCGATGAGCACCAGCCGCCCATCCGATTTGAGCAGGTCGAGTTCGGGTTGGGTGTAGGGGCCCGCCTGGCCGTCGAGGATGACATCGACGCCCCGCCCGTCCGTCGCATCGCGCACCTGATCGGTCCAGTCGGGGTCGCGGTAGTCCACCGCGTGGGCGGCGCCGAACGCGCGGCAAAGCGCGCGCTTTTCCTCGCTCGAAGCCGTAACGATCACGGTGCCGGCGAACAGTTGGCGCACGATCTGGGTGGCGGCGAGGCCCACCCCGCTCGATCCGCCCTGAACGAGCAGGGTTTCGCCTTGGGCGAAACGGGCCAGCATGACCACGTTGTTCCAGGCCGTGAAGAACACTTCAGGCAGGGACGCCGCTTCGACCAGCGAGAGCCCGCCGGGCACGGGCATGGCCTGAACGGCCGGAACGCAGCAATATTGGGCATAGGCGCCGCCATTGGCGAGGGCACATATTTCCTGCCCCACCATGTCCGTGTCCACACCGGCGCCCACGGCGTCGATGGTGCCCGCGATATCGAGCCCCGGCAGATCGCTGGCATCGGGCGGAGGCGGATAAAGACCCCGCCTTTGCTGGATGTCGGGTCGGTTGATGCCGATGGCGGCCGTTTTGATGCGCACCTCGCCCGGACCGGGTTCGGGGATCGGCTGTTCGGAATAGGTCAGGACTTCCGGCCCGCCGGCACCGGCGATTTCGATAACGCGCATCATGGACGGGATCATTATTCGTGGACGATGGGATTGGCCAGACGGCCCAGGCCGTCGATCTCGCATTCGATGACGCCGGTCATCTTGTGCATGTTGATTTCCCGGTGGCCATGCGGATAGCGGCCGACGCCCTTGGCGGTGGTCCCGAAGATGATGATGTCGCCCGGCTCGAGCGTGAACCACTGGCTGGCGTCGGCGACCACCTGCTCAACAGTGAACATGTAGTTGGACGTGTTGTCCTGGGCGAAGGGCTTGCCGTCGAAATAGCCGCGCACATCGAGCGTATTGGGATCGGCGATCTCATCTGCGGTCGTGATCCACGGGCCCATCGGGCCGAAGGTGTCGGTGGCCTTGGAGCGGGTGTGGTAGACGAAATAGATGTCGTTGTCGTCCTCGCCATGGCGGTTGCGCCAGGCGAAGTGGTGCGGGCGGGTCAATTCGGGCGCGCGCGTCGTGGCGATCGAATCGTAGCCGAACTTGATGCCGTGCGAGGTAATGTCGTTGGCGATGGTGTAGCCGAAGATCACCTCGCGGGCCCGTTCGACCGGCACGTCCTTGGCGCGCTGGCCAATGATGGCGGCGAGCTCGAGTTCGGGGATGGTTTCCCCGTAATGGTCCTTCATGACGATGGGGTGATTGTGCCCGGTCAGGCACGACGGCGCCTTGAGGAAGTAGTTGGGCACCGTGGGGCTCTTGTGCGCCTCCTTGCGGATGCCGCGATTGTTCATGGCGACGCCGATGAACTTGCTCGGGCGGGGCTGGGGCGGGCGGAAATCGATGGCGCCCAGCGCGATCACCCCCACCCCGTTGGCCACCGCGTTTCCGACCGCTTCGCGCACCCTGGCCATCTCGGCTTCGCCGGCCTCGATCAGGGCGTTGAGGCTCGCGGGGGCCGCACCGAGGCCCTGGGCCGCATAGGCCTCGGTCAAGGTGACGGCGCCATCGTTTCCGACGCAAGCGATCAGCGTGTCGGCGCCCGCGATAAGGGCTGTTCCCAGTTTCATCGTCTCAAACTCACTCTTTGGAAATTGATTGCGGGCACCGTCAATCTTCGAGACCGACGAGCCTTGCGGGATTGTCGCGCACCATCCGGCCCACCTCCTCGTCGGAGAACCCGAGAGCGAGCAACAGGGCGATGATCTGGCGCATGCCTTCGACCGGCGAGGGATTGTCGATCTGGCCCAGGTCCGAGCCCATCGAGGAATTGGCGACGCCGGCGGCCTCCACCTGGGCCTTGAGTTCTTCGGGGGGAAAGACGTTGAAGCGCGAGTCGATGAAAAGACAGGCGGACTGCTCGATCATCGCCCCCAGCTGCGCCAGTTCGGCGACGTCCTCATAGGTGCAGTGCAGGCCATAGGCGGGGTGATTGACCAGCAGCCTCTTGACCCCGCGCCGCTTGGCTTCCTCGAACAGCGGCCAGACCTCGGCGATGTGCAGGTGTCCCGAGGAGAGGATGACATCGTGCTCGGCGATGATGTCGAGGATCTGCTTGACCACGTCGAGCAGTTCGCCGTTCTGGTCGATGACGGTGATGCCGTATGGCTTGCGCAACTGGACGTTGGAGGCCAGCCGCGCGTTCCGGTGCGTGTTGCGGATATGGTTGGCCGCGTGTGCGGTGGGCATATAGACGAGCCTGGCGCCGATCTTGACGTTGAAATCGACGGCATAGGGGTTCAGCCCCCCGACGGCGTTGTTGAGCACGACCGAGCCGAACATGTGCACGCCGGTATCCCCGGACACCCGTTCGAGCAGCTCCATCATGGGAGACACCGAATAATGGTGATCCTTGAACAATACGCCGCGCATTCCGGACGCCGCGGCCGCTTCCACCTGTTGGAGATGGTCGAGCTGGCGCGGCATTGTCGAGGGCCCCGAATGCACGTGGAGATCGACCGCCCCTTGCATAAGGGCATCGACGCGCGCACCCTCGATGGTATCGATGAGGGCACGGGCCTCATTACGCCATTGTTTTTTCGCCATTTTCTGTAGTCGCTTTGAGTTTCCTATGAGGCGACGCTAGGGGAAAGCCCCTCGGACTTCAAAACGCCCGGCGGCGCTTTTCGCCAGCCGGAATGGCGGGCCTATGTGCCGCGTTCGGCGTTGAGGGCGCGCATGATCGAAGGAAGGCGTGCATGGGCCGCCTCGGCCAATTGGGCGTAGATCGAATTGCCGTGGGCATCGATGGCAACCGTGAGAGGTCCGAACATGTCGAGCCGCAGGCGATTGAGCCGAAACTGGGCGATCAGATCGTCCCAACCGGTCTCGACGACTTCCCGCACCCCCTCGGTGAGCAGCGGAGCCGCGCCGCCGGTGATCGAAAAATAGACGCACCCCGCCTCACCCATAGCGGCAATGCTTTGAGCATCGAGCCCGCCCTTGCCCGCCAAGGCAGTGAGGCCGAAATGGCGAACGATACGCGGAATGAAGGCGTTGAAGCGCGTGCTGGTGGTGGGATTGACGTAGAGTGGCTTTAAAGTTCCATTTTCATCACGGCTCATGCAGCCGAGATGAAAGAGCGTGCCACCCAGTGCAATCGGGGGGTCGATTTCCCGTTCGATGCAATCGACAAGACGCTGGTGGGTGGGAAAGCCCGCCGTGACAACGGCCTCGCCGCGCAGGAAGACGGTGTCGCCCAGCTTGAGCGTCCGGGCGAGATCGGGTGTCAGGAGAAGGTCGAGGACGCGCTCACTCAAGGATTTCCACCTCGCCCAAGTTGGAAATCCGGGCGCGCGTCCGCCGGTTGATCCAGCAGTTGAAACACACGGCGACCGGCGTAAAACCGTGGCCCGAAGCGTAGTCGATATGAACGCCGAGCGCCGTGGTGTCCCCGCCCGTGCCCATGGGACCGAAGCCGGTGGCGTTGACGGCCCGGGTGAGTCGGTCTTCCATTGCCGCAAGAATGGGCTCGGGGTTTTTCGAGCCGAAGGGGCGCAAGGTCTGGAGCTTAGCCAGCTTTGCGGCGTGATCGAACGAGCCGCCAATGCCGACCCCGATAACGACCGGCGGACAGTGCTGCGAGCCGGCCCGGATCGAAACCTCGAGGATATAGCGCTCGATCTCTTCGAGCGTGGGATAGCTGAAAATCTCCAGCGCCGCCCAGCGCCCCGAGCCAAGCGCCTTGGGCGAGCAGGTGATATCGATATGATCGGCCGCCGAAACCAGATCCCAGCTCACATGCGGCATGTCCTTGCCGCGATAGCTGCGCTCGCCGGTGAGCGGATTGGTGACGAATTTGAGGATGGGCGGTTCGATGGTTTCGACGAGTTCGTCGAACGCGTCCGATATGGCCAGCTTCAGATCGCCACCGAACTGGACGCCCGTTCCGATCTTGACAAAATAGACCGGAAAGCCGGCATCCGAGCACACGAACGTCGAGCGTTCCTCGGCGCGCGCGGCGCTGGCAAACATGAATTTGAGCGTGGTTCGCGCCGCTTGTGAACTTTCGGTTCGCATGGCGTCGGCCAGCGCGGCCTTGGAATTTTCGGGGATGCGCTTGAGCGAGCGCTCGTAGAGCATCCGCGCGGTTTGTTTCATGACCTCGTAGGTGATGGCCATTCCGGTTCAAACCCCAAGCGCTGGCGGGACGGGGACACCGAGCGCATGGGCCCGCATGGCCAGCGCCTGCGCCACGGACGGGGCGATTTCGACGATGCCGTTGCTGCCGGCAAGCGTTCGGGCGCTTCGCTCGCCGGGCGTGAACAGCCGGTCCACGCCCTCGGCCCGGCGCGAATTGTGGACACGCGCGACCGCCTCGCCGGCCTCATCGAGAAAGCCGGGAAGATCGCGGAAATGAGCGATATCGAGCACGATGAAGAGATAGGACGACGTCTGGGGCTTGGTGGTGTCGTCATCGAGCGCGCCCAGTCTGTCTCCCCAAGCCCCGCCGGAAAGAAGGCCCGCCATCAAATCGATGACGAAGGAGAGGGCAAAGCCCTTGGCGCCGGCCATCGGCAACAGCAGCCCGGCCATCGCCGCCTCGGCGTCGGTCGTCGGCCGGCCTTGCGCGTCGAGCGCCCATCCCTCGGGGATAGGCTGACCCAAGGCGCGGGCATGGCGAATGCGGCCATAGGTGCCGGCGCTCGTGGCCATATCGAGCACGATGGGTCCACCGGGCGCCGGAACGCCCATGGCAAGCGGGTTCGTGCCGACAAGGCGCTCGGCCCCGCCAGGGGCCGGCATCACCGGCTTGGCGTTGCCCATGGCCAGGGCGACGCATCCCGCCTGGGCGGCAATGCCGACATAGCGGCCCGCGACGCCCATGTGCTGGGCGCTCCGCACCGCGACGGCCGCGACGCCGTTGGCTTGCGCCGTCGCGATGGCGATGGAGATGGCTTCCTCGGCGGCGAGATGACCTTCCATGCCCTCGGCATCGAGAACCACGCTGCCGCCCGACCGGCTGACGATCCGGGGCTTTTCCGCCGTCGACATGGCGCCCGACATGAGACGGGCGAGATAATTTTCGGCCTGCAATACGCCGTGCGAGCCCCGGCCCGAAAGGTCCGCCTCGATCAGCGCATCGCCAACCCGGCCCGCAGCGGCCGGCGACAGACCCGCCGCCTCGAAGAGCGCCGCGACAAAGCCGCCCAGGACCTTGGACGGCACGGCAATCCTTGCTGACATGGTCGCCTCCCGGTCTCTCGGGCGCGGCGGCAAGCGCCGCGCCCGGAGGCTCTGATTACTGGGCCGTGATGCCGGCGGTTGCGATGACGTCGGCAAATTTCTCGTAATCGGCGGCGATCACCGCACCGAACTCATCGGGCGAACTCGCATCGATCGTCGTGCCGAGCTGGGCGAAGAACGTCTTGGCCTCATCGGTCGCAAGGTATTCGACGATCGCCTCGTTGAGAGCGGAAACGATCTCGGGCGGCGTGCCGGCCGGGGCCACGAACCCGTTCCAGGCGGTGAGCTCGTAGCCGGGAACCGCTTCGGCGACCGTGGGCACATCCGGCAGGATCTCCGAGCGCACGGCGCTGGTCGTGGCCAGCGGGATCAGCGCGCCGGATTCGATATGAGGAACGGCCGTGGTCAGCGTATCGAAGGCGAAGGGCACTTCGCCCGAAAGCAGTGCCCCCAGGAGATTGCCGCTACCGGCGTAGGGGATATGGACCGCCTCGCCATCGATGCTCTGGAGCAGCATTTCCATGGACAGATGCTGGCTATAGCCGATGCCGCCGCTGCCATAGTCGAACTGGCCCGGATTGGCTTTCACCTTCTCGATCCATTCGGGCAGCGTGGTCACCCCGAAAGAGGGGTTCACCAGCAAAAGGTTGGGGGCCGACGACACCATGGCGATCGGCGCGAAATCGGCGGCCGGATCATAGCCGACCCCGGGGTTCAAAGAGGGCAGGATGGAGAACGAAGAGAAGACGAACTGGATGGTATAGCCATCCGGTTCGGCGCCCTTGACGGTGGTTGCGGCCAGCGCGCCGCCGGCCCCCGGAAGGTTATCGACGACGAAGCTCTGTCCGAATTTGTTCGAGAGGGCTTCGGCGACGAGCCGGGAGACGGTATCGGCCGTGCCGCCGGGCGAGGACCCGACCACGACGCGCACCAAATCATTGGGATAACCGGCTTCCTGCGCATGGGCGCTGGCCGCCAGCCCGGTGAGGACGAGCGAGACCGATGTGATCACACTGAGCAGTTTCATTGGGGCTTCCTCCCTTACAGTATCAAATCGTGCCCGCATCGCGCAGCACGGATATTTCCTGATCCGAATAGCCGAGCTCTTGCAGCAGGGCTTCGGTGTGTTCGCCCATACGCGGTGGCGGCCGGTCCATGCGCGCCCCGCCATGAGCGAGCTTGAACGCCGCCTTGGGCACGGTCACCGCGCCGGGGATACCGGGCTGATCGACGAAGCGATGCAGGATGTCGCGGCTTTCAAGCTGGGGATGGGCGAGCGTTTCAGGCAGCGTCCAGACACGGGCGGCCGGAATGTGGTTTTCCTGAAACCAATCCTCCCACTCGCGTGCCGTCCTTGTCAGAAGGATGGGCAGCACGACCTTGCGCTCCTCTTGAGCACCGGCGCGACGGTCTTCATTGTTCGCCTTGATCAGTTCGGGATGGCCGAGCATGTGCCAGAACCGCCGCTGCTGGCGCATGTTGATCGCCGCGATCTGAATCTGGCCGTCGGCGGTGTCGTAGAGTCCCACCGTCGCAAATTCATGGTGGTTGCCGCCCGCCTTGGGTTCGCGGCCGGAACGCGAGTGATTGGTCAAATGCGCCCCGAGCAGCATGAGCGCGGTATCGAGCATGGAGAGATCGACATACTGGCCTTTCCCCGTGCGTTCGCGCTGCAAGAGGGCAGCCGCAAGGGCGAAGGCGCCCATCGTGCCCGTGGCATAATCGACGGCCGGGGTGCCCACCTTCATGGGCACCGTATCGGCGGTGCCGTTGACCATCATCAGGCCCGACACCGCCTGGATCACCTGATCGTAGCCGGTCTGGGTGCTGCGCGGCCCATCCTGGCCGAAGGCCGACATCGAGGCATAGATCAGGCGCGGATTGAGCGCGCGCAAATCCTCGTAGCCGAGGCCGAGCGCATTGAGGGCGCCGGGGCGGTAGTTCTCGACCAGAACGTCGGCGGTGGGAACGAGCCGGCGCAGCACCTCGCGTCCGGCCTCGGTCTTGAGGTCCAGCGTCAGGGACCGTTTGCCGCCGTTCTGTATGATGAAGTGCGTTCCGATCCGTTCGGCCGACAGCGCAGGATCGCTGCCGTCGATCCGGGTCTGGTCGGGCTCGTCGGGATGTTCGATTTTGATGACGTCGGCGCCGAACACGGCAAGTTGGTAGGTCGCAAACGGCGCGGCGAGGACGTGGGTGATATCGAGAACCCGGATGCCCTCGAAGGGGCGCATGGCGTTTGTATCGTCCATCGCTTATTCCTCGCTGAAGGCTTCTTCGCGCCGGCGGGCGATGGTGGGCGCCGCCAGGAGCAGCAGGGCTGCCGCCGCGACGATGAGGAACCCGAGGCTGATCGGCTCGGTGAGGAACACCGCGGGATCGCCGCGCGACATGAGCATCGAGCGGCGCAACTGTTCCTCCATCATCGGGCCGAGGATGAACCCCAGGGTCAGAGGTGCCGGTTCGCACCCGAGGCGCATGAAGGCGTAGCCGAGCAGCGCGAAAAACCCCAGTTCGTACATCGAGAACAGCGTACCGGACGCCGAATAGATGCCCACAGCGCTGAACGCCATGATGGCGACGACGAGCACCGGATAGGGCACCGTGAGGAACCGAACCCACAGCCCGATCAGGGGCAGGTTGAGCAGCACCAGCATCAGATTGCCGACCCACATCGAAACGATTAGGCC
This sequence comes from Pelagibacterium mangrovi, assembly GCF_036662815.1. Lineage (NCBI taxonomy): Bacteria > Pseudomonadati > Pseudomonadota > Alphaproteobacteria > Hyphomicrobiales > Devosiaceae > Pelagibacterium > Pelagibacterium mangrovi. The sequence goes on along the minus strand of NZ_JBAFXA010000011.1, from coordinate 69,499 downwards.
CCAGAACAGGTCCGGCTGCTTGACGATGATATCGGGACCGGGCTGGATGCCCTGGATGATCATGGCCCCGATCATCAGCGCCATGACGGCGTTGGAGGGCAGCCCGAGCGTAAGCATTGGGATGAAGGCGGTCTGCGCCCCGGCGTTGTTGGCACTTTCGGGCGCCGCAACGCCCTCGATGGCCCCCTCGCCCATCTGGGCACGGTTCCTCGAGACCTTCTTTTCCACGATATAGGCCGCGAACGAGGCCAGCATCGCCCCGCCGCCGGGAAGAATGCCCAAAGCCGAGCCGATGGCCGTGCCGCGCACCGTGGGCATGGCGATGCGCTTGAAATCGGCAAGCGATAGCCACAGCCCCTTGACCCTGGAGCTGAGGACTTCTCTCTTTTCCTCGCTTTGGAGATTGCGCAGGATTTCGGCGATGCCGAACAAGCCGATGGCGAGCGCGACGATGTCGACGCCGTCGGCAAGCTCGAGCCTGCCCATGTTGAGCCGGGCGGTGCCGGTATAGATATCGGTGCCGATGATCCCCAGGAGCAGGCCGAGCAGCACCATGGCGATGGCCTTGAGGACCGAACCGCGGGCCAGAACGACCGAGGCGATGAGGCCCAGGACCATCATCGAGAAATAGGAGGGGGGCCGAAACGCCATGGCCACCTGGGTGAGCGGCACCGCGAATAGCGCGATGATCAGGGTGGCGATGGTGCCGGCGAACAGCGAGGATAGCGCTGCGGTGGCGAGCGCGACACCGGCCCTGCCCTTGCGCGCCATCTGGTAGCCATCGAGCGTGGTGATGGCCGAGGAGGCCTCGCCGGGCAGGTTGAGCAGGATCGCCGTTGTCGATCCGCCGTACTGGGCACCGTAATAGATGCCGGCCAGCATGATCAGCGCCGAGTCGGGCGCCATGGAAAAGGTGATCGGGAGCAGGATGGCGATGGTCGCGAGGGGACCGACCCCGGGAAGGACGCCGACCAGCGTGCCGGCAAGCACGCCGACGAAACAAAAGAAGATGTTCTGGGCCGCGAAGGCGACCGAAAAGCCCAGGGCGAGGTGAGAAAAGACTTCCATGCGGACCTCCTAGCGCAGCCAGTCGCCGAGCAGGGGCAGGTCGAGCCCCAGGCCGACGCTGAAGATGCCGATGCAGAGCACGGTGACAGCCAGCGAAAGGATGACGGCCCGAATGGCGCTCATGCCCTTGACGGCCATGGACGAGCACAGGCACAGCACCAGAAGCGCGATGATCAGGCCCAGCGGCCGCATGGAAAGGCCGAACAGGGTCAGGCCGACCGGGAACAGGATCACCGCGCGCCAGGGGACGGTCGCAAGGTCGAGGGTCTCGTGCTCGGCGCGCCAGCCCTTGAGGGCGATCACCAGCCCGAGGGCGAAAAGGAGCCCTCCGACAAGCGCGGGGAAAAAGCCCGGCCCCATGCGGAACGCCGTGCCAAGGCTAAGCCCGAAGATCGAGGACGCGCCGAACCAGGCACCGAACGCTGCAAACAGCAGCCCCGCGACCAGGTCGGCATTGAGTTTGAGATTTTGCATTGGTTGAACAGGCCGTCTTCAGTCGAGGCATGACGCCGATTGGCTGCAACCATAGTCAGCGGCCCGGGCCGCGAAACGAAGGTCGAGGATCGTTTCGTCCAGCGAAATAGCGCCACAAGGCCGCACGGCCCCTTGCTGCGCGGGCCACAATGGGGTCCTGCCATCGGATTTCGCAACCTCTCCGGGGAGGGGACAATCATCATGAAGATTACCCGCACCACCTGCAATGCCTATCGGATGCCGCTGAAACAAACCTTTTCCTCGGCCCGAGTTACGATGACCCATCGCGAGCTTGTCGTTGCGGAAATCGAGACCGACACGGGGGAGACGGGCATCGGCTGGTGCACCACGGCCGGGGTCGGCGCCGCTGCGGTCCAGGCGCTGATCGCCGGCTATCTGGCGCCGATGCTGACCGGCATGGACCCGCGCAACACCGAACGAATCTGGCAGCGGCTGTGGATGGAATGCCATGCGGCGGGGCCGGCGGGCATCACGACGCTGGCTATTTCGGTCCTCGACATCGCCGCGTGGGACCTCAAGGCAAAGGCGGCCGGGGAACCGCTTTACCGGTTGCTCGGCGGCGCCTGGGACAGCGTCGAGGTCTATGCCAGTGCAATCAATCTCCATCTGTCGACCGAGGAACTGGTCGAGCAGGCGCGAGGGCAACGCGAAGAGGGATACACCGCCTTCAAGGTCAAGGTGGGTCGGCCGGGACTTTACGAGGATCGCGAGCGGTGCCTTGCGGTGCGCGAAGCGATCGGGGACGCGGCTACGCTGATGGTTGACGCGAACCAGAAATGGTCGGTGGGCGAGGCCATGCAGCGCGTGCCGCTTCTGGCCGACGCGGCGCCGCTTTTCATCGAGGAGCCGCTGCTATCGGATACGATCGAGGCCCATGGCAGGCTGCGCGCCGCCACGGGGATGTCGGTCGCAGTCGGCGAACAGCTCTGCAACCGATTCGAGTTCTGGAACTATGTCCATCAAGGCGCCGTGGACTTCTTGCAGCCCGATGTCTGGAAGGTCGGTGGGATCACCGAATTTCGCCGGATCGCTGCGCTCGGAGCGGCGAGCGGAATTCCCATTTCTCCGCACGGGGCAATGGAATTATCCGTGCATCTGGCGGCGGCATTGCCCAACGCGTTGCATGTGGAGAATATTTTCGGCCTCAATCTCTTTGATTTTGGAGCAACAGCTGAACCGATCTCAATCCGCGACGGACGGTGCGTTGCGGCGCCAACGCCCGGACATGGCGTGCGCTTCGATCATCAAGCGTTGAACGACCACGCGCTAATAGCGGGTGCAGCAATCGAGCGTGAACCGCTCTACAAATTTGGTCTTTAAACTCGATCAGTCCACGCAACGATGGTTCAGGATTACGACTGGGTGAGGTGGAGCCGGTCATAAACTAAATGCGGTGGCTCTGCCGTTCGGCGGCTTTTGGAATTTCGGAAGCATAGGCAAATATCCGGAATGTCGCGCCATGCAGACGATGCCCGGCGGCTTGGGGAAAACAGGCCCACATATGTCTCACTCACCACCGCGTGCCGCTACCGCCGTGGATCTCACATAGCTTCTTGCGCTCTTCCGATAATCGTCTATGGTCCCGCCATCCACAGGGGTGCTCCGTATGGTCGGGGCTGAGATGGGGGTGGCAAGCCTTCGGACCCTATAGCTGATCTGGGTAATACCAGCGGAGCGAGGCGGTTCATGTTTTCCGGTGCACAGATTTTCCTTTATCCGATGAGCGGTCACCTCAGCGCGCGCTGAGTGCTGGGGCCTGCCATGTCGAACGGTTCAGTCTCCAAGCGTGGCGTTGCGCGCCTATTTGCCCATGCCGGGCCAGCCGTGCTGTCGGTGTCGGTGCTGGTTTTGGCCTGGGAGACCTATGTGCGTTTCTGGGGCATTTCGCCCACCGCGCTCCCGGCGCCGTCGCGCGTTCTCGTCCAGGGGTTCGAACAACGTGAGGCGCTGGCCGGTCACACGCTGGCGACGCTCCAGGCAACATTGTTCGGCTTTTCGTCGTCGCTCTGCGCCGCATTTTTGTTCTCGTTGCTGGTGGATTTCTTTCGTCCGTTGCGGCGGGCCCTGTTTCCCGTGTTCATCATCACCCAGACGCTGCCGCTGGTCGCCATCGCCCCGCTGATCGTGCTCTGGTTCGGCTTCGGCCTTACGCCCAAGGTCGTGCTGGTTGCGCTGGTGACGTTCTTTCCCATGCTGGTTGCCCTTGTGCAGGGCTATGACTCGACCGATCGCGATATCGAAGCGCTCCTTGCTTCCATGGGTGCCTCGCGGCGCCGCATCTTCATTGCAGCACGGCTGCCTTCGGCATTGCCCTATTTCTTCGCGGGCCTGAGGATTTCCATCACCTATGCCATCGTCGGTGCGATCTTTGCCGAATATGCCGGCGCCGTGCGGGGCCTTGGCATCTACATCCTCAATGCCAAGAACAATTTCCGGCCCGACCTCGTTTTGTCCGCCGTGTTCGTCAGCGCCACGCTAACCCTCTGCCTTTTCGGAGCGACGGTGCTGGTGCAACGCGCTGCCATGCCTTGGACGCGGTTCGGCGAGGGTAAGCCATGAACAGGCCACGGCTTGAACTCAAAGCAGTGTCCAAACGCTTCGGCGACCTCGCCGTGCTCGCAGACATCAGCCTTTCTGTGCGCCCGGGCGAGTTCGTTTCCATCCTCGGTCCCTCCGGCGCTGGAAAGTCCACCATCCTGCAATTGCTCACCGGTGCACTCGTGCCCGATGGCGGGGAAATGCTCTGCGACGGCATTCTGCTCGATCCGGCCAGCCACCGCTTCGCCTTCATGCCGCAGCGCGATGCGCTGATGCCGTGGCGGCGTATCATCGATAACGCCGCTTTGGGCCTCGAGGTCCAGGGTATGAGTCGCAAGGCCGCCCGCGCCAATGTGCAGTCGCTCTTTGCCGAGTTCGGGCTGTCCGGCTTCGAGCGGCATTATCCGGCCCAGTTGTCGGGCGGCATGCGCCAGCGCGCCGCGCTGCTGCGCACCGTCGTGCAGCAAAGGCCCATGCTGTTGCTCGACGAACCCTTCGGTGCACTCGACGCGCTGACCCGGGCCAGGATGCAGCGCTGGCTTTCCGGCATGTGGACCCGTCACGGCTGGACGGTGCTGCTGATCACCCATGACGTGCGCGAGGCCGTTCTCCTTTCCGACCGTATCTATGTGCTTTCGCAGCGACCCGCGCGCATCCTGCGTCACTACGAGATTTCGCTGGCTCACCCGCGTCCCGCCGCCGGCGGCGCGCTATCAGCCTTCGAAGCCGACATTCTGCAAACCCTGCTCAATTTGGAGGAATGACCGTGCCGCATCTTCGTGCCGCGCTGGCCCTGTGCGCCACCCTGATCGCAACGCCCGTCTTGGCGCAGTTGACGCCAGTCAGCGTCGCGCTCGACTGGACGCCCAACACCAACCATATCGGCCTCTACGTCGCCGATACGAAGGGCTTTTATGAGGAGGCAGGCGTTGAGGTGCAAATCCTGCCCTATACCGATACGTCGGCGGCGACGCTGGTTGCCAACAATGTTGCCGATTTCGGTGTTCTGGGTTCCTTGGGTCTGTTCACGCAGCGCACGGCGGGGGCCGATCTCGTCGCCACCTACGCCCTTGTGCAGACGGAAACCGGACGATTGGTGTTCAATGCCGATCGCGAGGACATCCAGCGCCCCGCCGATCTCGATGGCAAATTCTATGCGGGGTTCGGCAGCGACTGGGAAACGGCGCTGATCGGCACCATCATCCGCCATGACGGTGGTTTGGCCGATTTCGAAACTGTAACCCTGGGCACATCGGCCTATGAAGCCCTTGCCAATGGTGCTGTCGATTTCACCCTCGAAGTCTATACCTGGGAAGGCGTCAAAGCCGAGCGCGACGGGCCGACCCAGCGAGCCTTTCGCTATGCCGATTACGGCGTGCCCGATCAGCACACCAATTTTCTTGGTGCCACTAGCGCCTACCTTGCCGAGCACCCCGACACGGCGGAAGCCTTCATTTCAGCCAGCCGTCGCGGCTATGCCTACGCCGTGGAGCACCCGGAGGAAGCAACCGACATCCTTGTCGCCGCCAATGCCGATACCTTACTCGACCGAGACTTTGTTCGCGCCTCGCTCCAGTCCCTGATCGACGGCAACTATCTGGTTGGAGAGGACGGCACCGTCGGCACCATCGACGCCGCCAAAATGGAGGCCATGGGGAGTTTCCTGTTCGAGGCAGGCCTTCTCAAGGATGGCGATGGCGCGCCGGTCGGCGAAAAGCCTGATTTTTCGGAATACTACTCCAACGACTATCTCGGCATCCAGCCATGAGCGAACGTCGTATGGGGCTCAATGCCGTCATCTTCGGGCTCGGCAGCCACGAGGCCGGTTGGCGCATGCCCGAAAGCGATCCGCTGGCTTCGACCGACATCGATTACTGGATCGATATCGCCAAAAGAGCGGAAGCCGGCGGCTTCGACGCGCTTTTTCTCGGCGACGTCCTGGCGCTGCAGCAGGGTGCCGACCGGCATCTTTCCGACGCGATGGATCCGATCGTCATTCTTTCGGCCCTTGCCGCGGTGACAAAACGGATCGGGCTCATCGGCACGGCTTCTACCAGCTTCGACCATCCCTACCATCTGGCGAGGCGCTTCGCCTCGCTCGATCACATCAGTGGGGGGCGGGCAGGGTGGAATGTCGTCACATCGTCGAACGCACTCGAAGCGCAAAATTTCGGGTTCGAGACCATGCCCGAGCATGACCAGCGCTATGCCAGAGCTGCCGATGTGGTCGAAGCGGCACTGGCGCTGTGGGATTCCTGGGATGGTGATGCCCGGATTGTCGACAAACAAAGTGGACGATATCTCGATCCCGCCAAAGTACGGGTGGTCGATCATCGCGGCCCCTTCGTAAGCACAAGAGGGCCGCTGAACGTGCCGCGCTCGCCAAAAGGGCGGCCGCTCCTTGCCCAGGCGGGGGCCTCGGAAGCTGGCAGGGATTTCGCGGCCCGCTATGCCGATCTTGTGTTCACCGTACAGTCGAGCCTGCCTGAAGCGAAGGAGTTCTATACGGACATGAAGGCGCGGGCCGCCCGCCTGGGCCGGTCGCCGGAGAGTGTCCGCATCTATCCCGGTATCGTGCCGATCGCCGCAGCCACTCAGGACGAGGCGAAAGCACGTCTGGCGCAGATGAACAGCTTCATGGTCACCGAGCACGTGCGGGCCAAACTCTCCGAGTTCCTTGGCGCCGATCTCTCCAACGCCGACCTGGAAGGACCCTTGCCCGCTGGCGTGGGAACGGGCACTCTCAATCAGTCCAGCCAAAGCCGCGTTGCAGTGCTTGTCGGCATCGCCCGGCGAGATCAGTTGACCTTACGCCAGCTCCTCATGCGCCTCGCCAGCGGCCGCGGCCATCTGCTTGCCGTGGACACAGGACCAGCAATCGCCGCCACCATGCAGGAATGGTTCGAAGCCGGAGCCGCTGACGGCTTCAACGTCATGGCGCCGATTATGCCGCACGATCTACAGAACTTCATCGAATTCGTCATGCCGCACCTAGCACTATCCGTTAGCAACAAGCCGTAGAGCAAAGCTTTCAATGCCCGCTTTTGGGAAGACAATCGATGTCCTCTAGCGACCGGGATGAGGGCGCAAAGCCGACGCTTCTTAGGTACATGACACTGCTGTAGTTTCTGCCGGTTATACGCAAACTCCCACTACAATTTTGGCCGCCGTTTCGCTCCTCGATGAGCCACCCGCTCCTCTACCAAATCCACCATCCGGGGTGTCGGCTTGATGGATTTGTCGATCTTCCAGGCGGACCGACGCGGCGCATAATACTTTCTGGCGGTGTCGATGGAATTGTGGCCGGCAAAGGCCGCGACCTCTTCCGCCGAGCCGGTCGCTTTGATATTGGCAATCGCCTGGTGCCGTGTGGTGTACAGGGAGAACGGCTCCACCCCGATATGGCGGCAGACCCGCCGCAGCCGGCCACCGAGCCGATCGATCAGGGCATGCAGTTCGTTTTCGGCAGCGGCATTGATGTCTTCGATAAGTTGCACCAAGCTTTCGACTTGGCCGCTTGAGGCATCATCAAGTTCAAACTCGCGGAATTCGGCAAGCGCACGCCCATTGGTGGCCTTGGCAGACCTGACCACGAGCATGGATTCTGTCAGGGTGGCGCCGTGATACTCGCACGGCCGCAGTCCCAAACCCATATTGCTGACCAGCAGCCGGAGCAGCAATTTGTCTTCACCGCGGTTGCGCTTGGCCAAAGCCCGGCACACCGCGACAAAGTCCTTTTGGCTAACCGATTTCCGTTTTTTCCCCGAGGTCCGCTTTTCGGCGTCACGCGGACGCGGAACCGGTCGCGTCGCCAACCGCTCTCGGCATGCAGCGGCTTCTTGATCATTGAGTTCGCCGGTTTCTTCCGCGGTATCAACCGCCCAGGCCAGCGCCGCTGCATATTGGCGAAGGGTCGCGTCCTTGAACTCTTCGTGCATCAAGGCGAAGCAATCGATGGTGTCGAAGAGGCCGATATCGTATCCGAGCTCGCTTTTGGCGCGCCTGCTGAGCATCGCGACTCGCTTGCCATAAAGCACCTCCGTCGATGCTTCCCGCGTGACCTCCCGAGCTAGTGCGTCCATCCGAACTGCCATGTTTTTTTCCCCGTTACTCGACGCTTTTCACCCGCTTTTGCGGCAACGTCCTCACCATGGAACGGAGGCTGGCAAGAAAGAACTCGGTCGCCTCAGGCGCACGCCAAATTAATGGGCAACGCCAACATAGCCTCGGGGTAACACTTTTCTCGAGGCGGGCCGTGCTGCGCGAAAAGTGTTACCCTGAAGCGGAATTTGCGTTTCCTGACCGAAGGGAGATACTGCCCCGGCATCGCCACACCAGCCGGATGCCATGCCGTTGCCTGTCCGGCTACTACCTTTTCAACCAGTCCGCAAACGAGGCTACCGGCCCGAGCGACACTTTGATCTTGTCGATTTCCGCCACCTCGTCCGCGGTAATATCCTCGTTGAGGTAGCCGCGGTGCACTTCGGAGGTTTTCGCTTCGGTGTCTTCGTCGTGACCGACCCATTTCAGGATAGTGTATGGGCTGATCCTGGCGTCATGCGACGCCTGGATGAAGAAGCCGCGGAACGAATGGAACGTGAGTTTGCGCGCACGATGGGGCGGCACCTTCCAGTTGAGCCGATGTGCGTTGAAGAAGTCCGCCTCGAAATGGATTTCGGGTCGACCGTCCTTTCCGCCCTTGATGTGCTGGGTCCAATCGGGAAACGGCCGCTCGCAACCCAGACTTTGCTGATGGCTCCAGAAGTCTAGGAAACCAAGATCGATCAATTGCTGATGGATAGGAACACGCCGGATGGCGTTTCCGGTCTTGTATCCCTCCTCACCGTCGACAGACCCGTCATCATCCAGTTCGAGAACCAGTGTTGGCCGACCGAACCATGGTTGCAGCTGTTCGAAACGCAGCAGCCCTATCTCGGTCACCCGCATACCTGAATGCATCGACACCAGCGGCGACCAGTAGATGTGGTCATCGGCAAAAATGCTTGTGCCCGGCGAATACCGATGGCGCCGGTTGGCGCACCCCAGATAGACCGGGCATGAGGTGATGGCGGTAATTTCCTCAGAGGAGAACGGAACCCGGCTCTTGCCCTTCGAAGCGCGCTTTTTTTCCGAGATCACCAGAGGGGGCGCCTGCCAGGCGAAAAGACGGCGGGTGTTGCCATGGCGGACCAGACGCGTGATCGCCCCAAGGTAATTGGAATTGAGCGTCGCCACCGACAGCCGCCGATAATCGTTGCCTTCTTCCTGCTTCTGCCGCGTGAAGGCAACGATATTGTCGGGACTGACTTGACCACGCATGTATGGGATTTCTTGAACGAACTCGTAGAGCTGGTCCCAAAGCGACAAGGGAATGTCCATGACCGCCAGGGTTTTTACGTCAGGACATAGATCTTCGAACAGCCTGACCGCGCGCGTGATGTTGGCACGGTTGTCCGACCCGGTCGCTTTGCCGGTGCGGTTGAAATAGTCATTCATCAGACTGCGCAGTGTGTGAACCTGTGTCGCATCATTGGCGGACGACGCCATTCGTGCCGAAGGTGAGCCTGATGGTGCGATTGAGCGCATCACCGATGTTTCGCCCGCCAGGTGCAGCGACGAAGCCGAAATCTCTGGACCTGCAGTGGGCTGCGCTTTCGGAGCCCCAAGAGCATCCAGAACCGCATCAAACCCGGAAAGATCGAACTTCCGGGCCTTGGCTTGGGATTGTCTCTTTCATCGGGCGGGCGGCACTCATAATCGGCTTCACCCTGGACGGTCGTGTGATTGAACAACACCAGTTCCCGATAGATCGCGTCCAGATGCTCACCCAGCCCAAGATCTTTGCGGGCCTCGCGGATGATCTTGGCCCCGACATTGCCAAGAGCCCGGCGGCGCGCCAGATCGGCCCCGGTCATGGCCTCGGGCAGCAGCAGTTGCTCATCCACCAGTCGCCGCGTCAGGTGTTTGAGCGCATCCTCCGGCTCCATGCGCAACAACTCTTCGAACACCACCAAGGCCTCCAGACCCCATTTGAGCGCCAGCGCCCGGTCCTTGGTCCGGAGCGAGAAGCGCACAACCTCGCCCTCCATCCGCCCTTTCCAGGCTTGGGGGATTCGCTTGCGCACATAATAGACCGCACCGACCTTTTCGACATAGGCACACTTGGCGGCCATGGTGTTCTCCGACTCGAGCCAAAAACGGACCGGAGTCGGAACGACACATGCATCAGGCATGTGTATAAGTCCCGAAGATTCTCCGGGAGCCTAAGCCATTGAAAACACTGGATATCAGAGGAATGGCGGAGAGGAAGGGATTCGAACCCTCGAGACAGTTACCCGCCTACGCCCTTAGCAGGGGCGCGCCTTCGACCACTCGGCCACCTCTCCGAGGCGGGTGGTAGCCCGGAATGAAACGGGAGTGCAAGGGCTTTTTGGTCTTGAGGCGGAAAATGCCGGGGATGACCGCGCGCGAGTTGCTTGAGGGAACCCTGGATGGGGCTGGGCCGTTCTGAAGGCACAGTCAAAAAAGGAGAAATACGATGAACCGCGATCAGATGGAAGGCAACTGGAAGCAGTTTACCGGCAAGGTCAAGGAACAGTGGGGCAAGCTCACCGATGACGATCTCGACGTGATCGGCGGTAAGCGCGAGCAGCTCGAAGGCAAGATCCAGGAGCGCTACGGCAAGTCCAAGGACGAAGCCCGCAAGGACGTCGATACGTGGTTTGAGCGCAACGGTTGGTAAGCGGCCTGCGCCAGATGAACAAAGGGCCCGCGATGCGGGCCCTTTTTCGTTGTCAGCGGGAGCGCTGGTTGAAGAGAACGCCCTGGGCGTTCTTGTCGCCGGCCAAATCCATCTGCTGATCCTCCGGGAGCTTCAGTGCCAGGCCGCGTTCGACCGCGGGGCGAGCCTTGAGCCGTTCCTGCCAGGCCGCGACATTGGGGAATTCAGCAAGGTTCATACCCTGCTTTTCCCAGCCAAGAGACCAGCTCAACGCGGCCATGTCGGCGATGGAATACTCACCGGCGATATAATCCTGGCCTTCGAGCTGCTTGTTCAGAACGCCATAGAGACGGTGGGTTTCGTTAACGTAGCGGTCGATGGCGTATTGGATTTTTTCCGGCGCGTACTGCTTGAAGTGATGGTTCTGGCCGAGCATCGGGCCAAAGCCGCCCATCTGCCAGAACAGCCACTCATCCACCTTCACGCGGGCGCGCGGGTCGGTGGGATAGAATTTGCCGAATTTTTCGGCGAGATATTTCAGGATGGCGCCGGATTCGAAAACCGAAATCGGCTGGCCGTCAGGCCCTTCGGGATCGACGATTGCCGGAATCTTGTTGTTGGGGGAGACGGCGAGAAATTCAGGTTTGAACTGGTCGCCCTTGCCGATGTGGATGGGATGCATCGTATAGGGCACGCCAAGCTCTTCGAGGATGATCGAGATCTTGTGGCCGTTGGGCGTGGGAAAATAATATAGGTCTATCGGCTTGGTCTGTTCGGTCATGATGACTCCTGAAAATCTGATGGGGCGACTTCATCGTAAAATGACGATGAATGCAACCCCGAACGGGAAAGGCCGATGCACCTTTCGACGCACCGGCCTGTTGTTCAGCCTCGGGAGGTAATCACCATGTGGGGTTCGCCGTCGCTGGTGCGGGTGGGCGAGATGCCCTCGCGGGTGACGGTGGTCTGAACCCGCTGGCGGAAGGCCGAGAAGCTGTCGAATGAGACCACATCCACGGGTTCGTCGAACTGGACGGTCAAACGGAACATATCCCCTGCCCCCATGGCGGCGACGCCGATGACGGTGCCGGTGAAGGGCTGTTTCAGATAGGTTCCGCTGATCCGCTGGCTCACGCCAAAGGCCGGCGCGCGGGTCACGGGCAGCACGGCAGAGGCGGTGTTCCAGTCACGGAATCCATGAAAACGTGAAACCATTTCAAGGGCTTGGGCGTGAGAAATGGTTTGGCCGGCTTCGAGCTGGGTCGCGCGATATTCGCGGGCCTCGTTCTTGAGGTCGGTCGTGGTCAGATGGGATGCAGGTTTGCGCATCGTCATATCTCCACGGCGGATTTCGTCTTGGGTGTCCGCATTGCCAAGCACCGCCAAAGAGTTGGGACGATGTTTTGCAGTATCACGCGGGCCAAAATCGGCATGGCGTGGAAGACTTCACCGTAAGACATTTGCCTCGCGGACGGCTGGCTCTTCAACCGAAACGGGAGATAGGAGCGCGCACGGGCTTTGTCAACAGCATGTCCACCATGCGGAAAATTCATGGTGTTGAATTGAGTATTGAGGCCAGAGTTGGCTAGATGTTGATTTCCAACGTTTGCCGGAATCATTTTCGTGACATTTCTGCTGCTTTTCGCCGCCGGTCTCATCGGCGGGATGATCAATTCGCTCGCCGGTGGCGGCTCGTTCGTGATCTTTCCGGCGCTGCTGTTCGCCGGCGTGCCGCCGGTGCTCGCCAATGCGTCGAATACGTATGCGTGCCTGCCCGGCTATGTGAGCGGAGCGGTGGGATACTGGAAGCACATCGCGCCCTATCGGAACCGGATGGTGCTCTATTGCGTGATCGGGCTGGTGGGCGGGTATCTTGGCGCCGAGGCGCTGATGCGGATTTCCGACGAGCAGTTCTCGGTGTTCATTCCCTGGCTGATGGCGTTCGCTGTGGCGATCTACATGTTCGGGCAGCGCATCAACCGCTTTCTCGCATCGCGCTCGAGCGGGAGCCGGCATGCGGCGCGGGCGGGGGCTATCGGGTTGTCCGCGCTGCTGCTGGCCGTCAGCATCTATGGCGGGTTCTTCAACGCCGGGCTCGGCATCGTACTGCTGGCCTGGCTGGCGCTTGCCGGGTTCGAGGACGTTCATGCAATGAACGGGCTCAAGCTGCTGCTGTCGGCGGTGATCTCGGTGGTGGCGGTGGTGCGGTTCGCGGCGACAGGATCGATCGCATGGGCCGAGGGGTCGGTTGCCCTGGTGGGTGCGGTGTTGGGCGGCTTTGCTGCCGCCTATTTCTCGCATCTGGTGCCGGCCAAGGCGATCAGGGGGTTCGTGATCGTCTATGGGATCGGGCTGACGCTGTATTTTTTCTGGACCACCTATTCCTGAGGCGCGAGCAGCCGCTCGTCGAGGACTTCGGTCGCGCATTGGTTGGCGAGGTCGGTGAGCATGGCATCCTGTTCGGTTGTGCGCTCGGGCGCTTCGAGCATGGCCCACAGGCTATCGCTTTCGATGCGGTCGAGCGTGCAGGCGCAATAGGCGGTGCAATAGCTTTGGTCGGGCGCGGACTGGCCGCAGGTGGCCTCGCAGCTTGCCAGGAAATTGTTGGCGCGGTTGGCTTCGCTCACGCCCGTGAGGGACGAGATGCCCATCAAGACGCCGATCATGATCGGTTGATGGAGGACGTAGATCACCAAGCTCCAGCGGCCCATTTTGGCGAGGAATTTCGCGGGTGAAGAGCTTCCCTTGATTTGGGCCACACGGGTGGCGAAACCGCTGGAGAGCGCCCAGCGGGCGACGGCGATGCCGGCCAGCGCCACGCCGAACCAGGGGAAGATGGGCACGAGGTCTTCTGTGGGTGGCGGGACGTCCCAGAGGCCGATCCACGACCAGAGCTTTTCGCCGAACAGCGGGTGCTGGATGAACAGCGGCAGCGCGATGATGACGACCGCCAGCACGACGACCGCCACCAGCGGCACGCGCAGGAAGGCAAGGCCCAAAAGGCTGAACAGCGCTATGGCGTGGAGGACGCCGAAATAGACGAAGGTTTCGGCGTAGAAGGCATAGGTGCCGATGGTGACCAGCAATGCGGCGCCGAAAATGATGGCGAAGCGGCGCCAGAAGGGGCGCCAGCGGATGCCGGCGCCGTGGCCGAGCACCAGCGAAACCCCGGTCAGGAAGATGAAGGTGCCGACTATCGATTTCTGGAAGGCAACCCAAGGGAACGACCGGGTGGGATCGAAATCGATGAAGCCGAGGAAGGCCAGATCCCAGGTGAAGTGATAGACGATCATCGCGATGATCGCGACGCCTCGGGCGATGTCGACGGCGGCGATGCGCGGGCGGGCGGCGGGGGCGATATCGGTCATGCGGCGGAAGCCCTGACCCAGACGGCGGCATCGTGGAAGGCCGCGCCGCCGAACGGTTTGACCGGATCGGAGCCGATCAGCGTGTTGATCCCCCTGCCCTTGCGGTGCGCCTTGTTGGGATGCAGGCCCTCGGCGACGACGACGCCTTGTTGCAGGCCGTCGAAAATCCGCAGGGTCAATTCGACGGAGCCGCGATGGTTGCCGATGGCGACGGGGGCACCGTTATCGAGCCCGAGGCGGGCGGCATCCTCGGGATGCATGAGGAGCGAGGGTGCCCCTTCGCGCTTCTGGCTGCCGGGGGTTTCGTTGAAGGTCGAGTTGAGGAAGGTGCGGGCCGGCGATGTGGTGAGCCGAAACGGCACGGCCTCCGATGTCGGTTCGTTCCAATCCATATAGTCCACCAGCTTTGGCATATCATCGGGGTTGCAAACCCATTCGACGCCGCGCTTGATCCGCGTGGCCTCCCAATCGGGTTTGAAGCGGAATTTGCCGTCCGGCCAGGCGAAGCCCGCCGCGTAGCGCGCCCGGTCGTCGGGCAAGGCGCGATCCACGAAGCCGGATTTCTCGATCTCTTCGAGATCGCCATAGCCCGATTTCGCGAAGGTTTCGGCGACCATTTCGCGGTCGGTCCTGTCGGCGACGGCGGCCGTGGCGCCGACGCGCTTGGCGATCTCGTTGATGACGAAGTGATTGGGCATAGCCTCGCCGGGCGCATCGATGAGCTTGGGGCCGTAGAGCACGCGGGTGTGGCCGCCGCGCGTGTAATAATCATTGTGCTCCACGAAGGTGGTGGCCGGCAGGACGATATCGGCCATCTGGGCCGTCTCGGTCATGAATTGCTCGTGGACGACGGTGAACAGGTCCTCACGCTCGAACCCCTGACGGGTGAGGGTGTGATCGGGGGTGACCACCATGGGATTGGTGTTCTGGATCAGCAGCGCCTTGACGGGGCCGCCGCCCTTGAGGGCGTCGGCATCGCCGGTGAGGATGGGGCCGATGCGGCACATATCGAGCTCGCGCACATCGGGCTTTTTGAGCGAGGCGCCGGTGATCTGGGATTTGTCGAGCGCCCAGGTGCCGGAATTGGAATGGAAGGCGCCACCGCCGCGATGTTTCCATGCGCCCAGCATGGTGGGGATGCAAAGCGCGGCGTGCATGTTGGTGGCGCCATTGCGCTGACGCGCGAAGCCATAGCCCAGGCGGAAATAGGCGCGGGGATTTTCGCCCAGCAGACGGGCGAAGGCTTCGATTTGCTCCACCGTCAGGCCGGTGATGGAGGCGGCCCATTGCGGGGTTTTATCCGCAAGATGTGATTCAAGTTCGGCGTCGAAATCCGTGTGGCTCAAGAGGAATTCACGATCCGCCAGGCCATCGCGCAGCAGCACGTGCATGACGGCGAGGGCCAGCGCACCGTCGGAGCCGGGACGGATAAGGAGCGGCATGTCGGCCTGCTCCATGGTCGCCGTGCGGTAGATATCGACGACCACGAGTTTGGCGCCCCGCTCTCGGCGGGCGCGGATGGCGTGCGTCATGACGTTGATCTGGGTGTTGACCGGATTGGTGCCCCAGATGACGACGCAATCGCTTTCGGCCATTTGCTCGGGATTGGGGCCGGCGAGCAGGCCCGTACCGGCGATATAGCCGGTCCATGAAATCATGACGCAGATGGTATCGTACTGGCCGGCATAGCCCTTGGCGTGGCGCAGGCGATTGATGCCGTCGCGCTGCACATGGCCCATGGTGCCGGCATAGTAATAGGGCCAGATGGAATCGGCGCCGAACCGGGCTTCGATATCGAGGAAGCGCCAGCCGATTTCGTCCAGCGCCTCGTTCCACGAGATGCGTTCGAATTGTCCCGAGCCCTTGGGGCCGGTGCGGCGCATGGGATAGAGCAGCCGATCGGGGTGGTGGGTTCGCTCGGCGTAGCGGGCAACCTTCTCGCAGATTACGCCGGCTGTGTAGGGATCGTCCTTGGCGCCGCGTACACGACCGATCGCCCCCGTATCGAGCACTTCGACGTCGAGCGCGCAGGTGGACGGGCAGTCGTGAGGGCAGACGGTGCGGGCGGTGCGGACGACGAGTGGCTTGTTCATTCAGGTGAGGTTCATGCTGATTGAGGCCCATACTAGGGTGTTCGGGCAGTTGTGTCAGCCTCTTGCAACACTTGCGCGCGCAGGTGTGGAAGGCATGGAACTTCCACATTGGAGCCGCATTGTCGCCCAGGGTGTGGGGGCCTAATCGCCGCATCAATAAGGAGAATTCTTATGCCAGCAAAGCTATTTGCCTTTTCCGCTCTTGCCGCAGCGCTTGCCGTGAGTGGTTGCTCAAGCACCGGTGGAGGTGGCGGGGGAGGAGGACAATCGATACCTCAGCCCAGCGGTCCGAGCCTGGGATACAATGCTGTCGTCATTTCCGGAACCGGTGGCGGAACGCGGGAGACCGGACGCATTACCGGTGACAGCCAGGATGCGGTGGTCCAAGTGGCCGGCGATACATACCGTTTCGGCAACGGAAGTCGCGGTGCGAGCTATGCGGGCATTGATTCCTATTCGTACGGCACATCCAGCAACGGGGCAGCTCTTTATCTCGGGGAATATACAGCCGCAGCAATCCTGGCGGACGAAGCCCGCTACAATCAGGCTGCGGGATTGTTTCAGGGCGAACGGACACCCACCAGTGCCATTCCCAACCAGCAGGCGCAGTATGACGGCTTCTGGAACATCGCAGCCAATAACGGAGGCGGAGCTAACGGACGTTTCGCGGCCGATTTCGATTTCAGCACCAATACATATGCGATGGGTCTAGTCGACGCGAATGGCACCCGTGCAGGTCAAGGTTCTGGTAACGTCAACCGAAGCAATAATACCTTCGAAGGCGATCTGGAAACCACGGGCTCTTTTGTATCAACGAACGATGTTTATGGCGCGTTTTTCGGCCCTGACTACAACGAAGTCGGCGGAAACATTGCCGGCAACAGCACTTCCGGTGGGGAAACCACAGGGGTGTTTGTCGGAGCTCGTTAGTGGTTTTCGGCCCGCTTCTTATTGCGGGACGATAGCGATTTAGCTCGGTTCCGGAGACACACTCCGGAACCGGCTTTGGATCAGGGGCTGGGTTTGGCCAATTTTATCAAACGGCGTTTTTGGGGATTGGCGCTTGGCATGCTGGCGGTTCTGCCGGCACAGGCGCAGGAAATATCCCTGCCCTCACTCGACCGGGCGCTGAGTGCGGGCGATTGGGTGCAGGCCGACGCTATCGCCGCGCAACTCGATGCACAGGTGGGGCAAGGCGATATCATGGCGGCCTATGCCGCTTCGGTCAGGCATGCCGAGAGCGGGCAATGTGCGGATGCCGTGATCCTCGCCGATCTGGTTATCGAGGCCATTCCCTTTTTCGTGCCGCCTTATCTCGTCGCCTATCGCTGCCACAGCCAACTGGGGCGATACGATGTTGCGGCGGCGCGGCTCAATTCGCTGCAGGCGATTTTGCCGGAGGGGCCCGAGCGCGATCTGGTGGCGCAATTGCTGCAGAACGAGCAATCGCGCGGACGGCCGGTCTTCGGCGGCTATTTTACCGCCGCGCCTTCGACCAACGTCAATCGGGCAACCTCCGAACGCACTATCGACGGCGGCATCTGGGGGCCGGGCACGATACCCGACGATGCGCGGGAGCAGCGCGGTGTGCTGTTCGAGTTCGGTGGATCGGTGGCGGTTGAACTGGCTCGGACCGAGGCGCTTACCGTTTCGGGGGTGCTGCGTTCGGACGTGCGGTTTACGACAGCCGACGAGCGGTTCGAGCCGAGCTTTACCGTGGAGGTGCCCGTTTCGTTCAGCGTGACCGATACCGCGCGGGCGGTGGTCGCGCCCTATGTGACGCTGGCGCTCGATGAGGATCGGCTATCGCGGATCGAGACGGGCGCTCGGGGCACATTCACCCTGCCGATCACGGCGCAGCAGCGGTTGGCCGTCAATCTCAAGCTGGCGGCGATCGAACGTCCGCATTTTCCCGAGCGCAGCGGGTTTCTGGCCGATGGGGCCGTGGCGCTTTCCAATTCGCTGTCGCCGAACATGAACCTCACGACGACGGCGCGCGCCATTTACAACCATACCGACGATGAGAGCTTTCGGACGCTTGAGGCAAAGCTGACGGCGCGGCTCGATACGCTGTTCGAGGGGGGATTGCTGCTGGGGCTGGAAGGGACCGTGGGGCAGCGCTGGCATTGGCGCCCTGCCCCGTTCCAGATCGAAACCGATCAGGTGGATCGGTTCGTCACCGGGCGCGTGGACGCGAGCCATCGCGACATTACGTTCGGGCCGCTGATGCCCTCGGTCTATTACGAATACACCAAGAGCTGGTCGGACAATGTGTTCTACGATTACGAAAGCCACGATATCGGGCTTTCGCTGAGGGCCAGCTTTTAGAAAAACACCCCCGGATAAGTCCGGGGGTGTTGGCTTTTCGTTATTCCGCAGCTTGCGGCTCGGGTTCCACTTCGACCCGCTGGGGGTGGCGGTCGGAAAGCGGGATTTCGATGAGGAACCAGCCCACGACGAACGCGACGACGGCGGCGATGGCGGCGATCCAGTAGATCGGGTGCATTGCCGAGACATACGCCTCCAGCATCGCCGCCTGTTCGGGAGCCGGCATGGTGGCGAGCACATCGGCGTTGAAGCCCGCCGTGCCCTCGGGATGGCCGATGGCGGTTGCCTCATAGGCGAGCCGGTTGGCGAAGATCGCGCCGAGGACGGCCACGCCGAGCGAGCCGCCGATCTGGCGGAACATCTGCGCGCTGGCGGTCGCGACGCCCATCACCGTGTGGGGCACCGCGTTCTGGATGGCGGCGACGCCAACGCTCATGACCGGGCCGAGGCCGAGGCCGACCATCAGCATATAGAGGACGATCAGTGCGAAGGGCGTATCGGTGCCCAGCGTGCCGAGCAGCAGCGCGCCCACGGCGAGCAGGGCGGTCGAGAAAATCGGCAGCATCTTGTAGCGGCCGGTTCGCGACATGAAGATGCCCGAAAGCGTCGACGAGCCGATCAGGCCGATCATCATGGGCAGCAGCGCCATGCCGGCTTCGGTGGGGGCGAAGCCCTGCACGATGAGCAGGTAGGAGGGCATGTAGGTGATGGTGCCGAACATGACCGTGCCGATGATGAAGCCCACGGCGTTCGAGACGAGGAACGCGTTGTTGCGGAACAGGAACAGCGGCAGGATCGGTTCTTCCGCCTTGCGTTCGACCATGATGAAGGCGATGAGCGCGAGGATGCCGATGACAGGGAGGATGAGGGCCTGGGGCGCCAGCCAGGGCAGCACCGTTCCGCCGATGCTGGTGTAGATCACCAGCGCGGACAGCGAGGTGGCCAGCAGGATTGCGCCGGCGTAGTCGATCTTGCGCTTGATGCCCTTGGTTTGGGTCTGGAACGCGATGGCGATGACGACGAAGGCCGCAATTCCGATCGGGACGTTGACCAAAAACAGCCAGCGCCAGGACAGCGCCTCGACGATAACGCCGCCGATCAGCGGGCCGATAACCGTGGAAAGGCCGAAGGCGGCGCCGATGAAGCCCTGCGCCTTGCCTCTTTCGCGCGCCGGCAGGACATCGCCCACCGCGGCCATGGCGGTGACGATGAGCCCGCCGCCGCCCAGACCCTGCAGGAAGCGGCAAACGACCAGCATGGTCAGATCGACCGACAGTGCGGCGATGACCGAGCCCAAGAGGAAAATGCCGATGCCCACCTGGAGCATCAGCTTGCGGCCATACATGTCGCCAAGCTTGCCGAAAACCGGCGCGGCGACAGTGGCGGCCAGAAGATAGGCCGTGATGGCCCAGGAAATGTGTTCGATCCCACCCAGTTCGCCCACGATGATCGGCAGCGCGGTCGTGATGATCGTCTGGCCCAGCGAGGCAACGAGCAGGGTCGCGATCACCGCGCCGATCACCAACTTGACGTTGGTCGGCTTCTCCTCCGGCGCGGCTGGAATGGATTGCGACATTTTAAACTCCGATAACAAGGTGCTTGATATATCTGCTTACGGCATTTACATGTCAATAGCATGCAATTGCATAAGGCATGCATTTAAGGAGCATCATCCATGTCAACGCGACAGGAAGCGATACGCGAGGTTCTCGCCGGACGCAGCAAGGACCCCGACCTTGCCGAAGCGCTATTGCGGATCGACACCGTGTCCCAAAACTGGCGGCGGCAGATGCATAAGCGCGAACTCGGCCATCGGGCGTTGCGCGCACTGGAGCTTGATATCGACCTTGCTCATGTCGATGTGCTTTTCGCCGTCGCCTCGTCTTCGGAAACCAACGACGAAAACGAGACTATGGTTTCAACGGTCGCTGAGCGGTTGATGATCGATCCATCGCGGGCCAGCCGGCTCGTCGCGGAAATGGTCAACGAAGGTTATGCCCGAAGGGCCGTGTCGCAGCGCGACGCGCGCCGAACGATTCTGGAGCTGACGCCGGCCGGACAGGCCATCGTCGATGCTGTTCACAAATTCAAATGGCTGTTGCTCGGCGAATTCTTCAGCGGATGGTCCAAGGACGATATCGCGGTGTTCGTGCCCCTGCTCGAACGTTATTCGAACTGGATGCGCTCGAGCGAGAAGGTCGAGGAGAAATTCCCCGATGAGATTGCGCAATTTTCCCAGGCTATTGCGACGGCCAAAAAGGAACTGGCTTCAAGCAGCAAGAGTGGCTGAACTCAGCTGGGCCTTGGCATAGGAGAGGAAAAGTTCGAGGACGGGATTTTCAGCTCCCGCCGCGCGCTTGATACCGATCTCTGAATTGCCGAGCGGATAGCGTGCATCCATTTCATCGAGAATCCGCAAGCCGGGACTGATGAACCAGGCCGGCGCTACGGCTACGCCGAGACCGTCCCGGACCGTGAGCGTGATCAGTGCCGCGTTGGAGGTGGTGACCACCAGACGCGAATTGCGGCCATCGCGGATCAACGCCGCCGAGGCCATTTCGCGCCAGGAACAGCCCGAAGACCACGCGCAGAACGGCAGCGGATCTTCGAAATGGGGCGAGGTCCCTTCCCCACCGAACCAATGCAGCCGATCCGAACGCAGGACTTCGATATCGGTATCTCCGGCCCGGCACGAGAGGATTGCCGCGTCGAGTTCGTCGTCGGACAGAAGGCTGAGGAGATAGCCGGTATTTCCCGTCGCCACTTCCACCTGCACGGAAGGATGGGCGAGATTGAAGGCGCGCAGAATTGCGGGGAGGAATGCCTGCGCATATTCATCGATGGCGCCCAGACGAACGCGTCCGCTGATTTCGGGCGGACGGAAGGAGCGCAGCGCCTCGTCATTAAGCCGCACCATGGAGGCGGCATATTCGAGAAGCTTGAGGCCGTCGGCGGTCAGAACGTTTCGCCGCCCCTCTTTTTCGAACAGCGGGACGCCGACGATTTCCTCAAGCCGCTTCATCTGGGCCGAGACGGTGGACTGGGTCTTGTTCACCTTCTCGCCTGCCGCGCCGAAACTGCCGGTTTCGGAAATGGCGAGGAAGGTGCGCAGGAAATCGGGATCGAGCGAAAACATGAGTTTTGGCCTTAGATCGATTATCTCGATCTTTATAGCCAAAAACATTCGTTAGATCAATATAACCAATAGGCGCAGGATGGCTTCGTCAACAAAGAGGACGGAACCATGCATCTCTTGTTCGAATGCGAAGACCTCGCCGCGCAAGCCGGTCGCCGGACCACAATCTGGGGCTATTTCGCGATGGTCGCAACCGGATGGTGGGGGGCGCAACGCGCGAACGTGGCCAAGCGGAAATCGCTGATCCGGCTCGCGGATATGGAAGAATGGCAATTGCGCGATATCGGCTTGACGAGAGCCGATGTGGAGCATGCGCTCAGGCGCAATGGGCTCGGTCGCGATCTTGTGGAACAGACGCAACCGCATTGAAAAAAGGCCGCCTCCAAGGAGCGGCCTTTTCTTTAATTTCGGGAACCAGGCATTAATGCCTTACCCAACGATTTCGTCGTCCGTGAAGAAGAACTTGATTTCTTCGGCAGCGGTTTCCGGGGCGTCCGAACCGTGGACCGAATTTTCGCCGACCGAGACGGCGAATTCCTTGCGGATGGTGCCTGCGTCGGCGTTTTCGGGATTGGTGGCGCCCATCACTTCGCGGTTCTTGGCGATGGCGTTTTCACCTTCGAGGACCTGGACGACGACCGGGCCGGAGGTCATGGAGTCGACGAGTTCGCCAAAGAAGGGGCGTTCCTTGTGGACCGCGTAGAAGCCTTCGGCCTGTTCGCGGGTCATGCGGATACGCTTGGAGGCGACAACGCGAAGACCGGCGTCCTCGAACTTGGTGATGATCTTGCCGGTCAGGTTGCGAGCCGTCGCGTCCGGCTTGATGATCGAGAAAGTGCGCTGGATGGCCATTTGGTCTGGTCCTTGCTGGAATGGGATCGGAAAAGGTGGCGCCTTTTAGCGTTCCTGTTTGGCAGTGGCAAGACGGGATGGCGGATGGTTACGGCCAGAGTTGGGCGGCGTGGAGGATGGTGAGGATGCGAACGGTGTCCGCATCGATCTCATAGACCAATATGTAATTGGGATGGACGACCAGTTCCCTCGTATTTTCGAGGCGCCCTGGCCGCCCGCGTTGCGGGTAATCGAGAAGACCACCGGCCGATGTTGCCAATTTGATATCGAGCTTGCGAGCGGCGGAGCGATTATTCTGCGCGATCTTGCGGGCAATTCTTACGCGGTCGGTGCGGGCGGTCGCGGTCCACACCAGCTTCACGCCTCGGTTTCCTCGTGCTCAAGGAGCTCCGCCCTGAGTTTGGCGAAATATTCCTCGACCTCTTCACTGGTATAGACGCGACCTGCTGCCGCGTCATCAAGCCCTTGCTGGACCTTTGCCCGGAACCACGCGTCATACTCTGCCTCTTCCTGTTGCTTGGCGATTGCCTCGCGCATGAAGTCACGGATAAGTTGAGCGCCGGTCCGGTCCTTGGATTTGGCGATCTCGGCGAATTGCTTTTTCAGGTCTTCGTCGACCCGAAAGGTGAAGGTGGATTCGGCCATGTGTTTCCTCCGAATTACGAGATAATGACATTGTAACACATGGAAAATGAAAGGGCCAATGACAAGACTTGCGCCCTGCCCTCTCGGACGATACTCACCGCGCCATCATGCTCACCATTACCGATCTCCATTACAAAATCGCAGGCCGGCCGCTGTTCGAGGGGGCTTCGGTGACGTTGCCGACCGGGTCCAAGACAGGGTTCGTGGGAAAGAACGGGTCCGGCAAGACGACGCTGTTCCAGCTTGTCCAGGGCTTTCTCGCGCCTGAGCAGGGATCGATCGAGCTTGTCCGGCGCGCGCGGATCGGGGCCGTGGCACAGGAAGCGCCGGCGAGCGGGATGAGCGTGCTCGACATGGTGCTGAGCGCCGACAAGGAGCGCACGGCATTGCTCGAAGAGGCGGAGACCGCCGAGGACCCGCACCGGATTGCCGAGATTCATACGCGGCTGGCCGATATCGACGCCCACACCGCCGAGGCGCGGGCGAGCGCGATTTTGAAAGGTCTCGGGTTTTCACTTGAGCGGCAAAGTGGGCCATGCAGCGAGCTGTCGGGCGGCTGGCGTATGCGTGTGGCGCTTGCCGGGGTTCTGTTCTCGCAACCCGACCTGCTGCTGCTCGACGAGCCGACCAACTATCTCGATCTCGAGGGCACCCTGTGGCTGGAGCGCTATCTGGCGACCTATCCCTATACGGTGTTCATGATCTCCCACGATCGCGACCTGCTCAACAAGGCGGTCAGTTCGATCATCCATCTCGAACGCGGCAAATTGACCTTTTACAAGGGCAATTACGATACGTTCGAAGAAACGCGCCGGATGCAGATGGAACTGCAGAACAAGGCGCGGGAAAAGACGCTCGCCCAGATCGAGCATATGCAGAAATTCGTCGACCGGTTCCGCGCCAAGGCCACCAAGGCCAAGCAGGCCCAGAGCCGCTTGAAGGCGATCCAGAGATTGCGGCCGCCCGAAGCGCTGTTTGACGAATATGCCGCGCCGTTCAGCTTCCAGCAGCCCAAGAAGGCGCCTGCGACGCCGATGATCACCTTCGACAATGTGTCGGTGGGCTATGACGACAAGGTTATTCTTTCGCGCATCACCAACCGGATCGATCCCGATGACCGGATTGCGCTGATCGGGCCCAATGGCAACGGCAAATCGACCTTTGCCAAGCTGCTTTCGGGCGAGCTCAAGGCCATGGGCGGGCAGATGCTCAAGGCCAAGACGCTGGAGGTGGCGTATTTCGCCCAGCATCAGCTCGACCATCTGAAACCCGAGTTGACGCCCTACGAGCACGTCATCGACCTGATGCCCATGGAGAGCGAGGCCAAGCGCCGCGCGCGGGTGGCGCAGATGGGGCTGTCGACGACGCGCATGGACACCAAGGCCAAAAATTTGTCCGGCGGCGAGCGTGCGCGGCTGCTGATGGGGCTGATCACCTTCAACGGGCCGGGCATGCTGGTGCTGGACGAACCGACCAACCATCTCGATATCGACAGCCGCGACGCACTGGTCCACGCGCTCAACGACTACAAGGGCGCCGTGCTGATCATTTCGCACGACCGGCACCTGATCGAAGCGACCTGCGATACGCTCTGGATCGCCGAGAACGGGACCATCTCGATCTTCGAGGACGATCTGGACGGCTATCAGAGAAGCCTCACCTCGGGCAATTCGGGCGGGGGCAATGGCGGCGGGTCCGCTTCGGACAGGAAGCGCGAGCGGCAGGAAGCGGCGGCACGGCGGGCCGAACTGGCACCGCTTCGCAAGGAAATCAAATCCGTCGAACAGAAGCTCGAATGGAAGCGCAAGGATCTGGCCAAGGTCGACAAGCAACTCGACGATCCGGCGCTTTATACGGGCGATCCTGACAAGGCCATCAAGCTGGGCATCGAAAAATCTCGTTTCGAGGAAGAAATCGCCGCGCTCGAAGACGTCTGGCTGGAAAAGAGTTCCGAACTGGAAGCAGCGCAGGCCGAGGCATAGACCGGTTCTTTACCGAACCGGCCACACCCGTCTGGTCTCCCGGTTTTGCGCGGGCTAAAGTGCGGAAAACCCCGAGGCAGGAAACGAGGGACCGATGGCAAAACGCTTGATTGCCGCCTTGATGACGATGCTGGCGAGCGCGGTGCCTGCCACCGCGCAGGAGTTGACGAACAGCCAGCATGAGGCGGCGGTGCAGTTCGTGATGGGCAATGTCCGTCATACGATGCTGCATGAAATCGGCCACCTTCTCGTCGATCAGCTCGACCTTCCGGTGCTGGGCCGCGAGGAGGATGCCGTCGACACGATGGCGACAGTCATGATGCTGGAGACCGGCGCGCGGGCCGATATCGTCGGCTTGCAGGACACCGTGGATGGCTGGCTGTATTCGGAAACCACCCGGCCGACGCGCGGCTATGTGAACGCCGATTTCTATGGGGCCCACAGCCTCGATATCCAGCGCTCCTATGCCATTGCGTGCCTGATGGTGGGCAGCGATTACGACAACCACACCCAGTATGCGACGCGCATTTCGCTGCCGATCGACCGGCAGAACAGTTGCGCCGAGGATTATCGCATCGCCGAGCAGGGCTGGAATACCGTGCTCGATCCACATCGGCGGTTGGGGGCGGTCGGAGCTGAGATCGAGGTTCAATATCGGAACAGCCGGGGGGAATATCCGGAGGTCGAGGCCCTGCTCAAGCAGGAACGGGTGCTCGAGCAATATGCCGACTGGGTGGCCAAGAGCTTCGTTCTGCCCAATCCCGTGCGGATGACGGCGGAGAATTGCGGCGAGGTGAACGCCTTCTACGACCTCGAAACCCGCGAAGTGATCCTGTGTTACGAGTGGGTGGATTTTTTCTACGACCTGTTCGTCGCCGAGGTCATGCCGGTGCGCGAGCACTTCGCGCTGTTGCGGAAACTCAAGCTCGAAAAGCTGGGGCGGGCGGAATAGCCGATCAGGCCTTTTTGCTCCAGCGCCCGCCGGCATCCTGCTGCCAATAGGTCAGGTCGTAGGTCGACCTGAGATTGCGCCACACCTCCCGCGCCTCGGTTACGGCGTCGGGATCGTGGCCGTTGAAGATATAGACGAAGCGCTCATAGCCTTCGATTTCTCGCGGCGTGGCGCGGTCGACGAAGAAGCGGACGGTGGCGTCGTTGGGGTTTTCGCTTCCGCCTGTCAGCAATACGGGCTGAGCCGCGTCTTCATCACTTCCGCGGGCGATGCCGTGGGGAAGAAAGCTGTCATCGCTATAGGTCCAGAGCGCGGCGTCCAGCGCTTCGAGACGTTCGCCGCTTCCTGCTTCGACCACCGCGCGCCAGCCCCGTTCGAGGGTTTTCTCGAGAAGCGCGGGCAGCACCGATTCGAGCGGGCGGGTTTCGAGATGGTAGAACAGCAGGTCGGTCATCCTTCGTAACTATCCCTGATGAACCTGTCGAAGAGGGCGACGCCGAAGCCGGTGCCCCATGAGGTATTGGTTTCCGACGATGGGCCGCCGAAACCGGTGCCGGCGATATCCAGATGGGCCCAGGCCGTATCGCCTGCGAAGTGGGAGAGGAACTGGGCGGCGATGGAGGCGCCGCCGTTGCGGCCGCCCTGGTTCTTGATATCGGCGAAACGGCTTTCGATGAGCTTGTCGTAGGCCGGCCCCATGGGCAGGTGCCAGACCTTTTCGCCGGTGGCGAGGCCGGCCTGCTGAAGGCTGGCGGAAAGGGAATCGGTGTTGGTGAAGAGACCCGCATAATCGTTCCCGAGCGCGACGAGGACGGCGCCGGTGAGGGTTGCGATATCGACCATCGCCTGGGGCTTGAACCGCTCGCGGCAGTACCAGAGCGCATCTGCCAGAACCAGCCGTCCCTCGGCATCGGTGGAGATGATCTCGATGGTTTCGCCCGACATGGCGGTGATGATGTCGCCGGGGCGGAAGGCATTGCCGTCGGGCATGTTTTCGGCGAGCGCGAGGATGCCGATGGCGTTGACCTTGGCCTTGCGGCTGGCGAGGGCGTGCATGAGACCGACCACCGCCGCCGCGCCGGCCATGTCGCCCTTCATGTTCTCCATCGAGGCGGCGCCCTTTATGGAAATGCCACCCGTATCGAAAACGATGCCCTTACCGACGAAGACAACCGGGTCCTGCTGCTTTTTGCCTCCGTTCCACTGCATGACGACGAGGCGTGGGGGGCGGACGGAGCCCTGCCCCACGGCGAGCAAGGCGCCCATGCCGAGTTTTTCCATTTCCTTTTCGGTCAGGATTTCGACGGCGACGCCGATTTCCGTAAGCCCACGGGCGACGCCGGCGAAATCGTCGGGGCCGAGCAGATTGGCGGGTTCGTTGACCAGATCGCGGGCCAGCACGGTGCCGGCGGCCACGGCGAGGGCGGCGTCCATTTCGGACCGCAAATCCTTGGGCTTGCCGACGACGAGGGTGAGCGCGAGCTTGTGGTCGTTCCGGCCATTGCGGCGCTTGATGTACTTGTCGAAACGGTAGGAGCGCAATGTGGCGCCTGCTGCCAGCGCGGCGATCTGGCGGGGCGTGGCGCCCGGTTCGTCGAGGATGACCGCCGCGTCGTGAACGCGGGCGGCATCGAGCTTGGCAAACAGCGATCCGCCGCGATCGGCCCATGCGGCATCGCTTTCGCCCTCTCCGTCCTCGCCGCGTCCCAATATGATGAGGCGTTCGCAATCGAGGCCGGCCGGAGCGGGGATATCGATCATGTGGCCCGGACGCGCCGAAAAGCCCGTGGCTTGAGCGATCCGTTCGAAATCGAGTCCGGTCCGCGCCCAGATTGCGCCGCCGACCGGCCCCAATGAGCCCTTTTCATTGGCGTAGAAAACGAGGGCCTGCGCCGATTTGGGCGTCTGTTCGGAAAGGTCGATCGAAAGGAAGTCGGGCATCTTGGGGAAATACCTTGGGCCAGGAGAGATTCGCCGGAGGCGGTAGTGCCGAGCATTATCTCCAGTCCGGGTCACGTCAATGCATGGGGAGGCGTGTTTGCACGTCACCTGTTGCCAGGCAGCGCTTTTTCCGACCGGGCGAACAGGCTAGAACATCGGCGCACCGGACCGGCAAGGGATTCCATGGACAGACTTTCGCGCTACCTGCAGGGACAGTTTTTCGCGCAGGCGCTCACCATTTTCGCGGCGGGCGGCGCGTTGATCTGGCTCATGCAGCTTTTGCGCCTGTTCGATCTGGTCTCGGCGCAGGGGCAGAATTTCCTGACGCTGATGGGCCAGAGCGCGCTGACGACGCCGACCTTCGCGCGTTCAATTCTTTATGTCTGCTTTGCAATCGGCCTGGTGCGCGGGCTGCGGGCGCTGCAGGCCTCGCGCGAACTCCATACGATCCACGCGGCGCAGCGTACCGGCTCGCTCTGGCGGGCCATCATTTCGTTTACGCTGGTCGGCGCCGCCGCGGTGACGCTGGTCGCCAACTGGATCGAACCCAATGCGCGGCGGGTTTCGGCTGATTGGTCCGCGCAGATTGCCGCCGATATTGTTGGCCGCGCGCTGGTGCCGGGGCGCTTCACCGAAGTCGAGGACGGGCTGGTCTTTTCCATCGCCGCGCGTGAGCGCGACGGCACGCTGGTCGATTTTTTCTTCGACGACACGACCAATGAAACGCGCCGCACCTATTTCGCCGAAACGGCTTCGGTGTTCCAGGACGAGACCGGCTATCAGCTCATCCTCAACAATGGCGCCATACAGTATGAAAGCGCCGGCCAATCGGGGCTGAGCCAGATTCACTTCGCGCAATATCACATCAGCCTCGCCAGCCTGCTGGACGCCGCGTCGGCGGCGCGCGGGCTGGATCAGGCCGACAGCATTTCGCTGCTCGCGGCTGTCGCGGTCGGCGAACAGGGGGACCGGGCGGTCCGCCTCGTCAACGAGCGTCTGGCCGATACCCTGCGGGCGCTGGCTATCTGCGCCCTCGCCGCCGCGCTTTGCGCCTATCCGGACGGTGGGCGTGGCCGGCGACGCATACCCGTCGAACTGGTCATCCTGCTCGTCGCCTTCGCCGAACAGGCCATCGGGGCTTTTTCCGGCGGCGGAGCGCGGCATTACATAGCGCCCTCGATCATCCTTGGCGGGGCGTTGCTGCTGCTTTGGGTGCGGAGCCGACGCGCCTTCATCCTGCCCCGGTGGAGGTTTGCGCGATGAGCCGGGTCGGACGCGTCATGTGTGTGCGGCTTGCGAGCCGTATCGGACTGGTGGTCGGGATATTCTTCGGGATCATCCTGCTGGTCGAATTTCTCGATACGGGGCGCTTCAACCAGACGGCGGAAATCGCCGGGCCGTGGACATCGACCGGCCTGGCGTTCCTGAGCGCCCTGCGCTGGAGCCTTTTGGGGCTTCCGGTGACCGTGCTCATCGGGGCAATCGTGGGATTGATCGATCTGCACTCGCACCGCGAGATGGTGATCATCAGCGCTTCGGGGCGATCCATCTGGTCGGCGATGCGATGGCCGATACTGATGATTCTCGTCTCCGGCATCGCGGCAACGACCATTGTCGACAGCTTCGCGATCCGCATCTATCAGGAGCTCGATGCCGCCCAGATCGGCTGGGGGCGGGCTTATGGCGTGCAGAACCGGGAGACGTGGTTCAACCAGACCGGCGCGGATGGCGACTATATGCTCTATGCGCGCAGCGTGCTGCAGGGCGGCACCGAGCTAAGGGACATAACGATCCTGCGCTATCAACCCGAAGGCGGAACGGGCACGCGTATTCACGCCGACAGGGCGGTGCTGGAGCCGGGGGCGTGGCAAATCCACGACGGGGTTGTTCTCAACGTCGACAGCCCTCCCCGCCCCTTCTCGGAAATGTCCCTGGCGACGATCGCCACGCCTTCCGAACTCAGTCTCAAGCTGGGGACGGCTGAAGACATGAGTTGGTTCGACCTCCGACAAGCGCTCCGGAACGGCATTGCCGATCCCTTCGCGCGGGCGGCGGCGGAAACACGATTCCAGAAACTCAATGCCATTCCTTTCGTGCTGGTGGGTTCTTTGCTGATTGCCTTCGCCTTTACCGCCGGTTATCGAAGAGCGGGGCATTATGGGTGGACCATCGTCTACGGCATTGTCCTCGGGCTGGTGGTGTTTGTAATCACGGAGATGGCCGACCGAGCGGGCTCGGCGGGCGTTCTCAACCCGATAGCAGCGGCGTGGGGGCCTGCCCTTACCGCCATTGTCATCGGATTGACCGTGATCTTGCGTAGAGAAGACGGGCGAGTTTGATGACCAAACCACCCAAGGGGAAAAATATCGTGCGGCACAGCGCACTTTTTGCATGTGCTCTGGCTGCCGCGCTGACGTTTGCGCCGGCAAGCCAGGCCCAGGAAATCATTCCGGCCGATTTCTTTTCCCGCATCCCTTCAGGGGCCGGCGGCGATATGGCCGTGGCGGCGGACACCATGGTGTTCGATTCGCGCAACGACACCGTCATTGCCCAGGGCAATGTCGGCATCAGCTTCGAGGACTTCCGCGCCACCGCCGACCGGGCGATCTATTACCAGACGACCGGCCGGGTCGAGCTGGTGGGCAATGTCGCCGTGGTCGATCCCGATGGGGTTGAATATATCGCCGACCGCATCGACCTCGAAGACGGTTTCCGCGAAGGCTTTTTGCGCGCGCTGACGGCGGCTTTTCCGGACGGCAGCCAGTTCACCGCCGCCGAAACCACGTTCGACGAGGGTGTCGAGCGCGTTTATGTGGATGGAACCTATCGCCCCTGCGGCACCTGTATCGACGACAAGGGCAACACCATCGGCTGGTCGGTCAAGGCGGCGCGCATCATCACCGACGAAGCCGAGCGGGTGATCTATTTCGAAGAACCCACCCTGCAATTGCTCGGAATGTCTGTGCTTTGGCTGCCGTGGCTGAGCATGCCCGCCGACGAAGAAATCGAATTTCCCGTGCTCTCGTTTGACGAGCAATATGGGGTGGGCATTTCCCTGCGCTTCTTCCGCTACCCAGTTGCCGGCGGCACGCTGGCCGTGACGCCGACCATCTACACCAATCAGGGTGCCGGCGTGGAGCTCGATTGGCGCCAGAGGGTGGGCGACGTGAGCTATTCGATAACGGCATCGGGCGTTTATCAGGGCAACCCCGGGGTTTATGAGGGGCTGGCCAATCGCAATTTCCGTGGCGCCATTCAGACCACCGGGCAATTTACCCCAACGGACGAGTGGACGCTTGGTTGGTCTTATACCGCGTTCACGGACCCGACATATCTCCACGATTACTTCGACCAATCGCGGGCGACGCAAGAGGTTTACGCGACCTACCTCGACAACGACAGCTATGGCGATATTCGCGTGCAGCAGTTCGTGCCGCTCGATGTTACCCCAGCCCCAGCGGATTGGGATGCCTATCAACCAAGGCTCGACCGTCAGGCGCTTACGCACCCGAACGCGGTTTATGAACGCATCGTGGAACTTGCCGACGAGGCTGGGCGGATCGAGCTTTCGGGCCGGCTTCTGGGGCTGACGCGGCAAGCCAATCACGCATCAGGCTTTTACAGCGACAAACGATATGCCTTTGGCTACGAAAGCCAATCGGTTCACGCAATGACGCAGGCCGCGTGGACCAATCAGTATGTCATGCCCGGCGGCTTGGTCGTTTCACCCTACATCGGCGGACGGTTGGACGCCGCCAATGTCTCTGCCGATGATGCCGGTGCGTTTTGCGACACACCGAGAGAGTTGGCGACCGACTTCTGCCGCGAGTTTCCATCGAACGAATCCCTCTTCTCGGCCACGCCGATTGCGGCGGTCGATATTCGTTATCCGCTTCTGGCGCGTACCACCGGGGCTACGCATGTGATCGAGCCCATCGCCCAGTTCGTCTATCGCGAAGGTCCTGCGGTTCCGGGCATCGCCAATGACGATTCCCAGGGCTTTGTTTTTGAAGACACCAATCTTTTCAGCTTCAACCGTTTTTCGGGCGCCGATCGTCAGGAAACCGGATTGAGGGCCAATGTCGGCGGCCAGTTCCAGACGAGCTTCGACAATGGCGCCTGGATCGGCGGGCTGGTGGGGCAATCGTTCCATCTGGCGGGCACCAACGGGTTCGAGGTGACCGACGGCAGCACGGCGGGCATCGGATCGGGCATCGATACCGACTCGTCCTATATCGTGGCCGGTCTGCAGGGGGGATACGGCACCTTGCGCGCCGGTGCGAAGGCGCAAATCGACCCTGTGACGGGGGATATCCCGCGCGGCCAGCTTTCCGCTTCCGGTCAGTTCGAGAACGGTGTCGGGCTTTCGGCCAATTATGTGTATATCGCGGAAAATCCGGTTCTGGGCACGACCGAGGACCGTCAGGAAGTTGCTGTGCGCACAACGGTGCCATTTGCCGATTACTGGACGGCGAATGCCGGCATCGCGTGGGATCTGGCGACCAGCCAATGGCTGGAGACGACGGCCGGCATCCGGTATGACGACCGTTTTCTTGCCTATGGCATTCAGGCGCGGGCCACGGGACCGACCCATGATTCCGAGAACGAATTCCGCATCGGCGTCAATTTCAGCCTGAGCGGACCGCAAGACCGGAACATGATCGACCTGGGATACGAGTTCTCCGAGTTCTAAAGCCGTGCCAAGGCGCGTGAAACGTGATAGGCACTGTCGCAAACCCCGCCCACTCTGCCGAATTTGGCCGCATTTGTGCTAGAGGACGAGGCGAAAGCGCTTTAGGGAGCGGAATATCATGAGAGAATGGCTCGTTTTGAGAACCGCCGGTATCTGCCTTGCCATGGGGCTGGCGCTGATGGCATTCGCCGTCCAGGCGCAGGCCGTGAGGGTGACCGTCAACGGCACCCCGATCACCGATCAGCAGATCAACGACCGTGCCAATCTGTTGCGCATCGAGGGCCAGGGTTCGAGCAATTCCGCCCGCATCCAGCTTGCCACCGAACAGTTGATCGACGATCAGATCAGGCTGAGCGAAGCCCAGCGCATCGGCGTTACGATCTCTGACGCGCAGGTGGATTCGGCATTTTCCAACGTGGCGAGCAATATGCGCTCGAGCGTTTCGAACCTCACCAATCTTCTGAACCAGAACGGCGTCAATCCCGAAACGCTGCGCGACCGGCTTCAGGCCACGCTCGCCTGGCAGCAGGTTGTCTCGCAGGTGCTGCGCTCGCGCGTGCAGATCTCCGAACTCGAACTCGAGATGCAGGCTTCCGAGCGTGTGACGCCGGCGCTGAGCTTTGACTATATCCTCAAGGAAGTCCTGTTCGTCATTCCCGAAGGATCGGGGATTTCCGCGTCGCGCCGCACCGCCGAAGCCAACCAGTATCGCAGCCGCTTTACCGGTTGCGACATGGCGGTGGACGTTGCCATCCAGTTCACCGACGCGGCGGTGCGCGACCTCGGCCGACGCCATGCCACGCAGTTGCCGGAAGCCGTTGCCAATGAGCTGGCCGGCTTGACCGTGGGCCAGATCACCTCGCCTCGCGTCGTCGCCGGTGGCGTCTCGATGCTGGCGGTCTGCGAAAAGGCCCAGGCCGAGGATCTCGCCTTCCTCACCGACGATCTCCGTCAGGAAGCGGGCGCCGACGCTCTTCAGTCGCAGGCCGAGGAATATCTCGCTCAGTTGCGGTCTTCGGCAACCATTATCCGCCGCTAGAGGTGACGGGGCCTTGCGTCCGCTTGCATTGACCATGGGCGAGCCGGCTGGCATCGGCCCCGACCTCATCCTCCAGCTTTATGCCGACCGGCAGTCCCTTGGACTGCCGGTTTTCGCGGTTTATGGGCATGCGGATTTTCTCGCGGCCCGGGCCGCGCGGCTGGGCCTCGACATCGCTATCGAGGCCGTATCCCCCGATGCGGTGAGCGAAACCTTCGGCCGGGCGCTCCCCGTGATTGCCGTGGCGGGCGATGTCGCCGATACGCCGGCAGTTCCTGATCCCAACACCGCACCGGTGGTGGTGGGTGCCATCGCGCAGGCGGTGGAAGCGGTGCAGGCGGGTGCGTTTCGGGGGCTGGTCACGGCCCCCATCCACAAGGCCGCCCTTTACGGTGCCGGCTTCGAATATCCCGGCCATACGGAATTTCTCGCGGCGCTGTGCGCGGACGATGACGAGGTGCCGTTGCCGGTCATGATGCTGGCCCATGACGATTTGCGCACCGTGCCGCTGACCATCCACATTCCGCTGGCCGAAGTTCCCCAACGGATCACCGCCGAGCTGATCGACAGGACGATCCGCGTCATCGCGCGCGATCTGTCCGGCCGCTTCGGAATCGCCAATCCGCGGATCGGGGTGGCGGGGCTGAACCCGCATGCGGGCGAGGATGGCATGATCGGAAGCGAGGAGGTCGATATCATCGTCCCTGCCCTCGCCGCGCTGCGGGCGGATGGCATCGACGTGTTCGGCCCGCTTTCGGCAGATACGCTTTTCTACCCGCCCCATTGGCGCAATTACGATTGTGTGGTGGCCATGTATCATGACCAGGCGCTGATCCCGATCAAGACCATCGCCTTCGATGCCGGCGTCAATGTCACGCTCGGGCTGCCCATTGTGCGGACTTCGCCCGATCATGGCACTGCGTTTTCGCTTGCGGGCACGGGGCGCGCTTCGCCCAACTCGATGCTGGCGGCGATCCGGCTGGCGGACGCCATTTCATGAGCCAGATCGACGAGTTGCCCCCGCTGCGCGAGGTGATCGCCGAGCATGGCCTGCGCGCGAAAAAGGAACTGGGGCAGAATTTTCTGCTCGACCTCAACCTCACCGCGCGGATTGCGCGCAGCGCGGGCGAGCTTTCCAACGTCACTGTCATCGAAGTGGGGCCCGGACCGGGCGGGCTGACGCGCGCCTTATTGGCGGCTGGTGCCAAACGGGTGATCGCCATCGAGCGTGACGAGCGGACATTGCCCGCATTGGCGCAGATAGCGGACGCCTATCCCGGCCGGTTGGACGTGATTCCGGCGGACGCTCTGGAGGTCGATTATCGCGGCCTCGCGGATGGCCGGACCAAGATCGTCGCCAATTTGCCCTACAATATCGCCACGCCGCTGCTGACGGGGTGGCTGTCGGAAGAGCCGTGGCCGGCATGGTTCGAGAGCCTGACGCTGATGTTCCAGCGGGAGGTGGCCGAACGCATCGTGGCGCGGCCCGAGGACAAGGCCTATGGACGGCTTGGGGTTCTTTCGGGCTGGCGCACCGATGCCAGGATCGCCATGAACCTCGATCGCAACGCGTTTACGCCGCCGCCCAAGGTGACGTCATCGGTGGTGCATCTCGTGGCCAGGCCGGTGGAGGCGGATGTGCCCGTTCGGGCGCTCGAGGAGGTGACGCGACATGCGTTCGGGCAGCGCCGCAAGATGATCCGCCAGAGCCTCAAGGGGCTTGGCGTGCCGCTGGAGCCGCTGTTTGCAGCCACTGGGCTGGCGGGAGACGAGCGGGCGGAAACGTTGTCCGTCGCGACCTATGTGGAACTGGCGCGGGAAGTGGCAAAGCTGCGGGGTTAGAGCGCTTCCGACGCCTATCCCAGCGCGTCGATCTGGCCCTTCAGATCTTCCACAAAGCCATCGAGCTTTGTCTGGCGGGGGCGCTGGAGCCGGGCGCTGGCGAGGATGGAGCGGACCATTTGGACGGATTGTTCCAGGTCCTCGTTGACCAGAACATAGTCATATTCCGAATAGTGTTCCATTTCCTTGCGCGCGTTGCGCAGGCGCTTTTCGATTGTGTCGTTGCTGTCCTGCGCGCGACGTTCGAGGCGGGCGCGCAGTTCGGCGATGGAGGGGGGCAGGATGAAGACGGTGACCATGTCGTCGCGGCAATTCTCGTAGAGTTGCAGCGTGCCCTGATAGTCGATGTCGAACAGGATGTCCTTGCCGGCGGAAAGACGCTCCTCCACCTTTTCGCGCGGGGTCGCGTAGAAATTGCCGTGGACCTCGGCCCATTCGAGCAATTCTCCCCGGTCGCGCATCTGCTCGAATTTGGGGACGTCAATGAAGTGGTAGTGCGTGCCGTCGATCTCGTCAGTGCGGCGGGCTCGCGTGGTGATGGACACCGAAAGCGCGATATTGGGGTCCTGCGAGAAAAGCTGGCGAGAGATCGAAGACTTGCCGGCGCCCGAAGGCGAAGCGATGACCAGCATGACGCCACGGCGTGCGAAATTCATCATGGTCGTGTCCCCTGCCCCGCCGAAAATTACTCTAGATTCTGAACCTGCTCACGTAACTGATCGATCGTCGCCTTTAGGTCAAGGCCGATGGCGGTCAGGCTCACATCATTGCTCTTGGAGCAAAGGGTGTTGGCTTCGCGGTTGAATTCCTGACTCAAAAAATCGAGCTTGCGTCCGACCGGACCGCCCTTGCCCAAAAGGTCGCGCGCAGCGGTGACATGGGCGGAAAACCGATCGAGTTCTTCGGCGATATCGGCCTTGGTCGCGAGCAAGGCGGCCTCCTGATGCAGCCGGTCCTCGCTCAAGCTGTTGTCGGCCTCAGTCAAGGCCGAGACCTGCTCGCGCAACCGCGCGAGAATGGCATCGCGCGAGCGCGCCGGGTGGGCGCGGGCGGTGTCGGCGAGGAAGGCGATTTCCTCGACGCGCTGGGCAAGGATGGCGCCGATGCGCTCGCCCTCGGCTCGACGGGTTTCAACGAGCGCGCCAAGGGCGACCTTCACGCAATCGAAAATGGCCGCATGCAGCCGCTTCTCTTCATCGGGACCGAGCTCGGGCTCCTTGGCCTCCATGACGCCCTTGAGCGCCAGAATGGCCTCGATCGACGGTTTGCGCGCATCAAGGCGCTTGCCGACGGTCTCGACTATCGCGAGGACGCGATCGAGCGCTTGCTGGTTGACCACCAGCTCATCCTCGGCGGCGCGGCGCTGGACGTTGAGAAAAACGGAAAGCGAGCCACGCGCGAGATGGCCGGAAATCATCCGCCTGATGTCTGCTTCGAGCACATCGAAGCCCGCCGAGAGACGGGAGCGGATATCGAGGCCACGCCCGTTGACCGATTTGATTTCGACGAGAATGGCGTAGTTATCGATCTGGGCGCTGGCGCGCCCAAAACCGGTCATGCTGGCCAACGGCTCACCCATAACCGCTACTGCTCCTCGGCTGGAGCTTCACCGTCCGCATCGGGGGCCGGTTCGTTCTCGGCGGTTTCGTCACCGGCTTCGGCGGCCTCTTCGGCTGCAATCTCGTCCATTGCGGCCTGAGCCTCGGCTTCGGCCGCCGCCTCGGCGGCAGCGCGTTCGATCTGCCGGTAGGCAGCGACGTTGGCCTGATGATCGGAATAGTTCTCGGCGAAGACGTGTCCGTCGGTCGGCACGGCGCCGGCGGCAACGAAGTAATAGTATTCGTGCCCCTCGGGATTGGCGACCGCCCGCAGGGAATCGATACCCGGATTGGCGATCGGTCCGGGAGGAAGGCCGTCGATCTGATAGGTATTGTAGGGCGTTACCTGTTCGATCTCGGAGCGGCGCAGGCCGCGGCCCAGCGAACCCTGTCCGAGCGTAATGCCGTAGATGATCGTCGGGTCCGATTGCAGGCGCATGCCGACATTGAGCCGGTTGACGAACACGCCGGCGACACGCGGCCGCTCTTCCGCAAGCCCGGTTTCCCGCTCCACGATGGAGGCGAGGGTGACGAGCTGGGCGGGCGTTTCGAGCGGCAGCTCCGGATCGCGGGCGTCCCAGATCTCCTCCAGCGCCGCGTCCATGGCCGTGGTCATGGTATCGATGATCGACTGGCGGGTGTCGCCGCGCTGGTAGGAATAGGCGCCCGGCAACAGGCTGCCTTCGGCAGGCAGGATTTCGATATTGCCCGTCAGGTCGGCATCGGCATTGACGCGCTCGACAACCTGCCAGGACGTGAACCCTTCGGGGACCACCACCTGATGCTGGATCGGGGTGCCCTCGCTGAGTTCGCGAATGATATCGAACATCGAGGAATTGGCGGCGATATTGAATTCGCCGGCCCGCAGATTGTCGCCACGGCGCAGCAGGCGCGAGCCGTAATTGAAGACATCGGCGTTGGAAATGAAGCCCTGCTCTTCGAGGCGCCGGGAAACCGTGGACAGCACATTGCCGGGCTCGACCACGAAGCTGCGGTCCTCGGCAACCGGGCCATCGGCGTTGAACACGGTGACGCCGTAGACGAACAGGCCACCGACGCCGAGCAGCGCGAGAAGAACAAGGGTGAGCAGGCCATTCAGGGCGTCGAAGAACCCATTCTGTGAACGGCGGCGTGTCTTTTTCTTGCGGTCGGCCATGCGGTCGATTTCCGTCCCGTAGGTCGCGGGCTCAGGCGCCCGTCATCTTGTGGATTTTTCAGGGAATCCCTGATGTGTCACACGGCCATATGGAGCAAGAAATCCGGCAAAAACAAGTGCCAAAAGGGCCAAACCCGGCCCTATGACGCCTTGCGGAAGATAAGCGACGCGTTCGTGCCGCCAAAGCCGAAGGAATTGGACAACGCCACGTTGATCTCCTTTTGCACCGGCTTGTGGGGTGCAAGGTTGATCGCCGTTTCCACCGACGGATTGTCGAGATTGATGGTCGGCGGGGCGACGCTGTCACGCATGGCGAGCAGCGAAAAGATCGCTTCCACCGCGCCGGCGGCACCGAGAAGGTGGCCGACCGCCGATTTCGTGGAGCTCATCACCACATTGGCGGCAGAATCGCCCAGAAGCCGGGTGACGGCGCCCAGTTCGATTTCGTCGCCAAGCGGGGTCGATGTGCCGTGGGCGTTGATATAATCGATATCGGAGGGCTGGATGCCGGCCCGCTTGATGGCGGCGGACATGGAGCGGAAACCGCCATTGCCATCTTCGGCGGGCGCCGTGATGTGATGGGCGTCGCCGGAGAGGCCGTAGCCGATGACTTCGCCATAGATTTTGGCGCCACGGGCCTTGGCGTGTTCGTATTCTTCCAGAACGACGATGCCCGCGCCCTCGCCCATGACGAAACCATCACGGTCCTTGTCATACGGGCGAGAGCCCTTTTCCGGGGTATCGTTGAACCCGGTCGAAAGCGCCCGGCAGGCGGCAAAGCCTGCCAGGGACAGACGATTGACCGGCGATTCGGCGCCGCCCGCCACCATCACGTCGGCATCGCCGAGCATGATGAGCCGCGCTGCGTCGCCGATGGCGTGCGCCCCGGTGGAGCAGGCCGTTACGACCGAGTGGTTGGGGCCCTTGAGCCCGTGCTCGATCGAAACATAGCCCGATGCCAGATTGATGAGGCGCCCGGGAATGAAGAAGGGGCTGATCCGGCGCGGGCCTTTTTCGGCCAGCGTGATCGAGGCATCGTAGATGCCGCCGATGCCGCCGATGCCCGAACCGATGAGAACGCCAGTGCGCTCCTGCTGTTCGAGCGTTTCGGCCTTGTAGCCGGCATCCTGAAGGGCTTGCGTGGAAGCCGCCATCGCAAAGACGATGAACGGATCTACCTTGCGCTGTTCCTTGGGCTCCATCCAATCGTCGGGATTGAACTTGCCCTCGGCGGTATCG
This sequence comes from Pelagibacterium mangrovi, assembly GCF_036662815.1. Lineage (NCBI taxonomy): Bacteria > Pseudomonadati > Pseudomonadota > Alphaproteobacteria > Hyphomicrobiales > Devosiaceae > Pelagibacterium > Pelagibacterium mangrovi. Next base: position 29,813 of record NZ_JBAFXA010000011.1, on the reverse strand, counting down.
CCCAGCGGGATGCGGCAGGCGATCTGACACGCCAGATCGCCGACTTCAAAGTCGGTAACGCGTTGCGCGCCGCTTTTGGACGCAAGAATATTGGACCAGACGGTTTCGTGACCGACACCCAGAGGGCTGACGATCCCGAGACCGGTAACGACGACGCGACGCATTTCCATGACTTTGCGAACCGGATCGATGGTTACGCGGTTGCCTTGGTGAGGAAGGCGACGGCATCACCGAAGGTCTGGATCGACTCGGCTGCGTCGTCGGGGATTTCCACGCCGAATTCTTCTTCGAAGGCCATCACGAGTTCGACCTGATCGAGCGAATCCGCTCCCAGATCATCCATGAAGCTGGCCTTTTCGGTGACCTTGTCGGCTTCGACGTTCAGGTGCTCCACGACGATCTTACGGACGCGATCTTCGATGTCGCTCATAGTGTCTTCCTTTTTTGCAGACTAAGAGTTCGTTGTTTAACGCTCTGCCCCTGGGCAGGATGGATTGCCTAATGGCTCCCTTATTGCGCAGCGGCGGGACTTTCCGGGGCTTCAATCGCCTTTAGTGTCGACCTCCCGGCCACAACGTGCCGGCGCAACTATCACACTTTCTGGAGGATGACCATATCGTCAAAGCAATCGGACGCAAGCCCCCTTGACGGTCAGATCATCACCATTCCGCCGTTGACGTTCAGCGTATGACCAGTGATATAGGCAGCCCCCTCGCTGGCGAGGAATACCGCGCAGGCCGCCACTTCGTCGGCAGTGCCCAGCCGGCTGGCGGGAACCTTGCCGAGAATGGCTTCCTGCTGCTTTTCGTTGAGCTCGTCGGTCATTGCCGAAGCGATGAAGCCGGGAGCGATCATGTTCACCGTGATGCCGCGGCTGGCGACCTCATAGGCCAGCGCCTTGGACATGCCCGCCAGCCCGGCCTTGGAGGCGGCGTAATTGCCCTGGCCGGGGTTGCCCACGACCCCCACGACCGAGGAAATCGAGATGATGCGGCCGAAACGGCGCTTCATCATGCCCTTGATGGCGGCACGGGTGAGACGAAATGGCGCTGACAGGTTGATGGCGAGAACATCGTCCCACTCCTCGTCCTTCATACGCATGAAGAGATTGTCCCGGGTCATGCCGGCATTGTTGACCAGGATATCGATGCCGCCCATCGCCTCTTCGGCCTGCGGCACGAGGCGTTCGACCGAGTCGGGGTCCGAGAGGTTGCACGGCAGGATGTGATTCTTGCCGATGATGTCCTTGGCCACGTCCTCGAGCGCGCCCACGCGCGTTCCGCTCAAGGCCACTTCGGCGCCCTGCGAGGCCAGAGCCTTGGCAATGGCGGAGCCGATGCCCCCACTGGCGCCGGTGACCAGTGCGCGTTTACCCGAAAGATCGAACATAGCGATTTGCCTCTCTTTATCGTTCCTGGCGCCGCTTATGCGCGTTCAGCGATGAATGCTTCAATGTCGGCCTGCGTTCCTATGGCGCGGGCGGAAACATCGCCGGAAATGCGCTTGGCAAGCCCGGTGAGAACCTTGCCGGTTCCCAGTTCATAGAGTTCGGTCACCCCGCCGGTGGAAGCGAGCCAGCCGACCGATTCCGTCCAGCGGACCATGCCGGTCACCTGCTCGACGAGCCGGCGGCGAATCTCGGCGACATCGGTGATCGGGGTGGCGAGAACGTTGGAAACAACCGGAACCACGGGTGCCTTCATATCGACTTCGGCCAGCGCGGCCTGCATCGCCTCGGCTGCTGGGGCCATCAGCGCGCAGTGGAACGGGGCGCTGACGGGAAGCGGCAGAGCGCGCTTGGCGCCGCGTTCCTTGGCCATGTCCATGGCCCGCTCGATAGCGGCGGCATCGCCCGAGATCACCACCTGTCCGGGGGAATTGTCATTGGCCACGTCGCAGACCGCGCCCTGGGCAGCGGCGGCGGCGATTTCACGCACGGTATCCATATCGAGGCCGAGAATGGCCGCCATGGCGCCCTGCCCCACCGGCACAGCCTGCTGCATGGCACGGCCGCGAATCTGGAGAAGGCGTGCCGTATCGGCCAGCGAGAAGGTTCCTGCAGCGCAAAGCGCCGAATATTCGCCCAGCGAGTGGCCGGCGACGAAACTGGCATTTTCGGCGACGGAAATGCCCCTGGCTTCGAGCACGCGGACCACGGCGAGGGACGCCGCCATCAGCGCGGGCTGGGCGTTTTCCGTGAGGCGAAGCGTATCGTCCGGGCCTTCGAACATGATTGTCGAAAGCGCGACGCCCAGAGCATCGTCGACCTCCTCAAAGACCGCGCGGGCTTCGGGATAGGCCTCGGCGAGATCGCGCCCCATGCCGACGGCCTGGCTGCCTTGTCCGGGGAAGGTGAATGCCGGTTTGGTCATGAATCGTCTCGTACACATCCAGGTAATTGGCCGGCGAGGTGCCCCCAAAACCGGGCCAAGTCAAGGCGAAGCGCCGTGCGGGGCCTGTTATTCTGTGCGAAGCGGGGGCTACGATCGTTACAGATAGTCGTCTTCGAGTTGGTGGCGGATGGCGAGGATACGAATTTCGCGATCGCGAATACGGAAAATCGCGGCGTAGCCGCCTCTCCCGAACGGAATGAGCAGTTCGCGCAAGGTAGGGTCGCTATAATCGACCTTGCGGCAGCTATAGGGAAAAAGCTTCAAGGTTTCGAAGGCTGATTGAAGTATCGCCCGGCTACGCGTGGCACTTTTGACGTCCTTTTCGGCCAGAAAGTCATAAAGTCGCCGAATGTCGTGGCGAGCCTGCGGTGTGAGCTTGATCCGATAGCTCACGAAGCGGATTTCGCTTCGGCGTTCGCAATGATCTCATCGATTTCCTGCAAGACTTCTTCGGCTGAATAGTACACACCGGTTTCTTCCGCTTCGGCCTCGGCCGCAAGCGCCCTTGCCAGAAACTCCTGGTTGATCTTGCGCCGACGGATATCACGCCGCACTGCGTCTTCTACGAAAGCGGAAAGGGACTCGCCTTCCCTGAGCACCTCCTCGGCGGCTTGGCGCAGTTCGGGCTCGACACGGAGCGAGGGAAGGGTCGCGGTTTTCATGGCGGCAATCCTTGCGTTGCATTTGCGATGCAAGGTAGCGCGCCTTGGACTCTCCTACAAGGATAAACCTTGCAATCCTTCCCCATCCGCTATAGAGACGCGCAGCATTCGTTTGGCCGGGGGCTGAACGGAGGGTTGTTCGTTGTGTCACAAACGCAAGGGACAATGGATCGATGGTTCAAACCGGTCCGGCCTCCCGTGTTCCCGCTCTTTAGTAGAACCTTTGTCGCCTTTCCATCGGCTGCAAAGAGGCTCCGCGCCGGCGATGTTTATTGAAGCAAGTTCTCAAGAAAGGCACTCTATGCCCCTTTACGAACATATCTTTCTGTCGCGGCAGGACGTCTCCGCGCAGCAGGTCGAAGACCTGACCAAGACCTATACCGACCTGCTTGCCGAAAACGGCGGCAAGGTTGCCAACAGCGAATATTGGGGCGTCAAGTCGCTCTCCTATCGCATCAACAAGAACCGCAAGGCGCACTACACGCTCCTCAACATCGACGCTCCGGCCAACGCCGTGGCCGAGATGGAGCGCCAGATGCGCATCAACGAAGACGTGCTGCGCTTCATGACCATTCGCGTGGACAAGCATGAAGAAGGCCCGTCGGTGATGATGCAGAAGCGCGACCGCGACGACCGCCCCGGTGGCGACCGTCCCCGTGGCCCGCGCCGTTTTTAAGGAGTGATGGATAATGGCAATTCGTGACCTTACCACTTCGCAGGCTCGTCGCCCCTTCCAGCGTCGCCGCAAGACCTGCCCGTTCTCGGGCGCCAACGCACCGGTCATCGACTACAAGGATGTCCGCCTGCTGCAGCGTTACGTTTCCGAACGCGGCAAGATCGTTCCCTCGCGCATCACGGCCGTTTCGGCCAAGAAGCAGCGCGAACTCGCTCGCGCCATCAAGCGCTCCCGCTTCCTGGGCCTGCTGCCCTACGCGGTGAAATAAGAGCCCTTTCGGGCTTTGGCTGGGCGCCCGAATGGTCGGGCGCTCTAACCACTCCCCTGAGTGGGACAGCATTGGAGAAAATCAATGAAAGTCATTCTTCTCGAGCGCGTGGGCCGTCTGGGCACCATCGGCGACGAAGTCAACGTCAAGGACGGGTTCGGCCGTAACTTCCTGCTGCCGCAGGGCAAGGCGCTCCGTGCGTCGGACGCCAACCGCGCCAAGTTCGAATCCGAGCGTCAGGTGATCGAAGCCCGCAACGCCGAGCGCCGCTCGGACGCTGAAAAGATCGCTTCCGATCTCGACGGCAAGACCATCGTCATGGTCCGTCAGGCTGGTGAAACCGGTCAGCTTTACGGTTCGGTCTCGGCCCGCGATATCGCCGATGCGCTGGTTGCCGATGGCGAGAAGGTCGAGCGCAGCCAGGTCGATCTGGGGGCGCCGATCAAGACCGTCGGCCTGCACGCCATCCCCCTCAACCTGCACGCCGAAGTTGCGGTGACCATCACCGTCAATGTGGCCCGTTCGGCGGACGAAGCCGAGCGCCAGGCTAATGGCGAAGACCTTGCGCGCAAGGACTACAACGACGAGGAAGAAGAGTTCGTCTCCCTCGCCGACATGGACGATGAGGAATACGCCGAGGCCGAGCAAGGCGAAGCCGCCGAAGCTGCCGAAGGCGAAACCGAAGAGCAGAACGCCTAATCGGCTTTCTCCTCACTGGTATTTTCGAGAGGGCCGGATGTCCGCATCCGGCCCTTTTCTTCGCCCGGTTTTCCCCAGAGTTGTCCATGGCTTTTCACAGCCACCAAATTGCCCGGCTGATCGCACATAAATCCCTTCGAATCAGCGAATTTCATGCTCACGCCTTGCGTTGCGGACCGAGTCTATTAAGACCATGTTAGGAAACATCACGAGATCGTCATGGAAGCTGTGAGACGGCTGACGCCCGTCACGTCAGAAACCGAATCCCAATACAAAACGGCCCCGCACAATATCGAGGCCGAACAGGCTCTGCTGGGCGCGATTCTGGTCAACAACGAAGCGTTCTATCGCGTCTCGGATTTTCTCGAGCCCATCCATTTCTACGAGCCGATCCACCGCGAGATCTACGAAGTCTGCGGCAAGATCATCCGCGCCGGCAAGACGGCGACCCCGGTCACCGCAAAGACATATCTGCCCGACGACCTGCTCGAAGGCGTCACGATGGCCCAGTACCTGGCCCGGCTCGCCGCCGAAGCAACCACGGTGCTCAACGCCGGCGATTACGGCCAGGCGGTCTACGACCTGGCGATAAGGCGCAACATCATCCTCATCTCCGAGGAGATGAACGAACGCGCCTACAATTCGGACGTGGACACATCATCACAAATCCAGATCGAGGAAGCTGAGAAATCGCTGTTCGATCTTGCCGAGAAGGGCCGTTACGACGGCGGCTTCCAGGGGTTCAACCAGGCGCTGGCCGAAGCCATCAACATGGCGGGCGAAGCCTATAGCCGCGACGGATCGCTGTCGGGCACCGCCACCGGATTGTCCGATCTCGACCGGTTGATGGGCGGCTTGCAGCGCTCGGACCTGATCATCCTCGCCGCCCGCCCTGCCATGGGCAAGACCTCGCTGGCGACAAACGTCGCGTTTTCGGTCGCCAAGGCATACAAGGCCGAACCGACGCCGGACGGGCATATGAAGACCGTCAATGGCGGGGTGGTCGGCTTCTTCTCGCTGGAAATGAGCGCCGAACAGCTCGCCACCCGCGTTCTCGCCGAGCAATCGGAAATCTCATCGTCCGACATCCGGCGCGGCAACATCCACGAAAGCCAGTACACCAAGCTGGTGGACACATCGAATCTGATGGCGCAGGTGCCGCTCTATATCGACGATACGGGTGGCATTTCCATCGCCCAGCTTTCGGCTCGCGCGCGGCGATTGAAGCGACAGAAGGGACTCGATCTGCTGATCGTGGACTATCTCCAGCTTCTTTCCGGCTCGAAAAAAGCCGGCGAAAACCGTGTGCAGGAGCTCACGGAAATCACCACCGGGCTCAAGGCGCTGGCCAAGGAACTCGAAGTTCCCATCATCGCCTTGTCCCAGCTCTCGCGTCAGGTGGAAAACCGCGAAGACAAGCACCCCCAACTCGCCGACCTTCGCGAATCGGGCTCCATCGAGCAGGATGCCGACGTGGTGCTGTTCGTCTATCGCGAGGAATATTACCTGGGCAACAAGGAGCCCAAGGAAGGCACGCAGGAACACCTCGAATGGCAGGCCGAGATGGAAAAGGTGCATGGGCGGGCCGAAGTGATCATCGCCAAGCAGCGTCACGGCCCCACGGGCACAGTGCAGCTCCAGTTCCAGGCCAACCTAACCCGGTTCTCCGATCTCGCCCGCGAGGATTATCTGCCGACACGTTCGGAGTAGAAAAGTCCTGCGCTTGCGGCGGCGCACGGATTTGCGCTAGAGCTTGATCCGTTCCGATTCAATCGGGACGGTCGCTCTAAGTCCTTGTTTTGTCGCGCGGTCGAACCGGAAAAGTACGCAGCTTTTCCCGACCGCACTCTAGCGCAAGGGTGCGAAGGGGAATCGGCGGACGGACATGACCAGCTCAACGACCATCCTCGGTGGCGGGATCACCATCGACCTCGAAGCGATCGTCCGCAATTGGAAGGCGCTCGATACAGTTTCAGGCAAATCGTTGACCGGCGCGGTTCTCAAGGCCGATGCCTATGGCACCGGTGCGCCGGCGGTCGGCCGCGCACTCTATAAGGCAGGGGCCCGCTTCTTTTTTGTCGCGACGCCCGACGAGGGCGTCATCCTGCGCAAAGCCGTGCCCGATGCCTTCATCTTCGTGCTCGACGGCCTCGTGCCCCGCGCGGCGGCGGACTACGCCGCCCACGGCCTGATGCCGGTGCTCGCTTCGATGAGCCAGTTGACCGAATGGCTCGATTTCTGCCTGAACCGCAGCAAGGCCGCGCCGGCGGCCCTCCATTTCGATACGGGTTTTAATCGGGTCGGCTTTCGCATGAAGGAGGCCGAGTTGGTCAAGCGCGAGCTCGATCAATCGGGCTTCGAGCCGCAGATGATCATGAGTCACTTCGCCTGCGCCGACCAGCCCAGCCATGAGATGACCCGCAAGCAGAACGGCCTGTTTCAGGGCCTGATCAACATGTTTCCCGACATTCCGGCTTCGATCGCCAATTCGGCGGCCGTTATGACCTCCAAGGACTATCATTATCACCTGGTTCGCCCCGGTATCGCCATGTATGGCGGACGCGCCATAAACGGCCGTCCCAACCCGATGGCGCCGGTGATTTCAATGAACGTGCCAATCCTCCAGATCAAGGACGCCCGCATCGGGGAAACCGTGGGCTATGGCGCGGCCTATCGCCTGCGCCGCGATACCCGCATCGCCGTGATGGCGCTGGGCTATGCAGATGGGTATTTCCGTTCCCTTTCCGGGATCGGCGGACAAGTCGGCGGGCGGGTTGCCGTAAACGGGACCATCGTGCCGATCCTCGGCCGCGTTTCGATGGACATGACCGCCATCGACATCACCGATGTTCAAGGACTGGTGCAGCCGGGCGACCTTGTTGAAATCCTCGGGCCCAATATCAGCATCGACGATGTGGCCGATGCGTCGCGCACCATAGGATATGAAGTCCTCACGACCCTCAACGGCCGCTTTGCGCGAACATACGCCAACGTGCCCGATGGGGTGGAAACATGAGTGCGGTCTATATCGTCACCGGCGCGATGGCATCGGGAAAATCGACGGTAGCGCAAGCGCTGTCCGAACGGTTCGAGCGGTCGGTCCATTTGCGGGGCGATATCTTTCGCAAGATGATCGTTCACGGGGCTGCGCAAATGGGTCCCGACCTTGACGCGGATGCCAGAGCGCAGCTCAGTCTTCGTCAGGATATCGCGGTTGCCGCCGTACGCCTCTACGCGCAAGCCGGATTTACCGTCGTTTATCAGGACATCCTTGTCGGTGACGACCTCGAGCGTGTGGCCGCTTCCCTGCGGGAGTTGGCGCCGCGTGTCGTGATGCTGGCCCCCTCGCCCGCGATCCTCGCCGAGCGCGACGCCGCGCGACACAAGCAGGGATATGGCCCCGGCTTTTCGCCCGAGGTGCTGGCGACTGCCATCGATGCAACGCCGGACGATCTCGGTCTCAAGCTCGATACATCACATATGAGCGCTCAAGAGACGGTCGATGCCATTATCGAACATTGGGATGGCCATTGACGGAGAACAGTTTTTGTTCTCTATTCGTTCCTTAATGAATCGGTGGGAAAGAAGCCTTGGCGGTATTTGTCTTCCTGTTGCGCGCGATCGGGCCGGCCACCCATAAAATCATGGGCATGGCCGATTGGCGCGCGGCGGCGGAGGCCGAGGGCTTTGAAGGGCCCGAGACCTATCTTGCAACGGGCAATATGATCGTCGAGGCGACGGGCACGGTATCGGAGGTCGCAAAACGCATGGATGGCGTGGTTCAACGCTGCGGACTTGGGGTGGGCAACAAGGCCTTCGTGCGCAAGCCTGCTGCGTTGCGACGGCTGGTCAAGGCCAACCCCTTTCCCGATGCGGCAGTGCAACGGCCAAGCCAGATCGGCATCCATTTCATGGCGGCGGCTCGGCCGGATTTTGGATGGATGAAGGGTTATTCGGGCGAGGAGCCGATCCACATCGAGGGCAATCATGTGATCGTCGATTATGGCGATGCGGAAGGTCAGTCGTTGCGGCTGTCCGGCCTCATCGAAAAGCGCTCGGGCGCGGCCACCGCGCGCAACTGGAACACGCTCAAGGGGCTGGCGCAGCGCGCCACCGAGCGCGAGCGCAAAAGCAGGGAATAACGGGGCTTGGCCAAACTCAAATCCACCTTCATCTGCCAATCGTGCGGCAATGTTACTCCGCGCTGGGCGGGCCGCTGCGAAGCCTGCGGGGAATGGAATTCGATCGTCGAGGAGGTCTCATCCTCCGGGGTGGGCGCCGGCCCCAAGGCAGCCGTTTCGTCGGGCCGTCCTGTTGAGCTCGTGCCTTTGTCCGGCGAAAGCGAAGACGCCATCCGCATCGTGACGAAGAACAGCGAACTCGACCGCGTTCTGGGCGGCGGTTTCGTCATGGGTTCGGCGATTCTGGTGGGTGGCGATCCGGGGATCGGTAAATCCACCCTGCTGCTGCAGGCGGCGGCCGCGCTGGCGCGGCAAGGCAAGCGGGTGGTCTATATCTCGGGCGAAGAGGCCATCGCCCAGGTTCGGCTGCGCGCCACCCGGCTCGGCGTCGCGGATGCGCCGGTGGAGCTGGCGAGCGAAACCCATGTGGAAACCATTCTCGCCACCATCGAAAAGGGCAAGGCGCCCGATCTGGTGATCATCGATTCCATCCAGACCTGCTGGACCGAACGCATCGACAGCGCGCCCGGCACGGTGACGCAGGTGCGCACCAGCGCGCAGGCCCTAACGCGTTTTGCCAAGAAGTCCGGCGCCGCCGTCGTGCTGGTCGGGCACGTCACCAAGGACGGGCAGATCGCCGGGCCCCGTGTTGTCGAGCACATGGTCGACGCCGTGCTCTATTTCGAGGGCGATACCTCGCTGACCTATCGCATCCTGCGTGGCGTCAAGAATCGCTATGGGGCCACCGACGAAATCGGAGTGTTCGAGATGGTCGGCTCGGGGCTGCGCGAAGTGCCCAACCCCTCAGCCCTCTTCCTCGACCAGCGCGATTCCGGTGCGGCGGGGTCGGCAGTGTTCGCGGGCGTCGAGGGTACGAGGCCGGTGCTGGTGGAAATCCAGGCTCTCGTCGCGCCCTCTCCGCTGGGAACACCGCGCAGAGCCGTCGTGGGCTGGGACTCCTCGCGTTTGTCGATGGTGCTTGCGGTGCTCGAAACCCGGTGCGGGGTTCGGATCGGGGCCAACGACATCTATCTCAACGTCGCCGGCGGCCTCAAGGTCAATGAGCCCGCCGCCGATCTGGCCGTGGCCGCCGCGCTCATCTCCTCGCTCACCAACTCCCCCCTGCCCGCCGACGCCGTTTATTTCGGCGAGGTCAGCCTTTCGGGCAGCGTGAGGCCGGTCGTGCATGCCAATCTGCGCGTGCGCGAGGCGGCCAAGCTGGGGTTCGGTTCGATCCACACGGCCAAGCTCAATGCAGCAGACCGGACCGATGGCGTGGCACTCAATGAGTTCGCGGGACTCGCCGAACTGGTGGGACGGATCGCTGCGGGCGGCACTGCGCAACCTGTGGGCGAAACGGCGTAATCCCAAGCAATCGCTTGGCTTTGCCACATTTAGCCGCTAAACGAGCCTAGAGCCCGATTGAATTGACCTGGGGCTCTAAGTAGTTGTTTGGTCGTGCGGTCGAACCGGAAAAGTACGCAGCTTTTCCCGACCGCACTCTAACAGGGCTTGCTGGAGAACCGTCCTCATGCTGACCGCTTTCGACATCGCCGTCGGAATTCTCGTTCTGATTTCCGCACTGCTGGCGACGGCGCGCGGGTTGACCCGGGAAGTGCTTTCCCTCGTCACATGGGCCGGTGCGGCCGCCTTTGCCGCCTATATGTTCTTCTACCAGCCGCAGATCGCGCAGGAATTCGTCGCCGATCCGCTCTGGGCCAATATCGCCACGGTGGTCGTCAGCTTCATCGTCGCGCTGATCCTGCTGCACCTGCTGACGATGAAAATCGGGGACTGGATCACCGACAGCAAGCTCGGCCCGCTCGATCGCACGCTGGGTTTCGTCTTCGGCGCCCTGCGCGGCGTTCTGATCGCGGTGGTCGTTGTGATCTTCGCCGATTGGCTGATCGGGACCAACCCGCCCAATCTGCCGTGGTATGGCGAGGCCCAGTCGCTGCCGACCTTGCGCTCGCTGGGCGACGGCCTTATCTCCCTGCTGCCGGAAAATCTCGAGGAACAGGTCAACGACCTGCTCCAGGGTGGTGGTCCCATCGAAGATCCGGTCATCGACGAACAGGGAACTACCGAGCCGCAGCCGGCGCCCGAGGCGACGCCCGCACCTCCTTCGGCGATCAACGGAGTGTGATATCGCCGCACGCGGCCAGCCGCCGTGTTGACTTGATCAGGCCGGGAGCGTAAGCCCCCGGTGAGCGAGCGGTTTTTCCGAACCGGACCGATCCGCAGTTTCGAGCCGCTCCTTTTATGTCCCCGCAATCATGGTGGATAATTTGAGCACGCTTCACGCGACGACAGGCGATCATCTTTCCGGTTTGGCGCTCGAAATGGATGGGGACACGCTGCGCGAAGAGTGCGGCGTGTTCGGCATTTTGGGCCATGACGATTCAGCCGCGCTGACCGCGCTGGGCCTGCATGCGCTCCAGCATCGCGGGCAGGAAGCCGCCGGCATCGTCACCTTCGACGGCACGCGCTTCAACTCCGAGCGCCATCTGGGCCTTGTCGGCGATCACTTCACCGACGCCGCCACGCTCGGGCGCCTCCCCGGCAACATCGCCATGGGCCATGTGCGCTATTCGACGACCGGCGAAACCGTGCTGCGTAACGTGCAGCCGCTGTTTGCCGAACTCGAGGTCGGCGGCATCGCGATTGCACACAATGGCAATCTCACCAATGGGCTGTCGCTGCGCAAGCGGCTGATCGCCCAGGGCGCCATCTGTCAGTCGACCTCCGACACAGAAGTCGTGCTGCATCTGATCGCCCGTTCGCAGCGCTCCGGCTCGGCCGACCGTTTCATCGACGCGCTGGGCGCCATCGAAGGCGCTTACGCCATGGTCGCGATGACGCGCACCAAACTGATAGGCGCGCGCGACCCCAACGGCATCCGGCCCCTGGTGCTCGGCGAACTCGACGGCAAGCCGATCTTTGCGTCCGAGACCTGCGCTCTCGATATCATCGGCGCGAAATTCGTGCGCGACGTCGAGAACGGCGAAGTGATCGTTTGTGAAATCCAGAAGGACGGCTCGATCACCATCGACAGCTTCAAGCCCTTCAAGCCGCGTCACGAACGGGTCTGCCTTTTCGAGTATGTCTATTTCGCCCGCCCCGACTCCGTGGTTTCGGGCCGCTCGGTCTATGCGGCGCGCAAGGCGATGGGCGTCAATCTCGCCAAGGAAGCCCCGGTCGAGGCCGATGTCATCGTGCCCGTCCCCGATGGCGGCACCCCTGCCGCACTGGGTTACGCCCAGCAATCGGGCATTCCGTTCGAATATGGCATCATCCGCAACCATTATGTGGGCCGCACCTTCATCGAACCGACCCAGTCAATCCGGGCGCTGGGCGTCAAGCTCAAGCATTCGGCCAACCGGGCGGTGATCGAAGGTAAGCGGGTGGTGCTGGTCGACGATTCCATCGTGCGCGGCACGACCTCGCTCAAGATCGTGCAGATGATCCGCGATGCCGGCGCCAAAGAAGTCCATATTCGCGTCGCGAGCCCGATGATCTATCACTCGGATTATTACGGCATAGACACTCCGGATCCCGAGAAGCTTCTGGCCAATCAATATGCCTCGCTGGAAGATATGTGCCGCTATATCGGCGCGGATTCGCTTGAGTTCCTGTCCATCGACGGGCTTTATCTTGCCGTTGGCGGGGAAAAGCGCAACGCCCATGCGCCTCAATTTACCGACCATTACTTCACGGGGGACTACCCCACGCCGCTCACCGATCTGGAGGGTCGCGACAAGAACGACCCAAAGCAGGTCTCGATGCTGAGGGAAGCCGTTTAAATGATGGACAACAAGGACCTTACCGGCCGCGTCGTGCTGGTGACCGGTGCCTCGCGCGGGCTTGGCTATGCCGCCGCCAAGAACGCGGCCGCCCGTGGAGCGCATATCGTTGCCGTGGCGCGGACGGTGGGCGGGCTGGAGGATCTGGACGACGAGATCCAGTCGCTGGGTTCGGCGACGACCCTCGTGCCCATGGACCTTACGGATGGAGAAGCCATCGACCGGCTGGGCGCCGCGATTTTCGAGCGCTGGGGGCAGCTTGACGGCTTGATCGGCAATGCGGGCGCATTGGGCGTGCTCAGCCCCCTGCCCCACATCCAGCCCAAGGATTTCGCCAACGTCTTCGCCGTCAACGTCGGCGCCAACTACCGGCTGATCCGCTCGCTCGATCTCCTGCTGCGCCAGTCCGATGCGGGACGCGCGGTGTTCATTTCCTCGGGCGCAGCGCTTTCGGCCAAGCCTTATTGGGGGCTCTATGCCGCCTCCAAGGCAGCGCTCGACGCGATGGTCAAATCCTATGCCGGCGAGATGGCCATAACCGAGGTCAAGGCCAACGTCTTCTATCCCGGCCAGGTCCGCACTGCGATGCGGGCGAAAGCCATGCCCGGCGAAGACCCCATGACCCTGCCGTCTCCCGACGAAGTTGCGCCGAAAATCGTCGATCTGGTTTCGCCCACCTATGGCAAGACCGGGATGCGGGTGGACGTGCTCAGCGGGGAAGAGCCGCTTTAGCTGTCAACTACCAGCTTGTGCGTAGCCGCAAGCTCAGCGCACCCCTCATCCGACCTTTCGCTTTGCAAGCGAAAGCACACCTTCTCCCTCAAGGGGAGAAGGGTAGTTCGTGGCAGCGTGTCGGCAAAAGCTGAAGCGTTGGCTGAGAGAGCCCGAACGGCTTATTTCTTATCCTCATCCACATAGGGATTTTTGCCCCCGCGCACCCACAACCGGATCGGCGTGCCCGGCAGGTTGAAGTCCTGCCGCAGTCCGTTGACGACATAGCGCTGATAGGCTTTGGGCAACGCGTCGGGGCGCGAGGCGAAGATGATGAAGCTTGGCGGACGCGTCTTGGCCTGGGTCATGTAGCGCAGCTTCAGCCGCCGCCCGGAAACCGCCGGGGGTGGATGGTGTTCGGTCATGGCCGACAGCCAGCGGTTGAGCTTGGCGGTGCGGATCTTGACGTTCCAGACGCGCTCGATATCGAAGATCGCCTTCATCAGCTTGTCGATATTGCGTCCCTGCAGGCCCGAAAGGGTGACCAGCGGGATACCGCGTAGCTGCGGCAGCAATCGCTCGCACTGTTCGCGCAATTCGAGGATCTTGGCGTTCTTGTCCTCGATCAAATCCCATTTGTTGACGGCAATCAACATCGCCCGTCCCTCGCGCTCCACGAGGTCGGCCAGCGCCAGATCCTGCTTTTCAAAGGGGATCGTCGCATCGAGCAGCAGGACCACGACTTCGGCATACTGGATCGAGCGCAGGCTATCGGCCACCGAAAGCTTTTCGAGCTTGGCCTGCACCCTGGCCTTGCGCCGGATGCCGGCGGTATCGACGAGGTTGATGACGCGCCCTTCCCACTCCCAGGGCACCATGATGGAATCGCGGGTGATCCCCGCTTCCGGCCCGGTCAGCAAGCGCTCTTCGCCCACCATACGGTTGATGAGCGTCGATTTGCCGGCATTGGGACGACCAACGATCGCGATGTTGAGATATCGATTGGGGTCCCAGCGCATGGGCGCCGTATCGCCCGCCTGATCCTCGCCCTCGTCCTCATCGACGTCGACATCGACTTCGGGCCTGCGGACCATCTCGAAGTCGAATTCGTCCTGCGCGGCTACGGTCTTGGCCTCTTCGGCACGATCCACGGCCTGGGAGACGATGGAATAGAGATCGGCCAGTCCGAGACCGTGCTCGGCCGAGAGCGGCACTGGCTCGCCGAAGCCGAGCGAGAAGGCTTCCATCAACCCCGGCTCGGCTGCCCGGCCTTCGGCCTTGTTGCCGATGACGTGGATTTCCTTGTCCGCCTTGCGCAGCAAACGGGCAAAATGCTCGTCGGTCGGGGTGAGTCCCGCGCGCGCGTCGATCATGAACAGGATGACATCGGCCTCGGCGATGGCCATCTCGGTCTGGCGCCGCATGCGGGCTTCGAGACTGTCGTCATTGGCATCTTCATAGCCGGCGGTATCGACGAGCGTGAAGGTGAGGTCGCCGATACGGCCTACCCCTTCACGCCGGTCGCGCGTTACGCCCGGCGTATCGTCGACGATAGCAAGCTTTTTGCCCACCAGCCGGTTGAACAGCGTGGATTTTCCCACATTCGGCCGGCCGACGATGGCGACGGTTACGGTCATTCCGTTTCGGCCTGCCCTGCGTCTGTCTGCTCGGGCTCGGCTTCGAGAGGCTGGCCGAGCGTTTCAAGGCTTGGAACCTCGCTGGGCAGGACGATCTCCCCGGCATCTTCGGGGGCTGTCGAGTCGACAAGCCCCTCGCTGACCGCGACACCCGTCGAGGCAAGCTGCTCGAGGTACACGAAAGCGCGCAATTGCATATCCTGCCCGGCGGCGGGATCGGCGGCGATGGCCTCGAAATTGGCGCGCGCCTGCTCGATGTTGCCGGCCTTGTAGTAGGCTAGGCCCAGCGCTTCGCGCGCGTTGTTGCGCATCGGGTTATCTTCACCCGTCAGCCCGCCGACTCGCTGTTCGACGGCGGCGGTGTCGAGGTGATCGACGGCAAGATATCCGGCAAAGACATAGGCGAGTTCGCGCAGCCGGCGCTGATCGAGGCTGGCCGCCAGTTCGTCATAGGCCGCGATTGCGCCGTCGATATCGCCCTGGCCGGTCAGAAGCGCGGCTTCCTGGAAGCGGGCCAGCGTCGCGTAACCCGACGGCCCGCTCGATTCGAGTTCGGCGAAAGCGGCGCGGGCGCCATCGACATCGCCGTTTTCGGCCAGCGAAGCGGCGGCATAATATTGGTCGGACGCGGTCGCGGCGGCGTTCGAACTCCACCATTTCCAGATTTCATTTGCCGCCACCAGCAGCACGATCAGCACCGCCACGCCGATAATGAAGGGCGCAAAACGCCTCCAGAAGGCTTTCAGCTTGTCGCTGCGCAGTTCTTCTTCGACTTCGCGCAGGAAGGAATCTTCGCTCATTACGGCATCCGGACTGTCTTAAAAAGTGGCCGGACAATAGTGGTCCCTTCCCTATAATGCAATCGCACGCAGACTGGGATTCGCGAGTGATTTGAGACTATGGACAAGACCGAGCGCCTATTCGCCATCATGGATGCACTTCGGCGCCATCGCCGCCCCATAACCGCGGCGCAATTGGCCGAAGAACAGAACGTCTCCGTGCGGACGCTTTATCGCGATATTCAGACCCTTGTGGGGCTCGGTGCCCCCATCGACGGAGAGGCCGGTATCGGCTATATGTTGCGCCCGGGATTCTTTCTGCCGCCGCTTATGTTTTCAGCGGACGAGCTCGAAGCGCTGGTTCTCGGCGCGCGCTGGGTCGAGGTGCAGCCCGATGTCGAGCTTTCGAGCGCGGCGCGCAATGCGCTCGCCAAGATCGCCACCGCCTCGCCCGAGGATCTGCGCGACAAGATATCGGACACCGGGCTCTGGCCGGTTCGCGTGCAGAGCGACAGCGAACCCCTGCCCCTTCTTGCTCTGGTGCGCCGGGCCATGCGCGCCGAACGCGCCCTTCGCATCGCCTATGAGGATGAAAAAGGAAATTGCACCGAGCGCGACATCTGGCCCGTGCAGATCGCGTTTTACGAAAACAAGCAGATCATCGCCGCCTGGTGCACACTGCGCGAGGCGTTCCGGCATTTTCGCACCGAGCGGATCGCGTCGGCGGAAATCACCGAAATCCGGTATGGCCGCCGCCGCGCGGCGCTCGCCGACGACTGGTATGTCCAGTGGCAGGCGGAGCGGGCCGGGCACTAAACTATCGTTGATTTAACCTTAGGCAAAATCACGGAACGGGCACCTGTCCCGCCGGTTCTTCTCTCAACGGCTCACCGGTCGAGTCGCAACTCAAAACGGAGAGAGAAAATGGCACAGGATCGCTGGAATCCCGAACGCGAATACGAGCGTCGCCAACGTGCGGAACGGCGCGATTGGCGTGAGCGAAACGATCCGGATTTCGAAAGCCAGGGTTATGATCCCTATGCCGACGACGAGTATCGGGAAGGCGGCTATCCCGGCCGTTATCCCGGTGCGGCCTATCCCGACCATCTGCCCAATATCGGGGTTCCCGGCGCTTTGGGCATGGGTGGACGATACTATACCGGCGGGGGGTTTTTCGGTTCGCGCGGCAGGCAGGGAACCGACCCCAACTATCGCGGCAACAGGGGATATGCCGACCGCTTCCGCAGCGACCGTTATCGGGACGAGGAGCGCGGGTTTTGGGACAAGGCCAGCGACGAGGTTCAATCGTGGATGGGCGACGACGATGCCGAGCGGCGGCGGCGCATGGATCGCGAAAATCACCATCGTGGCCGTGGGCCGCGCGGATATACCCGCTCTGACGACAGGATCAGCGAGGACGTCCATGATCGGCTGACCGATGACTGGATGCTCGATGCTTCCAATATCGAAGTGTCGGTTTCGGGCGGTGAGGTGACCCTGAGCGGCAATGTCACCAACAGGCAGGACAAGCGCCGCGCTGAAGATATCGTCGACGACGTCTCCGGCGTGAGTCATGTCCAGAACAACCTTCGGGTCGCGCAGGCGCGCGACAATGACGGTTCCACCACCGCTCGGTGATATTTTGGCAGGCCCTGCCCTTGGTGGCGGGGCCTGTTTTTGCCGCTAACGGACGCACTCAAAACTCCAGTCAAATTCGGGTGGCGGATTTTCCTTGCAGCGTCACAATGGCCCCTATTGCAAGGAGCCTTTGCCCTGACCCTTTTTGGCAAGACGATACCCTCGCCCGTGGGCACACTGACGCTGGTGGCCGCCCCAGACGCATTGGTGGCTGTGCTTTGGGAGAACGACGATCCGCGCCGAGTTCCGTTGGGTCCTCTTACGGTTGATTCCGGCCATCCCGTACTGGGTTTGACCGAACGCCAATTGGGCGAGTATTTTGCCGGGCAGCGCACTCGTTTCGAATTGCCGCTGTCTTTCCCCGGCACGCCGTTTCAGAAAATCGTCTGGGCGGCGCTTCTCGATATTCCCTATGGCGTGAGGCGCAGCTATGGCGACTTGGCTGTGGACTTGGGAAAACCGTCAGCCGCTCGCGCTGTCGGCGCTGCCAATGGGCGCAACCCGCTTTCGATCATCGTGCCATGCCATCGCCTGATCGGAGCTGACGGCAGCCTTACCGGGTTTGCCGGGGGACTGGATGCAAAGCGTTATCTGCTCGGTCTGGAGGACCGCGCCGCCGGCGGGCTCTAGCCCAACGGCCACCGCCCGATGTCGAGCGCCCTGCCCTTGCCTTTCTGAGCCAACACGAATTCGCGCACCGTCCACTCGATCGGCCGGGTGAGCCTGATTTCGTTTATCGCCGGAGTAGGCCGCAGCAGAGTGATGTGGGGATGGAAGTTCCATTTCCCCGGAGGCAGGGCGGACTTGATCAAAGCCGATTGCAACTGCCGGTGAAATGCGAGCAAAGCGCCCGAGGCCTGATTGCCGTGAAGCACGATGCATCTGTTTCCCGGCCCTCCAAAGAGCGAAACCGTATCGAACCAGGCTGGAAACGCGCCGCATCTGATAGAGGCCGCGGCATCCATTGCCGCATCGATATCGCCCTTGCGGACCCCGCGCCCTCCCACCGGGCAAAGCGAAACATGGAGCCGGTCGGCCCGATAGACGCTTCCTTCGAGCCCTAGACGATATTTCATCGCTCGCGCGAAATCCTCGATGGGTCCAGCTATCTCTTCGGTCGGGCGCAGGGCAAAATAGCAGCGATTTGCGAATGGTGCGGGTTGGTCCGCGAATAAATCCAATGAGAACATTCTGACGCCTCCACATCAAATGTTCCTATTATGTTCTCATTTCTCGTTGGCTTTGTCCACCGCCGAGGAGTCTACCGACGCGCGATGGCCTGCCAGCACATGTCCGCGATCTGATCGACCTCTTCGGTCGCAATCGGTCGGGGATCTAGGCGACGGCGCTTGATCGCGTGGCGGATGGCGCCGCGCACGAAACTCGCCAGAAGAAAGGATTGCCCTTCGCGCACCTGCCCGGACTTCTGGCCGTCCTCGAACAACCGCCGGGTATAGTCGAGGAAGCCGGAGAATGTCGCCGCGATATCGGCACGACTGAGTTCGGGCGAATTGTCGAGATATTCGAATATCCGCGCCCGCTCGGGACCTTCGAGGATGAAGGCGATGTAGTCGGAAATGTATCGGCGGATGCGCGCACCATGATCGACGTTTTCGGCGTGCTCGACCATCATGGTGGCCGCCATTTCTTCGCCCACGCGTGCGTAAACGCCAAGCACCAGCGCTTTCTTTGACGGAAAGTAATTGTAGAGCGAGCCGGTGGCCACGCCCGCGCGCACCGCGATCGCGGCCATCGAGCACTGCAATCCGTTTTCCACAATCAACTGGGCGGCGGCATCGAGGATTCGATCCCGTTTATTCACAGGCATATGCATAGTGAATGAACCTTCATTCATCCGTCATGTTGCCAAGGTAGCTGTCTTCTCGACCGGGCACAAGCCGTCTCGAACGCGGCGGGATGCAAGCGATCGACTGGTCCAGGGCGCCGAGGGCGCAGCATCAACAGCAGGACAAGCGTCATGACCGAACATTACACATTCGTTCACCTCACCGATTTGCACATCGGCAACCCCGATATCGTCGACGATCATCTGTTTTCCGATACGAGCGCAAATCTTCGGGCGCTTATCGCGGATATCAAAGCACTGGTTCCCCAGCCCAAATTCATCGTCGCCACCGGCGATCTGACCAATCAGGGCGATGCCGGCAGCTACCGCAACCTCAAGGCTATCCTGACCAAAGCCGGCCTCGACATTCCGGTCATCTTCACGCTTGGCAATCACGACAAGCGCGACGAGTTCTACACTGGCATGCTGGGCCGGACCGAAAATCTCGATGCTCCCTATTTCCACGCGCAGGTGATCGATGGCGTCCATGTCATCGCGCTCGATTCCAGCGCTCCGGGCAAGGTCGGCGGCTCCATCGAGCCCGAGCAATTCGACTGGCTCGCCGCCGAGTTGGACGTGCACCCCGAATCGCCCAAGCTGATCGCCGTCCATCACGCTCCGGCACTCGATGAAGACCGGGCCGATATGGAATGGGAAAGCCTCACGATCGCCGACTCGCTGAAGCTTCGCGATCTTCTCAAGGGCAAGAACGTCCTCGGCATCCTGTCCGGCCACATCCATTTCGACCGGGTCTCCAACTGGTACGGCATTCCCGTCGTGGTCGGTATCGGCACGCACGCGGCGACCGATGTCACCTATCTCCACGAGGGCATGCGCATGCTGGCCGGCGCTTCGCTTGCCGTCGGTCAGGTGCGACCGTCGGGTCTCACGATCTCGTTCGTGCCTCAGCCGTCCGACCGCCGTGAGCTTCACAGCTTCACCTTCGGGGCCATGGCCGAGATGCTCAAGACCTACGAAGCCACCGCCGCCGAATAAGGGAACTGGAAAAATGAACCGCAGAACGCTTCTTGCTGCCGCTTCGGCGGCTGCCCTGCTTGCAGCGGGTCTGGCGCCCGCTTCCGGCCAGACGATTCCGGCCACCATCGACGAGCCGGTGACCATCACCTTCTACAATTACAATCTCGCCGCAGCCAACAATGGCGCAGTGGCCACCCAGCGGCTGATCGACGAGTTCATGGAGGCCAACCCCAACGTTACCGTCGTGGGCGTGCCGTATGGCTCGTCCGAGTCGACCTCGCGTATCCAGGCCGATCTCGCCGCGCAGCAGCCGGTCGACCTGGTGCAGATGGTCTTTTCGATCCTCGACTACGCCCAGAACAATTATGGTCTGGTGGCACTTGAAGATATCATTCCGCCCGAAGAGCTCGATGCTCATTTCGAGGGCATGGTGCCGAACGGGCTCGAACTCGGGCGCATCGACGGCGAGACCTATGGGCTGGCCTATACGTTCTCGACGCCGGTGCTGTTCTATAACGCGGACCTTTTCCTCGAGGCCGGGCTCGATCCGGACAATCCGCCCCAGACCTGGGACGAAGTGCGCGATGCCGCGATCGCCATCCGCGAAGCAACCGGGAGCAACGGTTTTGCCGCGGGCATCTTCGGCCCCAGCGCCGGGGACTGGCTGTTCCAGGGCGTGATCCGCTCCAATGGCGGCAGTGTTTTGTCCGAGGACCGCACCCAACTCACCTTCGCGGAACCCGAAGCGGTCGAAGCCGTGCAGATGATGCGCGACATGTATGAGGCCGGCGCGTTCGAACCGCTCGATATCACTGGAGCCGTCGAGGGCATGGCGGCGGGCAATATCGGCATGTATCTGCAGACCAGCGCCCTCCAGGCATCGCTGATCGCAGGCGCGGAGGGTAATTTCGACCTGCGCGCCACCACCATGCCGACGTTCGGCGAGAAGCCCGCACGGCCCAACAATTCGGGCAGCGCCCTGGTCATTCTCTCCCAAGATCCGGCCAAGCAGCGCGCGGCCTGGGAGCTGATGAAGTTCCTGACCTCCGAGCATGGCTACACGGTCATCACCTCGGAGATCGGCTATCTGCCGCTGCGTCCCTCCGTCGTCGAGGACCCGCGCTATCTGGCCGACTGGGTGGTCGAAAATCCCCTGATCCTACCCAATCTCGAACAGCTCGAAATTCTCGAGCCGTGGGAGTCCATGCCCGGCCCCAACTACGCGCAGATCGGCTCGATCATGATGGATGCGGCTGAGATGGCTGTCTATGGCGGCGTCGATGTCCAGGCAACGCTTACCGACGCTCAGGCCAATGCTCAAGCGCTGATGCCCTGACCGAATATGCCGTGGGCATTGCCCACGGCAACGCCGTCTCACCAGAGGATGCCCAAATGGCCGACCTTTCCATTTCCACTCCGTTGGCCAAGCCACGCAAAAAACGGCGTCTGGTCGCTGACGACCGCTACCAGATCGCACCCTGGCTCTATCTCGCGCCGGCCATCGCCGCATTGGCCATCTGGGTTTATTGGCCCCTGATCGATGCCTTCCGGCTCAGCCTGTTTCAGTGGAACATGCTGCCCAACACCGAGCCTAAATTCGTGGGCTGGACGAACTTCGCCAACATTTTCTCGCTGCCGAAATTCTGGCAGGCCGTGCGCAACACGGGCCTCTATGTCGTGGGATTGCTTCCGCTCGCCGTCATCATCCCGCTGGCCCTCGCCATCTACACTCATGACCTGCCGTCACGGGCGCGCAACATCTACCGCGCGATCATCTTCGTGCCCATGATAATCGCCCCTGTGGTGGCGGCCGCCGTGTGGCGGTGGCTGCTCGATCCCGGCCATGGGATGGTCAATCAGGCGATCACCGGACTGGGCGGCGAACCCGTGCGGTTCCTTGCCGATCCCTCCATCGTCATCTGGACTATCATCGTCCTGACCGGCTGGAAGCTTATCGGATTTTCGACGCTTATCCTCTCGGCCGCCAATGCCAACATCAACCCGTCGCTGGTCGAGGCGGCGCGTATGGATGGGGCGAGCAAGTGGGAAATCATCCGCGATATCCGCCTGCCGCTGCTGATGAACACCGTGCTCTTTCTGGTGATGATGACCATCCTGCTCGGCGCGCAGTGGAGCTTTTCCTACATCAACGTGCTCACAGGCGGCGGCCCGCTCGGGTCGACCACCAATATCTTCTACGTGCTCTGGGAATTCGGCTTTTCGTCCATGTCGGTGGGCTGGAGCTCGGCTGCCGCGGTCATCCTGTTCCTCGCCTTCGGCGCATTGGCCTTCGTGCTGTTCCGCCTCATCGAGAGGTATTCCTTCTATGACAACTGATGCCCTTTCCGCCCCCGTCGCAGGTCTCGCCGCACGTCCGCGCCGTCGTGTCCGCCGGCTGGGAAACAATCGAGCCAGCAATGCCGTCGGGCATATGCTGATGGCGGTTCTTTCGATCTTCTGCCTGTTCCCGGTCTATTGGATGATCGTCACGTCCTTCCGCCCGGCCAATGCGATATTTGAAACCTCGCTGCTGCCGACTTCGGGTTCGCTCGAGAATTATATCTACGCGCTCAACGCGATTCCCATCGCGCAGATGCTGGGGAACACGCTGCTGGTGTCGGTGGTGGTCACCATAATTCAGCTCGCAACCGGCCTTCTGGCGGCCTATGCCTTTTCCCGCTGGCGGTTTCCGTTCGACAAGGTGATCTATGCGCTGGTTGCCCTCACCTGGCTCGTGCCATTTCAGGTGGTGATGATCCCCAATTACCTGATCGTCGCCCGGCTGGGGTTGCTCGATTCCATCGTCGCGCTGATCCTGCCCAATTTCGCTTCCGCCCTTGCCATCATGCTGCTCTACCAGACGATGCGCTCTTTCCCCCGTGAGGTGATCGAGGCGGCGCGCATGGATGGCGCGCGGAGCTGGCGGATACTGTGGGATGTGCTCACGCCCAATTTGCGCGGCATCCTGGCTTCGCTGGCCATTCTGATCTTCATTTCCACCTGGAACGAATATTTCTGGCCATTGCTTCTGACCCGCTCGGCCGAGAACAGCGTGATCCAGATCGGCATCCAGATGTTCATGACATCGGAGGGCACCCAATGGGGTCCGCTGATGGCTGCATCGACCATGGCCAGCCTGCCGATCCTCGTCATCTACATCGTCCTGCAACGCCAGGTCATTCAATCCTTCATGAAATCCGGAATTCGCTGATGAACACTCACCTCAATCGCCACATCGCCGTGGCGGGCGCCTACAATATCCGCGACCTGGGCGGGTATCGCACGCCGACCGGCGAAACCGCCTGGCGGCGCCTGCTGCGGGCTGACGGACTTCACAGGATCGATGCGGAGGGCATGGCGCTTCTGGTCGAGACCGGCGTCGTCACCGTGGTCGACCTGCGGCACGACAACGAATGCGCCGAGCAGCCCAATCCGCTGGCTCGCCACGAAAGCGTGCGTTACCACAACGTTTCGCTGTTCGCCGACCTTGCGCCGACCGGTCCGTCTTCAGGCGATGTTCTGCTCGATCTCTACATCAAGGCTCTCGATGAACGCGGGGCGGTGATCGCCCAGGTGCTGACGCTCATTGCGGAGGCGGACGAAGGCGCCGTGCTTTTCCACTGCACGGCCGGCAAGGACCGCACCGGGATCATCGCCGCTCTCCTGCTCGCGCTGGCAGGTGTCGAGACCACACTGATCCTCGAAGATTATGCGCTCACCGCCAAGATGATCGAACCCATGGTCGAAGAGCTCATGGCCGGAGCACGCGAGCGCGGCATCGACACCGAAAGTTTCCGGCCCATGCTGGCTGCCGAACCGCTCACCATGGAACGCACGATCGCCCATATCGAGACGGCCCACGGATCGGTCGAGGACTATCTGGACGGGATCGGTCTGGACCGGGCAACTGTCGCGAAACTCAGAAATCGCCTGTCGGGAGAAGAATGATGGCTGAACTTTCCATTTCGGACGTCAAGAAATCGTACGAGGGCAAGCAGGTCCTCCATGGCGTCGACGTCGAGATCGAAGCGGGGCAGTTCGTGGTGATCGTCGGCCCCTCGGGCTGCGGAAAATCGACGCTTCTGCGCATGATCGCGGGCCTAGAAACCATCACGGCCGGCGAAATTTCCATAGCGGGTGAAGTCGTCAACGATATCGATCCCGCCGATCGCGGCTGCGCCATGGTGTTCCAGAACTACGCGCTCTACCCTCATATGACCGTGGCCGAGAACATCGGCTACCCGCTCAAGATCGCGCGGCTGGAGAAAGCCGAGCGCGAACGCCGAATCCGCGAGGCCGCGGCCATTCTCGATCTTTCCGACTATCTCGACCGCCGTCCGGGCCAGCTTTCGGGCGGCCAGCGTCAGCGCGTGGCCATGGGGCGCGCCATCGTCCGCGAGCCGGCGGTGTTCCTGTTCGATGAGCCGCTGTCCAATCTCGACGCCAAGCTCCGCGTGCAGATGCGCATCGAAATCAAGAAACTTCATAAACGGCTCGGGGCGACGTCAATCTTCGTGACCCACGATCAGGTCGAGGCGATGACGCTGGCCGACAAGCTGGTGGTGATGAACAAAGGGCATATCGAGCAGATCGGTTCACCCAGCAGCGTTTACAAGACGCCCGCGTCGACCTTCGTCGCCGGGTTCATGGGCGCGCCGGCCATGAACCTTACTGACGGCGAGCTGCTGGATGCCAGCACGCTCGCCCTCGATTTTGCCCCATACGAGCATTTCCGCCTGCCCCACTCCATCCAAAGCACCGACACCCGCGTCACGATCGGTTTCAGGCCCGAAGAAATCCTGATCTCGAAGGGTGGCAAGGGGCTGAAAACGCAGGTCGAGCTGATCGAGGAACTGGGCGGTAGCCGTGTGGCCTATTGCACGGCCGGCTCCAACGAGTTCGCCGTCGTCGTGCCGCCGGCATTGGAGCTTGTCGAAGGTGATACCGCCAGTCTCGATATTCCGAGCACGGCGTTTCATCTGTTCGATGCCCAGAGCGGAAAGCGGCTGAAAGCCGAAACGCCGGTCGCAAAGATGGCCTTTTCAGCGGCCTAATCTCAAACTGGCGCCCGAACGCGGCGCCAGTTGCTTCTCGTCGCGAACTATCGCGGGATCATTCCCACTCTATTGTAAACAAGACATTTTTATCTTTTATATTCAATGGCTTATTTTCCTGCTAATTGGTAATACCATGAAAAATACCATGCTCAGAAAAGGCTTAACAATATTTTGAAAAATTGCCTACTGAGCGCTGCCGCACAGCTCCATAGGCCGCTTTCCTGGCTTTGCTTCCAGATGTATGCTCTTCTGCTCCTGCAGCTAATGGATCACCGCAAACAGGTTACTCGCCTGGGGATTCCCTTTCGACCCGAGCATCCGTATGAGACTCATGCTCGATTATTATTATTATAGAAGCCCCCATGAATAAATCGCTCATCATTTTCGGCATCGTCAACATAACCTCGGACAGTTTCTCCGATGGAGGCCGGTATCTGGCGCCAGACGCAGCCATTGCGCAGGCGCGTAAGCTGATGGCCGAGGGGGCAGATGTGATCGACCTCGGTCCGGCATCCAGCAATCCCGACGCCGCGCCTGTTTCGTCCGACACAGAAATCGCGCGTATCGCGCCGGTGCTGGACGCGCTCAAGGCAGATGGCATTCCCGTCTCGCTCGACAGTTATCAACCCGCGACGCAAGCCTATGCCTTGTCGCGTGGTGTGGCCTATCTCAATGATATTCGCGGTTTTCCAGACGCTGCGTTCTATCCGCAATTGGCGAAATCATCTGCCAAACTCGTCGTTATGCATTCGGTGCAAGACGGGCAGGCAGATCGGCGCGAGGCACCCGCTGGCGACATCATGGATCACATTGCGGCGTTCTTTGACGCGCGCATCGCGGCGCTGACGGGTGCCGGTATCAAACGCAACCGCCTTGTCCTTGATCCCGGCATGGGGTTTTTTCTGGGGGCTGCTCCCGAAACCTCGCTCTCGGTGCTGGCGCGGTTCGATGAATTGCGGCTGCGCTTCGATTTGCCGGTGCTTCTGTCTGTTTCGCGCAAATCCTTTCTGCGCGCGCTCACAGGCCGTGGTCCGGGGGATGTCGGGGCCGCGACACTCGCTGCAGAGCTTGCCGCCGCCGCAGGTGGAGCTGACTTCATCCGCACACACGAGCCGCGCCCCTTGCGCGACGGGCTGGCGGTATTGGCGGCGCTGAAAGAAACCGCAAGAATTCGTTAACTGCACATTCGGGATATTTCTCTATATTCGCGGTTCAGCAGGCATGTCCCCTTTGAGGGCGACCCGACGACAGGATAATCGACCTTATGGTGCGCAAATATTTCGGCACAGACGGTATTCGTGGCAAAGCCAACGAAGGCGCGATGACGGCGGAAACCGCCTTGCGCGTCGGCATGGCGGCTGGCCGTGTCTTTCGTCGCGGTGACCACCGCCATCGTGTCGTGATCGGCAAGGATACGCGCCTGTCGGGCTATATGCTTGAACCCGCGCTCACAGCCGGTTTCACCTCGATGGGCATGGACGTATTCCTTTTTGGCCCGCTGCCGACAACGTATAGGAAGAATAAACGCCCTTTTCACCCAAGTCCAACAGCTTTGGACCGCAGTTGACTCTTTCGACACCCCTGCGATGCAACCCAATCCGGCTGACGGGGAGCCAGCAACGCTGAAAATTTACCCTCCTCTTTCCCACTAGCGGCTCCTTTTCCGACAACCAGCACGGCGGATCCCTGCCGCGGCGCTGTGAACGCAGCATTTTGATTGGTATCGTTGGCCTTCAGGCTCGTCAGTCAAACAGACCCAGGAGCAGCTCAGCCGGTGGCGCCCGGCTTTCGGGTAACGCCCTGGTCCCGCTGGTTTCGGCTTTGTGCTTCAGGTGATCAAGGATCTGCTTGATCACTATAGGGTCTTCAATGCAGGCGATGACTTTCATGGCGCCGCCGCAGCCGCTGCAGGTCTCGATGTCGATATTGAAAACACGCTTGAGCCGTTGCGCCCATGTCATCGACGCTCGCCGTTGTGCTGGTGTTGCCGGTTCATCAGCCACCCTGACCTTGTTGCCCCTGCCCCGTTTTGCCGGCGTGACCAACGCCCGGTGCCGACTGTTGGGTGCGAACACCCCGTGGAAGCGGGTTAGGTTGACTCTGGGCTTCGGTACCAGGGCGGCCAGCCTTGCAATGAAATCCAATGGTTCGAAAATGACGTGCGTGGTGCCGTCCCGGTACGGCGTCTTGAGCTGGTAGCGCACGTTGCCGCCTCGTGTTAACGACAGCCGCTTCTCGGATACCGCCGGGCGGCTGATGTACCGGCACAGCCGTTCGAGCTTCTTGCGTTCATCGGCCCTGGCCGCCACGCCGGCGTGCAGGCTGGACCCGGCTACCTTGCCAATCCCGTCACCGAACGGATCACCACTGGTCGGCAGAGTTTGCAAAGTGAACACCTTTCGCCCCGCCTGTGAACCGACAGCGATACGGTAAGTGATCGAGTGCCCCAGCAGGGGTGTCATCGGGTCGTCATCCACCGCATCCGAGGCCAGATAGCTGTTTTCGACATCCCGTTCCAGCAGGCCTTGCCGTTCCAGATAGCGACCCACCCGGTGGGCGATGGTGTGCGTCAGCTGGGTGAGCTCTGGGCTGGTCGGCGCCTTGACCCAGCGGAAACGCGCTGAGCCGTGGGATTGCTCGACATACACACCGTCGAGAAACAGCATGTGGAAGTGAACATTCAGATTGAGCGCCGATCCAAAACGCTGGATCAGGGTGACCGCGCCCGTCTTGGCCACTTGGTGGGTATGGCCCGCTTTCTTGACCAGGTGCGTGGCAATGACGCGGTAAACGATGCCCAGCACCCACCCCATGATCTCGGGCCGGCTGGCAAACAGGA
This sequence comes from Pelagibacterium mangrovi, assembly GCF_036662815.1. Taxonomy (NCBI): domain Bacteria; kingdom Pseudomonadati; phylum Pseudomonadota; class Alphaproteobacteria; order Hyphomicrobiales; family Devosiaceae; genus Pelagibacterium; species Pelagibacterium mangrovi. The sequence goes on along the minus strand of NZ_JBAFXA010000011.1, from coordinate 1,646 downwards.
AACGCAGCTGAAACGGGAAGCTCAACACCCACTGACGCATGGGTTGTTCAGGCAGTACTTCATCAACCAGCAAGGCGGCACTTTCGGCCATCCGCCGCGCCCCACAGCTCGGGCAGAAACCGCGACGCTTACAGCTGAAAGCGACCAGGTGCTCGGCGTGGCAAGACTCGCAGCGAACCCGTAGAAAGCCATGCTCCAGCCGCCCGCATTGGAGAAATTCTTCAAATTCCCGTTGCACATAGCCCGGCAATTCCTTTCCCTGCTCTGCCATAAGCGCAGCGAATGCCGGGTAATACTCGTCAACGATCTGATAGAGAAGGGTTTGCTCGGGTCGGTGGCTCTGGTAACGACCAGTATCCCGATCCCGGCTGGCCGTCCTGGCCGCCACATGAGGCATGTTCCGCGTCCTTGCAATACTGTGTTTACATACAGTCTATCGCTTAGCGGAAAGTTCTTTTACCCTCAGCCGAAATGCCTGCCGTTGCTAGACATTGCCAGCCAGTGCCCGTCACTCCCACTCGATTGTAAACAAGCACACAAAACCCTTTAGTGACAACAATTTGCAAGAACTATCAGGCTCAGTGCCATGAAAAATACCATGACCAGATCATGAGGTTGAACACGGCTTGCGCCGGCAGCGTTCACGCTCCTGGTCGGCGATCTCGCCCGGCTGCAATGCTAGCTCAGCATCGGTCATGCGCTCCAGCACGTCGCGTAGGCGGATGGTGCAAGGAATGGGCGGCAGCTCGAACTCATAGCCGCCGGCGATCATTTCGGCCGCAATCTCCTCGGTGATGAAAAACGGCTCGTCGTCTTGGTTCGGCTTCTTCATGCCCTTTCCTCCTGGCGCTCATCCTGGCCGACAGCGGCCAGGGCATCGGCTTCCGTCAATGCGTCCTCCACGAACGCGCCGTGCTGCTTCGCTTCGGCCTGGCTGACCTCGGCCCATATCCGTTTCACCTGGGCCGCACTGTACCCGGCCAGCTCGGCGGTCTTGTTGATGCTGTAGCCGGACTTGCGCAGCGCGACAACTTGGGCGCGGCGCTTCGGATCAGCACGGCGGCCCTTGTACCGCCCGGCCTGGCGGGCCAACTCAATGCCTTGGCGCTGGCGTTCGCGCCTGTCCTCGTAGTCGTCGCGGGCCATCTGCAAGGCCAGGCGAAAAAGCATGATCTGCACGGCTTCCAGCACGATCTTGGCGACGCCCTGGGCCTCGGCCGCCAGGTCGGATAGATCGACCACGCCAGGGACGGCCAGGCGTGCGCCTTTGGCCTGTATCGAGGCCACCAGGCGCTCGGCCTCGGGCAAAGGTAGGCGGCTGATGCGGTCGATCTTCTCGGCAATGACCACCTCGCCGGGCTGTAGGTCGCCGATCATGCGCAGCAGCTCAGGCCGGTCGGCGCGTGCGCCGGATGCCTTCTCACGGTAGATGCCGGCGACGTAGTAGCCGGCGGCCTTCGCGGCCGTAGTGATCGCCTCTTGGCGTTCCAAGTCCTGCGCGTCGGTGCTGACGCGCAGATAGACCCGCGCCACCATCGGCGCGGCTACTGGCTTCGTCCTGCGCATACTTGCGGGCTCCTTTGGGCATACTCTGTCCGTCGTCAGAACATTTGGCACACCTCGCGGCGTAGATTAGCGGAGTGCGG
>NZ_JBAFXA010000010.1:0-181038 GCF_036662815.1 Pelagibacterium mangrovi | reverse complement strand
ATCTTGAGATGCGCGACCTCTGAAACACGCAGACCCGCGCCATAAGCGACCCCCATCCGTGACGAAGGATGGCGCCTTCACGACCGGATTGACGGCAGCAAACGCATCGAAAGTCGAAAACACCGACAGGGGCTCATGTTCGAATTCGATGTTCTGAATTTTCATCGAGATTGCGACGCGCCGCACATAGGGTGAATCCAGCATTCCAATCAGCCTCATCCGGCAACTAGCCACACGGCCCCGTTGCTGGAGGACATCGATCTGCGCCGCTGTAACGTCGGCGGAGCGCGTCAGAAACAAGCTTCACGAGCGTCTGCGCAAAAGCCGCGATCAGAGGCTATAGCGTAGCCGTAGTTTTCTACTTCCTCGGCCTCGGCGCGCATGGCGAACCAGCACCTGATCGGGCGCTTCGACCTGATCCTCACCGAGGTGATGGACCGCCTTTAGCGTGACCAGGAGGACATCGCCGGTATCTTGGCAACGCCGCGCCAATGCCTTGCTGGTTCATCGGTTTGGTCGATAATTGTGTCGTTGTTCTAGGGTGCCTGAACGCCTGATAGCGCAGGGGGCAGCCAATACCGGGTTCTGAAGCAGTGCCAGCTCATTCAGATCAAAGCGCGCATAAATGCGCTGATCAACTCTTCAGCCTGAACATCCTTTGGAGTTCGCCCCTGAAGAGCGAAGCCGGACCATAGGGCGGAGAACCCTAGCGACATCAGCACCGAGGACACTCGTGTTTCCAGTCCGTATTCTTCGCGAAATCTCTCGATCGCCCGTACGATAAGATCGTGCTGAAGGGCACGAAACCGGTCGTAGATCTTGCCGAACTCGATATCCCGGAGAGCGTGAACCTGGAATTCGAGCATCACGAGAGTCGCGGCATTATCGTTCTGCATGGTTTGCAGCCAGACGCCCAGCCTCTTTATGATGGCCTCCAACGGTCCCTCTCCGAGCAGAATGGACTCCATCCGGTCAAGGCGCTGGCGCATCTGCCTTTCCATTACGGCTTCGAGAAGGACGGCACGCGTGGCGAAATTGGAATAGAACGCGCCCTGCGTGTAGCCCGCCCGTTCCGTGATGCGACGGATGGAGGCTCCGGAAATACCGTTCTCAAAAATTTCCGCATTCGCCGACGCGATCAGCGCCTCTCGCGTCATGCGTCTTCGGTCGGCATGTCTCATTGCGCTGTTCCTGCTCACAGATCGTCGGCTTTATATATCACTTGAAATACACATATCAATTGATATACATCATGGCAGATCAGGGATACCGCCGTCATGAAATCGAAAATCGCTCCTATTGTCGTCGTCGCCGCCCTTGCCGGTGTTGCAGCCATATCCATCTGGGTGTCGCTGACGCCCTCCCCCGTTCTCGTTCAGGGTGAGGTGGAAGCCACGCGTGTGGACATCGCGCCGAAAATCGCGGGCCAGATCGCGGTGGTTCACGTCAGCGAAGGTGAACGCGTTGACGCGGGCGCGCTTCTGGTCGAACTCCAAAGCCCGCAACTCATGGCCGGCCTCGTCTCCGCTGAAGCCGCCGCCGGGGTTGCGCACGCTGATCGAGATCGCATCAACAGCACACGGCCCGAGGCAATCGCCGCGCGCCGGGCAGAACTCGAAAAGGCTGAGGCAGACCTCTTGCTTGCGCAGCAAAGCTATGACCGCGTATCGGTTTTGACCGAGCGTGCGGCGGCCTCACAGCAACAACTGGACAGCGCCGATAACTCCCTTTCGGCCGCGCAAGCAGCGGTCGCCGTCGCCGAGGCCAACCTCAGGCTGGCGATCGAGGGAGCAAGCCCTGAGGAACGTGCGGTTGCCGATGCGCAAGTTCAACAGGCTGAAGCCTCTCTCGACCAGATTCGTACGGATGTGGCGGAATTGACGGTGAGTGCCCCGATAGCCGGAGAAATCGTGAGCCGGGTCGCCGAGGTCGGCGCGCTTGCGGCCGCAGGGGCGCCACTTCTGTCCATCGTTGATCTGGACGATATCTGGTTCGCGTTCAATCTGCGTGAAGATTTCCTAGACGGGTTGCAGGTTGGTGACGTGCTGCTGGTCGACGTTCCCGCAGCCGGTCGGAATGACGTCGAGGTCCGGATCACTTCGATCAGTGCATTGGGCGCATACGCAAACTGGCGGGCAACGCGGGCAACGGGGGATTTCGACCTACGCACCTTCCAGATCCGTGCCCGGCCTGCCGAACCCATCGAAGGCCTGCGCCCTGGCATGAGCGCCATCATCGACTGGCAGGCCGGTCATGTCAGCCGTTAGGATGGAGGTGCAGCCCGGGTTCATGATAGTCGCGCGACGTGAGGTGCGCCGCATCGCCCGCCGTCCCGCACTGTCCTTTTTCGTCCTGTTGTTTCCGCTCTTGATCTTTGTCACGCTCGCCTCGATTTTCCGCGCGGGCGTGGTGACCGACCTGCCAGTGGCGGTGCTCGACCTCGATCGCAGCACCCTTTCACGCCAGATCGTGCAGGCCGTGGATGCGGCGCCCGAGGTCGCCATCGCCCATCGCCCTCTCCATCTTTCCGAGGCGCGCCATCTCGTTCTGAGCGGGCAGGCCTATGGAGTCGTGCTGGTGCCCGCAGAATTCGAGCGCGATGTCCGGGCCGGCCGGCGCCCAGAGGTGGTGCTGTTCTACAACAACCAGTTCATGACCCCCGGTAGCGCCGTGGCACGCAGCGTGCAGACGGCGCTCGGCAATGTGAACGCCGGCATCGCGGTCTCGATGCGCATCGCGCAAGGCGAAGCCAGCCATCACGCCATAGAGGCGGTCAATCCCATTCCGGTGCAGCAGAGCCCGCTCTTTAATCCCACGCTCGACTACGTGCATTTCCTGCTTGCCGCTCTGATGCCCGCTGCGCTGCAAATTTTCATCTGTGCGGCGACCGCCTATGCGATCGCGCTCGAACGGATGCGGCCAGGCGGGCTGAAAGACTTCGCGCAACTCGGTGGCGGCATGCTTCCCGCGATGCTCGGCAAGCTGTTGCCCTACACCGTCATCTTCGCAACCGTTCTTGCCGCTGGCGACGCATTGCTGCTCTTTGTTAACGGCATGCCCTTCAGTGGCAGCATGCCGATCTATCTGGCCGGTAGCCTACTGTTCATCATCGCCTACCAGATGATCGGCGTTATTTTCGGTCTTGCCGCGTCCTCGGTTTCGCTGGCGCTCGGCGCGGCCGGCATCTTCACCGCGCCGGCCTTCGGGTTCATCGGTGTCAGCTTCCCGCGTCTCGCCATGCACGGCTTCGCGACGTTCTGGAGCACTCTTCTGCCGCTCACCTGGTACATGGATCTTCGCATCGATCAGATGCTGCGCGGCGTGCCGGTTGATATCTCGCTTGCATCTCTGGAAGTTCTGGGATGGTGGACACTGGCCTATGCGGTTCTCGCGGGCATGCTGCTTATCGTCCGGCGCCCCCGGGCGACCTTACGAGAGGCGAAGGAGGTCGCGTCGTGAGCGTTTGGCTCAGAGAGTTCCGGTGCGCCTTTGCGGCGATATTCAAGGACCGGGCCGCCTTTTCGGTCATGGTGCTTGCGATCATCATTTATGGCTTGCTGTATCCCCAGCCCTATCTGGGCGAGGTGGTACGCGAAGTGCCGGTCGTCGCGATCGATCAGGACAATTCCGCTACCTCCCGGGAGTTTTTGCGCCGTATCGGAGCCTACGATACAGTTCAGATCGTCGGTTCTGTTCCCGATATGGTGGCCGCGCGACGCTCGCTTCAGGAGCGGCAGGCTTTCGCAATTGTCGTCGTTCCGAAGCTCTTCGAGCGTGACCTCCTGGCCGGACGCAGCGCGCCCATCGCCGCCTATGGCGATGCCAGCTACTTCCTGCTCTACAACTCGACCATGACCGCCATCACCTCGGCCGCACGCGAGATAGGCGCGGAAATCGCCGCCGGTCGCATGGTGCAGCAGGGCATGGGCACCCGGGCGGCGGCTAGCATCCAGCCCATGACGGTAACGGCGGTCCCGCTTTTCAATCCCGAGGGCGGATATGCCAGCTATGTCGTACCCGCCTCGGTTGTCCTGATTCTGCAACAGACGCTTCTCATGGGGGTCGCTCTTCTAAATGCCGGCACGGCAAACGTCCGCTACACGTCACGGCCTTTCACCGTTCTCACCGCCCGGGTCACCGCCTACAGCCTGCTTTATGCCGTTTGGATGCTGGCCTATCTGGTCTTGTTACCGGTCATTCTTGGCGTGCCGCGCATCGGCAGTCTGCTCGATCTCCTTGTCGTCGGCATCCCCTTCATTCTCTCAACGATCTGCCTGGGCCTCCTCATTGCGAGCATCCTGCCGGTCCGCGAATGGGCGGTATTGGCGATGATGGCGATCGGGATGCCCCTGTTCTTTCTGTCCGGCGTCGCCTGGCCTGTCGAGATGCTGCCCCAATGGATGCAACGGGTTGCGCTGGCCGCGCCCAGCACCTCGGCTATTCCCGGCATGGTCCGCGTCAATCAGATGGGCGCGTCCTGGCACGATGTCATGACTCTGGTCACGACGCTCTGGCTCCTCACTGCCGGCTACGCGGTCGCTCTCGCCGGCCTGCACTTCCGCTCCGCTCGGAGAAGACGCAGGTCGGCGCGTGAGGCTGTCGCCGAAATATAGGCCGGGGACTATTCCGCCCAGCCCTTGCTGCCGATCCAGCGCAAGGCCGAGATGGACGGCATAAACATATACTCACCGCCGCGCAGCCGGTTGAATGTCGTCACGCCGTCGACGCGGCGGCGGACCGGGCTGGCGGGTATGGTGAACCTGCCAGGCTCGTCATGCAGTCCCACGATCGGATCACGCTCGACGCCAAGGTCGATGAAGTTGCCCCGGTTGATCCATTCGTGCTGGAGAAACTCGATCGTGTCGTAAGCGCGCGCGCTGATGAATATGAAGAACAGTCCGCGCTCGTCGGGCTTGTCGTCGGTCGCGGTCACATCCGCTGTCCATTTCGGCCCGAAGGTCGAGGAGCGGCGAATGATCCGGTGAATGTTCTCGTCCGTGAGGATGCTCAGGTCGCTGCCTCGCGGATTCATTCGGCGCATATGGCTACTTCGACATCCTCGCCATCAAGTAACGCGATGTGACAGGAACAAGAGGCGCCTGGTGCAACGCATCAGGCGCTTTGCCGAACGAATTTAGATTCACCGTGAAGCGGTCGTTCGAGTAACTGCAGCGAATTAGCGCTTTGTCCACATAGCTGCATTCAGGGGCTGGTCGCGGGAACGGCAGGTTCCCACCCCCGTTGCAGCCCCTGTGAGCTAGTGGCCATCCTTGCGAAGCGGTCATCCATTGTGAGCGAATGACCGCTCCTTGTTCAGATTTCGGTCCGTTCAGCCAGTAGCAGCGCATCCTCGATGTCTACACCGAGATACCGCACCGTGTTCTCGATCTTGGTATGTCCCAACAGAATCTGGATGGCGCGCAGGTTACCGGTCGCCTTGTAGATCATGGCCGCTTTCGTTCTTCGAAGAGAATGCGTTCCGTAGTCTGATGATCGAAGACCGATGGCTGTGACCCACTCATCGACCAGACGGGCATACTGTCGCGTGCTCATATGGTGATCGTGATCGACGCGGCTTGGAAACGCATAATCACCGACACTGCCCGCTCGCCTCTCAAGCCAGTTGAGAAGGCTGGCTCTTACATCGCTGGTGAGTTCGAATTGGACAGGACGCCCGGTCTTCTGCTGAACCACCGTTGACCGGGTTCGAATTTCCGGCCCCGCGACCAAGTCACCGGTCTTGATCTTGACCAGATCGCATCCGCGGAGCTTGCTGTCGATCGCGAGATCTGGCAGCACGCGCGTTGGACGACGAATTTTCCAAACTGCTGGAAGAAAAGATCTTGGCGGGTTTGGACCTAGATCACACGTTCGTTCGGGTGCCGGAAAGCCACATTGCCTCGTACGCCTGGGGCTATGACGCCAACAATCAACCCATCCGGGTCAATCCCGGCCCTTTTGACGACGAGGCTTATGGGGTGAAGTCCAGCGCCGAGGATATGATCGCCTTTGTGGATGCAAACATCCATCCCGAAGTGCTTGATCCGGATTTGCAGCATGCCATCGAAGCCACGCACGTAGGCTACTTCAAGGTTGGCCCTATGACCCAGGGCCTGGGGTGGGAGCAGATGCCATATCCGCTGACGGCGGAGGAACTTCTGGCGGGCAATTCCAGAACTATGGCGATGGAGCCCAACCCAGCTGCGGCATTGGCAGCAGATGAGGGAGCGTCAGGAGCCACCCTCTTTGGCAAGACCGGGTCAACTAACGGTTTTGGCGCGTACGTGGCCTTTGTTCCAGAGGAAGCTATCGGCGTCGTTATGCTCGCTAACAAGAACGTGTTCATGCCAGCACGGATTAATGCCGTGCACACGGTGCTTGAAGCACTCACTGCCATGGATTGACCTTGACGCTGTGAGTGATTTGCCCCGCCGGCCATCCGGCTGGGGCCGGTGACGCATTCCGTGAGGCGTCTGCTTTCCGAGGTGTCTGCCGGAAAGCAGACCGTCCGTTTGCCACCCCATTTGAGACATGGTCCATAAATGGGCGGAGGAACCGGCCGGCTTTTCCTATACTTCCGCTGACCCCCCCATTGGGGCCGATCTCTCCGTTCCCAAAGAGCAGACATACTAGGCTGGTCCCAATAGCTTCAGCGCTTGGTAGGCTAGCTGTCGGTTGATGCCGAATTTCCCGCCACCCATGCGCCGGAACAGGGCGCGTGCCAGCAGTTTGAATGGCCCGACCAGATGGATACACCGCCAAAAGCTTTTCGCGGCGCTGGCGATGGGTCTTGGGACTGCCCAGAGCGCCGATATAAAAGCCATCAGCGGCCAACGCCTTCTGGAGAACGCGAAGCTCCCAATCATGATCGTGGAAAAGGAGAACCGTTGCCGTCCAGCGGTCGATGGGCAGCGCCCAGTTCTGCTCAGGGCTCGTCAGGGCGAGAGTGGGAATGCGCAGGGATGCCAGGATAGCCAGGCTTTCGGACGAAGGGCTGGCAACATGCAGATCGAGTCCGGCCGCATGGGCCGTTCGCGCCGTCGCCTCGAGTTCCTGGCCACGGCCGATCAGAAGCGCTCGGGTTCGAGGGGCAAAGCGGCGCATAAAAGCGCCGTCATGCCATCCGGTCATCGCGCCGGCCTCCAGCGTGATCCCCGTCTGGCCATTGGGGTGCTGCACGAGGGCGAACGAGCGCCGCTCTGCGATAAGCCCAAGCGCCTGCTCAAGAACGGACGGCTCGGGCGCTACATGGACCAGAACCTCGCCTGCCCTCCACACGGAAACTGAATGTCTATGGCCTTCGCGCCGCGACCAAACCGCAATATGGCATCGCGACCGCCAGCAATGACGCCCGTGACTTCGGCGGCGATCGCCGGTTCGACACAGCCGCCCGATATCTGTCCCTCGAACCTTCCGTCGGCCAGCACCGCCATCTGGGTTCCCACCGGCCGCGGAGCACCACCCTCGATGCCGACGATGGTGACCAGGGCGCGGGGATGCCGCGACGCATGTGATCGAGCAACCAGGCGAGTGGCGCTTCCTCAATATCGGCGAGCCCTGTCGAATGGAACGGCGCGGACGGCAGTTCGAGCGATGCAGTCACAGATTTCCTCCCCTGTGCTCATCGAATTAGTAAATGCATCGAGGGGATCGTCAAGGCGGGTATTGATCGGCCAGCCTGCGGGGTTGGGGCGTTCTCAGACGGCTCTATGGATGTTGTAGGTCAGCCATCCGACGCCAGGCACAGCGATATCGAGTCGATGCAGCCCGAGAAATGCTGCGCCCTCCGATAGTCCGCTGGAACGTTCGGAGAACTGGATAACCGAACAGATTAAACATTGAGTCTGACACCTCTCCTCCATCACATTTTCGCAAACCGAGCGCCGCAATTCAGAACGCTTTTTGATCGCCCTGGGGTATCGCAATCTTTCAATCTGCAAATTATGACGAAACTGTCATACTTGATGTGGTCAAGCCCTCCCCCCTTCGCTATGGCAGGAGAAACTTTATCTTTCTAAGAGGGCAGCACTGCGCATGGCGAAAGCAGCGATCGACAAAGATCTCAAGCGCGTCCGACAGCTTAAGCAAGCGACCGACGAAAGCGCCCGCGCCATAGTTGCTCCCGGCTTGGCATTGCTTTTTCTCTTGGCGGCATTGCTTTGGGCCATCTTTGCGGCCACCAGCGGGCCGCTGAGTTATCTCGTCGTCATCGCGACGGTGATCGCCGCTTATATGGCACTCAACATCGGTGCGAACGACGTTGCCAACAATATGGGCCCCGCAGTGGGGGCCAAAGCGCTGACCATGGGCGGTGCGCTGGCGATAGCCGCCATCTGTGAAGCGGCCGGCGCGCTCCTGGCCGGCGGCGATGTCGTTGCGACCATCTCGAGCGACATAATCGTTCCAGGCGCCCATATCGACAGCGACACCTTCATCATGGTGATGATGGCCGCGCTGCTTTCCTCGGCGCTGTGGGTCAATCTTGCCACGATTATCGGAGCACCGGTCTCGACCACTCATTCCGTCGTTGGGGGCGTCGTTGGCGCGGGTGTCGCCGCCGCAGGCTTTTCGGCGGTCGTCTGGCCGACCATCGGAACCATAGCCGCAAGTTGGGTGATCTCCCCTGTACTGGGGGGCGTCCTCGCCGCTGTTCTGCTGGTCGTGGTCAACGCCACCATCTTGAGTCAGAAGGAAAAGGTGTTCTCGGCCCGTATATGGGTCCCGGCCTTTGTGGGCGTGATGATCGGCATCTTTGCCATGTACATGGCGATGAAGGGCCTTGCCCGCGTCTGGAGTCCAGAGCCCCACATCGTGCTGCTGCTCGGGCTCGTCGCCGGTGGGCTCGGCTGGCTTCTGGCACAGCCCTGGGTCAGATCCCGCACCCGCACGATGGAAAATTCCAACAAGCAGGTGGGAACACTGTTCCGTCTGCCACTGATCTTTGCAACGGCGCTCCTGTCCTTTGCGCATGGCGCCAATGATGTCGCCAACGCCGTAGGCCCGCTCGCGGCGATTGTTGCCACTGTTCAGGAAGGCGTCGCCAGCGACAATGTAGAGCTGCCGCTTTGGGTGCTCGCCATTGGTGCGCTGGGCCTTGCTTTAGGGCTGGCGCTGTTTGGGCCGCGCCTTATCCGCACGGTTGGTGAAAGCATTACCAAGCTCAACGAAATCCGGGGCTATTGCGTCGCACTATCAGCAGCAACCACGGTGCTGGTCGCCTCTGCGCTGGGCCTGCCGGTATCTTCAACTCACATCGCCGTCGGCGCGATCTTTGGGGTTGGCTTCCTGCGGGAGCAATTTTCCAACAAAGGTATTCGAAACAAGGCGGTAAGCCCGGAGGGCGTGTTCCTGCGTACCGACCATCTCAACCGGACGCCCGGTGAGGCGATTGCAAACTTCCAGAAGCGGCAAAAACGCTACCTCGTGCGCCGCCGGCATGCGTTCTCGATCGCGGCGGCTTGGATCATCACGGTTCCTGTCGCCGCACTCCTGGCCGGAGTAATCTATTGGGGAATGGTCCTGTTGTTCGGCATCTGAGCTTATTGGGTTCGAAACGCTGTCCGTGTCTTGGGCGAAACCTCTGAACGACTCGTTTCGCGCTGAGCTAACAACAGCGCAACATCGGCAAGCCCGTCATGAGTGATCAGTCGTTTAGCCTCGGCGAGCACCGCCCAATGACGGTAACGTTGCCCCATTTCCTTCCAGTCGTCGCGCTGGCGCGTGACCAGCATCGGGAACATCTTCACCTCGACTGGTTGGGGACGTTCGTCGGTGATGGGAAGGAAATACGACCCGATCGGGCTCTCTTCGATTTCACCTTCGACCCCAGCTTCTTCATAGGCTTCATGCGCTGCGCTCTCCCAAGGAGTCTTCCCCGTCATCAATCCGCCCTTGGGAAATATCCACTTTCCCCGCCCGCGCGACGTGATGAGTAAAAACACCATCTGTCCGTCAACGATTGTATAGGGAACGGCTCCGTATTGCGGTCCAGCCGGGTCGAGAGGTAGCCGGGGGAATAGCATCCTGAGAAAGCGAATAGGCACGAATCAACGCTCCAGTGACAGTCATTGCTGAATGAACAAGATTCAGTTGGCGCTAACGACGTTAACATCGCCTGCTCGATCGCGTCCCGGCGCCTAACAGAGGCAATTATTGCCAACTTGCCGATTTTACACGCTCTAAATGGCCGCCGTCCCACTTCAGCGCCCAAAAGCGAGTGGGCAGAAAACCACCCCATGCCGGCCATCCCGCGGGGGATCCCCATCACAAGCGCAACGGCGCAATCGGGGCCGAGAGCTGCAGTCCGGGCTCGGCGAGGAATTGGGGAAAGCCGACATCGGGCATTCGCCCCCCATTCAGACATCTGCTGAGGCTGCAAGGGTGCCCGCAACCCGCCGCTTGCGTCAGACGTGACAGAGGATGTTGACCAGCTTTCCAAAAGGATCGCGCACAAAAAAGCGCTCGACACCCCAAGGCTCCGTTACGGGGCCATATTCAGCTTGATACCCAGCATCGACCAATCGAGCCTGCTTGGCCAACGATGACGACTATGTCAACTTCAAGCGATTTTGCACAGTCCCTGTAACCTCCAGTCTATCGGAGCTTCAATACGATTCGCCTCGCAGGTGTAGTCCGCGAGGCCAAGGCACCAAGCGATAGCCCAAGGCTGGCACGGCCATCCCCACCATGGCGAGAACTATCGCACCGGTGACCTTCCAGCGCTTGATCCCATTAATTGTGGGCATGACTTCATTTGTCGGCTTGGCGTCGAAGGCATCCAACCGGTCGCCAACAGCTGACACCAACCTTGGCGAATACGGCGAGCCCAAAGTGCTGTTCAGCTTGGAGCCGGTGCCCAATATGGAATGAGGTGCCCTCCGGGCAACCTTGTTGGCCTCGATGCGTTGGGCCAAGCTCCTGCAACGTAATGAATGCCAGTCATGCTCGAATGGTTTGCCGCCAACAGCGAAATGCTCAATCTCGTCGCGAACTGGGCAATGGTGATAATCTGGATCGCCTACCTACAGATATTCCTGCGCAGCTTTCGACGCCAAACATTACCCAAAATTGTCATCAACCGCGCGGCGGGAAGCTCTCTCAGAGCCTCGTGCTTTGTGAGCAATATGAGTTCGGACGCGATCTATATCGAAAGCGTTATCGTCAAGATCGTCAACAGCACCGAGACCATCATGTGTCGGATCACCGATTTCGATGCATTTGATGAACACGATGAAAACGCCGATCCCAAGCTCCGCACCTATCAGGGGCCACTCCCGCCCTCCCAATACACTTCGCTCGGCAAATTCGATGATCTCGTTGCGATGGTCGCGCGGCGGAAAGAGATAGACCATGAGCGCCTGAAATCAGCCGGCGACGCAATCACCATCCAAATCACGATTATCGCGGACTATGCGTCCGAGGATCTACTGATCGGCGCCAAACGCTCTTTTCGAGCCGAGTGGCAACATGACCATTGGAGGTTGGCCGAAGAAAGCCCGGAGACCGAGCAGATTCGTTCGCGAGCCGAACGCAAACGCATTTCCCAAATGCTCGCCACCATAGATTAAAAACTTTTGGCTTTGAGGCTTGGCGGGTGCCTAGCCTGAGCGTTCCCATCAAATGCCAATGCTCGAACACTCTCCGGAACGGTATGTTGCTCGCCTCGTTGAGGACGACGGGACGCCCTTCGCATTCTCTGGAGACTGAAATGGCTGAAAAGACGCTGGAAAACCTGTTCGAAGATACACTCCGCGACATCTATTATGCGGAGCGGCAAATCCTTAAAGCCTTACCCAAGATGGCCAAGGCGGCGAATTCCGCGAAGTTGGCCGCCGGTTTCGAGCAGCATCGCGAAGAAACCGAGACGCATGTGGAACGGCTCGAAAAGGTCTTCGAGATGCTCGACAAGCGTCCGCGCGGCAAGACCTGCGACGCCATCCTCGGCATTATCGAGGAAGGTAAGGAGATTATGGATGAGTACAAGGACGCCATCGCCCTCGATGCGGGGCTCGCTGCTGCCGCGCAGGCCGTCGAGCACTACGAAATAGCTCGTTACGGCACGCTCATCGTGTGGGCAAATCAATTGGGCATGGCCGATGCTGCACGGCTTCTCGAACAAACCCTTGACGAAGAAAAAGCCACCGACGAGAAACTATCGCGGCTCGCTGAAGCGGAAGTTAATCCGAAGGCCGCCTGATCTTCGCACCCTACCCCCGGCTATGCGCCGGGGGTTGTCCGCGCACCGTAACGGTCAAGAAAGGATGGCCCAGGCCGCCAACAGCATACCAAGGACCATCCCCGACCAAGCCAATGCAAGGAAGCCGTCCTTGACCGTTATGGCGAGCGCATAAACGAAAATAATGCTCGCTGCCCAGGTTGAGGTAAATGGGATCAGCTCCAAGACCGGCATGATAGCGCCGACCAGAACGCAGACAAGCGCGCCGATCCGTCCGAACAACGGCCCTGCTGTTGCTTCGGCGCGAGGCTTGACGAGCTTGTCCACCGTCTCCCCGACGGGTGTCAGAAAGCGCAGGAGCGTTTTACCGTGCTTGGCCGGAATGCAACGCTTTGTCAGCCATTGTGGGAGCCATAAACGGTCGCGGCCCAAGGCCACCTGCCCCGCTACCAGAATTGTGCTAACCCCGACTACCGAGGGGAGGCCCGGTATAATACTCAGCGGCGAAATCACTATCAGGGCCGGCAGCAGGAGTATTGGACCGGCGGCGCGGGTGCCTGCAATCTCCTGTACAAGCCCTATAGAGACTTCTTCCCCATTCTCGGTACGATCTTTCAACTCGTCGACTAGTTTGGCCAAGGGCCCATCGGAGTTGTCGGCACGGTCGCCACTAGATCGAACAGCATCGGACATTGAATCACTTTCCGGGCACCGCGCCCACGACGCAAAACGATCGTTTGAGATAAAAGGTTCAGGGGAAGCGCCGGCGTTATCTCCCTGCGGTTGGTCTGGTTCTACCGCTCATGAGCGGTTTTGAGGTTTACGACCGTTGGATAGGCGTCGATGCCCTCCAGATCGAGGACGAACTTGCCATCCACCTCCTTGTATTCGGCGTGCAGCACCTCCGGAACGTCGTCCAGAGTGTCAAGAATAGTCTTGAGTGCCATCGGCCGTCTCCTTGGGTTTTTGATCACGTCGTGAACTGAAACGCGCTATTGCGGGTTGTTGTTTGCATCTAAGGGAGGTGAAAGCATGCAGATCGTAGAAGTCTTCTTGCCGCTCGATACCGGGAGCGGCATCGCAATCGATGCGGAAGTCATCGAAGGTATCGTGGGCGGCTTGGCTGACCGGTTCGGCGGCGCAACCGCGTTCACTCGCGCGCCGGCCGATGGGCTTTGGAAGCAAGGCTCCACCATGGAAAAGGATCGCATCCTCATCATCGAAGTGATGGTGAGCGACCTGGATCAGGCATGGTGGAAAGACTATCGCAACAAGCTCGAACGGGAGTTCGAGCAAGAAGAGGTTTTGATCCGCGTCACTGAATGCCGGACCATCTAGATTGCGGACATGAAAAAGCCGCCCCGAGGCGGCGAAATATGCGCGAAGTGAACCTTGATTTCCGAGGCCGACGATTCCAAGCGATACCTATCCCCTGATCTCCATCGCCGTTTCAGCTCTTGTTCTTTGGCTTGTGTTCTTGCTGTTCCGGAAGCTATTCGGCCTCGTGCTGCTCGCGGCAATCGTTATTTGTGCGTGGTTGCTCTGGAGCAATCCAGGAATGATCCAGACGATAGCGGACACGTTCAGGAGCCAGTTCGGCTAAAGGTCCGACTAGCCGTGAGCTAGATCGGCCTCACAGCCAATATCTCGATTTCGTGGATGCGTCCCCCTGCTTCAAATTCGACGCTCTCACCAGGACCACTGTCCTCGATCGCCCTGGCAAGTGGCGAGGTCCATGAGATATAGCCCTCCTTCGGGTCAGCCTCGTCTTCTCCGACAATGCGGATCGTCTGCCGCCTTGCATTGCGCTCGATGGTGACCTCCATGCCAAAGCCCACTGTATCGTCGTCCGGCTCTCGCTCGATGAGTTCCATCGACGCGCGGCGGCTTTCCCAATACCGAAGCTCGGGTTGGAGCAACTCGCCATCCGCATCCGACGACGCGTTGAACAAATCCATAAGGCGATCCACCTCGGCTTCGATAAGTGCAGCACCCCGTCTAGTCACGTAGTTTGGGGCACTGCTTATCGCCCGCTCAGGTGCGGGTATCTCCGGAAGATCATCGGTCTCCTTGACGAATGCGCGGCTCATAATGCCCTCCTAGGAACATATCCGTCCAAGGTAGGCATTCAGAGCCAAATTATCCAATCACTTAGCAGAGCCCGGTAGCAAGCCGGTTTCGGCCGGATACGTCTTGCCCTTGGCAAGAGCCCGGGAGAAGCTCTCATGACGTTGGTTTGGGAGGATGGGCATGAGCGGATTTGCCGATAAAGAGCAGGCTGACTGGCTGGAGGAACGCGGAAATGAAAGCCGACTCCGGGCTGGAGCTCAGAAGCGTGCAATGGAACCAAAATCGGACACGGAGTGCATTATGAGCTACTCCCCAATCGCTGGACAGATTTCGGCGTAATTTAAGCTACTCGTTGCACCTGCTGGTCGAGTTGGTTTTGCTCAATGCGCTGCCAATAGATCACGGCAGGCGGTTTGCCGCCAAGGGCGGAATGGGGGCGTCGATGATTGTAGAATTCCATCCAGTCGCGGACGCCGGCGCGAGCCTGTGATCCGGTCTCCCAAGCGTGCAGATAGACGCATTCATATTTGAGGGTGCGCCAGAGCCGCTCGACGAAGATGTTGTCGAGAAACCGGCCCTTGCCATCCATGGAGATGCGCACTCCCATTCGCCGCAACCGATCGGTCCAGGCAAAGGACGTGAACTGGCTGCCCTGGTCGGTGTTCATGATCTCGGGCGGACCGAACTTGTGGACCGCCTCGTTCAACGCCTCGATGCAGAAGTCGGCCTCCAGGGTGTTTGAGATGCGCCATGCCAGCACCTTGCGGGTGTGCCAGTCCATAATGGCCACCAGATAGAGAAAGCCTCGGCGCATCGGCAGATAGGTGATATCCGCGGCCCAAGCCTGGCTCGGACGATCCACCCTCAACCCCTTCAGAAGATAGGGCCAGATCTTGTGCCCTTTGGCCGGTCTTGAGGTATTGGGCTTCTGGTAGATCGGCATCAGACCCATGAGCCGCATCAGCCGACGCACGCGCTTCTCGTTCACCAGGTGACCTTCATTGCGCAGGTGCCAGGTCATCTGTCGCACCCCGAAGAAGGGCGTCTCCAGGAATTGCTCGTCGATCCTGCGCATCAGGGCAAGGTTGATCTCGGTCTCGCCTTTCGGCGTGTAGTAGAACGAGGAACGCGACAGCGACAACAGCGCGCACTGTTTGCCAATCGAGAGAACGGGGTGATCAGGTTCAATCATCCCCCGTCTCACTTCCCGCCCCAGGGCTTGAGCTTTTTGGACAAAAAATCGTTGGCGACAGCCAGCTCTCCGATCTTGGCGTGCAGATCCTTGACCTGTTCATCGTCAATCTCAGGCTTTTTGCGCCCGCCACGCTCGAACACACCCGATGCCTGTTGATTTCCACTGAGAAGTGACCCGGTTTTGGGGGGTATTTTCACTGAGAACTGACCCATGTTTGAACGCTATCCTGCTCGTTTCGGGCGGGAGTTTATGGAGTGTTGGACATGGCGTTTTTGAGCGTTATCCGGCGCTGGCATTTCCGAGACGGCCTATCGATCCGGGAGATTGCACGGCGCACGGGTTTGTCCCGGAATACCATCCGCAAATACCTCAGGGCTGAGGCTGTCGAGCCGAAGTTTCGTGTTCCCGATCGACCGAGCAAGATCGATCTTTTCGCCGAGAAGCTTTCCGCTTGGCTGCGGTCTGAGAGCCGCAAGCCGCGCAAACAGAAGCGCACCATCAAGCAGATCCACGCTGATCTCGTGGCTTTGGGCTTCGATGGCTCTTACGGCCGTGTGGCAGCCTTTGCCCGCCGTTGGAAAGAGGAGCGCCTGCACGAACAGAACACGACCGGAAGGGGCGTGTTCGTTCCTCTGGCCTTTGATCCCGGAGAGGCCTTCCAGTTCGACTGGAGCGAGGACTGGGCGCAGATTGGAGGGGAGCGCATCAAGCTTCAGGTGGCCCACACCAAGCTCTGCTACAGCCGAGCCTTTGTCGTGAGAGCCTATGTGCTCCAGACCCACGAGATGCTGTTTGATGCCCATAACCAAGCCTTCAGGGCCTTGGGCGGCGTTCCGCGTCGGGGGATCTACGACAATATGCGAAGTGCGGTCGACAAGGTCGAGCGCGGCAAGGTGCGTCAGGTCAATGCCCGGTTCTCGGCCATGGCTAGCCACTTTTTGTTCGAGCCCGAGTTCTGCAATCCCGCAGCCGGCTGGGAAAAGGGAATGGTGGAAAAGAACGTGCAGGATGTTCGTCACCGGCTCTTCCAACCCCTGCCGCGTGCAAACTCGCTCAATGAGTTGAACCTCTGGCTCGAGCAGCGCTGCGTGGCCCTATGGGAAGAGATGGCTCATGGCACCGAACCGGGAACGGTTGCCGATGCATGGAGGGTTGAAGCCCAATATCTGATGGCCGTGCCGCGGGCCTTCGATGGGTTTGTTGAGCACACCAAGCGCGTCTCGCCCACCTGCCTGGTTCACCTCGAGCGCGTGCGCTATAGCGTACCCGCCTCGTTTGCCAACAGACCCGTCAGCGTCAGGGTCTATCCAGACCGCATCGTTGTTGTCGCCGAAGGGCAAATTGTTTGCGAGCACACGCGGATCATCGAGCGGCATCATGGGGCCGGGCAAACTGTTTATGATTGGCGTCATTACCTGGCCGTGATCCAGCGCAAGCCCGGTGCATTGCGCAATGGTGCACCCTTTGCCGAACTGCCGGCAGCGTTCCGTCACCTCCAGACCCATCTTTTGGGCAAACCCGGTGGTGATCGGGAGATGGTCGAGATTCTGGCCCTCGTTCTTCATCATGATGAACAGGCAGTGCTCGCAGCTGTCGAGATGGCGCTCGACGCCGGGGTGCCCACAAAGACCCATATTCTCAATCTGCTGCACAGGCTCATCGATGCCAAACCGGGAACCGTTCCTCCGGTCCAGGCGCCGCAGGCGCTTGCCCTGAGCAAGGAGCCGCAGGCCAATGTCGAACGCTACGACACCCTTCGCACTGATCGGGAGGTGCGCCATGCGTCATGATCCGGCAAGTGCAGCTCTGGTCATCATGCTCAAGAGCCTCAAAATGGCAGGCATGGCTCAGGCGGTCAGTGAATTCACCGAGCAGGGTTCTCCAGCCTTTGAGGCGGCTGTGCCCATCCTCTCGCAATTGCTCAAGGCTGAGATGGCCGAACGCGAGACGAAGTCGATTGCCTATCAGCTCAAGGTCGCCCGCTTTCCCACCTATAAGGATCTCTCGGGCTTTGAGTTTACCAGCAGCGAGGTCAATGAAACTCTGGTGCGTCAGCTCCATATCGGCGCCTTCATCGAGAAAGCCGACAACGTCGTCCTCCTGGGTGGTCCGGGAACAGGCAAGACCCACATCGCAACGGCCCTGGGCATTCAAGCCATCGAGCATCATCGCAAACGGGTGCGCTTCTTCTCAACCGTTGAGCTGGTCAATGCGCTCGAACAGGAAAAAGCCCAGGGCAAGGCCGGTCAGATCGCCAACAGGCTCATTCATTCCGACCTGGTCATTCTCGATGAGCTCGGATACCTGCCGTTCAGCGCGTCTGGAGGCGCCTTGCTCTTCCATCTGCTCTCAAGGCTTTACGAGCGCACCAGCGTCATCATCACCACCAATCTGAGCTTTGCCGAATGGGCCAGCGTGTTCGGGGATCCCAAAATGACAACGGCATTGCTCGACAGGCTCACCCATCATTGCCACATCCTCGAAACCGGCAATGACAGCTTCCGGTTCAAAAACAGCTCGGCGAAAACCGACAAAACCAAAAAGGAGAAAACACCGAACTTGACCACGTGACCGAACCCAAATCATATCAATGAAGCGGGTCAATTCTCGGTGAAAAAACCGGGTCTCTTCTCAATGGAAATCAACAGCCAGACCCTGGTCGATTGAAGAACAGCGTGTTCCAACTACTCTGCCCACCCCGTTTTGCCATAACTGTGGCTGGCGCGCTCCCGAAAGATCGGGATGAGCGAGCGGGCGATAGTGGTTGTTTCGCCTCTGATGACGGAAATCAGTTCTTCAGCAAGCGCCTGGCCGATCTCGAAGAAGCGGTTATCCAAGGTCGTGAGCGCGGGATAGACCACCGTGGCCAGATCGCTGTCGTCATAACCGATAACGGCGATATCCCTTGGCACGGACACGCCTTTTTCCCGCAGGAAGTTCATCGCACCGGCGGCCATATAGTCATTGGTGCAGAACACGGCTTCCGGCAGCTTGCCGCTTTTGAATATCCTGGCCATGGCGTCGTATCCGCCCGAAATCGTATAGTCGCTGTAAGACTTTGCGACGATCGTCCCACCCAGGTCGAGCAGAGCGTCCGACAGACCACGCTCGCGCTCTATGGCGCAGAGGTGTGACTGTGGGCCGTTGATCAGCGCTATGCTGCTGGCGCCGACCCCGACGAGTTCCTGCCCCACCATCTGCCCCCCCTCGTAGTCGCCGAGGTCGACGTAATTGCTATCTTCTGCATTGCGGCTCGGGCGCAACATCACATGGGGGTACCTGGCCCGGTGCAGCGCGCTGAGAAATGAATAGTCACGGGCGAACTGGGGAACGATGATAATGCCGTCGGCCGATCGATCGCCGACAACTTGATCGAAATATTCCGTGACGTCAGGCGCATCATGAGATTTCGTGGTGTAGCGTACGCCAAAACCATTGGCCTCGGCGACTTCGGAGACACCCAACATCAAGTAATAGAACAAGGCCGTGCGCCGGACGATGTCCGGGTGGCCATCAATGGTCATGATCACCATTTCGATGACGTTGCTCTTTCCCGTCATCAGCATCCGTCCGGCCTTGCTCGGGACGTAATTGAGCTGCTTTGCGGCAGCGAGAACTCTTTCGCGCGACGCCTTGCCGACCGGTCCGTTGTTTATGGCGGCGGACGCCGTGGCCATCGATACACCGGCCAATGCAGCAACTTCTTTGAGGGTAGACATTCTCCTGCGTTCTCCATCTCTGAAGTCATAGTCATTCAGAGACATCGTGGAATCGACCTTCCTGCGCAAGCAAGTTCTTGAGCGTGAGCGGGCTCACATCGTCAAAGGTTTGAAAATCGATTCTCACATTGGGCGTGTAGCCGCAGGTATGGCAACGCGTGATGCACCGCAGGACCCGCACGCGGTCGCCCGGGCGCAGTTGGTCGGTCGCCGTGTCGTGCAAGGCCTTCGCCGATTCGAGCAGGCGCAGGTTGGTGCTACAGAAGTCTACGATCATGACATCTTCCACGATGGGGTGGCCGGCCCCTAAAGCGCCGGCCACCCCCGGGTTGTCAGACGCCCCACTGGCACGAGTGGGCGAAGTGAGTGAGGAACTCCGGACCGTCCTTGCGGATGATCACATCGTCCTCGACGCGGCTACCGCCGACGCCCGGGATCTGGACCGTCACTTCGTACGACACGCTCATGTTTTCCTCGAGGATCACATCCGAACCCATGGACGGGATTTCTTCCTCGGGATCCATGCCGGTGCCATGGCCGCATGAGCGGCCCTCGCCATTGCCATGCAGATATCCGCGCTGTTCGAGGACTTCATTGATATACTTGTCCGGTGCGGAGGCTTTGTTGCCGGCCTTGAGGTGCTTTGTGCCGGCCAGCCATGCTTCCAGCGTCACATCGAGCAGTTCCTGCTGCTTGGCGCTGACTTCACCGAAGGCCACGCCACGCGCCATGTCCGATGCGTAACCGTTAAACCGGCAACCGATGTCCACGAGGAGGAGTTCGCCCTTGCGGATAACCTTGTCGCGCGGCCGGGCCAGGAAGTACTTGGCGGAATTCTCGCCAGACTGGACCATCATGTCAAAGGCCTGGCTGTCGGCACCGTTCGAGAACATCGAGGTGTAGCAGATCCGAACGGCTTCACGCTCGGTCATGCCTTCCTTGAGATTGTCGCGCAGGTCCGCAAGCCCACCGTCGGCCAGGCGGCCGGCGATCTTCATAAGGCCAATCTCGGTCTCGGACTTGATCGACTTCAAACGATCCACAATCGTCGTCTTCTCGATGGGGGTCGATTGCAGCGCGTCCTTGATGATCAGGTAGAATTCAAGATCGAGGTACTGGTAGCCAACGATGCCGATCTTGCTAGGCTTCTTGGTCGTTTCGAAGTCGCGCAGCACCTTGCCCAGCTCCTGCCGGGCGCCGCGAACGTCGCCGATCCAGCTCTCGTCCTTGGCGTAAGGGAGCAGGTCGGACCCGGCGAACAGGACCAAATCACCTTCAAGCGGAAGGAAGACGAGCGCCGGGTTGGGATAGACACCGTCGAAGGACCGGTAATTGGCAATCCAGCGAACGTTGACCATGCGGGCAGGATCGCTGAACAGGATCAGGGCATCATACCCCGCCTTTTTCATTTCTTCCCGCGTACGGGCGACGCGATCCTGGTACTCCGAAACCGGAATGTCCTGGAGCACATCGTAGACACCACGTTTAATCATATTTTCCTCTTGTGTATATTGGAGTGGAGACGAGTGCCGTCCCTTAAAAAACCGCTTCCGGGTCGTAGTGCGCGTCGATGTTGTCATCGGTGATCATGGGCACGCGCAGCACGACCCGCTGGGGCACGGCTTCACCGCGTACGGCTGCCACTGCGGTTTCGATGGCCGTGTCCATGCGCCATTCATTGGCGATGGTCATGGCGAACAGATCGCCGCTCTGGATGACCTCGAGCGACTCCTTCTGGCCGTCCATGCCGACCACGAAGACGTCGGTGCGGCCAGCGTCCTCAAGCGCCTGGATCGCGCCCAATGCCATCTCGTCGTTGTAGGCGAACACGGCATCGATATCGGAATTGGCCTGAAGGATGTTGGCCATGACCTGGCGTGCGGGGAGCCGCAGCCACTGTCCGCTCTGGTCGGCGACCGTCACGATGTTGGGCCAATATTGAGCCTGCGCGTTGAACCCTTCGCGACGAAGGATCGAGTTGGTCGATTCCGGAACACCCTGCAGCTGGACGATGTTGCCCTCGCCGCCGAGACGGGCGGCGATGTAGTCGAATGCACGCTCGCCCATCGACACTTCTTCGGTCGAAACGAACGAGACGTAGGGGATGCCTTCTTCTTCGGGCACACCGGAGGCGGCGATGATCAGCGGGATGCCAGCATCGGCGACTTCGCGGTAAGCGGGGTAGATGGCACGCCCGGAGAGGCTGGAGACGATGATCGCGTTGCAGCCCCGAGCGATGAGGCTCTCGATATTGGCGATCTCGCGGGTGGCGTCGCCCTGCGCGTCGGTCACCACGCCGGTGACGCCTTCCATGCCGGCCACGACCTGCTCAAAAGACTCCACCATCGCGACACGGAACGGATGGTTCATCACCACCTGCGAGAAGCACAGCGTGATGTCTCCCTCGGGGACGGTGTTGTATTGGTAGGTTTGCGCATGGACTGCGGTTGTCGTCATGAGCATTGCGGCGACTACGGCAGACATCTTGAACACTTTAGTCATTTCTCACTCCCTAGCGCATCTGGTTGTACGCTCAGACAAAAGGATCCCCGCTGCCCGCCCAACACTGTTGGCAGACTGTCATTCGTCACGGATCAAGTGGGGATGGTTCAGGTCAATAATCGTTGCGTTGATTTGGCTTGGTCTACGGTGATCCTCCTGATCGTTTGTTGACCCTAGGCGACCTTGAGGAACATCGACTTTCGGCGGCTCAGCAGCAGTCCGGCCAGGATGACGATGCTGCCCTGAGCGATCGGCTGATAGAAGGCCGAGAGATTGAGGATGTTCATCAAATTGAGCACCACGGCGAAGATGAGAATGCCGACGAAGGCGCCTGTCATCGTGCCGCGGCCGCCATAGAGACTGACCCCTCCGACCACCACGGCGGAGATCGCGGTCAACTCCATGCCGATGCCGGACCGGGGCTCACCCATTCCCAGCCGCGCGGTGGTCAGAAGGCCCGCAAGGCCGGCAAGGGCTCCGCAGAGCATATAGGTCGCAATCCGCAGACGGTCGGTGCGGATACCCGCAAAGCGCACCGTCTCGCTGCTGGCGCCCATGGCATAGAGATGGCGGCCATAGGGGGTCATGCGCAGAATGACGACGCCGACCAGAAAGGTGAGGACGAAATAGATCGCTGGCAGCGGAATGCCGGACAGACGGGTGCCGGCAATGGCCTCAACGGCGTCCGGTATGGACCGCAGCACCGGCCCGCCGCCTGTGAACAGGAGCGTGATGGCCGTGACAATGCTGGCCATGATGAAGGTGGCGATAAAGGGTTCGAGCTTGCCCTTGGTGACGGCCAGGCCATTGGCCAACCCCACAAGAGCGCCGACCGCCAGGGCCACTATGAGCGAGCCCGGTAGCCCCAGAAACTCGCCATACATGGCCACGACGACGCCAGAGAGCCCCAAGGTCGCGCCGACCGAGAGATCGATTCCGCCATTGCCGGAAATGATGACCAGCGTGAGCCCCAGGCAAACCAGCGCCAATTCGGCATTATACTGCACGAGATTGATGATGTTGTTCCAGGTCAGGAACGATGGCGAGAGAAGTGAAGCGACGACAACCAGAGCCGCCAGGATCAGGATCGGCAGGTTGTTGCGCAATGTGCTGAGACCGTTCATCAGGCCCTCCTTCGCGGCAGGGCCGCAGATACGATCGCGTGTTCGGAGAAATCGGCGCGCTCGATTGTCGCCGTCATCCTGCCACCGGACAGAACGCCGACGCGGTGACAGAGCCCCATGAGTTCGAGCACCTCGGATGAGAGAACGAGGATCGCGACGCCGGCTTCGCTCAGCGATTTGATGACTTCATAGACTTCCATCTTGGCGCTGACATCGATGCCACGCGTCGGCTCCTGGAAGATGGCGAGCCGGAAATCCCGGTTCAGCCATTTACCGATGGCCACCTTCTGCTGGTTGCCGCCGCTCAACCCCTTAACGAGGGCATAGGCATTGTTGGGCTTGACCCGGAGGCGCTGGATATGGGCGTTTGCGGCCTCGAGAGCCGTCTTTTTCTCGAACAGGCCGTTGCTGACGAAACGGCCCAAATTTCCCACGCTGAAATTGTGTAGCAGATCGAGCTCGAGCATCAGGCCTTGCAGCTTGCGATCCTCGGGAACGAGAACGACCCCGGCCTCGATCGCAGCAGTGGGACTGGTCGGCGCGAAGGGAGCACCATCAAGCCTTACAGCGCCGGCAAAACCGGTCTGAATTCCGAACAGAGCATTGACCAGCGCCGTGCGACCGCTGTCGGCGAGCCCGTAGATGCCGAAGATTTCGCCGCGTGCCACCTCGAACGAGGCTCCGTCCAGTCCACGGGCGGGATGGGCGAGATCAGACACCACGAGGCGCGGCTCTCCTTGGGCAGGCGCTGCAATGGTTGGAAAATAGGCCTCCATCTGCCGCCCGATCATCAGCCGCACAAGCCCGTCGGTCTCGGTGTCGGCAACATCAAGCGTTGCGACATGCTGGCCGTCACGCAAGACAGTGACATGATCGCACAGATCGAAGACTTCCTGCATGTGATGCGAGATGTAGATGACGGTGACGCCTTCCTTCTCGTTGAGCTGCTTGAGCACGCGAAACAGGATCTGTTGCTCCGCCTGATTGAGGTTGGCGGTCGGCTCATCCATGATGAGCACCTTCGCGTTGCGGCTTACCGCCCGTCCCATTTCAATCAGCTTGGCCTCGGACGGGCTCAGTGTGGCCATCGGTCGGCCAGGCTCGATCTCGATGCCCAGGCGGTCGAGCAGGTCGCCCGCCTGTTTCATCAATCTAGACCAATCGAGGAATGGACCGATGCGCGGCTCCATGCCCAGATAGATGTTTTCGGCGACCGAGAGGTTGGAAACCTGCTGGCTCTCCTGAAACATCGTGGACACACCCGAAAGCTGTGCTGCCGCGGGGTCCTTGGGTGCAAAATCCTGTCCGAACAGCCGCACGGCACCGCCATCGGGCTGGTGGACACCGGAGAGGATCTTGATGAGGCTGGACTTGCCTGCACCGTTCTCTCCGACGAGAGCATGGACCGATCCCTGCCGGATGGAGAACGAGACGTCCGACAGCGCCTTGGTGATACCGAAGCGCTTGGTCAGCGCCTGAAGCTCAATGGCCGTGGACATCATGATTTACTCCGACGGGATGCGGACAGCAGCAGGGCGCCAAGGATGATCAGCCCAAGGATCAGCGACTGGACGTAGGGGTCGATGCCGGCGAGAACGAGAATGCTGAACAAGACACCAGTGAGGGTCGCACCGAGCAAGGCGCCGATGACAGTGCCCCGCCCACCGGAAAGGCGAGCACCACCGACCACGACGGCCGCGATGGTCGCCAGCTCGGTCCCTGCCCCGCCACTCGAAATCGTGGTCGGCTGGAAGGCGCCTGTGCGCGCCGCCATGATGAAACCGGTGAGCGCCGCAAGGCTGCTGGCCAGCATGAAGACGGTTACCCGGACGCGCGCCACCTTGATACCGGCGTAATGGGCGGCAAGGTCGTTGCTGCCGACGCTGAACAACTGACGTCCGAACGAGGAGCGATGAATAACGACGCTCATGATAATGACGACGAGTGCGGCGATCAGGGTCGGTACCGGAATGCCCACCACCGTGCCCCGTCCCAGATAGGCAAAGGCGTCCGGCACATTGGCGGCGATGCCACGACCGCCGGTCACCAGAAGGCTAAGGCCGTCAAGGATGGTCCATGTTCCGAGGGTCACGATGAACGGCTCGAGCCGCCCCTTTACCACCAGCAATCCGTTGACGAGCCCGACCGCTGCGCCACAGGTCATGACGAGCAGAAAGGCGACCGGGAGAGGAACGCGCTCGACAAGAAGGATCGAAACCATCTGCGCCAGCCGGATCACCGCCCCGATCGAGAGGTCGATTCCTGCCGCCAGCACGGCGAGCAGCTGCCCCAACGCAGGCATCACGTCGAACGACACCTGCCGGGCGACTGAGGTGATGTTGTATTGGCTGAGAAAGACCGGCGAGAGAAACCCACCCACCGCGATAAGCGCGACTATAACGCCGGCCAGCAGAAACTCTTCGGTATGCGCCGAGACGACGCGGCGAAGTGAGCCAGCAGACTTCGTTGCCGCGGGGGCGACGTCAACTTCATGCATGATTTTCCTCCAATCTGAAACGCTTCGCTCCTCCAGTAATTTTGCCTATATTACCGCCAAAAATACAATCTGAAGCGCTTCAGTTTGTCATTAATTACGCCTTCGTCCTTCGGTCGTCAAGATATCTGTTCGTGATTTTTGAGATGGCCGCTTCCGCCACTGCAGGCCGGCCTCGATGGCAGATGCGGGCGCGTCGTCGAGGAAATTTAAGGCCGGAAGAATGAAGCTGCGCCAACGGCTTGGAGCCGTTTGCCGTCGGTGCGATGTGAGCACGCGCGTTTAGGTGCGGGCGTTGGGCCTACCGCCAGCGTTGGTCGACGCAGGCCCTCGATTGTTCGCCGCGCTCCTGTGCCAGGGACGGATAGTCGGTGTACCCCTTCTGGCCGCCGCCGTAATACGTCGTTGGATCGTCCGCATTGAGCGGAGCGCCCGTGCGGAACCGTTCGGGCAGATCGGGATTGGCGAGGAAGTTGCGGCCGAAAGCGATCAGATCCGCCTTGCCATCGCGGATCCACTGCGCCGCCGTTCCAGGCTGGAAGCCGCCTGCCACGACCAGGGTGCCCTGGAATTTGGTCCGGATCGTATCGACCATTTTCAGCGCTGCGGAATCTGGCTCTTTGCCCTGTTGCATCTGCTCAATCGCGGGGTTGACGATGTGCAGATAGGCAAAGCGGAAGTCGTTGAGGCGCTCCGCGACATAGCCAAAAGTCGCTTCGGGCTGGTCATCGTGGATATCGTTCGCCTTGGACATGGGCGACACCCGCACGCCGATGCGATCCGGACCCCAAATCCGCATCACGGCCTCCGCGACCTCCATCAACAAGCGAGTTCGGTTCTCGACCGGACCGCCGTAAGAATCTGTGCGGCGGTTGGTGCCGGTCTCCAAGAACTGATCGAGCAGATAGCCGTTGGCGGCGTGAATTTCGACGCCATCGAAACCGGCTGCCTGGGCGTTTCTGGCGGCGCGCTCATATTGCGCCACAATATAGGGCATCTCCTCGATATCGAGCGCGCGCGGTCGCACAAAAGGAACAAGTTGGCCTTCGCCACGCTCGTTCTCGATGAAAGCCTGTCCCTCAGGCACGATGGCGGAAGGCGCAACCGGAAGCATGTTATCGGGCTGCAGCGCGGGATGAGAAATGCGCCCGACATGCCAAAGCTGGTTGAACATCAGCCCACCAGACTGATGCACCGCTTGGGTCACCCGGTGCCAGGACTGGACCTGCTCTCGGCTGTGAATGCCGGGCGTCCATGCATAGCCCTGCCCCTGCATCGAAACCTGTGTTGCCTCGCTCACGATCAAAGCCGCAGATGCGCGCTGCGCGTAGTAACAGGCGGCGAGGGAATTGGGCACATTGCCCGGTTGGCGCGCCCGCGAGCGCGTCAGCGGCGCCATGACGATACGATGCGGCAGGTTGAACGGGCCAAGCCGGTATGGCTTAAACAGCATCTCCGTATCCAGCGTCTGTTCAGCAACTGGGGAGCGTGTAATCGTCGTTGCCTCGTTCATTTTTCAGCCTCATGGAGGAATGGCCAGGCCGCCTGGACCGCCCTCAAACGACCTTAGGACCGCAGCGATCGGTCTCAACTGACGTCCGTCAGCGCCGAGAGATTGAGTGCCAAGCAGAAGAAGGGCACCCAAGAGGGCGTTGCATGGAGCGCGGCACCGCCCCAAAGAGGCCCGCCCTGACAAACGTCAAGGCGCGACCGCAGGGGTTGAATCATTTTGACCGCTCTGCAGGAGAGGTGCGCAATGGCGACGATTCATAGGTTGGAGAAGTTGTTTCGCCGGACGGGCGATCTCGTTCTCGACAAGAGCGATCTAAAAAGGCTTGAGGATTTTCTCAATGGAAAGGTCGAGGACCTTGTTGTTCGCGGTGAAGCGAACGCCAAGGCCAACAACCGGGACGTGATCCAGCCTTGGGACCTGCCGATCACCAAAGGGCTCCAGGAAACGATCCACCGGTTCCGCCAGGTCAACGCGGACCTTCAGCTCACGGATTACTTCAGCAGGCTCATCGGGTTGCCCCCGAGCGATCTGGCGATCGGCGATGAAACGCTGGCCCGGTTTTCTGAAATTGCCGGGGGGTTGTGCCTTGCTCTTGCGGAATCCTTCAAGCTCCTGGACCCGAAGCTAAAGAATCCGACGACTCAGGATTGGGACAGAGCCTATCGTCTGTTCGAATTGCTGCTCTAGCCGCCTTTGCGAGCCCAGTCGGCCCCGATATCCCAAATTTCGGAACGAAGCTGTCGAAACGAAGTTAACGAGGTATCGCGCGGAGAAATCTCGGCAATCAAGCGGTCTGGCTGCGCTCGCTAAATACTAGGGCTGCAAACGGCCTCCCCTCCTAACGACGACGGAAGAAGAACGAAACGATGCCGCACACTCCTGTCGGCGAAACTTCCCGTGCCGGCCGCGGCTTTGTGGAGGTGCGCGGTGCCCGTGAGCACAATCTGAAGGACGTGTCTCTTTCCATTCCTCGGAACGCGCTGGTCGTGTTCTCGGGCATTTCGGGCTCGGGCAAGTCGTCCCTCGCGTTTGGCACCTTATATGCCGAAGCGCAGCGGCGTTATTTCGAGTCCGTGGCGCCCTACGCACGGCGCCTGATCGACCAGGCAGGCGTGCCCGATGTCGATGCGATCGATGGATTGCCGCCGGCAATTGCCTTGAAACAGCAGCGCGGGGCCAGCAATGCGCGCTCGTCAGTGGGCAGCGTCACAACACTTTCGAGCCTCGTGCGCATGATGTATTCGCGCTCCGGAGCCTATCCAGCCGACCAACCGATGCTTTACGCCGAGGATTTTTCACCCAACACCCCGCAAGGGGCATGTCCGACCTGCCACGGGCTGGGACGCGTCTATGAAGTGACTGAGGCCATCATGGTGCCCGATCCCAGTTTGACCATCCGCGAAAAGGCAATCGCCTCCTGGCCGCCGGCCTGGCAAGGCCAAAACCTGCGCGATATTCTTGTCAGCATGGGATACGACGTCGACAGGCCGTGGAAAGACCTGCCGCAAAAGGACCGCGACTGGATTCTCTATACAGAAGACACGCCCACGGTACCGGTCTATGCCGGTTTCTCCCCTGCGGAAACTCAGGCGGCGCTCAAACGCAAGCTGCAGCCAAGCTATATGGGCACGTTCACTGGGGCCAGGCGCTACGTTTTGCATACCTTTGCCAACACTCAGAGTGCACTGATGCGCAAACGTGTGTCGCGCTTTATGGAAGGCCTGCCTTGTCCCACCTGCCACGGCAAGCGTCTCAAGCCTGAAGCGCTGGCCGTGACCTTTGCTGGCCTGGATATCGGCGACTTCATGCAAATGCCGCTCGATCAACTGGCGTCTGTTCTTGAACCCATCGTTCGCGGCGACTTCACCGCGCAAGCGGCAGGAACAGTGACCGATCGGGGGGCGACCGAGCGCGATCGGGTCGAACGGGCCGCAACCGGGCGTGCCACCCATGCAGTCTCTCCCGATGTCCGGCGCACCTCGGCGCTCTCGGAAGAAAAGCGCCTTGCAGCGCAGCGCCTCGCGGGCAGCGTGATGGCGCGGCTCACCCAATTGCTTGGCCTGGGGCTGGGTTATCTCACTCTTGACCGCGCCACACCGACCCTTTCGGCTGGCGAGCTGCAACGGCTGCGGCTGGCCACACAACTGAGTTCGTTGTTGTTCGGCGTCGTCTATGTGCTCGATGAGCCCTCGGCGGGTCTCCACCCCGCCGACAGTCATTCCCTCTACGATGCGCTTGATCGGCTGCGGGACGCGGGCAATTCGGTATTCGTCGTCGAACACGATTTGGACCTGATGCGCCGCGCGCAATGGCTGGTGGATGTGGGGCCCGATGCCGGCGAGTATGGCGGCCACGTGCTCTATAGCGGTGAGCCGGAGGGCTTACGCGCGGTCGAGGCGTCGCAGACGGCGCGATACCTGTTCGACCAAACGCCTACACCAACGGGCCGGGGGCGCGATCCGTCCGGGTGGCTGGAGCTGGAAGGCATCCATCGCCATAACCTTCACGGCGTGGATGCGCGCATACCCCTTGGCGTTTTGACGGCGGTCACCGGCATTTCCGGGTCCGGCAAATCTAGCCTCGTGGGTCAGGCCCTGCCTGAACTCGTGCTGCTGCATCTGGGCCACGAGCCTGAAGATAATGGCTCCGAAAGCGAACCTGGCGAGGGGGCAGAACCCATCGAAACGACCCGCGGCCATCTGGCCGGTGACGTGGATGCGGTGCGGCGCCTGATACAGGTCGACCAGAAGCCGATCGGGCGGACACCCCGTTCGAACCTCGCCACCTATACGGGCCTTTTCGACCATGTGCGCAAGCTGTTCGCTGCCACCCCCGAAGCCCGGCGCCGCCGTTACGACGTCGGGCAATTTTCGTTCAATGTGCCAAAGGGACGGTGCGAGACGTGTGAGGGCGAGGGATTTGTGAGCGTGGAACTGCTGTTCATGCCCAGCGTCTACGCCCCATGCCCGACCTGTTACGGGGCGCGCTATAACGAGGCGACGCTGAAAGTGCGCTGGAAGGACCGCAACATCGCCGAGGTGCTCTCGATGACAGTCGATGAGGCCCACGGCTTCTTTGACGGCGAGGACGCGGTGGCGCGGCCGCTGCAAGTGTTGCGCGAGATCGGGCTCGGCTACCTGCGTCTTGGCCAGCCGGCGACCGAGCTTTCGGGCGGTGAAGCACAGCGCATCAAGCTGGCCACCGAATTGCAGCGTAACCAGCGCGGTCGCACGCTCTATGTCCTGGACGAGCCCACCACTGGATTGCACGCGGCGGACGCCGATCGGTTGCTGGTGCAGTTGCAACGTCTGGTCGATGCCGGGAACACAGTGGTGATGATCGAGCACGACATGCGCGCGGTGGCGCAAGCGGACTGGGTGATCGATGTGGGGCCGGGTGCGGGCGAGGCCGGTGGCCGCATCGTTGCGACTGGCACTCCCCAAGACATCGCAGAGGTCAAACACAGTCAGACCGCGCCGTTTCTGGCAAGAGAGTTGGCGCGGTCGGAACAGCGAATTGCATCAAGGGCCGGGTAGGATGGCGGCGGCATTGGCTGACACGATGAGGATGCAAACCAACGACTTCGAAGATCAAGTGCTTTTTGGTCGATACAAATCAGACGTATTTTTTCGCTACGTCGTGACAGCAAGTGAACGGCAGCTTGTGGGAAATGTGAAGCCCAGCCTGAACGACCGAGATGGGGCGCAAAGCGGACATTTATCCTGATAGCGACTAAATTATCTTGTTATTTCAATAAGATATAAGTTCGCAGTTTTATTCTGACCGGCGCGCCATTTCTATGCCGCAAGCGGCGGACCGGCATTTGCGGCTATTCCCGGCTTCAATCTCATGATGCGAATCTAGCGACCTCGGCACGTTGCGCCAGCCCGCTATAGCTTGGGTTTATGGGGGCGGGACGCTATTCTATTTCCCCATCCTGGCCTCTTTCCCTAGCGTGTGTCTGAATTTTTGCGCAGGCGCTCGGCTCGCCTGCTGATCTGTGCAGGTACGAGGTACGAGACGAGATGAACAAAACTGCTTTAGTTGTTTCCGCGCATTCGGCCGATTTCGTGTGGCGCTGCGGTGGGGCGATCGCGCTGCATGCTTCGCTTGGCTATGACGTTACGGTTGTTTGCCTTTCCTACGGCGAACGCGGAGAGAGCGCCAAGCTTTGGAAGAACGAGGGCATGACGCTCGATGTTGTGAAGTCGGAGCGCCGCAAGGAAGCGGAGAAGGCGGCCAAGGCGCTCGACGTCCACAATATCGAGTTCTTCGACCTGGGCGATTATCCGCTGGAGATGACGCGCGAGGCCAAGGATCGGCTGGTCGGCGTCATGCGCTCGGTGCAGCCGTCCTTCATGATGACGCATTCCAAATACGATCCCTACAACACCGACCATATGTATGTGTCGCAGTGGACACTGGAATGCCGCGCCATTGCCCAGGCCTGGGGACACAATCCGGGCGAAAAGGTCCTGGGCGCGCCCCAGGTCTATCTTTTCGAGCCCCATCAGACCGAGCAGATGGAGTGGAAGCCCGATACCTTCCTCGACATCACCCCTGTCTGGGACAAGAAATGGGCGGCGATCCAGTGCATGCAGGGCCAGGAACATCTCTGGCACTATTATGAGAACGTGGCACAGAACCGCGCCAATCATTTCATGCGCAACTCGGGCGGTCAGTCGGGCGGCCGCAAGGCCCAATATGCCGAAGGCTTCCAGTCGATCTTCCCGCGTACAGTGGACGAACTCTGATGGGCGTCGTCGTCCAGAACATCGAGCGGGCCGATCCCGCGATCATCGCCGGATTGGCCGAATGCGGCGTTGCCACAGTGCATGAAGCGCAAGGGCGCAAGGGGCTTTTGGCAGCCTATATGCGGCCGATCTATTCGGGTGCCCGCCTTGCGGCGTCCGCGATTACCATTTCCGCGCCGCCTTGCGACAACTGGATGGTTCACGTGGCTATCGAGCAGATCAAGGACGGCGACATTCTGGTGCTTGCGCCGACCTCGCCCTCCGATGCCGGCTATTTCGGCGATCTTCTGGCGACTTCCGCGTTGGCGAGAGGGTGCAAGGGATTGATCATCGATGCCGGCGTGCGCGACGTGGCGGATTTGACGGATATGAAGTTTCCCGTCTGGTCCAAGGCGATCTTTGCGCAAGGCACGGTCAAGGAGA
Source organism: Pelagibacterium mangrovi (assembly GCF_036662815.1). Taxonomy (NCBI): domain Bacteria; kingdom Pseudomonadati; phylum Pseudomonadota; class Alphaproteobacteria; order Hyphomicrobiales; family Devosiaceae; genus Pelagibacterium; species Pelagibacterium mangrovi. The sequence continues at coordinate 149,069 of NZ_JBAFXA010000010.1, read as the reverse complement.
CGCTGGGGTCGGTCAATGTGCCGATCGTGTGCGCCAATGAGCTGGTCAATCCCGGCGATATCATCGTCGCTGACGACGACGGGGTTTGCGTGGTGCGCCGCGAGGAAGCGGCGCAAGTGCTCGAAGCCTCCCGCAAGCGCGTCGAGAACGAGGAGGCCAAGCGCAAACGCCTGGCCGCCGGCGAGCTGGGCCTCGATATCTACGCCATGCGCGAGCGGCTGAAGGAAAAAGGCCTCAAATATGTCTGAGGCCGGTACGCGCGTTATGTGGATGCGGGGCGGGACGTCCAAGGGCGGCTATTTCCTCGCCTCGGACCTGCCCACCGATACCGCCGCGCGCGATGCGTTGCTGCTCGGGATCATGGGCTCGCCCGATCCGCGCCAGATCGACGGCATGGGCGGAGCCAATCCGCTTACCTCCAAAATTGCGGTGGTCAAGCCATCGACGCGGGAGGGAGTCGATATCGATTACCTGTTCCTGCAGGTTTTCGTCGACAAGGCGATTGTCACCGATGCGCAGAACTGCGGCAATATTCTTGCCGGGGTCGGGCCATTCGCCATCGAACGCGGCCTGGTTGCGGCCAAGGCCGGCTCGACCGATGTTCGCATTTTCATGGAAAACACCGGACAGATCGCCACGGCCAGTGTTTCGACGCCCGGCGGCGTCGTCGAATATGCCGGTGAGGCCAGGATCGACGGCGTGCCCGGCACGGCGGCACCTGTTCCGATCGTCTTTGAGGATACGGCGGGTTCGAGTTGTGGCGCGCTGCTGCCCACCGGCAATGCCGTCGATACCGTCAACGGCGTCGAGCTGACGCTGATCGACAATGGCATGCCCTGCGTCGTTCTCGATGCGGCCGATTTCGGCATCACCGGGACCGAGACGCCGGCCGAGCTCGATGCCGACCAGATGTTGAAGGCGCGACTGGAAGAGATTCGCCTGGCCGTAGGACCGATGATGAATCTGGGCGATGTTTCGGAAAAATCGGTTCCCAAGATGACCCTGGTGAGCCCGGCGGCCAATGGCGGCGCGCTTTCGACCCGCAGCTTTATTCCCCACAAATGCCATGATGCGATCGGCGTTTTGGCCGCCGTCAGCGTCGCCAGTGCGTGCCTTTTGCCCCAAGGACCTGCCGCCCGATATGGCAAGATCGAAGCGGGGATGAACAAGACAATCTCCGTGGAGCATCCCACAGGAGAGTTCACGGTGATTGCGCGGCTCGACGCAAACGGTGAGCTCGCATCGGCCGGCGTTCTGCGCACGGCGCGCAAGCTCATGGATGGGACCGCGTTCTAGCTGTTTTCGATTGCGGGTGATGCCCGGTGGCCGAACTCTCCGCGCACGGAATCGAGGAATTGCTTCTGCATGGGCGTCGGGCGCCAGTTGCTGCGCATTGTAAGCCCGATGGCGCGCCGGCTATCCTCGATCGGGATGGGCAGCGCGGTCATTAAACCGTTTTCGATTTCACCGATCGCCTGAAGGCGCGAAACGACACCGAGATACGGCCCCTGATGCAGCAGCTCTCGCATCAGGATCATCGAACTGGTTTCGACCACGGTGAAGGGCGGCGGAAGGCCGGCCCGCTCGATCTCGGCATCGAAGTGCCGGCGGGCCGGAGTGCCCGAAAAGGGGATCACCCATGGAAAATCCAGCGCCCGACGCAGATCGGGCCGGATCTCCCTGGCCAGTTGATGACCCGACGCGGAGACGATGACCACCTCGTCCTCAAAGAGGTATTCCTGGACGATGTCGGCGACGGGCGGCGGCGTCCGCAAGGCGCCGAGCAGAAGATCGATCTCGGCCCGCAACAGCCCCGCGAGGAGTGTTTCATATGGCCCTTCGACGATCCTGAAGTTGACCTGGGGGTATCGGCGCTGGAACTGGGCCATGGCCTTGGGCAGCAGAAAGGCTCGCGAGAGCGGCATGCCGCCGATTGTGATGGTCAAACGGGCGTTTCCGCCTGTCTCCTCAAGCTCCATTTGCCCCTGGGCGAGCTCGGCGAAGGCCAGCTGTGCGGCTTGCGCGAGTTGGTGCCCCACACGCGTGGGAACAATCCCAAACTGCGTGCGACGAAACAACGGGCGGCCGAGGTCCTGTTCGAGCTGGGTTATGGCGCGATGCACGGTGGGTTGCGCAATGCCCAGACTGCGCGCTGCCAGGCTGAAGTTCTGGCTATGGGCCACTTCGATCAGGGCCTTGAGACGGGCGGTGCTTGCCGTGAGGTGCAGGCGGGACCCGAACGGATTTGCAGCCGCGTCGAGCAGGCCGAGCGCACGTTCGATGCGGGCGGCGAGCGCAGCGCCGCTCGAGGTCGGGAAAATGCCTTTGGTGGTGCGCTCGAAAAGCGGCTGGGCGAAAGTCGCCTCCAGCTTCTTGAGCGCTTGGGTCGCGGCCGGTTGGCTGATGTTGCATCGCGCGGCGGCCGTGGTGATCGAACCGGTTTGGGTAACGGCCAGCATCAGCCGCAGATGCCGCAGGTTCAGCTCCGGGATGACCAATCTGTTTGCCAGGCCTTTCTTGAAAAAAGGGGCGGGCCGACCGCACCCGCCCCTTCACGCTTTCACAGAGTTTCCGGCCAGTAAAGTCGCGTCGGGTTGGTGACGAGCAGCGCTTCGAGCTGGTCGGCGCCGGGAGCGATGATCTTGAGCAGGTCGACCAGCTCGCCATCGTCGGGCATGTTCTTCTTGATATTGGGATGCGGCCAATCGGTGCCCCAAAGGACCCGGTCGGGAAATTTCTCGACAAGCAGGCGCCCATATTCGGCTGCATCATGGAATGGCGGGCCCGCACGGGAGATGCGTTCGGAGCCGCAAACCTTTACCCAGAAGCGCGCGTCTTCCATGAGCTGGAGCAGCAATTGGAAAGCCTGCTGCTCCACGCCTGCGCTCGCATCGACCCGCCCCATGTGGTCGATGACGGTGACGATATCGAGGTCCTTGAGGAACGGGGCGAGATCTTCGAGCCAGTGAGAATCGAAGTGGACGACGATGTGCCAGCCGAGCGGTTTGATCTTCTCGACAATCGTGCGAACCGCGTCCTTGTCGGCAGCTTCGCCCAGATGGGCTACGAAGTTGAACCGGACCCCACGCACGCCGGCCTCATGGAGCGCCTGCAATTGCTCGTCGTTCACGTCCCGCTCGACCATGGCAATGCCGCGATAGGCGCCGCCGCCCGCCTGGAGCGCATCGACCATGGCGCGATTGTCGGTGCCGTGGCAGCTTGCCTGCACGATTACCGAGCGCGACAGGCCCAGATGCCGATGCAGCGCGAACAGCTTTTCCTTGGGCGCGTCTTCCGGCCGATAGGTCGCCGAAGCCGAATAGGGGAATACTTCGCCCGGCCCGAACACATGGCAATGGGCGTCGCATGCGCCCTCGGGAAGAACCAGGTCGGGCTTTTTGGGATTGGGATGGGGAGGAAGATTGTGCGACATATAGGGGTCTTTCTCGATAGTCTGGCAGGCCGGTTCCCGGCCACATGGACCGGGAACCGCCTTGCCGCTCTATAAACGCGACTGGAAGTGGCTTAGTTTGTCTGGGCTTCGATGGCCGGGCGGGGAGTGGCGGTGACCATGCGGAACATCGTTACTGCCGCAAGCGCGATCCCGATGACCCGCGCGCCCAGCGTCACCGGATCGAAGGCATCGACCGGGGTCGGCCAGCACACCAGCAGCGCGCCCACGATCAGCAGGCCGCGTTCGAGCCAGCTCATCGGCCGCACCAGCCAGCCCGCGAACGCCACCGAAAGCACGCCCACGGCAATCGTCGCGAACACGATGCCGAGCGCGATCTGGATCGGCGTGCCGATCATCAATATGCCCGGCATGGTGACGAACAGGAACGGCACGAGGAGTTTGACGAACCCCAGCCTGATCGATTCCACGGCCGTTTCGTTGGCGTCGGCCCCCGAGATCGAGGCGGCGGCATAGGCTGCCAGCGCCACGGGCGGGGTGATGGCCGAAACGAGCCCAAAATAGAAGATGAACATATGGGCGGAGATAGCCGGCAGGCCGAGCTGGGTGAGCGCCGGTGCGATCAGCACGGCGAGCAGCAGATAGGCTGCCGATGTCGGCAGGCCCATTCCGAGCACGAAAGAGGCCAGTGCGGTCAGGATCAGGATCAGCCAGATATTGCCCGCACCAACCTCGAGGATCAGGCTCGAGAGCATCAGCCCCAGGCCGGTCAGATTGAGCACCCCGATCACGATCCCCGCCGCCGCCACGGCGGCGATGATGGGAACCGTCGAGATCAGCGTGTCACGGCACACGAGCACGAGGCTGATCGGGCCCAGCCGCGTATCCTTGCGCCAGGGGCTGATCAACAGCGCCAGGACGATACAGAACACTGCGGCCCGGGTTGGGGTCATGCCGAAGCTCATCAGCACGATGATGCCGATTAGCGGGATCAGGAGGTAGCCGCGGGTCTTGAGCGTTTCCCACAGGAACGCCATGCCCCCGGCCGTATCGCGTGCGAGGTTCAGTTTGCCTGCCTCCAACCGCACCGCGATCATCAGCGCGAAGACGTAGAGCAGCCCCGGCGCCAGCGCGGCCAGCGCGATGGTCGAATAGGGCACGCCGATGATCTCGGCCATCAGAAACGCCGCGGCGCCCATCACCGGCGGCAGGATTTGTCCCGCCGAGGAGGCTGCCGCTTCAATCGCGCCGGCCAGCTTGGCCGAATACCCTACCCGTTTCATGAGCGGAATGGTGAAGGTGCCCGTGGTCACCACATTGGCGACAGCACTGCCGTTGATGGTGCCCATCAACGCGCTCGACACGGCGGCCGAAAGGCCGGGCCCGCCCTGCACGCGCCCGGTCAGCCCGCGCGCGATGTCCACGAACACCTCGCCCGTGCCCATTTTCATCAGGATCGTGCCCAGAAGGGCGAAAAGGAAGATGTATTCGACCGCAACGCCCATCGGCACGCCGAAGAAGCCTTCGGTCGACAGGAAAAGGGTCGAAGTCAGGCGGGCGAGATCATAGCCGCCATGGCCGTATTTGCCGGGAATGAGATAGCCGAAATAGGCATAAAGCAGCGACAGCACGGCCAGGATCAGCAGGGCCCAGCCCAGCGATTTGCGCACCAGCACCAGTGTGACGGCGACCAGCCCGACGAAGATCACCTGGTCGATCCCGGTCGAAAGCGCGCCGCGCATGATGATGTCGTAGTAGGAGGTCCACAGATGCGGACCGGGGACCAGCGCGACGAGCGCCAGAAGATAAAGCACCAGCCGCGCCCATGTGGCGCGCGTCTGCAACGCTATGGCCAGAAGGCCGGCTGAAGCGGCCATCGAAAAGAAGGTCGAGCGCAGGATCAGCGCGGTTATGGAGCCGAAATAAGCGCCGTGGATGACGATGGCGGTAACGCCGACAGCGAGCACGGCATAAAGCATGGAAACGGCGATCGTTTCCTTATGCGTAGCATGCTCGTTAGGCAGCGCGAGTTTGCTCGTGAGGTCGGTCAGAAACGACATCGGATGAGTTCTCCCGAAGCGCTTGGGGCAGAGGCTGGCCCAAGCGCGAAATCAAAATACCGGAACCGCTCACGGCGCCTGGCCGTGAGCGGAGAGGTTTTGGGTGTCAGCGCGCCAGCTCGTCGAAATAGAGCTGAGCACCCTGATGGAGCGGGATCGGCGCGTTGACAGCGGTTTCGACGGCGATATTGCCCGCTTCGGGATGGACCTGGGCGAGCTGGTCGAGATTGTCGAACAGCGCCTTGGTGATGGCATAGACCGTCTCGTCGGTCGCGAACTGGCTGGTAAAGATCGTGGCCGGATCGTTGATCACCAACACGTCCTCTTCCTGGCCCTCATAGGTGCCGGCCGGCATCGTATAGAGCTGGTAGAACGGATAATCGGCGAGCAGTGGCCCGACGGTCTCCTCGTCGACCGGGATAAGCTCCAGCTCGCGCTGGGCGCCCAGGTCGATCAGGGCGGCGGTCGGCGCGCCGGCCAGCACCACTGTCGCATCGAGCTGGCCGTTCATCAGCGCGGCCGTGCCTTCATTGTAGGAAAGGAACTGCGCATTGGCCGGATCGAAAACGCCATAGGCTTCCATCAGGCGCTGCATCAGAACGGCCGAGTTGGAACCCGGAGGGCCCATATTGATGCGCTTGCCGGCCAGGTCCGCCATTGTGGCGATGCCGGTATCGGCGGTCGTCGCGATCTGGAGCACGGCCGGGTAGAGATAGGCCATGGCCGCGACGGGCAAGGGCTCTTCGAACGGGCCTTCGCCCACGCTTGCTTCATAGAGCGTCGAGGACGAGGAGAAACCGAAGGTCATCTGGTCGGCGGCGACGCGGCGGATATTTTCCACCGATGCCCCGGTCACCTCGGCGCGTGCCGTGGCGTTTTCCATGTTCTGGTTGATCACTTCGGCCATACCGGCTCCGATGATGTAGAACAGGCCGCCGGTGCCCCCGGTGCCGATGGAAATACGCTCCTGGGCGAGGGTTGGCGTGGCCATGAGGCCAAGCGTGAGCCCGACACCCGCGAGCATTTTGACTAGCTGCATTTTGTTTGAACCTCCCAAGTTCAGGGTTGGCGGCACTATGCCGCGTGGCCAGACTTCTTGTCGTGGCCGTGCTTGGCCAGAGCGCGAAAACTGGCAAAACTGGCTTCCACAATCTGGTTGACCGCCGCGTCGCGGTCGTTTCCGTCAACCGCGCCGTCCGAAAGGCGGGTGACGCGTTCGGGGTTGATCAGAGCGTAGTAGAGCGCTCCGAGCAAAAACTGGCTGCGCCAGACAAGGCCCTCGCGATCGGCATCGGGAAGGCATTCGGCGATGGCATCGAGAAAGGCGCGGCTGGTGGCATCGAAGGCGCCGGCGATGATCGCACGGGCATCCCCATTGCCTTCGGCCGAAAGAACGGCCCGCATGCGGGTGAACTCGGCCCCGCCGCCGTCGAAATCCGATGACGAGGAAAACGCCGGGATCACATAGGCGCGAAGAATGGCCATGAGGCGCTCGTCGGCATCCTGGATGCGGCGGGCTTCCCCCAGCAATTCCATACGCCGATGGTTCATGGGCTCGGTGTGGCGCTGATAGATCTCGCGCAGCAGCACGGCCTTGGAGCCGAAATGATAGGTGAGACTGCCGACATTGGCGCCGGCGGTCTTGGCGATCTCGCGCATGGAAACGGCATTGTAGCCGTTCGACGAAAACAGCCTGACCGCAGCGGAAAGCAGCGCTTCACGCACATTGGCTCGAGACAAGGGATCCTCCACACGTACACTCGTACGATTTATTTGTACAAATGTACAAATTGGACAATCGAGTCAAGCGCATTGCTGGACGCCTCGATGTGGCTGCCATGCGAAGGCGTTGCCCGAACCCGACCGTCCGATACCGGAAGGGTGCCCTTGACGATCGTCTCGATGCATTTACTAATTCGATGAGCACAGGGGAGGAAATCTGTGACTGCATCGCTCGAACTGCCGTCCGCGCCGTTCCATTCGACAGGGCTCGCCGATATTGAGGAAGCGCCACTCGCCTGGTTGCTCGATCACATGCGTCGCGGCATCCCCGCGCCCTGGTCACCATCGTCGGCATCGAGGGTGGTGCTCCGCGGCCGGTGGGAACCCAGATGGCGGTGCTGGCCGACGGAAGGTTCGAGGGACAGATATCGGGCGGCTGTGTCGAACCGGCGATCGCCGCCGAAGTCATGGGCGTCATTGCCGGCGGTCGGGATGCCATATTGCGGCTTGGACGCGGCGCGAAGGCCATAGACATTCAGTTTCCGTGTGGAGGGGGCGTCGAGGTTCTGGTCCATGTCGCGCCCGAGCCTTCCGTTCTTGAGCAGGCACTTGGACTTATCGCCGAGCGGCGCTTGTTCGCCCTCGCGCAGCACCCCAATGGCCGGACCGGGATCACGCTGGAGCCCGGCACCATGACCGGATGGCATGACGGCGTTTTTATGCGCCGCTTCGCCCCTCGAACCCGAGCGCTTCTGATCGGTCGCGGCCAGGAACTCGAGGCGACGGCGCGAACCGCTCATGCGGCTGGGCTCGATCTGCATGTCGGCAGCCCTTCGTCCGAGAGCCTGGCTGTCCTCGCGTCCTTGCCCATTCCAACGATTGCCCTGACCAGCCCCGAACAGAACTGGTCATTGCCGATCGACCGATGGACGGCGACTGTCCTTCTGTTCCACGACCATGATTGGGAGTTCCGCGTTCTCCAGAAGGCCTTGGCCGCCGATGGCTTTTATATCGGCGCCTTGGGCAGTCCCAAGACCCACCGCCAGCGCCGCGAAAAGCTTTTGGCGCATGGCGTGACGGAGGCCGACCTAAATCGGATCAAAGGACCGGTCGGCCTCATTTCGCCGGCCCGTGATCCGGGAACCCTCGCCATCTCGATCCTTGCTGAAATCGCTCAGGAGCGCGCCCTCCTGCCGGGACTCTGATGACCGCAAATATCGGCTTGGCCATACTTGCTGCAGGCCTATCGCGTCGGTTCGGACCGGACGACAAACTGATGGCACCGCTGGCCGAGCGCCCCCTGTGCGATCATATCGCTCAAACAGCCGCAACCTTTGCTGCGAACTTGAAATTTGCCATATGTGGGCCCAACAGTGGGGCGGCAGCCATTTTTGCCGCTCGTGGTCTCCAGGTAATCGATAACCGCCATCCCGATGAAGGGCTGTCCGGTTCCGTCAAGCTCGCTGTCCGCCACGCGGTCAACGCCGGTTTGGACGGTCTTGTCATCTGTCTTGCCGATATGCCCTTCGTGCCTCTCGTGCATCTGGAACGGCTCTGTGGCAGATGGTTGGACGCTGGTTGCCCCCCCGTCATGGCATCACGGGCATCCGGCCTCGAAGGCTGGATCACCCCGCCTGCGGTTTTCAGCGCGGCGGTCTTTCCCGAACTTCTCATGATGTCAGGCGACACGGGCGCACGTGCGCTGCTGGTCGACGCCGAAACGGTTGAGGCGGCACCGGAAAGTCTCGCCGATTTCGATACGATGGATGATTTCCGACGCGCTGGAACGAACTAGGCGTCGGTCACTTCGATATCGGCCGTTTCCTCATAGATACTGCCGTCGTCGTCATGCCAGCGAAAGGTGAACGTTCCGGACTCCGTCGCCTCGGTAAAAAAAGTGATCAGCGGATTGGAAGCGACGCCGGTGTTGAGGTCGATGGTGATCACCTCTTCGCCGTTATACAGACACTCGAACGTATGGATGATCCGCTTGGGGTAGCGGCTGCCCATGGAATCATAGCGGAATCCGCTTTCCATGGGATGCATGATGATGGTCTTGATCTCGATGATCTCGCCGCGCGCGACGGGTGAGGGGACATTGATGCGGGTGGTTGCCATCGCCGGGCCTCAATACCGGAAATCGAGAATCTGACAGGCGCCGATCGTCACTTCGATATCGGCCTGCGCCTCCCAGATGGTGCCCGATTCAAGTTGTGCCAGGGCGCGGATGGTCTGGGTCTCCGCCAGCCGCACATTGGTGGTGATTTCCGGCAGCGCCGAGCGCGGGCCGAAATGGGCGTCGAGCACCATGGGGCGCGGATTGCGCGTCGCGATGACCAGAATGCGCCGCACGCGATCGCCGCCCAATTGCTCGGTATCGATGCCGACGCTCATGGGCACCGAATTGCCGCTTTCCGCTAGAGCGGGGAGAGTGAGGTTCAATGCGCCCGAAACCGGTGAAACGTCCCCAAGCCGCTCCGCTATAAGCTCGGCAATCGCCCCAGCATCGAGCGGCGCGATCGCTGCGCTCGCCAAGCCCGGCGTTGCGGCCGTCAGCGCCAGGGCGCCGCCTGTCGCGAGAAAATGTCGCCGCGTAAAGAGCAACGGGTTCATGGCCGGGCCTCGTTTTCTAGCGAATTTCTCAAGCCCCGAACATTTCCCGCGTTATGGTCGCATACCAGCTTACGGCATCCCGGGCTTCCTGCTCGTGCATTTCGCCGCCCGCGCCCAAGGGGCTCGCCCCGCCGGTTCCCTCGATCTCCGCCAACCCGCGATAGGCGCCCGAAACCGAAATCCCGTAGTCGGGGCCGACCAGCGAATAGCAGGTGTTGAGCAAAACCGGATTGGCGATGTCCTCGTTTTTGAGCAAGGCGACGAGAGCATGGGCGCAGGCCTTGGCCTGACTGTTGGCGCTGAACCCCGATTTGGGCATGGCGCCCATGATGGCGGCATCGCCCAGAATATGAATGTTTGGAACCACAGTTGATTCGAACGTCAGCGGGTCCACGCTGCAATAGCCACGCCCTTCGTCCAGCCCCAGCGCCAGCGCTATGGCGCCGGCTTTTTGCGGGGGGATGACGTTGGCGACATCGGCGGTGAATTTGTCGAAATCGGTCGAAAGGGTCATGGCCTGCGGATCGACGCTCGCGATGCGTCCGGTCATTCCCGCCGGTATCCATTCGATCATGTCAGGGTAGAGCTCGGCCCAGGCCTCCTCGAACTGGGGCTGCTTGGAAAAACTGTCCTTGGCATCGACGATGAGGATTTTGGAGCGCGGCTTGTGCGTGCTCAGATAGTGCGCAATGAGCGATGCGCGCTCATAGGGGCCGGGAGGGCAGCGGAACGGATTGGGCGGAGAGGCGATCAGCACCACGCCCCCATCGTCCATCGCCTGCAATTGGTCCGACAGCAACTGGGTCTGGGGTCCGGCTTCCCACGCATGGGGCATGATCTCGGCCGCTGCGGCGTCATAGCCCTCGATTGCGTCCCAGATCATCTGTACGCCCGGCGAAAGCACCAGCCGGTCGTAGCTTACGCTTTCGCCATCGGCCAGCGTGACGCTCCGCGCCTCGGGGTCGATTTCGACAGCCTCGCCGGCGATCAATTCCACGCCCTCGGCAATCAGCGTGTCATATCCAAAGCTGATGCTCGCGAGGTCGCGCAGCCCGCCCAGGACGGCATTGCTGAACGGGCAGGTGACGAATTTGGGCTGTTTTTCGATCAGCGTAACCGAGATATCGGGCGCAATCGCACGGAGCCGGCGCGCCAGGCTCGCCCCGCCAAATCCCCCGCCCACGATCACCACGCGTCCCGTTTCCTGCGCGCGCAGTACGGCCGGAGCGGAAACAAGGGCCGCGGCGGTGAGCTTGATCGCCGTCCGGCGCGTCATCTCGATCATAGGCATTGTCCGTCCGCAGCGAAATAATCCGCCAGCGCCTCCACATCCTCGGCCGAATAGGCGGCCGCCAGCCGGCCCATGATCGTGCTGTCCCGCTCACCCGATTGGAAGGCTTCCATCGCCGCGACGAAAGCATCGCGATCCATGCCCATCAGCCGGGGGATGCTCGATTGATCGTCAGTGCCATGGCAACTCGAACAGGCCTGCGCATCGATCGCCACAGAGCAGGAGACCTGGGCAAATGCGCCTGTCGGCGCCGCACAGGCCAAAAGGACAAGCGCTGCCAGTTTCATATGCATTGTCTCACTCCTCGCCACCGGCAGACTAGCCGAGCCCGGTCGGAAAGATAAAGGGGCACTCCAAAATAATTGACGCGGTGAATCTGAGGTGCCATCGTCGGGGGGTATTCAACTTTGGCGATCATTGTCCTCTTTGCCGCTCGGAGATCTGGAGCGGGTGCGCAAAATCGGGACGCTGTATTCTTGAACACACCCACTCGAGGAGGAGGGGCATGGCTGAATTCAACCTCACGATCAATGGCGAGTCGAAAACCGTCGATGTCGACGGTACGACCCCGCTGCTTTGGGTCATCCGCGATTATCTCGGCATGACCGGCACCAAATTCGGTTGCGGCATCGCCCAGTGCGGCGCCTGCACCGTCATGGTGGATGGCCGTGCCACCCGGTCCTGCTCGTTCCCCATCCAGTCGGTGGGCGAAGGGCAAGTGACGACCATCGAAGGGCTGTCGGACGACAACTCCCACCCCCTGCAGGTCGCCTGGCTCGAAAAGGCCGTGCCCCAGTGCGGCTATTGCCAGTCCGGCATGCTGATGGCGGCGGCGGCGCTGCTCGAGGAAAATCCCAACCCCACCGATGCGGACATCGACGCCCGCGTCAGCAACATCTGCCGCTGCGGCACCTATCTGCGGGTGCGCGAAGCCATTCACGCGGCAGCCGAGGCGCAGAGCGCCTGAGGGAGGATGACATGAACGAGTTGATGATCACACGCCGCGGCTTCGTCATCGGCGCGATGGCGCTTGCCGGTGGCATGGCCATCGGTATTTCGCGCCCGGCCATGGCGGCTGCCGCGCTAAACCCCGAACCCTGGGCCGGTGAGATCGCCGGGCCGGAATTCAGCCCCTGGCTGTCGATTCTGGCCAATGGCGAAATCATCGTCCGCGTCACGCCCCCCGATATCGGCAATGGCGTGATGACCCAGATCGCCATGAACCTCAACGAGGAACTCCAAGCCGATTGGTCGATGGTTCGGGCCGAATTCGCCGATACCAACCGCAATTATCGCGAAGACAATATCTACGGCAATGTCGGCGGTCCTCTGGCCTATTTCAGCGGACGGTCGACGGGTCCCGAGCGCATGGAAACCGCGCTCATGGTCGGGGCGACGGCGCGCGAACGGCTCAAAAAGGCCGCAGCCGAACGCTGGGGCGTGCCGGTCAGCGAGGTTACCGCCGAAAACAGCGTCCTTTCACGCACGGGAAGCGATGAAACGCTCACCTATGGCGAAGTCGCGGAAGCGGCGGCAACCGTCGAACTCGACGGCGACGTAACGCTCAAGCCACGTTCCGAATGGACGACGCTGGGCAAGGTTTCCCGCCCCAAGCTGCAAAATCCCATGCTCGTCAACGGGCAGGCGATTTTCGGTATCGACGTCCAGCTCCCCGGCAAGGTCTATGCCGCGCTCCGGCAGGTGCCGGTGCAGGGCGGCCGTCTGGCCAATGTCGATCGTGAGGCGGTCATGGGCATGCCCGGCGTGCTCGATGTCGTGGTCGTCGATCCCGACGAACCGCGCGAGCCCCTGCCCTCTCCTCCGCCGTTCCCGATCGGCGCCGCGGCGCCCCAGGCGGCGGTGGCGGTCATCGCCGAGCATTATTGGCAGGCCAAGACCGCACTCGAAGCTCTCCCCATCGAATGGGATCTGGGCGACGGCGTGCAGTGGACCGACAATGCCCAGATTCGCCAGACCGTCATGGACGCCGTCCAGAACGAAGGCGATATCACCGTTTCGGAAGGTGATGCCGGCGAAATCGTCGCCAATGCCGATCGTGTCGTGGAAGCTGATTATTTCACCGGCTACGCCGATCATGTGAACATGGAACCGCTGAACGGCACGGCTCTCGTCACCGACGAGCGGGCCGATGTCTGGATGCCGACCCAGCATACCCAGCAGAGCCATATGGTCGCTGCCGAGGAAGCCGGCCTTCCGCCCGAAAACGTCTATGTGCACCAGACCTTCGTGGGTGGCGGTTTCGGCCGTCGCGTCTTCGGCGACGATACCCGCATGGTGGTGGCTGTCGCCAAGAAATATCCCGGCAAGCCGGTCCATGTGATGTGGTCGCGCGAAGAATCCATGCGCCAGGGCCGCTTCCGGGCGATGATCGGGGCCAAGCTCAAGGCAAGCCTGGGCGAGGATGGCTATCCGACAGCAATGGTGGTTCGTCACGCGGGACGCGGGCAGGGCATCAACGTGTTTTCCGATACCGCCTATGTGGCGGGCAAGGGCATCCCCGCCGTGCAGATCGAAGAGCACATCCTGCCGCTCAACTTCATGACCGGCCCCTATCGCGGCCCCAGCTACAACGTCAATTCGTTCATCATGGAATCCTTTGTGGACGAATTGGCCCATGAAGCCGGCATCGACCCGCTCGAATACCGCATCAAGCTCATGGAGCCCTGGGAAGACAAGGGCTGGGTCAAGGCGCTTGAAACCGTCGCAGAGCGTGCCGGCTGGGGCGAAAGCCTGCCGCGCGGGCAGGGCATGGGGCTTGCCGTCTCCAACTGGGGCGGCGGCGGGCGTCCGTTCTACGGCACCACGGCCGCGGCCGTCGTGCGCGTCGAAGTCAGCCCCGAAGGCCAGCTCGAGATCCTGCAGATCGACGCCACCTGCGATGTGGGCACCATCGTCAATCCCGATGCGGTTCTCGCACAGATTCAGGGCGGCACCATCTTCGGGCTCAACATGTCCCTGATGGAAGAGCTCGAGATCGAGAACGGCGCCGTGGTCAGCGACAATTTCCATCGCTACCCGATGCTGCGCATGGCTGATGTGCCCACCAACATCCGCGTCCATCTGGACGGCACCTCGGGCCATGAACGCATCAACGAGATCGGCGAGCCACCGGTCGGCCCCGTGGGTCCCGCCATCGGCAACGCCATCTACGCGGCCATCGGCAAACGCATCCGCAGCCTGCCGTTCCGCACGGCGGACCTGACCTGGTCGTAACCAAGTCTTCGGAGCGGCGGTCAACCCGCCGCTCCTTTACGGAGGATGGCGTGCGGATCCTATCCATCTTCGCGATCGCGCTGGGCGCCGCTGTTTTCCCGCTCGCCAGCGCATCCGGTCAGGAGGTGAGGGAGGATGCCCTGCCGGCCCCTCTCACAGATGAACCCGGCGATATACGGCGGGGCATGACGGTGGCCGCCAACACCGAAATGGGCAATTGCATCATCTGCCATCAAATCCCCCTGCCCGGCGTTCCCGCCGGCGCCTTCGGCAGTGTCGGCCCGTCGCTGGCAGGCGTGGGCAACCGGCTCGATGAAGGCCAGCTGCGGTTGCGGATCGTTGATTCCAGCGCCATCAATCCGGCCACGGTCATGCCGCCCTATCACCGCACCGAAGGGCTCGAGCGCGTCGCGGATCGCTTCGCCGGACAGCCCATTCTTTCGGCCCAACAGGTGGAAGATCTCGTCGCCTTCCTGCAAACCCTGACGGACGAGGCGCCATGAAACCGGTTCTCATCCCCCTCTTTGGCCTCCTCGCCGTCTTCAGCTCCGCCTGGGCCGCCCAGGAGCTGGGGTCCGAGCAGCCGCCGCGTTCGGGCTACACTTTCCTGGGCCCCGAATTGCAGGCCTTGCAAGACGATGAGTTTTCCAATCCCGGCACCTTGTGGCTGGGGCAGGGCGAAGAGCTCTGGTCCGCGGCCGGGCCTCAGAGCCAGCCGTCCTGTGCTTCGTGCCATGACGATGCCGAAGCTTCGATGGCCGGCGTCGCGGCGCGTTACCCCGCCTTCGATCCCGAGATCGGCCATGTCATCAATCTCGAACAGCAGATCAACCAATGCCGCTCAGAGCGCCAGGGGCTCGAGCCGCTCCCCTATGAGTCCGACGCTCTGCTGGCGCTGACCCTTTACGTCACCGCCCAGTCGGACGGCATGCCGGTTGACGTCGATATCGATGGCCCGGCCCGCGAAAGCTACGAACGCGGTGCAGCGCAGTTCGACCAGCGCATCGGCCAGCTCAATATGTCGTGCCGGAACTGCCATGTGGAAAATGTGGGTAATCGGCTGCGAGGCGAACCGATCAGCCAAGGTCAGATCAACGGATTTCCCATATACCGTCTGCTTTGGAACAGCCCGGCCTCCACCCATCGCATGTTCGCCTGGTGCAACGAGGCAGTCCGTGCCGAACCCTTCGAGGCCGGCTCGCAAGACTATGTCGATCTGGAGCTGTTTCTGAAAGCCCGCGCCGAGGGGCTTGCAATAGAATCCCCCGCAGTTCGCCGGTGATGGATTTTGGGGATGGCCTGCCTAAAGAGGCAATTGCGCCGATTGACTAACATATATGCGACTGGTGCTGAGCGTGCCGTCCTGTCCGATTTCGGCCATAACGACGACCGGCAGGCCCTCGTGCAACCACGACATGGTACTGCTTTCCTCTGCGCTGGCGACAATGGCGGTGTCCGCGCCGATCTCCGCCGTCAATTCGCCAGCCGAAGTGGAAATCGTAAACGTGTTGTCGGCGCGGGCCGTGACCTCGCCAGCGACCAGTTCAACCCCATCGGGCAGGCGCCACGGTACCTGATTTTCCGCCAGGTCTCCCCCGGCGAGGCGCCAGACGACGCCGGCTTGTCCGTCGAGGGGCGATACGGCAACCCGCTCTCCAATGGCGATGCCGTCGAGCGAGGCGGGTTCGATCCGAATGACTTTGAAAGCGCGCTCCAGATAGATATGGACCGTCTGCTGTTGGTCGGTCGTCACTTCCATGACGAGCCCTATCATGCCGCCGTCCCGCGCGAAATTGATCGTGCCCCGAACCAGGGTCGGTTCATCCTGCGCATACGCCGGCGCCATGAGCGCAAAGAGAATCAAAAGGGCCGCGAGGAGACGACCGCCAGCCCGTCTCGCGTTCGCCGATATTTCAATGCAGGACAATGCCGTTCCTCCTACAGCCAACCTTATCGAAAGCCGGGGGCATTCCACAAGGTGGTGTGCCGCCCACGGCCCGGTAACTCAAATGTGTTGCTCATGGTCGCGGGACCGGTGGGAAAAGACGTGTTGAGTGCGGTTCGTAACCATTTTAAAAAATGACTGGGCATGCAAAAGCTGACTGTCGATCGGGAGGCGGCTCGCATTACGAGTTTGTAATTTATCCTGATCGACTGCTGCTGGTATTGACCAGAACCGTCCAATGGCTGTGAGGTCCGGCTTGCTCAGGCAAATTACCGTTTCAATTGTCCTCCTGGCTGCAGCCTTCTTCGCCTGGCTCTATTGGGCGCCCGGCGCGCCGGAAACGCTTGCCCGAGTGGGTATTACGCTGCCGTTCGGGCCAGAAACCGCGGCGGTTACGGCCACCGGTCCGGTTGGGGGAAATGGACGTCCGGGCGGCGGCGGTGGCAGGACGACCAATGTCATCACCACTGACGTCAGCGTCGTGAGGATCAACGACACGCTGACCGCCATCGGGGAGGGGACGCCCGTCCGTTCGGTGACAGTCACGGCGATTGCGGCGGGTGAACTCGCGGACGTCGCCGTACGGCCCGGCCAGGAGGTTGAACGGGGGGCGACCATTGCCCGTTTCGACAGCGCCGCCGAGCAGATCGAATACGATGTCGCCGAACTGGCGGTAAGCGATGCGCGCAGCACGCTCACCCGTACCGAGAGTCTCGCGGGCGGCAACCTCGTGCCCGCTACGACGCTGACCGCGGCGCAGCTGGCGGCGGACAATGCCGAACTGGCCCTGCGCGACGCAGCCGTGGCTTTGTCACGCCGCACCGTCACCAGTCCGATTGCCGGGACGGTCGGGCTGATCCGCGTTACGCCGGGCAATTACCTCCCGGCACAGACGACCATCACCACCATCGACGACACGTCTTCGATCCTCATCGATTTCTGGGTGCCCGAACGCTATGCAGCGCAGATCCGGCTGGGCATGCCGCTTACGGTGGCGGCGGTGGCGCTGCCGGGACAGACTTTTTCCGGGGATATCACCGCGATCGACTCCCGCATCGACCCGGCCAGCCGCACGCTGCAGGTCCAGGCCGAAATTCCCAATCCGGAGAGGGCGCTGCGCGCCGGCATGAGTTTCACGGTGACGATGAATTTCCTCGGTGAGGACTATCCCGCCGTCAATCCGCTGGCGATCCTGTGGTCGGCGGAAGGGTCCTATGTGTGGAAATACGACGATGGCATCGCAACCCGCGTCATGGCCGAAATCGTGCAGCGCAACAGCGACGGGGTGCTGGTGCGCGCCGATCTGGACCGCGGCGACGCTGTCATCACCGAGGGCATATTGCAACTGAGCGAAGGCGCGCGGGTCAATTTGCTTGAAGGTCCCGACGGATCGGGCGCCGAAAGTGCGCAGGTGCAGAACTAGAGCGCTTCCAGCAGAAGTGGATACCACTTTTGCGGTTCGGAAGCGCGACCACAAAGACTTGGAGCAATTGAGCGATTCGAAGAAAAGCGAAAATGCTCTAACCCGTTTTCGCTTTCCTTGAGAAAAGAGGCCGCGATGTCGATTGCAAAAAAGAACGAGCAGGGCGGGGCCATCGCCACCCTTTTCGTGCGCCGGCCCGTGATGGCCATCGTCATCAACGCCCTGATCGTGGTGGCGGGGCTTGCCGCCCTGCTCGGCATCGAAGTGCGCGAGCTGCCACGGGTGGAAAGCCCGGTCATTTCCGTTTCGACGAGTTTCCCCGGCGCGGCGGCCGAAACCGTCGACCGCGAGGTCACAGCCGTTATCGAAGGCGCTGTGGCGCGCGTGCAGGGGGTTTCGGCCATTTCGTCGAGCTCGTCGGTGGGCCAGAGCCGCGTGACGCTCGAATTCGGCGAGGAAACCAATCTCGATATCGCAACCTCCGACGTGCGCGATGCCTTGAGCCGGGTCAATCGCAACCTGCCCGACGACGTCGAAGCACCGACCATTTTCAAGGCGGACAGCGACGCCCAGCCCGTTATCCAACTCGCCGTGACGTCCGATACGCTCAGCACGGCCCAGCTCAGCGATCTGGTCGAGACCACAATTTCAGAGCGGCTGGCCGCCGTCGAAGGCGTGGCGGAAGTACAGGTTTATGGCACCCGCGAGACGGCCTTCGAGATCGACGTCGATCCGGTGCGGCTGGCCAGTCACGGGCTGACGGTCGCCGATATCCGCACGGCGCTCTCGACCATCGCACTCGACGCTCCGGCGGGGTCGATCAACGGGCCCAATCAGAACATTTCCGTGCGCGCCATTTCCGAAGTCACCACCCCCCAGGACTTCGCCGAAATCATCATCAACGGCCGCACCCGGCTCGGCGATGTGGCCAGCGTCGTGTTCGATGCGGCGGCCAGCACGTCCTCGATTCGCTCCAACGGCCAGCCCGGTATCGGGCTGGGCATCGTGCGGCAGGCGCAGTCCAATTCGGTTTCCATTTCCCAGGCCGTCCACGCTGCCGTCGAAACGCTCAACCAGGTGCTGCCTCAAGGGGTTTCCATCGCCATTTCCTCCGATGAGGCGGTGTTCATCGAAGGCGCGCTGCACGAGGTCGAGATCGCGCTCGGCGTTGCCCTCGTGGCGGTCATCGCCATCATCTACGTGTTCCTGCTCGACTGGCGCGCCACCATCGTGCCGGCCGTCGCCATGCCGATCGCGCTGCTGGGGGCGGTGGCGGGAATGTATCTGGCCGGTTTCTCGCTCAACATCCTCACGCTTCTGGCGCTCGTTCTCGCCACCGGGCTGGTCGTCGACGACGCCATCGTGGTGCTTGAAAACATCATGCGGCGCAAGGCCATGGGCGCCGGCCCCCGCGCCGCCGCGGTGCTGGGCACCCAGGAGGTGTTCTTCGCCGTGGTCGCGACGACTCTGACGCTGGTCGCCGTGTTCGTGCCGCTCTCTTTTCTCGGCGGCCAGACGGGCAGGCTGTTCCGCGAGTTCGGCTTTACCCTGGCGATCGCGGTCATGCTATCGGCGGTGGTGGCGCTCACGCTGGGGCCGATGATGGCCTCGCGCTTCCTCAAATCGAACTCCTCCGATCATTCCGGCGGGCCGCTCGGGGGGATCGGGCGTGTTTTCGCAACCGCCTATCGCGGGTCGCTCAATCTCGCCCTGCGCAATCCGCTGGTCGTCGTCCTGGCCGCGCTGCTTTTTGCGGCCTCGGCCTTTTTCGTCTATGGCGATCTGCGCCAGGAGATCACGCCGTCCGAGGACCGGGCGCAGATTTCCCTGCGGATTCAGGCACCCAACACGGTCAGCCTCGATTTCACGCGGACGCGCCTCACCCAGGTCGAAGCCATGCTCCAGCCCTATCTCGAGAGCGGCGAGGCCCAATCGATCTTCGTGCTTTCCGGTTGGGGCTCGGGCGGCTCGCTCACCCTCACGCTGGCGCCATGGGGCGAGCGTGAGCGCAGTCAGCAGGAGATCGCCTCGGAAATCAGCGCGCTCATGGCCAATGTACCGGGGGTACGCGCATCGGTGGGCCAGGGCAACAGCCTGGGGATTCGCGGCGGCGGATCGGGCTTGCAGTTCGCCGTGGTCGGTTCCGACTACACAGTGCTTGCGCAAACGGCCAACGAGATCGCCGCGGCGCTCGAAGAGAACGGCAATTTCGGCAGGGCTTCGGTCAGCTATGACGCAACCCAGCCACAACTGACGCTGACCGTCGACAGGCAGCGCGCCAATACATTGGGCATCGACATCAATGGGCTGGCGGCCACCATGCAGGCCATGATCGATGGCAGCGATGTGGGCACCGTCTTTATCAACGACGAGAGCTACAGCGTGCGCATGCTCTCGACCAGCAACCCGATCAACGATCCGCGCGACCTCGAAAGCCTTTTCGTGCGCACCGGCGACGGGCGCTACGTGCCCATGTCGACCATCGCAACGCTGACCGAGGCGCCGGTTTCGCCGTCGCTGCGCCGTGAAGAGCAACGCCGCTCTGTGCCGGTCACCGCCAGCCTCGAGGATGGCCTGGCCCTGGGCGACGCCTATGCCGAGATGCTCGCCATCGCCGGCCCGCTCCTGCCCGAAGGCACCTCGATCATCCCGCTGGCCGAGGCCAAGACGCTGGGCGAGGCCAACAACGCGCTGCTGGTGACCTTCGGCTTTGCCCTCGTCATCATCCTGCTGGTTCTGGCCGCCCAGTTCGAGAGCTTCTGGAGCGCCATAATCGTGATGACCACGGTTCCCTTCGGGGTGGCGGCGGGGCTCTATGCCATCCTGCTGACAGGGGGCAGCCTCAATATCTACAGCCAGATCGGCCTTGTCCTGGTGGTCGGCATCATGGCCAAGAACGGCATCCTGATCGTCGAATTCGCCAATCAATTGCGCGACCGCGGCATGCCGGTGGCTCAGGCTATCGAGGAAGCGTCCAATATTCGGCTGCGTCCCGTGTTGATGACGATGATCGCCACAATTCTGGGCGGCATGCCGCTGGTGCTGGCGGCGGGCGCCGGTGCCGAAGCGCGCATCGCTCTCGGCTGGGTCATCGTCGGGGGGCTCGGATTTGCAGCCGTCGCGACGCTATACCTTACCCCCGTCGCCTATCTGCTTCTGGCGCGCTTCAGCAAACCGCGCATCGAAGAGGAAGCGCGGCTGGTCGATGAACTCGACGCTTTGGAGAACAAACCGACGCCTGCGGAATAATCGTCCGCGTGGGTTTCCGGGAGGCGTGCTTGGGCGACCGCCTGGCCTAACGCGGGTTATTGGACCCGCCCCGGCTCGGAACGCGATTCCCCTCGAAAGGTTAACGATTGAGCGCGACGCTCATCAAAACCGTTCGAGGAGGAACGAAATGACCATCAAATCTCTTGTCTCGCCTATTGCTCTCGCGGCTGCCGCCACCCTGGCCCTGAGCTTTCCGGCCTTCGCCCAGACCACGGTTGGCGACCAGCAGGTCAGCGATGAAGATCTGCCCGCCGTGACTGAACATTGCACGATGCTCGCCGAGGAAGGTGCCGGTGATGCCGCTGCCCCCGCAGACGCGGCGGGCGACGCTGCCGCTCCCGCGGACGCCGCGGGTGATGCTGCCGCCGGTGCGGCGGCAGATGCTGCTGGCGATGCTGCAGCAGGCGCGGAAGCCCCCGCAGACGATGCAGCGGCGGCTGGCGACGCGGCAGCCGGGGCCGATGCGGGCGCCGCCCTCGACCTCGAGGCCATTACCCTTGAAGATTGCCAGGCCGCAGGCCTCGTGGAATAGTTCGTCCCCTCTGGCAGACGATAAAGATGGCCGTCCCTTCGGGGCGGCCATTTGCTATTGCGCTCTCTCCTCTGGCGCCCTGGGCGCCGAAGCGCTACCTTCAAATCGTTCCGCTCAGTCGTTGGCTGCATTTCGTGGCTCGATGCAGCCATCCATTCCAGCCACGATTTTCCCCATGACAACGACGACCCTATCCGCCGACCGCCCCAGAACCCATATGGCCGTGCTGGTCATTCTTGGTTTCACCCACCTGCTCAACGACCTGATGCAGTCGCTGATCCCGGCCGCCTATCCGATCCTGCGCGATGCCTATGCTCTCGATTTCGTGCAGATCGGCATGATCACCATGACCTTCCAGATCGCCGGCTCGCTGCTCCAACCGGTGATCGGCATGGTAACGGACCGGCACCCCGCACCCTATTCGCCGGTCGTGGGCATGATGTTCACGCTCTCGGGGCTGGTCAGCCTCGCCTTTGCCGACAGCTATGGCGCGATCCTCGTGTCGGTGGCGCTGATCGGCATCGGTTCGTCGATCTTCCACCCCGAGGCCACGCGCACCGCCCGCTACGCGGCCGGAGGACGGCAGGGGCTGGCGCAGGGTATCTTCCAGATCGGCGGGCAGGCGGGCGGTGCGCTCGGCCCGGTTTTCGCGGCACTGGTCATCGTGCCGTGGGGTCAGCCGAGCCTTGCCTGGTTCGCGGTCGCAGCCCTGGTGGCGATGATGCTGCTGACCTGGATCGGCAGCAAGCAGCGCGATATCGGCGCCCAGTTCGCGGCGGCTCGATCCAAAGCCAAGGACGACCGCCACACGGCCGTCCGGCACGCGCCCCTCACCATCGGCGTCGGTCTCGTCGTCCTCACGCTGCTGATGTTTTCCAAGAACGCCTACAATGAGAGCTTTCGCTCCTTTTACACCTTCTATCTGATGGAGCGGTTCGGCCTCTCGATCCCCTCCGCCCAGATGATGCTCTTCGTCTTTCTCCTGGCCGCCGCCGTGGGCGTGCTGATCGGCGGTCTGGTGGGCGACAGGATCGGGCGTCAGCGCGTCATCTGGATTTCGGTCCTGGGACCGTTGCCGCTGACGCTGATCCTGCCCTATGTCGATCTGTTCTGGACGGGCGTTCTGACCATATCGATCAACCTCGTCATGGCCAGCGCCTTCGCTTCGATCCTGATCTATGCGATGGAACTTCTGCCCAACCGCATCGGCCTGATCGGCGGATTGTTCTACGGCCTCAATTTCGGCCTGGGCGGTATCGCGGCGGCCATCCTGGGCGGGCTGGCCGACAGTTACGGAGTGGAAGCCGTCTATCAACTGTGTTCCTTCCTGCCTTTGGCAGGGCTGCTGGCCTGGTTCCTGCCAAGGATCGATGAAGCCCGCTGAACCGGCGCCTGAACCGGTCACATTCTCGTTCAAAAACCTTGCTAGGTTTGTTGAATGAACTGAGGGAGGAATGTTCATGAAAGTCGTTGCCAACATCGATTTCGACGGCGATTGCCGTGAGGCCTTCACCGCCTATGCGCGGATTCTGGGCGGCGAAATTCGCGGCATGATCAGCCATAGCGACATGCCCGAAATGGCCGAGGACGTTCCCGAGGATCGCCTCGATCGCATCATGCACGCCTGGATCGATATCGGCGATCAGGCGCTGATGGGCCAGGACATTCAGGATTTTTCCGGCCGCAAGGGCTATAGCGTCACCGTCTCGGCCGATTCCGTCGAGGACGCCCGCCGCATCTTTGAAGCGCTGTCCGAAGGGGGCAACGTGCTCATGCCGTTTGAGCCGCAATCCTGGTCGCAGGGCTTCGGCCTGACCGAGGACCGCTTCGGCGTCACTTGGGTCATCGACTCGCCCGCGGCCTGACCGGAAAACGTCCGCTGGATCACCACGTGGCGCCGTTCAAGGCATTGAGCGGAAGCTTGAGGTAGCGGGTTCCGTTGGCTTCGGGCTCGGGCAGGCGCCCGGCATTGATGTTGATCTGCAGGGCATGCAGGATCAGCTTTGGCATGGGCAGCGTCTTGTCGCGGGCCTCGCGCAAGGCCACGAACGCCTCTCTGGTTCGCGGTTCCGACAGATGGATATTGGCCGCCTTCTGCTCGGCGACGGTGGATTCCCATCGGGGCTCGCGGCCTTCGGGCTGGTAGTCGTGGCCGGTAAAGACCCGCGTTCGGTCGGGAAGGGCGAGGATCGCCTGGATCGAGGTCCAGAGCGTGGCGGCGCTGCCGCCGGGGAAATCGGCCCGCGCCGTGCCGCCATCGGGCATGAACAGCGTATCGTGGACGAAGGCCGCATCGCCGACGACATAGGTGATCGACGCCAGCGTATGGCCGGGCGAAAGCATCACCCTGGCATCGATGTTACCGATATTGAATTTTTCGTCATCGGCAAAGAGCTTGTCCCACTGGCTGCCGTCGGCGGGCAGATCGGTCCAGTTGTAGATGGCTCTCCAGAGCTTTTGCACCTCGACGATCTTTTCGCCGATCGCGGTGGGGGCGCCGGTCCTGGCCCTGAGATATTGCGCGGCCGAGAAATGGTCGGCGTGGGGATGGGTGTCGAGAATCCATTGGACCGTATAACCCTTCTCGCGCACGAAGGTTAAAAGCCGATCGGCCTGGACAGTATCGGTCGCGCCAGATTTCTCGTCATAGTCGAGGACGGGGTCGATGATGGCGCATTTGCCCGTTTCGGGATCGGCCACCACATATTGGATCGAGAAGGTTCGCGGCTCGAAAAAGCCGGTAACGTCAGGGTGTGGGGCCATGCGCTCCAATCCTTCATTCTCAGTGAAGGATATCGTCCATGGCCTGGGCGCGCTATTTCTTTGTTGGCCTCCGGGCGAGAGTCCCGCCCGGAAAGCCGGGATTTTTATTGGGCGATCGGCTCGAAACGCCGGCCGCTGATGTGGGAGATGACCGTATAGGCCATGACGCCCAGCGCGTAATAGGAGGCGGCCGAGGCCTCTTCACGGGGCATGATGATCATCTGGTTCTGCCTGCAGGCGTGCAGGAACTCGCAGAAATTGGGCACGACCTGTTCGAGGTGTCCGAGCGCGTCTGCGGGGGTTTCCAGCGTGTCGGTGCGATAGGTGACGAACAGGAAATCGGCGTCGAGTTCGGGCAGGGTTTCGGCGCTCATGCGCTCGAATTCGCCCTCGGCGATCGCTTCGACCCGCTCGGGAAAGGCAAAGCCGGCGTCGCGCAGTACGCGGCCCAGACCGCCATAGGTATGCCAGGAGAGAACTTCCCCATCGACGCCCTGGATGACGTTGACCGAAATCGATTCGGTATCGATCAGGCGCCTGATCTGCTCGATCTGACTGTCATAACGGCCCTCGAGAATGGCGAGGGTGTCGGTCGTGCCGGTGAGTTCGGCCAAGGCCTCGTACATCCCGAAATCGCCGCGCGCCGTATCGTCGAGGACGATGGTGGGGGCGATCGCTTCGAGCTGTTCGACGGACGCCGTTTGCCAGGGCGTGGTGATGATGAGATCGGGTTCGGCCGCCGCCACTGCCTCGATATCGACGGGGAGGTTGCCCAAAAATTCGATGTCCGAATTGTCGAAATCCACCCCGGTCAGAACCTTGGACGAGCGGATGAAACCCTCGCCAGCCTCCGTCGTGCGACCGTGGCTGGCGACGGGATAGACGCCGAGCTCGATCAGCGGAATGGTGATCGAGAGGTCGTGCAGGGACGCGATGCGCTGCGGGTCGGCAGGAATTTCGACGGTGCGCCCGGCATCGTCGACAAATTCGCGGGTTTGTTGGGCAAGCGCGGGCATCGCAAGCGTGGTTGCGACGGCTATGCCGACGGCAATGAGTGCCTTCGATAGGGTCATGATTTTTCTCCCAATCTCAATTTACTGCTCGAGCGCGACGTAATCGCGGCCGGCCACGTGGGAAGCGACGATCTGGGTGAGGGCGGTCAGTGAATCATAGGTGGCCGAGGAGGCGATCTCGCGCGGGACGTAAACGATCTGGCCGTTGCGGCAGGCGTGCATCACCTCGCACCAGCCGGGCAGCACGTCATCGAGCGCCGCACGGGCCATGGCCGGGCTTTCACCGCGCTCGGCGGCGTAGGTCACGAAAATGAAATCGGCATCGAATTCGGGATAGGATTCGCCCGAGAAAATCTGCCGCTCATTGCCGGTTATCGCATCGATGGCCGCCGGAAACACAAAGCCAGCATCGCGCAGAACCTTACCCAGCGAACCGTAGGTGTTCCACACATGCAGTTCGCCATTGCTGGCCTGGATCACGCTGACCGTGACAGTCTCCGGATCGACCAGGGCATCGATCATATCGAGCTGGGTCTGATAGCGGGCCTCCAGCATGCCGAGCACATCGGTCGTGCCCGTCACTTCCGCGACGGTGCTATAGACCTCGAAATCGTCCATCGTGGAGATGGGAAAGACATAGGTGGGCGCTATGGAGCGGAGCTGACCCACATCGGCGGTCTGCCAGTCGGTCGTCAGGATCAGATCCGGTTCGAGCGCGGCGACTGCCTCCACATCGGCCGGCAGGTTTCCGACGAAGGCGATGCCCGAATTGTCGAAATCATAGCCGGTGATCAGCTTGCCCGAGCGGATATTGGGTTCGGCGTTTTCCGCCGTGCGGCCATGGCTGCCCACCGGAACGATGCCCAGTTCGAGCAGCGCCACGGTGAGCGACGTGTCATGGAGCGAAACAACGCGTTGCGGCTCGGCGGGCTCCGCCACTTCCGTGCCGGTGCCGTCGGTATAATCACGCGTCTCCTGCGCCATGGCGGGCGCGATCGAGAGGGCGAGCGCGGCGGTGATCAAAAGGGGATTGGGTATCATGGAAAAATCCTGACTGTTTATGTCGTTGGTTGAATCGGTGCTCGGCAGGTGCGGGCTGCCGCAACGCCGGTTCACGATGCCTTGGACAAATGTTTAAGACACCAGCGGATCTCGTGGTTGCCGCCGCCCTTGGCGACGACGCCGCAATTGCCCTGGATGTGGAAGGTTCTGGCGCGCAGGGTGATGGCGAGCCTGTCGGTGCCCAGATCGGCGGTAAGGGAAAGCTCGTCGCCCTCGGACGAGGTCTGGGGCAACCCGTCGTGAATGAGCCGGACCGTCGCCGCCCCCGCGTCATTGTCCGCCGCCCATTGCAGCGCCGCGAGTTCGGCCACCTGAAGGGGCTCGGGCTCGTCGGTGCGGCCCTTATAGGCGGGCAGGAAAATGCCGCCGCGCGAAAGGGTTTCGAGAAAGGCAGGCGCCTGCCCGGCGGTCATGCGCCCATAGCGCTGGCGCTGGGGCATGACGACGAGCGAGGCGGCGAAGCGGCAACCGCCCAGATGGGTGGCCTGAACGATGTTGAACTCGGCCGGGTCGGCGATTGCGACCAGCGCCTTGTAGGTGGAAAAGCCGTATCGCGCGCAACACGCGTCCCGGCGGGAATCGGTACAGACCAGAACCGTGATGCGCGGATCGAATTGGCCGGCAAAGACCTCGCCGGAAGCATAGTTCGAGATCGCGGCGATCAGCTCCGCCTCGCTGTCGAAATCGGCGGAAATCGATTCCGGCAGCGCGGTGAGGCGGGGCAGGGTCTCGGTTTCGCCCACGCGATCGACCAGCGCGACGTGCAGCTTGCTCTTGGTCGCCTCATGGATGGCTTTGGCGAGCTCGGGGCTCATATCCGCCGATTCCCAGCGTGGCGTGCGCCATTTGCCGCGCGGCCAGGCGAGCATCAGAACGCGATGGGGCGCATCGCCGGTGCCCTGATGCGGCTCGCCCCTTTCCAGGCACAGATCGCGGCAAAAGACGTGGCTGGCCATTATTGCCCCGCTTCCGCCAATGGGGCGAAGGGGCGGCCGACCACATGGGCCTCGACAAGTTCGAGGGCGAGATCGAGCGAGGCCATGGCCGAACCGAAGGCCGGGCCGGGCAGGAGGAGGAATTGCCCGTTCTGGCAGGCCGTCAGGGCCTGGCACCAGCCGGGGGCGAATTTCTCATAGGCCGCCATGATGGTTTGGGGGGTGGCGTCGGGCTGCTGGCGGTAGAAGCCGAAAATGAAATCGGCGTCCAGATCCTGGATCAACTCGGGGCTGTAGCTGATCTGGGGCTCTTCGAGCGAAGCGATGGCTTCGGGCTGGGCGAAGCCGATATCGGCCAGGACCTGGCTGATGGCGCCCAGTCCCGAGCGATAGACCCAGAGCTCCTCGCCCTCGGGGAACATGAACGTCAGCGACACCGAGATTTGGGAGGGATCGCCAATGAAGGTTTTGAGCTGGTCCACATGGTCGAGATAGCGCTGGTAACGCGCTTCGAAAACCGCCGCCGTGCCGCTCGCATCGGCCAGGGTCCGCATTGTCTCGATGAGCCCCAATTGCCCATTGTCGATCACCAGAGTGGGCGCGATAGTCTGGAGCTGATCGATAACCGCCGCGTCGGTATAAAGTCCGCCGATGATCAGATCGGGTTCGAGCGCGGCGATGGCCTCGACGTCGAGATCGTTGAAGAGCCCGACGAATCGAATGTCGGTATTGGAAAAATCGATCCCCAGTGTATCCATGCCGCCGCGCAGGAACGCGGTGCCGTCCGCATCGAGCCGGCCGGCGCTGCCCACCACCGGCGCGCCCATTTCATAGAGCGGCAGGGTGAGGATCTGGTCGTTGAGCGCAACGATGCGTTGCGGAGCGGCGGGAATGTCGAATGTGCCGTTGTCCGCCGTGAACTGGCGGGTGTCCTGACCGTGAGCGGGAAGGATTGCCAAGGTCGATACGAAAATCAGGGCCAGCGCCCGGCCAAGCGATTTCAAAAGCGTCATTTTCGTTGGTCCTCAGCGGTCATCGGCGTGGGTTTCGGGATCGCCATCGAGGGCGGTTTCGATCATGGGAACGATGTTCTCGATGACATAGGGCAGGCTCAGGAGCGTGGCGTGCGAGAAGGCGCCGGTCATCTCCTTGCCGGCGAGAATTTCGCGTCCCTCTTCGACCGCCGAGAGATAGGGCCGGTCGGTGAGCGCCAGGACGTCGTCGAATTCTCCGCTCGACGAAAGCCAGACGATCAAATCCCCATCGAGGGCCGAGAGGTCTTCGAGCGACAGCGACGCCCAATAGGGGCTGTCCTCGGTGGCCAGGGCCTCGATGGGCTCGGGGGTTTCAAACCCCATATCGGCCAGCAGCTGGGCGCGGATATCGCCCGAGGTATAGGCGCCCGGATCGCCCTGGGCACGGATCGCGGCGACTGAAACGGTGAGCCCGTCCCATTCGGGATGGTTTTGGGCGACCTCGGCGAGCTGATCGCGGATGGCTTCGACCTTTTCCTCGGCCTCCTGTTCGAGCCCGAGGGCCAGCCCGAGACGTAGCGCCCGGTCGTCCCAGCTCATATCGTAATTGCCCACGCCCGGCGGCACCGCGACGACCGGGGCGATCTGGCTCAGCCGATCGAAATCGGCCTGGGTGATGTTGGACCAGAGCGCGATGATGACGTCCGGGTCGGCGGCCAGGATCGCCTCGAAATCGAGATCGCCGCGCACCACGTAATCGGGCACGTCTTCGAGCAGCGCGTCGGCCCAGGGCCAGACCACGCGCGGATAATCGCCGAACCAGTATTTGATCACCACCGGCTGGACGCCGAGGGCCAAAAGGTCATCGGCGCCCGAAGCGTCGATGGTGGCGACGCGCACGGGGCGTTCGTCGATGACCGTCGTGCCGTAATTGGTCTCGATGGTCACCGGAAAGTCCTGCGCGATGGCCATGGCCGGTGCGGCCAGCACGGTTGCGGCGAGAACGAGGGCAGTGGGTTTCATGGCATTGCTCACAGATGCGATTTGGCGGAGGCCCTTTGCAGGAGATAGATGAAGACCGGAACGCCGATGATGGAGGTGATGAGGCCGGCAGGCAGTTGGATGGGGGCGAAGGCGGCGCGCCCGATCAGGTCGGCGACCGAAACCAGCACGGCACCGCAAAGCGCCGTAAGGATGGTGCCGAGCCCCAATCCGGTCCGCGCGATGCGCCGCGCGGCGTGGGGGGCGATGAGGCCGACGAAACCCAGGGGCCCGACGATGGCGGTGGCCGCGGCGGCAAAGCCGACCCCCACCGCGATCAGCCCGTAACGCGCCCATTTGACCGGGGCGCCCAGCCCGATGGCCGTGCCCTCGCCCATGCGCATCACCGACATGACGCGGCTGAGCATCAGCATCAGCGGACCCAGCACCACGCACCAGAGCGTGACGACGTGAACGTCGGTCCATGTGGCGGCGTTGACCGAGCCGGCCAGCCAGGAGAGCGCCGACATGGCCCTGTCAATATCGCCATAGGTGAGCATGGCCGAGGTGATCGAGGAGATGAAGGCCGAGACCCCGATGCCGAGCAGAATGAAGCGGATGGTGTTGTTGCCGCGTCTCTGGAAGCTCAGGGCCTGGACGAGGGCGGCGACCAGAAGCGCGCCGCCGAAGGCGATGACCGGGCGCAGGCCGTAGCCGAGCTGGGGGAAGACGACGATCGCCGAAACCACAGCCAGCGCGGCGCCCTGGCTGATGCCGATCAGCGAGGGATCGGCGAGCCCGTTGCGAGTGACGTTCTGCATCGCCGCCCCCGAAAGCGCCATCATCGCGCCGGCCAGCGCGGCGACGAGCGCGCGCGGCAGGCGGAACTGCCAGACGACATTGTCGATGGCCGCTGAAACGGTGTTGCCCGAAAGGGTGGCGAGCAGGGTCGAGAGATCGATATCGTAGCTGCCCAGCGTCAGGCTGACCGCGAGGATCGCCAATTGCAGCAGCAGGAGGATGGCGATGGCGACCAGCCCGCGCGTGGGAAGCCGCAGGGCGACCCGCTCATTGCCCGAGCGCAACACCCAATGGCGTTCGGCGGAGGTCGTCGTGCTCATCGCGCCCGCATCCGCACCAATTGAACAAAGACCGGCGCGCCCACCATGGCGGTGATGATCCCGGTCGAGATTTCGCGCGGCGGGATGGCGATGCGGGCGATGATGTCGATGCCCAACAGATAGGCCGAGCCGATCACCGCGCTATAGGGCACGATCCAGCGATAGTCTGACCCCACCAGCAGCCTTGCCACATGGGGAATGACCAGGCCGACGAAGCCCATCGGCCCGACCAATGCCACCGAACAGGCGGTGAGCACCACGACGACGCCGAGCAATTGCAGCTTGAGCGGCCCGGTGCGCACCCCCAGCCCCTTGGCGACCTCGTCGCCCATGGCGAGCGCGGTGACCTGCCGGGCCAGCGCCAGGCCCAAAAGCAGCGCGATCATGATCCACGGGCCGGTGATATAGAGCATTTCGATATCGCGGCCGGCCAGCGAGCCGGACAGCCAGACGCGCAGATTGTCGAAACTGTCTTCGTTGAGAAGATGGGCAATCGAGATGATGGCGCCCAGGAACGCGGAAATGGCGGCGCCCGAAAGCGTCAGGGTCAAGGGCGTCGGCCCGCCCGGCGCCCAATGGGCGATGCAATAGACCACCAGCGCGGTCGCCAGCGCTCCGAGCGCCGCGATCCAGGGCAGCCAGTAGAGCGAGGCCGGGCCGAAGAGGAAGGACGCCATGACCACGGCAAACGAGGCGCCGGCCATCAGGCCCAACAGGCCGGGATCGGCCAGCGGATTGCGCGTCACCCCCTGCATCAGCGCCCCGGCCACCGAAAGCGCCGCACCCACCGTGAGCGCGATTAGCGCGCGGGGAAGACGCAGATCCCAGATGATCATGTGGTCGAAGACCGTCGGGTCCCGCGCGACGAGGGCGTCGAAAACCGTTTTTAGCGGCAGCGCCTTGGCGCCGACAGCGATATGGAGGGCGAACAGCACCAGCGTTGCACCGAGCAGCACCGGAATGCCCGAGGCGGTCGCGGCAAAACGCCGGGAACCGGCTGTCGGCGCGGTGGCGCTCATGCGACGCGCACCGCCGCCTTGCGGCTCGCATGCGCGCCCAGCGGCACGCAGACCAGATGGCCGGTCGTCTTGTCGCGCATCACATGGGCGTTGAGATCGAAGACATCCTTGAGCCGTTCGGAGGTAAAGATCGCATCGGGCGCGCCCGCGCAGACGATCCTCCCCTCCTTCATCATCACCAGATGATCGGCATAGGCGGCCGCGAGGCTGAGTTCGTGCAGCACGACGACCAGTGTGCGTCCGCCGCTATGGGCAAGATCGGCCAAAAGCTCCATGAGATCCACCTGCACCTTGAGGTCGAGGAAGGTCGTGGGTTCGTCGAGCAAGAGCAGATCGGTCTGCTGGGCGAGCGCCATGGCGATCCAGCAGCGCTGCCGCTGGCCGCCCGAGAGCGAATCGATGGGCCGGTCGGCAAAATTGGTGACCGCGGCGGTGGCCATGGCAGCCTCCACGACGTCCTCATCGTCGCGCGTCCATTGCCGCATGAGGCCCTGATGGGGAAATCGCCCCTGGGCGACAAGCTCGCGCACAGTCAGCCCTTCGGGGGCGATGGGGCCTTGAGGCAAGAGGCCCAGCGCGCGGGCGACCTCACGGCTTTTGGTGGCGTGGATCGATTTGCCGTCCAGCAGCACGGAACCAGCGCTCGGGGTGAGAATGCGGCCCATGGTCTTGAGCAGGGTCGATTTGCCCGATCCGTTGGGGCCGACCAATATGGTCATCTTGCCCGGAGCAACGCTGAGGGAAACCTCCGAGAGGACGGGCGGGCCGTCATAGCCGGAGGTGATGGCCAGGGCCTGGAGCCGCGCGGCGGCCGTGCCGCTATCGAGACGATCACTCATGCCGCGATGTCGTCCTCATTGCCAATGCCGGCCGGGCTCATGCCAGTGAGGCAAAACCTCCGTCCATGCCGACGCACCCTGGGTTCGAGGTTCGGTCATAATAGCTGAAGTTGACCAGTGCAATCATATTATGAAGCGCGCCGGTCAGCGGATCTTGAGATTGTCCCGCCCGAGCTCTTCGATCCGGCTTACGCCCATCAGGCGCATGGCGCGTTCGATCTCGATTTGCATATTGCCCAGCGCGCGCTCGACCCCGGCCTGACCGGCCGCGGCGAGCGGAAAGAGATAGTAGCGGCCCAGTCCCACGGCCTTGGCCCCCATCGAGAGTGCCTTGAGCACATGAGTGCCGCGTTGCACGCCGCCATCCATCATCACGTCGAGCCGGTCGCCGACCGCATCGACGATCTCGCCGAGCTGCTCGAACGCTGTGCGCGAGCCGTCCAATTGCCGGCCGCCGTGATTGGAGAGCACGATGCCTGTGCAGCCGATATCGGCGGCCTTGCGAGCGTCGGCCACTGACATCACGCCCTTGAGGCAGAATTGCCCGCCCCACTGCGAAACCATCTGTTCCACATCGGTCCAGGACAGGCTGGGGTCGAGCATTTCGGTGAAATATTTCGAAATCGACATCGTGCCCCCGCCCATGTCCACATGGCCGTCGAGCTGGGGCAGCGAAAATTTTTCATGCGTGAGATAGTTGAGCGCCCAGGCCGGCCGCATGGCGAACTGGCTGATCCCGGCGAGGTTGAGCTTGAAGGGAATCGAAAATCCCGTCCGCTTGTCGCGCTCGCGATTGCCGCCGGTGATCGAATCGACGGTCAGCATCATCACATCGACACCGGCCGATTTGGCCCGTGCCATCATCTCGCGGTTGAGGCCGCGATCCTTGTGGAAATAGAATTGATAGACCTGTGGCCCCGGCGCGATCCGGCGCGCTTCCTCGAGACTGACTGTGCCCAGCGAGGACACCCCGAACATCGTCCCGTATTTATGCGCGGCGGCGGCAACGGCCCGCTCGCCCTGGTGATGGAACAGGCGCTGGAGCGCGGTGGGCGAGCAATAGACCGGCATGGCGAGCTTTTGCCCCAATACGGTCACCGACATATCGACCTCATCGACCCCGCGAAGGACGTTGGGGATGAGATCGACAGTCTCGAAAGCCGCCGTGTTGCGCCTGTAGGTCACTTCGTCATCGGCGGCACCGTCGATATAGTTGAACACCGGTCCGGGCAGGCGCTGCCTGGCCATGCGGCGAAAATCCTGGAAATTGTGACAGCTCCCGAGCCGCATGGCTTCCCCCTCGACTTTTGAATCACTCCCTGTTTCTGGATGCGCGTTCGGCATCCATCCGTCAACTTTAGAGTATTCAATAGCCGCGCGGAGGCGCCGGGTCGTCGTTGAGCAGCAGTACCATATTGACCTGATCGAGCCAGCGGCCATGTTTGAACCCGGCCTGGGGCAGGCGCCCGGCGAGCGAAAACCCGAGCCGTTGATGCAGGGCGATCGAGTTTTCGTTCCGCGCGTCGATCACCGCCACCATCAGATGGAACCCCTTGGCCCTGGCGTCGTCGATGAGCGCACCCATCAGCGCCTTGCCCGCGCCCTTTCCTTGCGCGTCTTCGCGCAGATAGACCGAATGCTCCACCGTCTTGCGATAGCCGGGCTTGGAGCGATAGGTGCCGTAGCTCGCATGGCCAAGGATCATGCCGTCCTGTTCGGCGACAAGCACCGCAAAGCCATTGGCGTTGCGCTCGTTGAGCCAGGCCTTGCGGTCCGCGAGGGTTTCTTCGGTCTCGGTCCAGATCGCATCGAGCCGGCGGATCGCATCGTTGTGGATTTCGAGAATCTGGGGAAGATCGTCTTGGGTGGCGGGACGGATGTTCATCGCCCGACGTCCTAGATCAGCGCCAGGATCGTGCGGCGCAGCAGATCGAGATCGGCATCGCGCGACAGGCGGTGGTCGCCATCGGGGATGAGGGTGAAGGTCACCGGATCGGATACCAGATGGCTCACGAGCTTGAGCGCATGGGCGGGGGGAACGTCGGTATCCTTGCCGCCCTGAAGCACCGCCACGGGACAATGGGTGCGGATCGGAGCGCCGAACAGCAGATGATTGTCGTCATCCTCGATCAGCCCGCGCGTCAGCACATAGGGCTCGTCCGAATAATCGGAAGCCTGCTCCACCCGGCCCTTTTCCCAAAGGTCGAGCAGTTCGGCGTCCGTGAAGGTCTCGCGCATCAGGTCGCGCGTCATGTCGGTGGCCGGCGCTATCAGCACCATGGCCTTGACGTTGGTGTTTCCACGCTGGCGCAACGCGCGATTGAGCAGCAGCGCCAGCCAGCCGCCCATGGAGGACCCGATAACGATCTGCTCGCCTTCGGTCGTCTCGAACACGGCAAGCGCTTCCTCGAGCCAGCGGCTGATCGTGCCTTCGAGAAATTGCCCCCCCGAAACCCCGTGGCCCGAATAGTCGAACCGGGTGACCGCCAGTTCCCGTTCGGCGCCAAGTGCATCGAGCGCCTGGGCCTTGGACCCCATCATGTCGGATCTGAAACCGCCGAGCCAGAAAAGGCCCGGGCGATTCCCCGCACGGCGCAGCATGGCGATCTCGCGGGCATCGCCACCAGCGCCCACGGTCATCGATTGGGTAGTTTCGATCATTGAAATTTCGCCTCGGCCAACCATATTGAGCATGTAACCGCTGGGCCGGGCCGCCGCAAGCGGCACCGAGCCTGTGACCGGTTTGTCACCGGAGCAAACCAGCCGCGTCCGCGCACCGGTTTGCCTGTTGACTTTGACCCCGATTGCCAAGATTTTAGGCAGGCGCACGCTCTCGTTAGCGGGGGCGAGGCGCAGCTATGGGAAATCACTGAAAGGAAATATTACCATTCGTCGTCCGATGAGACCCGTGCAGCCCCAGAAGGATGGGCCGCGCTCCAACCAAGATATCAACGTTCCCGAAGTCCAGCTGATCAATGCCGAAGGGGAGAATGTCGGCGTCGTGCGCACCAGCGAAGCCATCGCCATGGCTCTTGATGCCGGTATGGACCTTGTCGAAATCGCCCCCAATTCCACGCCGCCGGTGTGCAAGATTCTCGATCTGGGCAAGTACAAATACGCCGCCCAGAAGAAGGCCGCCGACGCGCGCAAGAAGCAGAAGGTGATCGAGGTCAAGGAGATCAAGCTCCGGCCCAATATCGACACCCATGACTATGACGTGAAGATGCGCTCGGTGGAAAAGTTCATCGGCGAAGGCGACAAGGTAAAGGTCACCATGCGTTTCCGGGGGCGTGAAATGGCGCACCAGGAAATCGGGCTCGAACTGCTCAACAAGGTCAAGGACCAGTTCGACGAGATCGCCAAGGTCGAATCCAACCCGCGCTCCGAAGGGCGTCAGATGGTGATGGTGCTCGCCCCGCGCTGAGCCCAGGCACAAATGGCAGAAAGCTTCAAAGGTGGTCGCAAGGCCACCTTTTGTTTTGTCACAAAATCCGGCCGCCTTTTTTGCAAATTGTTCGCAATGGTGCCGCGCACCCCGCAGATAGCCTGCCTTCGAAATTTTATGACGTCGCGATGACATCGCTATTGGGTTTGCGTTAACCCGTGCCCGCTAAACGACCGGCAACATTGTGCTTTTGGCCACCAGAAGGGGCTCGTTGATGCTGGGTATGCGCAGTTCGGTCGCCAATCGGGTCTATGCCGCGTTCGGCGCGATCATCGGGCTCATGGTCTGTTTGCTGCTTGTTGCCGTCACCGGCATGCAATCGACCCGATCCAGCCTCGAGAGCTATGGCCAGGCGACGGGCCGCGCGACGGTGGCCAGCGAAGTTCTCGACCGTCTGGCGACGGCGCGGCTGGCCTTTGCCCTTTACGACCGAACCCGCGCGCCCGAGGATGCCGCTGCCGTCGAACAAGCGCTTGGCGGGCTGCGGACCGAGGAGACCGGTGAGGGCGTCGATCTTTTCCGCCAATACGCCGAGCAGACGGCAACGATCCTCGACAGCGATGCGGCGACCAGCGCAGCGCAGGCCGAAATGGAACGGCTGGGCGATGCGGCAACCGCCACGCTGGGCGATCTGATCGCCCAGACCTCGCAATCGGCCAATCTCAACGCGCGCGCCGCCGCCATTTCGGGGCTGGCCATGCAGCACATCCTCACGGCCCGCCTTGCGGCGACCGGTCTCGATGAAGCCCAGGCCGACACCGGGTTCGCCGCCGCGTCCGAAGCCGCCCAGGCAGCGCTGGCGACGCTTGCCGACCTGCGCTCCACATTCTTTCGCACCGAGGACGTCGCCCGGGTCGATGAGACGATAGCGGCGACTCAGGCCTATCTCGGCCAGCTCGATATCGTCCACGAGGCTCTTTCCCAGCGCATGATGGACCGCGCCGAACACGAGCGGATCGACGTGGCGCTGGCCGGGGACTATTCGGCCATCGTCACCGACGCCGCAGCGCTTCAAACGGCGGCGGGAGCCGACGCGCAATCGCAGGCGGCGGGCACCCAATGGCTGGCCGTCGTCCTGGGAGGCGGCATCGTCTTCCTCTCGGCGGGGCTGGCCATCGCCATGGCGCGCTGGATTTCCCGCTCGGTGCGTCGCACCGCCCAGACCATGGAAACCATTGCCGGGGGCGATCTCGACAGTGAGATCGAAAACGCCAGCCAGGCCACCGAATTCCGGCAGATGACCGCAGCGCTTGTCGTCTTCCGCGACAATGGCCGCGCCATGCGCGACATGGACCTACAGACCGAAGCGGCTCGCCGCCAGGAGGCGGAGGTCAACGCCCAGCGCCAGACCCTGCAGGCCGATATCCAGCGTGTCGTCGCCGCCGCTTCGGACGGGGATTTCTCGGCGCGGATCGATCGCGATTTCGGACGGGCCGATCTCGACGCGCTGGCCGGCTCGGTCAATGCGCTGGTCGAAACCGTCGATCGGGGGATCGGGGAAACCGGCGCCGTGCTCAACGCCCTGGCGGCCGACGATCTCTCCGCCCGCATGCAGGGCCAGTATCGCGGCGCGTTCGAGGGGCTCAAGACCGATACCAACGCGCTGGCCGACCGGTTCGCCGCCATTGTGGGGCGGATGCAGGCGAGCGCCGGCGCGCTCAAATCGGCAACCCGCGAAATCCTTTCCGGCTCCCATGATCTTTCGGCGCGCACCGCGCGTCAGGCCGCAACCATCGAGGAAACGGCCGCATCCATGGAACAGCTCGCGGCAACCGTGGGCAACAATGCCCGCCGGGCCGAGGAGGTCGCCACCTCCGCCACCTCCGCCGCCGCCATGGCGGGCGAAAGCGAAACGGTGATGATAAAGGCCACCGACGCCATGGGGCGCATCACGCGGTCGTCCGACCAGATCGCCACGATCGTCAAGCTCATCGACGACATCGCCTTCCAGACCAATCTTCTGGCGCTCAACGCCTCGGTGGAAGCGGCGCGGGCCGGGGAGGCGGGCAAGGGCTTTGCCGTCGTCGCCGTCGAAGTGCGCCGGCTGGCTCAATCGGCGGCGGGGGCGAGCGCCGAAATCAAGCAGCTGATCGAGCAATCGGCCCGCGAAGTCGGTGATGGCTCCAAGCTCGTGGGTGAGGCCGCGCGCCGGCTCGCCGCTATCATGACGATGGTCACCGAAAACGCATCGACCATGACCGACATGTCCTCGGCCAGTCGCGACCAGGCCGACGCCATCGAGGCGGTTTCGGC
Source organism: Pelagibacterium mangrovi (assembly GCF_036662815.1). Lineage (NCBI taxonomy): Bacteria > Pseudomonadati > Pseudomonadota > Alphaproteobacteria > Hyphomicrobiales > Devosiaceae > Pelagibacterium > Pelagibacterium mangrovi. Next base: position 111,162 of record NZ_JBAFXA010000010.1, on the reverse strand, counting down.
GGCGGTGCGCGAACTCGACGTCATCACCCAGCAGAACGCCGCGCTGGTCGAGGAAACCAACGCGGCCGTGGCCCAGACCGATTCCCAGGCGCGCGATCTCGACGCCATCGTGGACTCGTTCCGCCTCGAAGCTGCGCCCGAAATGGAACCGGATATGCCCCTGGTAGTGGCCCGCGCGGGGTGATTGGTCACAAAGTCTGCCGCTATTTTGGGCAAATGATGCTACTGGCCCCGAAATAATCAGAAATGACGGCTTGGTCCGCTTGGAATTGAGTGTTCCTTAAACATTGCGGCTCCCTACTGCCTCAGTCTTGAGGGGGACCAGGGGGCATCCATGCTGTCGAAATTGAGCGTCGCTCAGCGCATCTACGCTTCGTTCGGGGCGATGATCGCGTTGTTGGCGGCTATTGTGGCGTTCGCCTATTTCGGGGTGAGCGCCGTATCGCAGACCTTTTCCGATTACCGTGCGGCGGCGCGCCAGACGGTGGCGATCTCCGGCTTTGTCGAGCAGCTTTCGGCGGCCCGGCTGGCCGATCTCGATTATCGGCTGGAAACCTCCGCCGAAAAGGCTCAGTCCCTGGCCCGGGCGATCGCCAGCCTGCAGGCCCAGGACGCCGAGACCATGGCGCTCTTTACCGCCGATCCCCAAACCAGCGCCGCGATCGGCGAATTTGCCGCCTCCGCCCAAGCCTACCAGACAGCTTTTGAGCACATGACCCAATTGCAATCGCGGATCGATGCGACGGTCGTCGACCTGCGGGCTGTCGGCGATGCACTGCGTGAGGACGCGACGGCGGCATTGCGGGCGGTGAGCGGCAATTTCAACGCGACAGGGGCGGCTGGGTTCGGGGTGCAATCGAGTATCCTCACCCAGTTCGAGGTGGAGCAATTCCTCCTCACTGCCGATCCGGCCCGGCTCGAACTCGCCGCCGAGAACGCGGAGTTTGCCAAGCAGAATTTGCAGGCCCTGCACGATGCGGTGATTTCCAACTCCCAGAAAGCCACGGCCAACCGCATGATGGAAGGCCTCGACGCCTATATGGCCCACGCCAACGCGGCCGCGGAAGCCGTCCTTGCGCGCAACGCCGTCATGGCTGGCGAACTCGACGTGCTCGGCCCCCAGATGCAGCAGGCCTTTGGCGATATGTTCGCCTCGGTCCAGGCGCGTCAGGACGCCCTGGGCCCCACTGGCGCCGCGCTCGCCGAGACCACGCTGGGTGTGGTGCTGGTGGCCGGGCTCGCCGCGCTTGTGGTGGGCACGCTTCTGGCCGTGATCATCGGGCGGGGGTTGTCGGGCACCATAAAGGCCATCGCGGCCCGCATGCGTCAGCTTGCCGATGGCGATCTCGATCTCGACCTCGACGACCGCCAGCGCCACGAAATCGGCCAGATGGTCGATGCGCTGACCGTCTTCCGCGACAATGGCCGGGCCATGCGCGCCATGGACGCCGAAAAGGCCGAGGCCGCGGCGCGCGAGGCCCATGAACACCGGATGCGCGCCGATCTGCAGGCCAATGTCCGCGAGGTCGTCTCGGCGGCCGTTTCGGGCGATTTTTCGCGGCGCATCGACGCCCGCTATGACGACCCCGAGCTGGCCGGCTTCGCCCGCAGCGTCAATCAGGTCATGGAAACGGTGGATCGCGGGCTGTCAGAAACCGGAGCTGTGCTCTCGGCCATGGCCGCCGCCGATCTCTCCATGCGGGTCGAAGGCGATTACGAGGGCGCCTTTGCGCGGCTCAAGACCGACACCAACGCCATGGCCGAGACCTTCGCCGATATCGTGGGCCGGCTCAAACACACCTCGCTGGCGCTCAAGCAGGCGACCGGGGAAATCCTTTCGGGCGCCGCCGAACTTTCCGGGCGCACCGCGCGGCAGGCGGCGACCATCGAGGAAACCTCCGCGTCTATGGAGCAGCTCGCAACCACGGTCGGCGACAATGCGCGGCAGGCCGGTGACGCGCTGGCCAAGACCCGCGCCACCGCCGATCTCGCCCAGAAGGGCGGGGCGGTGATGGGCGAGGCCGATGCCGCCATGGAGCGGATCACCACGTCCTCTGCCAAGGTTTCCGACATCATCAAGATGATCGACGACATCGCCTTCCAGACCAACCTTCTGGCCCTCAACGCCTCGGTGGAAGCGGCGCGGGCCGGAGAGGCGGGCAATGGTTTTGCCGTGGTCGCGGTCGAAGTGCGCCGGCTCGCCCAAAGCGCGGCGGGCGCCTCATCGGAGGTCAAGACGCTGATCGAACAAAGCGCGCGCGAAGTGGACAGCGGATCCAAACTGGTCGCCCAGGCCGCCGAAACATTGCGCGACATCCGCGAGGCGGTGATCGAGAATTCGGAGATCATGCACACCATATCGGCGGCAAGCCAGGAACAGGCGACCGCTATTGCGGAGGTCTCCGCCGCCGTGCGCCAGCTCGACGAAATGACCCAGCACAACGCGGCGCTGGTCGAAGAGACCAATGCCACCATTGCCCAGACCGACGGTCAGGTGACCGCGCTCGACGGTATCGTCGCGAGCTTCAGGCTGACTGCGGATGCCCTGGGCGATGACCAGATGGCCTGGCACCAGGACGAGCCGGCCTCGGAAGGCGTGGCCTATCGAGCGGCAGTGTAAGAAAAAGCCCCGCCGAAAAGGGCGGGGCTTTGCTTGAGTCAGGCCAGGGGCCGGTCGCGCCGGACGAAGAAGGCGACGACCGTCTGCTTGTCGCGATGATTGCCGCCGGCCGCGGCCGCGAACCAGGCACCCGCTGCACCGACGGCCAGGGCCGCCGCCGTGATGAAGGCGACCAGAATGCCCACGCGCGAAGCCTGTTCCGCCGCCTCGGCAATATCCTGCTGCACAGCTTCGGCGCGCGCGACCACATCGTCGATCCGCGCCTGGGCTTCCTCGGGGGCAAGGCCGGTGCGGGCCGCGACCAGTTCGGCAAGATAGGCGCGGTCATCCTCGGAGATGCCCTCGCCGGTAACCCCGGCAACGATGATCCGTCCGGCTTCGGCGCGCAGCGCCTCGTCGTCGGCCTGTGCGGCATCGCCCCCACGGAACAGCACGTCCACGCTGGCCGCGAAGGGGTCTTCGGGCACGGCCTGTTCGAGCACCGGGCCCGCCGCCGCGCCAGCCGCCGAGCTTGCGCCCTGGGCGAGGCCGCCCAGCCCACCGAGCGCCAGCAAGGCGCTGAACACCACGGCGGTGGCCCAGACCAAGAGGCCATGAAAGCCGTCGCGGATGTCGGATTCATGCTCGGTCGCATCGAAATTGCGACGCCGCATGCGTCCGGTGATGTATCCCCCGATCATGAAGGCGGACACCTGCACCCACACCACCCAGATGGCCAGAGTGATGGCGATCCAGAACAGCGAGACGCCCTCGCGCCCGAAGGGATTGGTGAGGCTGAGCCCGATCGCCGAGCCGAAGGTCAGCATGACCAGCGAAATCGCCGCCGCCGCAACCGCGCCGGCCAGGATCGCCGGCCAATCGACATAGGAAGAAGTGTCCGCCGCGCGGACTGCAGGTTCGACGTTCATCGCGAGCCCTCCCGTTTGGTCCGGCTCAAGCGAGGCCGATGAAGGACAGGATGGCCATGACGACCACGACGAGACCGACCAGATAGATGATGGAATTCATTTTGAAATACTCCGTATCTGCCCCAAGGGACGGGCGATGAGATGGGATTTGGAAAAGGCTCGAGGCGGAGCGCCGTCAAAGCACGAAGATGAGCAACAAGATGATGAGCGGCAACGGAATGCCGATCATCCAGAGCAGCAAGCCCTTGAACATGAACCTATCCTTCTGCCGCCTGGCGGCGTCTTGCCTAAAGGTGCAGGAATAAGGCTCTGTGGGGGCTGAAAGTTCCCATCTGAAACGCCCCGAGGGCCGGCCGCTCTCTTGGGGGGTTAATAATCCTGCTCGTAGAAGACGCCGAGCGAGGAATTGCCATTGGCGCTGGTGCCCGCGCGGGCCCGCAGGGAATCGGTCACTTCGAGATCGATGGTGACCCGGCTCTCGCCCGCTCCCGCCTCGACGCCCAGGTAGATGTTGTCATCGATATAGGCACCGGCGCGCACCGCCGCATTGCCTTCCTGGTCGGTGACGATGTCCAGATCGTCCAGTCCCGCCGCTTCGCGCAGCGAGCCCAGCAGCGAACCCGAGCCGCTGCCGCCGCCGGCCAGCTCGGCCGCCGCGGCGGCAAGCTGAGCGAGCTGCAATGGCGAGAGTTCGCCCACGCTGCGATCGAAGATCAGGCGCGAGAGCACTTCGTCCTGGGGCAGCATCGGATCGGACGTGAAGGTCACCTCGGGGGCCGAGGCGCGGCCCGAAACCGTGACGATCACCGTAATCTCATTGCCTTCGGTGCGCGCGACGAGATTGATGAAGGGGTCCATGTCACCGATCAGCGTCACCGAGCCTTCGTCGAAATCGATGCGCTGGCCGAGGATCGAGAGCCGGCCACGGATCAGCTCCAAACCGCCCACCGGCTGGATATCAGCGATGGTGCCGCCCAATTGCACGGTGCCGCCCACCTCCGCATCGAGCCCGCGCCCACGGATGAACACCTGGTTGGGCGCCGATATGGTGAGGTCGAGGGCAAGTGGGCGGCTCGGTGTCGTCGTGCTCGAGGCGCGTTCATCGATCCGCGCCCGGGCCAGTGTCGCCGCCACCGGAGAGGGTGGGCGCACATGGTCGACGTCGATGATGCCCGACGCACCCCCAAAACCGTCGGGGACGGTGATGTCGGCGCGGTCGATGTCGATATTGCCGCTGAGCCTGCCGCCGTTGGCGATGGGCCCGGCAAGCCGGATGGCGCCGTTGACCGTCGCCACCACCAGATAGCCATCGGCATAGCGCGCCTGGTTGAAATTGATGCCGATATCGGACGTCAGCCCTGCATCGAGCCCCACAAAGCCCGAGGCGGAAACCGAGCCGCCGGTCGCAAGATTGGCGGTCAGGGAATTGATCGTCGCACGCTCGGCCGAAAGCGTCGCGCTGCCGGTGATCCCCACCAGCCGCAACGCGAGCGCGGGATCGATATATTCGCCATTGGCCACCGAAACCGTGCCGCCGAATTGCGGATTGTCCAGCCGGCCGGTGATCCGGGCGTTGAAGGTCGCGTTGCCCGAAACCTGCCCACCCCGGTCCGCGACGAAACGATTGGCGAGCGAGAGCGGCGCCGAACCGTCGATGGCGAGGTTGAGCCCCGAGCCCGAAAGCGGAATCGTACCCTGCGCCGTGGCATTGAGACCGCCCGAACCGGCGGCCCGCGCCTGGGCGAGTGTCACCGTGCCTTCGGCGAAGCTGCCCTGGGCGGAAAGGGAAAGCGGGGCGATCCCGAATTCGGAGATCGCGGCGGCATTGATGCCGCTCGCCTCGACAGTGAAGCGCGCATTGGGATCGCTCGCCGCACCTGAAATCTGCGCATTGCCCGAAACCGTGCCCGCCAGCCCCAGATCGGGGACGATGGTGTTGGCGATATTGAGCGGCAGGGCGGTGATGACCAGATCGATGTCGAGATTTTCGCCGGCGCTGCCCGTTGCCGAAATCCGACCCGAGCCCACGGCAAGTTCGATCCCCGAAAACGAGACGGCGTCGCTCGCGACGGTCAATTCGGCCGGCCGGGCGAGGGAGGCCGAAAGCTGGCCCTGCGCCAGCCGGAAGCTGTCGAGCGCCACGCGATAGCCGTCGTCGATGGGTTCGAGCAACCCTGCGACATTAATGCCGGTGCCGCCATTGAGCGCCGCATTGCCGGAAAAGCGCGTAATCTGTTCGCTGGCCGAGGCGGTGAGGTCGAGGGTTTCGATCGTCGTCCCGGCTGCTACGATTTGACTTCCGGTCACCGATCCGTCGATCACCGGCACTCCGAACAGACCGGCGACAGTCGCCTGCGCTTCGGCATTACCCACGGTGATATCGCCAAACACCACGCCATCGAGCGCTGCCGTAACCTCGGCGCTCTGGGTCTCGCCCGAGCGGGTGAGGATGATGTCGGCATTGGCTGCCCCGCTCGCCTCGACCAGGGCCAGAGCGGCAGCGGTTTCGATGCTGGGGGCGTCGAGCGTCAGCCGCCCCTCCAGCAATCCGTCGGCATAGCGGGTGAGGTTGCCGGCCAGCGTTGTGCCGGGCGCCTCGAAGGCGATGTCGGAGAGGATCAGCCGTTCGGCCGAATTGTCGATGCCGCTGGCCAGCGTGATGCGGAAACCGTCGAGCGAGGCCGAACCGGCCAGCGTTCCCACCAACCCATCGGCGTTGGATGTGCCGTCGAAACCGATATTGGCGTTGCGCAGCGAGCGCCCCGCCAGCGTGCCCTCGGCGATATCGGCATCGGCGACCAGCGTGATCGTGCCCTCGCTGCCCTGGGCGGTGCCGGTGACGACCAGCCGCCCGCTGGCCTCCTCGTTGATCAGCGCGAGATCGGCGAGCGAGGCGTCGAAAGCGAAATCGGCGGTGCCGGTCGCATAGGTGCCGTCGGCAACAAGCTCGACCTGTTCGTTGGCGATGCGGAAATCGGTGGCCTCAAGCCCGGTTTCCGTGCGCGCGACGCGGCCGGAAAGATCGACGGTGCCGGCCAGAAGATTGTCGGCCGCCTCTTCGCCCACACCCAGATCGGTGCCCGTGCCATCGAGCGTCAGGTCGAACCCGCCGATCAGCGGCGACAGCGTGCCACTGGCCGCCAGCGTCACCGCGCCCGAAAGGTCGCGTCCGGCAAGACCGGAGAAGGGCGCGATCGATTGGGTCGAAAGGTTGATGTCGCCGGTAAAGACCGCGTCGGCGATCTGGCCGGCCAGTTCGAGCTCGAGCGCTTCGGCGGCCAAAAGCAATTGCGCCAGCGTGATCGGCTGGCCCGCTTCCCACAGCCCGGCAACGCCGAGCCCGATCGAGGTGCCGAGCGCCTGGGAAACCTCTTCGGACGAAGAAACAACGCCATCGAGCGTGCCGTCGCCATTGAAGGTGACACGCCGATTGTCTGGATCGTCGAGATCGGCCGCGACGCCCGATGCGTTGAGAACCAGGCTATCGGCGCCGAAATCGGGCGTCTCGAACCCGAGGATTTCCAACTGCCCGCTCCAGTCCTCGCCCCCGTCCGTGCCGTAATCGACGACGAAGCGGGCGCTGTCGAGCAGCGTCGAGGCGCCGGGCACGGGCAGCACCACCTTGGCGTCCTCGGCATTGTCGATCTCGCCGGTGACGTCGAGCCTGTTCAAAAAGCCGTCGGGGGTGGTCGCCGCATTGGCGAAAAGCGACAGCGATCCGCCGGTCAGCGACAGATCGGAAATTTCGAACCCGCCGGCGTCGCGCATCAGCGCATTGAGCGAGAGCGCGGTGTTGGCGCCGAAAAAATCCCCATAGACGGCCGGCAGGATTTCGGCCAGCGGACCCTGGAGATCGGCGGCGATGGCAAGGCCCTCGGCGCCCTGGTTGAGCGTGCCGGTGCCCGAAAGGATACGGCTGCCGCCGGCATCGAACGTCAATTCGACCCCGAGGTCTTCGATCTGCCCAGCCCCGGCCAGTCCCAGCTCGATTTCCGGACGGCCCTCGATATTGAGCAGATTGGCGATGATGCCGTTCTCGGGTTCGACGAGATTGAGGTCGAGATCGATCTCCCGCGTCTGGTTGGCATATTGCAGCGCAAGGTCCATCCCGCCGCCGGGGCCGTCGAGCCGTTCGATGTCCAATTGCGCATCGATAGCGCCCCCTTCGAGGGTCATCGCGCCGGCGAGCGAGATTTCCGATCCCAGCCCGAACACGTCTTCCCCGAACCGCACCGAAGGGATCGAGAGGCTTTCGAGGATGACCGCAACGGGAAATTCGGGAACGCTGAACCCGCCTGCTTCGGGCGAGGGTACGTCAGGCTGCTCGGTGGAGACGGGATTGCGGATATAGGCGATCGAATCGGCGGAAAGCGACTGGATTTCCAGTCGCCCGAACAGCAGGGCGCCCTGGTTCCAGTTGAGCGCGGCGTTCTCGATGATCAGCCAGATGCCCTCGGTGTCCGAAATGGTGATCTGGTCGATCGAGGCGTTCGACGAGAGCGCGCCATTGATGCCGTTGAGACGGATCTGCCGGTCGGGAGAGGAAATCTGATCTTCGACCAGTTGCACCAGAAACGAGCGTTGCTCTGTTTCGTTGAGCTGGGTGGCGCGCGCCAGGATATCCATCAGGCTGTCGCCCTCGGCCGGCTCCTGCGCTATGGCCAATTGCGGCCAGGCGAGCGCGAAAACAGCGATAGCGATGGAAGCAAGGCGCCTCAAAACGATTGTCCTATCCCCACATAGAGCGCGTAATCGGGATCATCGTCGCCCTTGTTCAAAGGAAGCGCCAGATCGAGCCGCAGCGGCCCGAGCGCCGTGTAATAGCGGATGCCAACCCCCGCGCCGAGCTTGAGTTCCCCGATATCGGGGAAGGTGTCGGCAGCCACATAGCCGCCATCGACGAAGGCGACGCCGCCGAACTGGTCGTTGAACCTCATCCGCGCTTCGAGCGAGCCTTCGAGCAGGTAACGGCCGCCGGTGGTATTGCCCAAGCCGTCATCGACCCCGATCGAGCGATAGGCATATCCGCGCACCGATCCGCCGCCGCCGGCAAAGAACAGAAGGTCAGGCGGAATTTCCGAAAGCGAGGGCCCGGCCAGCGCGCCGGCCCGCACCCGGGCGGCGAGCACGAAATTGTCGTCTTCCCCGAAGCCGAAATAAGTCCGGCCTTCGAGCGTCGCGCGCACTATGGTGTTCTGGTATTCGAACTCGTAAAGGGGGTCGAGCGTGCCCTCGACATAGAATCCCTCGGTGGGGTCGAGGTCGGAATCGCGGCTGTCGAACACCCCGCGCCCGTAGAGCCCGGCGGTCGTGAAGGTGCGGTTGCCGAAGGTTTCGTCATCCTCGAAATAGGAATGCTGGAACTGTACGCCCACGCCGCCCGAAATGGTGTCGGTGAAGAGCTGTTCGAGCCCCACCCGCCCTTGGATCGAATTTTCGGTATAGAGCGGCAGCACCGAGCGCTCGGCGCTGATCGAGGCGACGAGATCGGTATCGGGCGTCAGGATCCCCGGCTTGGTGAAGGTGCCCCCGAAGGCGTAGTCGAATTCCTCGGTTTCGATCGGCCAGCTGATGCCGGCGACGCGGGCGTCGAGCCGTAGCCGTTCAGCCTGCCCGAAAAGGTTGCGGTGCAGCCAATAGCCCTCGACGCCCAGCCCGTCGAGCGTGCCGAAACTCGCGCCCACCCCGAACCGGCGCAGCGCCTGCTCCTGAACGATGATCTGATAGGGCAGCAGCCCGTTGGAGGGCACCTGTTCTGCCGCTTCGATGCGCAGCGAACGGAAGACCCCCAGCCGGTTGAGACGCTCGCGCGCCAGGTCCAGATCGTCCGGATCGGTTTCGGCGCCCTGCACCAGGCCCGTCTGGCGCACGATGAAATCGGGGTCCATGCGCTCGGTGCCCTGCACCCCGATCGGGCCGACCGCTGCGTAGGCGCCCGGATCGACGGTGATCGAAACTTCGAGCGTGCGGCTGGGGTGATCGGCCACCACGTCGCGCGAGGCGATGGACGCCTTGGGATACCCCAATTGCCGCCAGGCTTCGACGAGCCGTTGCTCGGTCTGCGCGACGATGGTCGCCCGCGCCACTTCCCCGGTCACGAACCCGATATCCTCGGGCGGTTCGACTTCGTCTTCGTCGAGCACCGGGCCGGGTGCGCGGTTGGCGATACGCAAGGCTCCGAAGGTAAATTGCGGGCCGGGATCGATGGTGACCACGATATCGACAGGTTCGGGCAGGGCCGCGTCGGGCGGGATCGAGGCGGCTTCGCGTCCACCCACCAGGATCGAGATCGCCCCGCCGTAATAGCCCAGATTGTAGAGCGCGCCGGTCAGGCGGGCATAGTCGCCGCGAGCCTTGGCCAACAGCCCCGCCACGCCCGAGGCGGACTGTTCGCGGTCGCCCCAGAGGTTGGATGCCCCGCGCAGGGCGCCATCGAGCTCGCCCTCGGTTCCGGTTTCAAATGTCAGCGTATAGGTGCGCGGATCGGCGATCACCGCTTCGGCATCTTCGGCGTCCGATCCGAAGAACTGGACGCCGAACAGCTCGAACCCCGAAGCGGGGAAGGCCAGCATGGTGCCGGCGAAGAGGAGGGCAAGAAACCTATGGCGTTTGTCGGCTTTCACGGTTGGTACGCAGTCCACACTATCCATTCCGTCGGGCCGGAGCTCTAGGGCTCCAATTTGAACCAAAGCCTAGCACACCGATGCCTAATGAAAACCCTCGCGGACGCGTTTGCGGTGCGATTGTGGCCCGATTGCCGCAGGTGAGGCCGCGCTCAGCGGGTCGTCGCCTGCGCATCCAGCAGCGCGAAGGTGCTGGCCACCAGATCGATGGATGGACGCAATTCGCCCACCACCTCTTCCGCCATTTCGCTCGAGGCTTCCGCCAGCGCCAGCGTCACTTCGGGCTCGTCGGTCGGGGTCTCTGCCAGCGCAAGCGCTACTTCTGCCTCGTCCTCCTGCAAGGGGGCCGCGGGCTGGGGCCGCGCAGGAACCGTCGATGGAGCCTGGGCGGCGGCAATGGCGACAAGCGCTTCATTGGGTTCTGACGTCACTTCAGGCTCGCCTTCCAGCCCCATCGGGCGGGCAGGGGGCAAAAAGCCGAGCGGCGCGATGGCGGCGGTCTCTTCGATGGCGGCGACCTGGATGGGATCAACGGCGGGAGCGGCCTCTGCCGGCGCCGGCGTAACCGCTGCCACGACGGGCGCTCCGAACTGGGGCGGGGTGGGCGCGGCAGGGGTCGCGGGGCCGGGGCGCAACCCGGTCTCTTCGAGCAGGCCCGCAGCCTTGGCCTCGTAATAATACCCCTTGGCGTAAAGCTGCACCGCCCGGTCATGGCTGCCATTGGCCAAAAGCCAGGCGCCACGCAGATATTTGACGGCGAATATGAGATTGGTTTCCGCGTTGAGCAGATCGGTGGGCTGGCCCCTGAACCCCATGGTGCGGGCGGTGGCCGGCAGGATCTGCATCAGCCCGTAATAGGGCCCGTTGCGGGCGGAGGGGTTGAACGTGCTCTCGCGGTTGATCACCCGCCGCACGAGTTCGAGCGGCACGCCGTAATACTGGGCATAATATTGGGCAAGAACTTCGATCTCGCCACGGCTGTGGCTCTGCGCATTGGCAGGCGTGAACGAGCACCCGATGACGAGTGCGGCAAACAGCGCGATCAGCCGTTTTGCAAGCATGAGACCCGAAAGAAATGTTGACCCTGACCTGTGCCCTTAGCACACCGATCACAATAATGGGAGCGCTTGTGGCGAAATCGGGGCCAGAGCGTGGCGAAGGCGAAACTTTCCTGTTCGCCCCAATGCTGATAGAGCACGCCCATGCTCGATCCGATGCCCAAGACCTTCGACTACCACCCGCCGCGCGACCCCTGGCTGGACATCATCCACGAGGATGAGGATATCGTCGTCTTCAACAAGCCCTCCGGCCTTCTGAGCGTTCCGGGCAAGGACCCGGCGCTGTTCGACAGCCTCCAGAGCCGGGCGCTGGAACGCTTTCCGGGCGCGGGCACCATCCACCGGCTCGACAAAGACACCTCCGGCATCATCGTCATGGCCCGGCACAAGCCCGCCCATGGCCATATCGGCAAGCAGTTCGAATACCGGCAGACCACCAAGCTCTATATCGCCCGCGTCTGGGGCGAGATGGCCGAGGACGAGGGGCTGATCGACCTGCCGCTGGCCACCGATTGGGAGAACAAGCCCCGTCAGGAGGTCAATCACGAGCGCGGCCGGCCCGCCCAGAGCCGCTGGCGGGTGATCGCCCGCGAAAACGGGGTGACGCGCGTGGCGCTCACCCCCATCACCGGACGCACCCACCAATTGCGCGTGCATTTGAAGGAAATCGGCCACCCGATTCTGGGCGATCCGTTCTACGCGACCGGCGAAGCGCTCGGCGCCGCCGACCGGCTCCAACTCCACGCCGCCGAACTGGGCTTCCGGCACCCGAACGGCGGCGAACCGGTGGTGTTCCGCTCCGAGCCGCCGTTCTGAGGACTACGCCGCCCGCTTGACCGGCGCGGCTTGGACCGATTCGCTTTCCACCAATCCCCGATGGAGCGCGATCACCGCCTTGTCGAAATCGTCTTCGGCGACCAGCACCTGCAGATCGACTTTGCGCACCATGTCGGTCATGCCAAGGGGCTCGATCCCCGCTGCATCGAGCGCGGCGATGGCGCGGGGCAGGATTTTGGCGCCCCGCAGATCGCGTCCGATGGCCGAGACCATGGCGAGCTTGCGCAGCGTCGTGGTCGCGGTCGGAAACGCTTCGGCCAGATCGGTCTCGACCCGCTTGATCGCCTTCATCGACCCCTTGAGGTAATGGGTGATGGTGTTGGCGTTCGAGGTTTTGGAAATGATCCACACCTTGTGCCGGGTCAGCGCTTCGAGGATTTTGGCGTCATAGCCTTTCACCCCCACCATGTCCTGATCGTAGAATTCGAGCGCGAACACGCCCTTGAGCCCCGTGACGATCTCGGCCCCCGGCGTCTTGGGCTTAAGCTCGCCCATGATCACGGTGCCCGGATGATCGGGCTCGAACGCATTGGTCACCCGCAGCGGAATCCCCGCCTGGCGCAGCGATTTGGCCGCGCGCGGGTGAATCGCTTCCATCCCCATGTTGGAAAGCTGGTCGGCCACGTCGTAATTGGTTTCCCCGATCACCTGCACCTTGTCGGCGCCCACCAGCTTGGGATCGGCCGAGGAGAGGTGGAATTCCTTGTGGATGATTGCCTCGCTTGCCCCGGTCACCACGGCGACGCGTGACAGCGTCACCTCCGAATAGCCCCGGTCATAGGTCTTCATGAGCTGTTCGGCGCACTGGGCGTAACCGGTGACGATCGGCAATTCGCGGCCCAGATCGATCCCCTCGAATTGCCGCGCGATATGGGCGTCGAGCGGCAATTCGCCGTCCTGCCGCCAGCCGGTCAGATCGACGAACCGCGCATTGACGCCGTGCTGGTTGAGCAGCAGGGCGGTGTTGAACGCCGATTGCGCCTCGCCCAGTGCCGAAAGCATTTCGCGCACCGTCAGGAGATGGGCTTCGAGCTGGAAATGGCCGAACGAACAGAGCCGCGAAAGATCGATGAGGCAGGAGCGCACGCCCTCTATCCGCTCGCGGATGAATTTGTCGGCTTCGGCGCGGGGTGCCGGATCGGTGAAAATCTCGGCGTTCTTTTGCACCATCCGCGCCGCGACGGATGTGAGCGCGTCGCCCCATTGCCAGCCGCTCTCGGCGCTCGCGAACAATCCATAGACCCCCGGCTCGCCCGATTTCTTGTGTTCGAGCAGCGCGTCGGTCATCCCGCCATAGGCCGAGACCACGAAGACGCGATTATAAAGCGCGTCCCCGGTCTTGTTGCCGATGAGTACGGTGTCGAGCAATTCATGGCTGCGCGACATGGACGTCCCGCCGATCTTTTCGACGGTATGGGATTTGGTGGTCAAATGTGGTCTCCGCCTATTGGATCGGGCCCGAAACAATCTCGATCGGGCTTTGCGGCTCGCGGTTGGACAGGAACGCCGGTCGGGGCTTTTGCGCCGCGAACGGCGCTTCGACCCGGTTGGACCAGGCGTTGTAGACAAAGAACGCGTTCGAGCGCGGGAAGGGCGTGATGTTGCCGTTCGAGCCATGCATGGTGTTGCACTCGAAAAGGATCACCGTGCCGGCCTTGCCCGATGCGTATTCGATGCCGAACTTGCGCGCCATCTCGGTCAGCGCGTCGGGGCTGGGCACGCCCACATCCTGCTTTTTGAGCGAAGATTTGTGGTTGTCCTCGGGCGTCTCGCCGGCGCAGGACACATAATGCTTGTGCGAGCCCGGCATCAGCATCAGCGGCCCGTTGAGCGCGTCATTGTCGGTCAGCAGCACTGAAGCGGAAATCGCCCGCATGCGCCCCATGCCGTCCTCGGCGTGCCAGGTTTCGAAATCGGAATGCCAGTAGAATTCCTTGCCGGTGAAGCCGGGCTTGTAGTTGAGCCGGCTCTGGTGGAGGTAAAGCTCATCGTCGAGCAGGAACCTTACCTTGCCGGCGATCCGCTCGTCGCGCGCCATGCGGTTGAACAGCGCGCTTTCGTCCTCGAGCCGGAAAATGGTCCGCACGGCGTCAGAGCCGGGTTCGGTCACGACATTGTCGGTTTCAAGCTCGATTTCGCCTGACCGCAGGCGGCGCGATTCTTCCTGAAGCCTTGCGACCTCGGCGGGCGAAAAGACATTCTTGAGGATCAAAAATCCGTTCTTGTCGAATTCTTCCGTCTGGGCGCGGGTCAGGGGCGCTTGCGGGCTCCACATGCCCCAGGTCACCGGGTCCTTGCGTTCGAGCCAGGTTTCCTCGGCAAGGCGGGTGGGATAGGCGTCCGATCGGGTGTGAACTGCAGAGAGTGTCATTGCTTCCTCTACTCCTTGGTTCGGGTGATAAGTCCTTGTTTTGTCGCGCTTCCGAACCGCAAAAGTGGTATCCACTTTTGCTGGAAGCGCTCCAGGCTCAGGCGCTTTGCTTGAAATCCTCGGCAGGCGCGTAGGAACCGTCCTCGCGGTGCACTTCGGTGCCGGTCACCGGCGGGTTGAAGCAGCAGGCCAGCACAAGTTCTTCGCGCGCCGTGAGACGATGGCGGTCGTTCTTGTCGAGCGCGTACATGACGCCGGGCTTGATCTGGTGGACCTTGCCGGTATCGAGCTCCTCGATCTCGCCATCGCCCGAGATGCAATAGACGCTCTCGAAATGGTGCTTGTAGTGGAACTCATGGCTGGTTCCCGTCGCGATGCGGGTGATGTGGAAGGAAAACCCCATATCGTCGCCGGCCAGAAGCAGGCGCGTGGAATCCCAGCCATCGGCCTTGACCAGCCGGTCGCCCTGGCGGGCGTCTTCGAGATCACGAACGATCATGTTCAAAAAATCCTTTCGTTATTCGGCGGCGGCGCGCGGCATGTCGCCGGCCAGGATCGCCTCGAAGGCGTCCTCGATGATGTCGAGCCCCTTGTCGAGCTTGGCGATGTCGATGGTCAGCGGGCAGAGCACCTTGACCACCTCGTCATTGCCGCCCGAGGTTTCGATGATGAGGCCCTTTTCAAAGCACCGCGCGCAGATGAGCGAAGCCATTTCGCCGTCTTCGGTGTTGATGCCCATCATCATGCCGCGTCCGCGCAGCGACAGCCCGTAACGGGCCGCAATGGCGCCCAGGCGCGTGGTGAGATGTTCGCCCTTGGCCTTGACGGTCTTGGCGAAAGAATCGTCGCGCCAGAATTTTTCCAGCGCCACGCGGGCGGTGACGAAGGCGTGGTTGTTGCCCCGGAACGTGCCGTTGTGCTCTGCCGGCTTCCAGATGTCGTGCTCGGGCTTGATCAGCGTCAGCGCCAGGGGCAGCCCCATGCCCGAGAGCGATTTGGCTTGCGTGATGATATCGGGGGAAAGCCCGAATTCCTCGAAGGAAAAGAACGTCCCAGTCCGCCCACATCCGGCCTGGATATCGTCGAGGATCAAAAGCGCGCCGTGCTTTCTGGCGATCGCCTCGATCTTTTTCAGCCACTCGGGCGAGGCCGCGTTGAGCCCGCCTTCGCCCTGCACGGGTTCCACGAGGATAGCGGCGGGCGCATCGATGCCGCCCGAGGGGTCGTCGAGCATCTGGTCGAGCATATCGGCGGTGTCGATATCGGGACCGAAATAGCCCTCGAACGGGGCGCGATAAACGCCGTTAAGATCGATGCCCCCGCCATTGCGCTTACCAGCGTTGCCCGTCGCGGCCAACGCGCCCAGCGTCATGCCGTGAAACCCGTTGGTAAAGGCGATGACATTGGTGCGGCCCGTCACCTTGCGGGCGAGCTTGAGCGCCGCTTCCACCGCATTGGCCCCGGTCGGGCCGGTGAACATCAGCCGGTAATCCATGCCGCGCGGCTTGAGGACGATCTCCTCATAGGCGGTAAGGAATTTTTCCTTGGCGTCGGTGAACATGTCCAGCCCGTGGGCGATGCCGTCCGAAGTGACGTATTCAACCAGCGCCGCCTGCATGTCAGAGTCGTTGTGGCCGTAATTGAGCGAGGAGCAGCCGGCGAGAAAATCGATATATTCCCGTCCGTCCTCCCCGAAGATCGACGCGCCCTTGGCGGCGGAAAAGAGCTTGGGAAAGCTGCGCGAATAGGAGCGCACCTGGCTTTCCATGCGGTCGAAAGTGGCGAGTTTGTCGGCTGTCATCGTGCCCTGTCTCCTTTGTGGGACGGCAGAAATGGGAATGAGGGGAGAACGGATGGTCATTGGTGACGACCCCTAGGCCGCCGAGCGGACCGGCAGCGCTTCGCGCTCGAACGGGCCGATGGTGACGAGGAATTCGGTCTCGTGCTTGCCGGCGAAGTGATCGTCGCGCTTGAAATGGGGCTGACGCGCCAGATCGGCGTCCAGCGTCTCGGCCACCGAGCCGAACAGCGCCCATGAAGGCTTGTTATCGCTCGTGATGGTCGATTGTATCCTGCGCACATCGGCACAGATGCGCCGGGCGAGCACCGCATTGATCAGCCGCTTGGCAAGGCCCCTGCCGCGCGCCTTCTCGGCCACACACACCTGCCAGACGAAATAGGTGTCGGAATGTTCGGGCGGGATATAGCCCGAAAGCCAGCCCACGATCTCCCCATCCATTTCGGCGATCGCACAGGTGGATGCGAAATGGCTGCACTGGAGCAGGTTACAATACATCGAATTGTCGTCGAGCGTCGCCGTATCGGCCACCAATTGCCAGACGGCGGCGCCGTCTTCGCGCCTCGGGCTGCGAATCGCGACGGCCGGGCGCGGGCCTTTATCCGGATCGGTGTTGCTCGCTGCGGCGAGTTCCATCTTGAATGCCTCCGTTTCCGTTGGTCGAGATAGTTAGGTCAATCAAACTAATTGTCAACCGGCGTAAAGTGACCGCGAAGCGCCAAATTCCGCTGAAATCCCGACGTACTCTACGTTTCGAGTGCAAAATAAAATTTTGAGAAATGAATCGAAATCAGGAGAAATGGTTGCGTAAGGCAAAGTTCATTTGTATGATCTAAGTGATTTAATCGCCTGTGGGCCGGAGGAGGCTTGGGAGTGGGGGCAAGCGAAGGTAAGACGATGGACGACCTCTCGCTGGAGCCAGACCGCGCCGTGCAAGCCCCGACCAAGACAGCGTTATCGGCGTTGCGCAAAATTCTGCGCAAGACCGAGCTCAACTCCAAGGCCCTGATGCGCGAAACCGGGCTCACCCCGTCGCAACTCGTCTTCATGCAGCTTTTGGACGATGGCACCGAGCACACCGCCGGCTCGGTGGCCGCCCGGATGGGCATCACCCAGGCCACCACCACGGCGCTGATCCACAAGCTCGAGGCCCTGGAGATGGTCGCCCGCCGCAAGGGGCAAACCGACCGGCGGCAGGTCTGGCTCAGCCTCACCGGCAAGGGTCGCAAGGTGCTCGATATTGCACCCGACGGCGCCCACGCCCAGTTTCACGCCGAGTTCTCGCAACTGGCCGAATGGGAACAGCTCATGCTGATCGCCGCGCTTGAGCGGGTCGCAGACATGCTGGGCACCGAGGATGAGGCGGCCGCCGCCGTCCTCACGTCCGATCCCATACTCGCGCCCCGTATCGAACCGGAATCCTGAGCGGGTCAGCTGGCCGTATTCTTGGCCCTGTCGGCCTCACGCTTGGCTTTACTCGCCAGCCGCCGTTTTTCGGCGATCGCCTTGGCGTCTTCCCCCAGATGCGCCTCGCCCCGCTCGGCGGCCAATTCCATCTGCCGCTGCCGCTCGGCTGCCGCCGCGCGTTTGGCTGCATTTTCTTCACCGGCGCAATGATGGCACTGCACGCCCTCGATGAATTCGGCCCGTTCCCGGTCGGCCGGGGTCAGCGGCTGGCGGCAGGCCCGGCACAATTGCGCGTCCCCGATCCTGAGGCCGTGGCCCACCGAAACCCGCTCGTCGAAAACGAAGCACTCGCCCTGCCAGCGGCTTTGCTCCTGCGGCATTTTTTCGAGATAGTTGAGGATGCCGCCCTTCAAATGAAACACCTCCTCGAACCCCTGCGCCAGCATGTAGGACGAGGCTTTCTCGCACCGAATCCCCCCGGTGCAGAACATGGCGACCGTCTTGTGCCGGGCGGGATCGAGCTCGGAGGTGACGTAATCCTTGAACTCTGTAAAGCTCGTGGTCTGGGGATCTTTAGCGTTTTCAAACGTCCCCAGCGCCACTTCGTAGTCATTGCGCGTATCGATGACGATCACGTCCTCGCGCGCGATCAATTCGTTCCAGTCCTCGGGCGCCACATAGGTGCCCACCTGTTTCCCCGGATTGGCCTCGGGGGCCTTGAGCGTCACGATCTCGGTTTTGAGCCGCACCTTCATGCGGTGGAAGGGCTGGCTGCCGGCGTGGGAATATTTGATCTCGGCGCCCCGGAAGCGTCCGCCGAAGATGTTGCCGTCCTCCAGCCACGCCACCAGTGCCCCAATCGCCTCGGCGCTGCCCGCCACCGTGCCGTTGATCCCCTCGGGCGCCAAAAGCAGCGTTCCCCTGATGCCGTGCGTGCAGCAGAACTCGGCCAGAGGCGCCTTGAGGTCGGCGAAATCGGGCTGGTCGACGAATTTGTAAAGGGCGACGATGGTGATGGCAGGTTCGGTCATGGCGCGTCCTCTATCACTCCCACAGCGCCCTTGCCAGTCCGGGGCGCGAGGCGATAGGTTCCGCCATCCTTTCAGCCATCCAGGGAAAAGTGCGATGACCTACCGTGCCGCCGACGCGCGCTACACAGCCATGCAATACCGCCGCAGCGGCAGATCGGGCCTCAAGCTCCCCGTCGTCTCGCTCGGCCTCTGGCAGAATTTCGGCGGCACCCGCGACTACGACACCGCTTTCGAAATTCTCGGTTACGCCTTCGACCGGGGCATCACCCATTTCGACCTTGCCAACAATTACGGTCCCCCGCCGGGCTCGTCCGAAGAGCTGTTCGGCCAGGTGCTGGCCCGCGATTTCCGCCCCTATCGCGACGAAATCATCGTTTCCACCAAGGCCGGCTACAATATGTGGCCCGGCCCCTATGGCGAGTTCGGCTCGAAAAAATACCTGACCGCCAGCCTCGACCAGTCCTTGCAGCGCATGGGCCTCGACTATGTCGATATCTTCTATTCCCACCGCTTCGACCCCGAGACCCCGCTGGAAGAAACCATGGGCGCGCTGGCCCAGGCCGTGCACCAGGGCAAGGCGCTCTATGTCGGCATCTCGTCCTACCCCGAGGCCGAAACCCGACGCGCCCACGCCATTCTGAAGGATTTGGGCGTCCCGCTCACCATCCACCAGCCTTCATATTCCATCCTCAATCGCTGGATCGAGAACGACGCGACCATCGAGGCCTGCGGCGAGCTGGGCATCGGCATCATCGCCTTCTCGCCCCTCACCCAGGGCGTGCTTTCGGGCAAATACAGCTCGGGCTCAAGGGCCGACACCCGCGCCGAAAACCAAAAGGGCTCGATGCGCGAAAGCCATCTCCAGCCCCATGTGCTCGACGCCGTCGAGCGGTTGCGCCCCATCGCCGAAAAGCGCGGGCAATCCATGGTCCAGCTCGCCCTGAGCTGGGTGCTGCGCCGCCAGGAGCTCACCTCCGCCCTGATCGGGGTGCGCAATCTCGACCAGCTCAAGGACAATCTGGGCGTCCTCGACAATCTCGCCCTCGCCGAAGGCGAGATCGGGGAGATCGACACCGCCGTCAAGGACGCGCTGATCGACCTTCACCCCCGGCCCACCGGCTGGTTGCGGTAAACAAAAAAGGCGGGCCACAGAGCCCGCCTTTTTCATATTCTCGATGGGTGCGATCAGGCCCTGAGGCTTCCCCCGGTCGCCTTCTCCACCGCCGCGACGATCTTGCCAGACACCGCCTCGATCTCCTCGTCGGTCAGCGTCCTGTCTTTCGGCTGCAGCGTCACCTCGATCGCTACCGATTTCTTGCCTTCACCCACATGGGAGCCGGCAAAAACGTCGAAGATCGTCACATCGGCGATCAGCGCCTTGTCGGCGCCCTTGGCCGCCCGCAAAAGCCCCGCCGCTTCCACGCCCTGATCGAGGACGAAGGCGAAATCGCGCTTGACCGGCTGGAAGGGAGAAAGCTCCAGCGCCGGCTTGGCCTTGGTCGGCTTCTGGCGGGGTTCGGGCAGCGCATCGAGATCGATCTCGAACGCGGCCACCGGACCATCGAGATCGAACCGATCCGTCATGGCGGGATGCAGTTCGCCGAACCAGCCCAGGATCAATTTGGGCCCGAGCTGGATACGCCCGCCGCGTCCCGGATGGCTCCAGGGCGCCGACTCGGCCACCACCTGCACCTTGTCGATATCCACGCCCAGCGCGTCGAGCACTGCCGCCAGATCGGCCTTGGCGTCATAGACGCCGACCTTCTCGGCCTTGCTCTGCCAATGCCGCCCGCCGCCGCCGATCCCGGCGGTTCCGGTGCGGATGCCGGTGGCATAGGTGTGCTGGCCCTCGGGGGTGTCCGAAAGGAACACCTGTCCCACCTCGAACAGCGCCACATCCGACAGCCCGCGATTTCCATTGCGCGCCGCCCCCGACAGCAGCCCCGGCAGCAGCGAGGGCCGCATGTCGGTCATGTCCGAAGCAATCGCGTTGGCGAGCTGAAGTTCGGGCTTGCCGCCGCCGAACGCTTCGGCCAGCGGGGTGGAGATGAACGACCAGGTCACCGCCTCGTCCATGCCGCGCGCCGCCAGAGCCCGCCGCGCGATGCGGCGCCGGTTCTGGATCGGCGTCAGCATCTTGGGAGCAACGCCCGACAGCCGGGGCAGGGGGGTGACGGGCACATTGTCCACGCCCACGATCCGCATCACCTCCTCGACCAGATCGGCCTTCATCGTCACGTCGGGCCGCCATGAGGGAACGGTGACGCTGATCGTTTCGCCCGCACGTGAAACGGCAAAGCCCAGCCGCGTGAGGATCGCATCGACCTCATCGGGCGCAACCTCAAGCCCGGTCAGCCGCTCGATCTCGCTCAAGGGAAATTCGATGACGGTATTGGGCGCCTCCACATGCCCGGCCACCACGACTTCAGCCGGCTCGCCGCCGCATAGTTCCATCACGAGCTTTGTGGCCAGCTCGATCCCTGGCAGAACGCTGGTGGGATCGACAGTCCGCTCGAAGCGATAGCGTGCATCGGAATTGATCCCGGTCTTGCGCCCCGCGGCAGCAATCGCGCCCGGCTCGAACCACGCGCATTCGATAAAGACGTTGGTGGTTTCCTCGGTCGAACCGGTTTCTTCCCCGCCCATGATGCCGGCAAGCCCGAGCACCCGCTCATCATCGGCGATGACGCAGATGGTTTCGTCCACCGGATAGGTTTTCCCGTCGAGCGCCAGAAGGCTCTCGCCGGGCCTTCCCATCCGCGCGCCCACATTGCCCTTGAGCTTGTCGGCATCGAAAACATGCAGCGGGCGCGCCCTGTCGAGCGACACCAGATTGGTGATGTCGACGAGCGCGTTGATCGGGCGCAGCCCCACGGCCCTAAGCCGATCCTGCAGCCATTGCGGCGAGGGACCGTTCCTGACGTTCCTGATCAGCCGCCCGGCAAACATCTTGCACACCGTGCCATCGACGAAAACGTCGATCGGCGAAGCGCCGGCCGTCGCCGGCACCGGCGCAATCGCCTCGTCCTTGAGCGTCCCCAGCCCTGCCGCGGCGAGATCGCGCGCAATGCCGAGCACGCCCGCGCAATCGCCGCGATTGGGGGTGAGCCCGATATCGATCACCACCTCGTCTATGCCCGCATAATCGGGATAGGGCACCCCGATCGGCGCGTCCTCCGGCAATTCGATGATGCCGTCATGATCGTTGGACAGCTCCAGCTCGGCCGCCGAACACAGCATGCCGTTGGACACTTGCCCGCGGATGTTGCCCTTGCCGATCGTCATATCCTTGCCCGGGATATAGGTGCCCGGAAAGGCAAACACCGATTTCAGCCCCGTCCGCGCATTGGGCGCGCCGCACACGACGTCGATCAATTCCCCGGTGCCCGCATCCACTTTGCAGACCCTGAGCTTGTCGGCATTGGGGTGCTGGGCGGCGGAAACGACATGGGCGGTAACGAACCCCTTGAGGGCGGCGCCGGTATCGGTCACTTCCTCGACCTCGAGCCCGATCATTGTGAGCTTTTCGACGATCGCCTCGGTGGAGGCCGTGGTTTCCAGATGCTCTTTGAGCCAGGACAGCGTGAATTTCATTTTTCGTCCCTATCCAGCACTTCAACCAGCGTGAAGCGCTCACAAACTAATTTCATCCCGCCGCTCCACCCGCCATTGCGGGAGAAAAAGGCGATGTCCTTCGCGCCAGGCGGCATAAGGGCCTTCGCCCTCCGCCTCGGCAAATTCTTTCGTCACCGCGTCGAACGGGACGATCGTAACCTCAATGGTCTCGATCACGCAGGCCGGCCGGCCCGCTCCGTCCAGCACCACATCGCGCCGTCCCACTTCCGGCAGCGGTTCGCCGTCAGCCTCATGGTCGCGCAGCGCGCCACAGGTCGCGGTCTTGGTGCCGGCCAAAACCAGCGCAAGCAATTCGTCCGCCAGTTCGGGGCTGTCCCCGAAGGCAAAGCTGTGCGCATCGGTATAGCGGGCAGGCAGCGCCATCAGCTCGAAAGTCCACCAAATAGCGTCGGCGCGTCGAAGGGCCTGAACCCATAATGGTCCAGCCAGCGCTGGTCGGCGTCGAAGAACGCCCGCAAATCGGGCATGCCGTATTTGAGCATGGCGATGCGGTCGATCCCCATGCCCCAGGCAAAGCCCTGATAGACATCGGGGTCGAGCCCGGCATTGCGGATCACATTGGGGTGCACCATGCCGCAGCCCAGGATCTCCAGCCAGTCATTGCCCTGGCCGATCTTGACCTCATTGCCCGAGCGATCGCATTGCACGTCCACTTCCATGGAGGGCTCGGTGAAGGGAAAAAAGCTCGGACGGAACCGGGTCGTAACGCTTTCGACCTCGAAGAAGGCTTTCAGGAATTCTTCGAGCACCCAGCGGAGCTGCCCGATATGGCTTTCCTTGTCGATCACCAGCCCCTCGACCTGATGGAACATCGGGGTGTGGGTCTGGTCGCTGTCGTTGCGATAGGTGCGCCCGGGCATCACCACGCGGATCGGCGGCTCCTGATGCCCGCTCATCCATTTGGCCGGTACGGGCTCATTGGTCTCTTTCATCACCCGCACCTGCACGGGAGAGGTGTGGGTGCGCAGCAGTTTGCGGTTCCCTTCCGCATCGGGATGGAAAAAGAAGGTGTCGTGCATTTCCCGCGCCGGATGGCCTTCGGGGAAATTGAGCGCGGTGAAATTGTAATAATCCGTCTCGACGTCCGGCCCTTCGGCGATCGCGAACCCCATATCCGAAAAGATCGCGGTGATCTCGTCGATCACCTGACTCACCGGATGGATGCGCCCGGTTGCGGTGGGAGCGGGGCGGAGTGGTAGCGTCACGTCGAGCTTTTCGCCCGCCAGGCGCTTTTCCAGCGCTTCGGCGGCGAGCTGGGCGCGGCGGCTTTCGATCTCGGCCGCGATTTCGGTCTTGAGTCCGTTGATCGCCGGACCCTTCTCCTTGCGCTCGTCGGGGCTCATCTGTCCCAGCGTTGCGAGCAGGGCCGAAATCGAGCCCTTCTTGCCCAGCGCTGAAACGCGGACCGCTTCGAGCGCGGATTCATCGGCCGCCTCGGCAATGGCCGCGCGGATCGAGGTGGAAAGGGCATCAAGGTCGGTGGACATCTATTTCTCTCGGCGTCGGTGTGGGCGGGCGAAGCGGTAGCAAACGAAAAAACCCCGCGCCACCCCCAAAAGGGGCAGCGCAAGGCTTTGATTTCTCGGCCTCGGATAAGGCTGGTGCGCTCTCGCTTGAGAATTAAGCGGAAATGCGCTCTGCGGTGGTCGCTTCGATCTCGCCCAGATAGGCGAGGGCGTCCTTGGCCTTGACGACCAGCGCTTCGAAAGCTGCCGGTTCGTGCACAGCCAGATCGGCCAGGACCTTGCGGTCGACAGCAACCTCAGCCTTGCCGAGGCCGTCGATAAATCGACCATAGGTCAGCCCATGCGAACGCACGGCGGCGTTGATGCGCTGGATCCAGAGCGCGCGGAAATTGCGCTTCTTGGCCTTGCGGTCGCGATAAGCGTACTGGCCGGCCTTTTCGACCGCTTGTACGGCTGAACGATAGGTCGTGGCGCGGCGGCCGTAATAGCCCTTCGCAGCCTTGATGACCTTCTTGTGACGAGCGTGGGCGGTAACGCCTCTTTTTACGCGGGACATCTGTTAATCCTTAAGTCTGGCTACTTAGCGGTCGTACGGCATGTACTTCTTGACAACCTTGGCGTCCTGGTCCGACAGGACCGAAGTGCCGCGATTGCTGCGGATGTACTTTGCGTTGTGGCTGATCAAACGGTGGCGCTTGCCGGCGGGGCCGGCCAGAACCTTGCCGGTTGCCGTGACCTTGAAGCGCTTCTTGGCGCCAGACTTGGTCTTCATCTTGGGCATTTTGCGGTCTTCCTTGTTGGTCTTCTTGCAGTCGTCCCCAAGGGGACTTCCCGCTTTCATGAACCGCCTCGGCATGCCTTTTGGCCGGGCGGCTCGGTTGGAGCGTCGTCATGGACGACGCGTCATAGAAAAAATCCGGCTGGCCCGCAAGGGCCGACCAAAGAAGGCCGCTGTATAGGCAAACCGGGTCCCATTGGCAAGCCGATTCCCGCCTTTGGATCACAAGGCCGCCATTTTATCGGCTTTCAAAGCGCCGCTCTTTGTTTAAAGTCCCGCCATGTTCGAGATTTCCCGCCGCCGATTCCTCACCCTTTCAGCCCTTGGCGTTTCAGCAACCGCGCTGGCCGCCTGTTCGGGCTCGGTCATCATGACCACCGAGCGGGCCGATCCGGTCTCTTCGGTTTCGATGGCCGACGCGACGGCCCAGCTCAACGCCATGCGCGCCGAACGCCGCCTGCCGCTTCTGTCGCACAACGGTGTGTTGCAGGCCGTCGCCGAAGAACAGGCCCGGCTAATGGCCGACAACGCCAATGTCGCCCACACCGCCGCCCCCGAACAGACCCTCCACACCCGCCTGCGTCGTGCCGGCTTTCTGGGCGCGGCGGGCGAAAACCTCGCCGGCGGGCCACCGACGCTTGCCACCGCCATCCAAGGCTGGCTGAAATCGCCTTCCCACAACCGCACGATGGTCAATCCCGACTATGTGCAGTTCGGCATCGCCATCGAACGGGGGCCTTCGACGGCTTACAACACCTATGGCACCTACTGGGCCCTGCTCATGGGCATCCGCACCCCGGATATGGCCTGATCAGAGCCGCGCGGCCTGTGTGAACCCGGCATCGAACCACTGGACGACCGGCCCCGACATCCCGCCGCCAAGGCTGCGGATTTGTTGGGCCAGCCAATCATCCACACCATCATCGGCGAGGGGCGGTTCGATTTCCAGGCTGTCGGTTAGCGCCGCAATCGCAGGTTCTCGGTCGGGCGCCTGCGCGATTGCCGCCACGACGCAGCCGGTGAAAAACCCAGCCTGTTCGGCCAGCGGAAACCAAACCGATCCATCCTGACGTTGGGGCTCGCTCAGTGCGTCGATGATCTCCGCGTCGGCGTCCCCGCCGCCCAGCACCAGCCGGAGCTGATCGGCGAGTCGCGCTTCAAGTCCCGCTCCGATCATCGCCGTGGTATAGCGCTGGCACGCGCTGCGCCCACCCGGCTCGCGTTCGAGCGCATCGGTAATCGCCACCGGATCTGCTTCGAATGCAGCGGCTGCGCTCTCGAGCGCACCGGCCTCACCGAGCGCGGCGGTCGCCTCGATCCACGCCGTGGTATCCTGCGCATAAGCGGTCGATCCGGTCAGCGAGGCCCCCAGCACCAGGGAGAACAGTTTCGAGCGAGCCATGGATACACCTCTGGCGATTGGTCGCAGCAGCGACATAATCTTATGTGCACGCTATCGTCTCGATGACAGCATTGCGAGGGGCAAAATGCGCAAGACGGTTTCGGTTTTTCTAGCTCTTGTGGCCATGGCGTTTCCGGCTCAGGCCCAGGACTACCCCTTCCAGGGGTTCGCCACGGACGTCACCATGAACACCCTTCATTCGACGATGCTGAACGCGACGATTCAGTCTTCGCTCGATGATGCGTCCCCGGCTCCAGCCTCCGCTACTCCGATCGATCGGACCCTCTCGCTCTACACGGCGACTCCCGACGTGAGCGCCCGCGCCCAGGAGCAGTTCATCGCCTTTGTCGAAGAAACCTCCGGTGCGCCGGGCGCCGACGCCGTGCGCAAGCAATTTGCCAAACGCTCCCCTGTCGAGAGCTGGGCCGAACTCGTCGCCGCCGACGGCCTCCTGCCCGGCGACGCCGCCGATGCCATCGCCGGCTATTGGGCACTTAACTGGATCATCGCCAACAGCGCCCACGATCAGACCTTCCCCACAGCGCCCATCGCGGAGCAAGTGCGGGCTTCTCTTGCGAGCGACGCTCAATGGATTGCCCTGTCCGACGCCCAAAAACAGGAGCTCTCGGAAGTCCTGATGATGAATTTCCTGCTCCAGCAAGCCGTCTATTCCGACGCTGTCGTTACCGGAAATGGACAGATGATATCTGCACTTGGCGAAGCGGCAATTACGCGGTTCTCAACCGAAATGGGCGTCGACCTGCGTGCCATCCAGCCCAGCTCATCGGGCTTTATCGCCCGCTAGTCGGGCCGAAACGCGATCCGCTCCTTGGTGATCCCCTTGGGCAGATGGATCAGGTGATCGATAACGTTACGCGCGCCGGTCCAAATCCTCGTTGGCGCCCGCATCGCAAAATGCCGCACGGGATGGTTTTCCCTGAACATATGCCGGTGCTTGGTCGCGTTAAGATCGCTCCAGCCGATGCCATCGGCGCGACCATCCGCCGAAACATTATGGTATTGAATACATAATGCCGGATCGGTGTGATAGCGCACCAATCCGTTGGCGGGCTCCTCCATGCAATTATAGAGCACGATATCGTTGGCCAGCACCCGCATTGCTGGATGCCCGAGCATTTTGCGCGCCGCATGCGCGCCGATGATGTAACCCGAGGCGCCTGACAGCGTGGACCGGAACGGCCGCAACTCTATCCCCGGTCCCACCTTCTGCACTGCCGGCAGCACGCGAATCTTCCGGCTCGACCGCTCGAAGCGCACAAGATCGAATTCCAAATCATCGAGATCGGCCAGAAATTCAGGCAATGATGCCGAAAGCAGCGCATCGTCCTCCAGTACCACGGCCCGTGTCTCTCCCGCGTTGAGCATGGTGCGCCAGGCCTTTTCGTGGCTCATCGAGCAGGCGAGCTGATTGGGTCGCAAATAGTTCGGCTTGGTGCTGTCGCAATAGGCGGCAATATCCTCCGCCGAAATATCGGCCGGCGTCACTGCTTCGATCCGCGTCGCCTCGAGCCCCAGCCGCGCGAACTGTTCTTCCATGAAATCGCGCCGGTCGGTGCGGCTGGCGAGGTTGATATAGTAGATCGGCATCGACACGATGGTTTTCTCTTCAAAGTGGCCTGCAGGGAGGGAGCCCTAGCAGCTTGCGCCGTCGTGCACCAGATCGAACCCGAGACCTTGCCCCTCGCGCTCAATCGCGCCAGAGTGCCGCCAAACCAGAATCGTGTGCTCTCCGGCGCCCCAGGAAATTGCCATGCATCTCGTCCTCGTCGACGGCTCGTCCTTCATCTTCCGCGCCTATCACGCGCTGCCGCCCCTGACGCGCAAGTCCGATGGCCTGCCGGTCGGCGCCGTCTCGGGCTTTTGCAACATGCTGTTCAAGCTCTCGGAGGATTTGAAGGGCGACAAGGAGCCCACCCATTTCGCGGTGATCTTCGATCATTCCGGCAAGAGCTTCCGCAACGATCTCTACGACCAGTACAAGGCCCACCGCCCCGAAGCACCCGAGGATTTGATCCCGCAATTTCCCCTCACCCGCGCCGCCACCCGCGCCTTCTGCCTGCCCTCGATCGAGCAGGAGAACTATGAGGCCGACGACATCATCGCGACCTATGCCTGCCAGATGCGCGATCGGGGCGGCAAGGTCACCATCGTTTCCTCCGACAAGGATCTGATGCAGCTGATCGACGACGATCACGTGCAGATGCTCGATACCATCGCCCGTCCCGGCCAGCCGCCCCTGCGCTGGATGGGCCCCGAAGAGGTGATGAAAAAGTTCGGCGTCACCCCCGACAAGGTCGTCGACGTGCAGGCGCTCTGCGGCGATCCCGTGGACAACGTCCCCGGCATCCCCGGCATCGGGGTGAAAACCGCGGCGCTGCTCATCAACGAATATGGCGATCTGGAAACCCTTCTGGCTCGCGCCGGCGAGATCAAGCAGCAAAAGCGCCGCGAATCGATCATCGAACACGCCGAACTGGCCCGCATCTCGCGCAAGCTGGTCGAGCTCGATTGCAACACGCCGGTTCCGGTGCCCCTCGACGATCTCATCCGCCAGCCGCTCGAAGCCAAAACGCTGATCCCGTTCCTCAAGGCCATGGAGTTCACCTCCATCACAAGGCGCCTCGCCAATGTGCTCGAAATCGACCCCGACGATTTCGAGGCCGATCCCGAACTGGCGGTGAAGGGCGCCTCGATTCCCGGCGCCGTCGACGTCTCCGAGCCCCCCGCCACCGGCGATGGCCCTGCCGCCCACGCCGAAAAAATCCTCGAAGCCATCAGGGCCATCCCTTGCAAGCATGAGGATTACGAGATCGTGCGCGACGCCGATGCGCTCGCCGCCTGGGTCACCCGCATCGTCGATATGGGCTATGTCGCCGTCGATACCGAAACCACCGGGCTCGACAACCAGCAGGCCGATCTGGTCGGCATCTGCCTGTCAACCGAGCCGGGCCGGGCCTGCTATATCCCGCTCGGTCACGTGACCGGCGAGGGCGACATGTTCGGCGGCGGCCGAGCCGAGGGGCAGATGGATTTCCGCCTGGCGCTCGATATGCTGCGGCCCGTCCTCGAAGACCCCGCGATCCTGAAAATCGGCCAGAACGTCAAATACGATCTGGGCATTTTCGCCCGCTATGGCATCGCCATGGCGCCCATCGACGATACTCTTTTGATGAGCTACGCCCTCGATGGCGCGCGCAACAACGGCATGGACGCGCTGGCCGACAAATATCTCTCCCACACCTGCATCAAGTTCACCGACCTCGCGGGCACCGGCAAGAACCAGCTCACCTTCGACAAGCTCGAAATCGCCGCCGCCGCCAAATACGCCGCCGAGGACGCCGATATCACCCTGCGCCTCTGGCATGTCCTGAAACCTCGCCTCGTCGCCCAGGGCGTCACCACGGTTTACGAAACCCTCGATCGTCCGCTGACCCCGGTTCTCGCCCGCATGGAAGCGCGCGGCGTTTCGGTCGATCGGCAAATTCTCTCGCGCCTTTCGGGCGATTTCGCCCAACGCGCCGCAGCCCTCGAAGAGCAGGCCCACGAATTGGCCGGCGAGCGCTTCAATCTGGGCTCCCCCAAGCAATTGGGCGATATCCTCTTCGGCCGCATGGGCCTCGAAGGTGGCACCAAGACCAAGACCGGTGCCTGGGCCACCGGCGCCTCGGTGCTCGACGACCTGGCCGCGCAAGGGGTGCCGCTCGCCCAGACCATCCTCGACTGGCGCGGCGTCTCCAAACTGAAATCCACCTATACCGACGCGCTTCCCGGTTTCATGAACCCGCGCACCGGCCGCGTGCACACCTCCTACAACCAGGCTTCGGTCGCCACGGGTCGCCTGTCGTCCACCGATCCGAACCTGCAAAACATCCCCATCCGCACCGAGGATGGACGAAAAATCCGCGCCGCCTTCATCGCCGCCCCCGGCAACCTCCTGATTTCGGCCGACTATTCCCAGATCGAGCTGCGCGTCCTCGCCCACATCGCCGATATCGATGCCCTGAAGGATGCGTTCGAGGAGGGACTGGACATTCATGCCATGACGGCGTCCGAAATGTTCGGCGTGCCCATCGAGGGCATGGACCCCATGGTCCGACGCCGCGCCAAAGCCATCAATTTCGGCATCATCTACGGCATCTCGGCCTTCGGCCTCGCCAACCAATTGGGCATCGCCCGGTCCGAGGCCGGTGAATACATCAAGACCTATTTCGCCCGCTTCCCCGGCATCCAGGACTACATGAACGAACAGCGCCGCATCGTTAAGGCGCAGGGGTTCGTCTCGACCATTTTCGGCCGCAAGATCCCGTTCGAAAACGTGGGGACCAAGAACCCTTCCGAGCGCGCTTTCATCGAACGCGCCTCGATCAACGCCCCCATCCAGGGCTCGGCCGCCGACATCATCCGCCGCGCCATGATCCGCATGGAAAAGGTTCTGCGCGAGGAAAACATCGCAGCCGACATGCTCCTCCAGGTCCACGACGAACTCGTCTTCGAGGCCCCGGCCGACAAGGCCGAGGCGGCCATCCCGGTGATCAAACGCGTCATGGAAGGCGCCTCCGAACCCGCACTACGCCTCAGCGTACCGATCAAGGTCGACGCCAAGGCGGCGGAAAACTGGGAAGCGGCGCACTAAATCCAAATCCAGCACCCCAGTTTATCCTCTTACCCTTCCCCCACCTCCACCGCTGTCACCCCGGGATAAACCCAGGGTGACAAGTGGGTGTTTGAGGCAGCGCGCCGCCTCCTCTCCACCCTGTCATTCCGGGATTCATTCCCGGAATCCAGCTTCAGCCTCGCCATTCGCTCCACCGTCGAGACCATCCCACAGCACTTGCCCCAGCTCCCCTTCTCCCCTTGAGGGAGAAGGTGGGCCGGCGAAGCCGGGTCGGATGAGGGGTGCGCTGAGCCTGCGCCAAACGCCCTCTTCAAAAACTTATCCCCGCTCCCTAAACCCGCGCCATACTCCCCCTCACGACCCCGCGCTTATGGACGCAAGCGCAACGAACGTTTGGGCGGGATCGGTTCGGGTCCGTTGGCGGTCGCGTCAGCGGAGGCAGAAACGTTCCCAGCGCCGACCCACGGCACGGTCGAGGGTGTACTGGCGAAAGCCAGCGGGGATTGGCCCCAGCATGAGAGAACGACCAGGCCCAAAATCCCGGATGCATGGGGCGATGACCGCTTCATACTAACAAATACAGCACGAGGCGTTCATCGCCCCATGCCGTCTATAAATACCGCGAAACCCTCCGGCCATGACCGGAGGGCAAAAGCGGCTGCGCAAAAGCACTAAGCCGGCTGCGCCGCGCCCGGTCGCTCTCCATCGGCGCGCTTAGCCGGCGGAAAGGCCAGCGCCATGGCCACGGCGGCAACCCCGACGACTGCGGAGGCGATATAAAGCCAGTGATAGCTCCCGAAGGTGTCGAACAGCCACCCTCCGCCCACCGGCCCGAACGCCATGCCGATCGAGGAGGTCATGGTCGCCGCCCCCAGCACGGTGCCCATAACATGCGGCCCGAAATAGTCGCGCGCCAGCACCGCATAGAGCGGCATCACCCCGCCATAGGCCATGCCCAGCACCACGGCCAGCATGTAGAAATCGGTCAATTGCGTCACATAGATATAGGAGTAGATGCCCACCGCCTGCAGAGCCAGCCCGGCGATCAGCACCTTCTTGACCCCCAGTCGATCTGCCGCGATGCCGAAAATCAGCCGCCCGAACAGCCCGGCCACGCCCTCGACGCTATAGATCGACGCTGCCGCCAGCGGCGCCACACCGCACAGCATCGCATAGCTCACCGTGTGGAAGATCGGCCCCGAATGGGCCGCGCAGCAGAAAAAGAAGGTCGCGGCGAGCACGATGAATTGCGGTGTCCTGAGCGCCGAAACCGCCCTGGTCGGCTGCGGCTCATGCGGCGCGACATCGCTCCCCGATGGCGGCTCCGCCACCGCCTGCGGCGCCTTGCGGATCAAAAAGCTCAAGGGCACCAGCAGCACTGTCGCGGCGATCGCCGTCATCATCATCGCGTTGCGCCAGCCATAAATCTCGATCAACAGGCTCGCGAACGGGGTGATCACCATCGGCGCCACGCCCGCCCCGAGCGACACCAGCGATACGGCCAGGCTGCGATGCTTGTCGAACCAGCCCACCGTCGTCGCCATGATCGGGGCAAAGAACGCGCCGCCTGCCGCGCCCACCAGTCCGCCATAGGCAAGCTGGAAAACCAGAAGATCGGTCGCCGTGCTCGCAATAAACAGCCCGACGCCCAGGATGATCGCGGCGATAAAGACCACCGGTTTCGCCCCGATCCGGTCGGTGAGCGTGCCCCAGAGAAAACCGGCCACGCCCATCACCACGAACCCCACGGTCATCGCCATGGAAATCCCCGCCCGCGTCCAGCCGGTTTCCTCGGCGATGGGGGCGAGATAGACCGGCAGGGCGAACATCGCGCCCATCGCAACGCATGTGATCACCGCGCCGGCGGCAACGATCACCCAGCCATAGTGAAATCTGTTCATCGCAAGGCCCCTCCAAATGACCTTCCGATAGGACGATTGGCCGGTCCCCGATCCGACACGGCCTTGCGGAAAAACTATCCACGGCACCCATTTTGCGCCGATAATTATGCCAGGCAACAACAATCGCAATGAAGGGGAGGGAGTTTGAATATCAAAAATGTTTCGCGGCATATGGCCCGCTTCGGTTATCTCGATAACGATAGGATTGCCGAAATCGTCGATCCTCTGCCGCCTCGGTATTGGGACCATCCCGCCAACGCGTGGTCGCCGCTCCTGCCGTCCCGCATACCGGGGCTGGAGGGCGTGCGCGTCAAATACGAGGGCAGCCATCTGAGCGGGTCGTTCAAGGACCGCATCATGGCGGCAACGATCGGAGAACTCCTGGCGCGCGAGCCCGATTGTCCCGGCGTCGTCGTTCCCTCCAGCGGCAATGCCGCTGTCTCGGCGGCTGCACTTTGCGCCCGCGCCGGGCTGCCGATGATCGCCATCGTCCCCGATGCCACTCCCGAGGAGCGGGTCCTGCCCGTGCTGGCGCGGGGCGGGCTTGTGGTCCGCTCGGGAGAGGGGCCGAGCCAGTCCTATGCCCTGGCCGACCGCCTCGCCGAAGCTATAGGCTTTTTCCGTCTTTATTCGACCTTCGCCTCGCCCTGGGCCGAATGGGGCTGCCGTTCGCTGGGCCGCGAGATCGCGGCGCAAGCCGAGGGGCCGATCACCCGCATCGTCGCCCCCGTCAGCGCCGGCCCGGTTCTGGTGGGCACGGCCAATGGGCTGCGCGAAGCCGGCCTTCCCATTCCTCCGCTGGTTGCCGTCCAGGCCGCCGGCTGTGCACCCATCGCCGCCGCCTTTGCCAGCGGCGCTAAAACCGTGACCCCTTGGGAGGGGCCGGTCGAAACCGCCGCCGCAGCCATAGCCGATCGCCTGTCGGGCTATCCCCAGGACGGCACGCGCGTGCTCGATGCCGTGCGGTCGAGCGGCGGCAGCGCCGAGGCGGTCACCGACGCCGAATTGCACGCGGCCCGTGCGGCCCTCTTTGCCCATGACGGCATCGATGCCGAACTTTCCGCCTGCGCCGGCATCGCCTGGCTGCGCCGTGCATCGGCGCCCAGGGACGAGGGTACCCTATGCATCGTCACGGCATCAGGCTTCAAGCACACCTTCGCCGGCGACGTCCCGCCCGCGTTTCCCGCGCCCGGTGCGGTGCGGAAACGGCTTGAAGGCTTTCTCGAAACCCTCTCCCAGCCAGCGATCCTTGCCGGCTAGAAGGTCCCGCCCACTACCCCTTTGTCTTTGACGCGCCAGCGGCTAGACATGCCTTCCCTCCACCGTTTCCAAAGGTGAATTTCATGACGCTCTCCTCCCATCCTCTCACCGGCCTGCTTGTCGCAAGCCGCCGCGACAACAGCCCCCTCGCAACGGTCGAGGACACCGCTCTGCCGACCACGCTTGCGGACGCCTATAAGGTTCAGGCGCAAACAGTCGAGGCGCTGGGAGGCGTCGGCGCCTGGAAGGTCGTTCCTAAGCCCGCCGATGATGCGCCCTCCTGTTCGCCCCTGCCGGCTGCCGCGCTGCTGGAGGATGGCGCGAATATCGAGAGGACCGACGCGTTGCGCGTCGAGGTCGAAATCGCTGTGGTCATCGGCACGGACCTGACCGAAGAGCGCGTTTACGAGGCGAAGGACATCGCCGCCGCCGTCTCGGGCTTGCATCTCATTTTCGAATTCATCGGCTCGCGCTTTGCCGATCCCGCCGCCATGCCCGTTCTCGCCACCACGGCCGATCTGCAGAACAACATCGCCGTCGTCGTCGGCCCCGCGCATCAATCCGGCGAGCTGCCGCAATTGGACAAGCAGGATATCGTTTTGTTCGATAATGGCGTCGAGGTGCAGAGCACGGCGGGCAACGCCTCGACCGATGCGATGTTCGAGGCCATTGCATGGCTCGCAAACCACGCCCGCTTGCGCGGCCTGCCGCTGACCGCCGGCACCGTGGTGATCACCGGCGCGCGTCTTGGCCCCATCGCCGTCACCGGCCCAGCCGTCGAAGCGCGGGCCGGCGGTTTCGGTTCGGTCACCGCCCGGATCGGCTGAATGAAAAAGAGCGGCGGCGCGTTGCCGCCGCTCGATATCGTCAGATGCCGCAGAGATTGACCTTGATGCCGAGCTCGGCGGCAAGGGCGGCCTTGGCGGCGAGGGCCTGATCGGCTTCGGCGGCCGAATTGGCATAGGCGACCTGGATATGGTTGGCCTTGTGCCGCGCCATCATGGCGTCGCGATCGACGCCGGTCAGCACTGCGTGCATGATCGGCCAGACGCGATCGGTGGCTTCGGACCGGCGGCGGGTTTCCTCCTCGGGGAGGTCGACCGCCTGTCCACGCCCGATATCCATGTGGAGCGAATTGTCCATCACATAGATGCGGCTCCAGACCAACTCGCCGGCTTTCGCGACGCCGCGCAACGTGCCGCCGCCGGCCGGGAAGAACATGGCCGGCTGGCGATAGCTTTCCGACTTGTCCCAGCCGCCATGGTGGGCCGGGGGCGCAGCGCCGGAAATCTCGAACACCCAGACGAAATCGTCGCGCGAACCCGAGCGGTCGATATCGCCCCAGCGCAAATCGTGCAGCGTATTTTCCACCGGCTGGCCGAGCGCCCGGTGGATGCGATTGGTGAAGATGCCGTCGATGGCGGCGCATTCGTCCACTTCGTTGAAATGGACGATCGCCTCGCCCTGCCGGATCACGCTGCCATCGGCGCGGGTGACATCGGGGCGGTCGTCATTGTTGAGCATGCCTTCGACCAGATCGGAAGCCGGCAGCAGGTCCTTGAGGCCCTGCTGATACTGAATGCCGATGGCCTCGCATCCAAAATTATCCCCCATGCGCACGGCGGCGATATACATGCGGCACTGGTCGATGACCTGCGCTTCGGTCAATTCTGTCTTCGGGTCGGTGCCCAGATGAAACGTCATGCCCTTGTCGACCATCCATTGATAGGCGGCCCGGCCTTCGTCTTCGGGCACCTGCGTGGTCGCATAGTAAAGCGCGGACTGGGACAGGCGCTCCTTGTAGATGCCCATGGGCATCAGGAGTTCATCGGGGATGATGGCATTGTACATGCCCATGCAGCCCTCGTCGAAGACGCCGAGGATCACCTTGTTGTCGCGGATATCGGCGGCGATCGACGCAGCCAGCTCGCGCTCCTTTGCGCCCACGGACGCCGGATCGAAGGGGCGGACATGGCTGATCTCATGGGTGACCTTACCGGTTTCGAGCCAGGCCTTGAGACCGGAGAGGAAGAACTTATCGTCGAAATTCTCGCTCCAGAGCGAAGAATAGTCGACGCCGGCCTTGGTGAGCGAACCGTTGAGGTTCAAAAGCCCCACAAGGCCCGGCCATTGGCCGGCCCAGTTGGCGACGGTCAGGATCGGGCCCTTGTGGCTGACGAGACCGGCCAAAACGTGATGGGAATACTGCCAGACCGCCTCGGCGACGATCACCGGCGCATTGGGGTCCATCCTGGCGAAGATATCCATGCCCTCGCGCTGGGACGAGATGAAGCCATGGCCCTCGGGCTTGATGGGATGGGCACGCTCGATCTCAAAGCCCATGGATTTGACCGCATCGATAACGCGGTCTTCCATAGCCTTCTGGGCCGGCCAGCAATTGGTGTTGGCGCTCTCGCGCAGATCGCCGCTGGCGACGAGTTGGATCTTGGTCATGATCCCGATCTCCTTGGGTTATTCGGTTTCCGGCGCGTTCATGATGTCGCGATAGGCCGCGTGATCGTCCTGCATCCGGCGAAACACTTTGTATTTGGCGTCGTGATAGGCGGCGATTTCGCCGCCACGCGGCGCGATGGTGGTCGCCGAACCGCTCATGGCGGCCATGGCTGCCGAGACGTCGGGGTAAGCTCCGGCTGCAGCCGCCGCGATCATCGCAGAGCCGAGCAGTACCGGTTCGCTCTGGTCGGGAACGATGACGGTGCAGCCGGTGGCGTCGGCATGTTCGCGCAGATAGAGCCGGTTGCGCGCCAGCCCGCCGCTGACCACCAGCGTGTCGACGACCACCCCATTGGCCCGCAATGCCTCGATGATGTGGCGCGTGCCATAGGCGAGCGCCTGTTGGGTCGCGAGATAGTCGAGCGCCAGATCGTCGATGCCGCTATCGAGCGTCAGCCCGGAAATCGCACCCTTGCGCCAGGGCTCGGCGAGCGGCGAGCGGTTACCATGGAAATCGGGCTGGACATGGCGGTGACGCGTCAGGAACGCGCTTTCCTCAGCCACGGCTTCGAGATGGGTGTCGAGTGCTTCGGCCAGCCGCTTGCCGCCGGCCTTTTCGGCCAGCTTTGCCGCGACCGCGTGGCGGGCGATCACCGCATCGAGCAGGGCGCCGGCCGCCGATTGCCCGCCCTCATTGGCCCAATAGCCATCGAGCAGCACGGAATAATACGGCCCCCAGACGCCGGGCACGAATTTGGGTTCGCGGGTCAGCGAGATATGGCAGGTCGAGGTGCCCGCGATCACCGCCAGCCGGCCCTCAATCGCGCCATTGCCATCGCTATCGGCCACGCCCAGCGTTCCCAGCGCGCCCGAATAGGCGTCGATCAATCCGGTCGAAACGGCGATGCCGGGCACCAGCCCCAGTTCGGCGGCGGCCTCCGCCGTCAGCCCGCCGGCGCGTACGCCCGCCGCGCCGAAGGCGGTGCCGATGGCGTCGAACCCGTCATCGGCGAGG
Source organism: Pelagibacterium mangrovi (assembly GCF_036662815.1). Lineage (NCBI taxonomy): Bacteria > Pseudomonadati > Pseudomonadota > Alphaproteobacteria > Hyphomicrobiales > Devosiaceae > Pelagibacterium > Pelagibacterium mangrovi. The sequence goes on along the minus strand of NZ_JBAFXA010000010.1, from coordinate 73,961 downwards.
TCTTCGAGCCCGATCGAGGCAAGGAACTCCGCATCCCAGCCTTCGCCATGCAGCCCGCGATGGCCGAGATAGGTCCATTTGCAGACCGGCGAACAGAGCGAGCGCAGCGTCGCTCCGGTAGAGCGGTAAACCAGCCAGTCGGGAAGGTCCCAGAGCTTGGTCGCCTTGGTCCAGCTTTCCGGCAGCTCGCGCTTGAGCCAGACCAGCTTGGGCAATTCCATTTCCGGGGACATGACGCCGCCGATATGGTCGAGAACGCCCGCACCCGTCGCGGTGATCGCTTCGGCATCGGCAATCGCCCGGTGGTCCATCCACAAGATCACGTCCTGATCGGCGGCCCCGTCCGGGCTTACCGAAACCGGTTGATCGTTTTCACCGGCGACGACCAGCGAGCACGTGGCGTCGAACCCGATGCCGCCCACCGCTTCGGGAGGCACTCCGGCCGCCGCAATCGCCTCGCGAACCGACCGCGTCACCGCTCCCCAGATTTCGGCCGAGCGCTGCTGGGCGAAATCGGGAGCAGGGCGGAAGGTTTCTATGGCGCAGGCCGACGATCCCAGAAGCTCTCCCTGCCGATTGAAAACACCGGCCCGCGCGCTGCCCGTCCCAACGTCAATGCCAATGAAATAATCCAAGATCCACTCCATGCTGGCGCCCTGATGGCGCAAGAAATTTCAGTACTGTGCAATGCCGACCGGCGCGTCGGTCACCGCCATCAGCGCTTCGACCGCTGCCCGGTCGGGAGCGCCCAGCCGTCCGCCGAACACCGTGCAGCTTATGGCGGCGGCGGTGTTGGCAAAGGCCACGGCCTCCGCGATCGGCTGTCCTTCCGCCAACGCGAGCGTGAAGGCGCCGTGGAAAACATCGCCTGCCGCCAGCGTATCGACCGCCTCGACCTTCGGAGCAGGCCGGTGAAACATCTTGCCGTCCTCGTGCCAGAAGCATCCCTGCGCCCCGGCGGTCACTGCAACGAAGCCCTCGAACCGCCGCGCCAGAACCTCAACCGCCTCAGGGATCGAAGTGCCTCGGGAAACCGCGAGCGCGGCGGGCTCGGAAAAAACGGTATGGGTCGCCCGCTGCGCCAAATCCACTATGATCTCGGTCGGCCCCACATCGGCGTCGAGCAATGCGATCTTTCCGGCCTCGCGGGCAAGATCGAGAACCCGTGCCGCCCCTTGCGGCCAGCGGATATCGACCTGCACTGCATCTGCACCGGCAATGGTCTGCGCATCGATCCAATCGGGATCGCTGCCCAGGGCCGGATCGTAATAGGGCACGATCAGCCGCTCACCGTCGTCATCGACGATCACCGCGCTGAGCGGCGTGGCGACGCCTGCGAAACGGCGCACCATGGTGCAATCGACGCCCTCGGCCTGGACGTCCTCGAGAAAGCGGGTCCCCGTCATATCGTCCCCGATGCGCGTGATCAGAGCGCATCGGCCGCCCAGGCGGGCAGCCGCCGTCGCGGCGCTGGTGGCCATGCCGTGAGCCACTTGCACCAGCGCCTTGGGCAAAATCTTGCCGGGGCCGGGAGACAACGCGTCGACCTTGAAGATCATGTCGACGGTTGCGGCCCCGGCAAAAACGATATGAACGGGTTTGGACATCTGGGCGTCAGATCGCGGCGATGTCGGCTTCCTGCGCGCCGTCGGTGGCCGTTTCCCCCCGCAAGGCGCGCGCCGCATCGGAAGCGGCTTTATAAAGCAGCCCCGCATCGCTCGCCGAGATGGTGAAATTGCAGCCTTGGTCGCGCCAGTAATGGGCCTGCTCGGCGCCCGAGCAGTCGATGCCCACGATCACACCGGCCGCATTGCAGCGCTTGACGATGGAGATGATCGTTTCGCGCAGCTTGTCGGACTCGGTATAGTGCTTGCGGCCCAGGCCGAGGCTGAGGGACAGATCGTTGGGGCCGATATAGACGGCGCCGACACCCTCGACGGCGAGGATTTCGTCGAGGTTTTCGAGACCGGTGGCGGTTTCGATCATCACGACGCAGATCGAGCGCGCGTCACCTTCGTCATGCTCGACCAGGCGTCCGCGCGAGACGCTCCAGATCGGGCCCCAGCTCCGCGTGCCGGCGGGAGCATAGCGGCAGGCATCGGCCGCGCGCCTGGCTTCCTCGGCGTTGTTGACCATCGGCACGATGACCGCTTCGGCGCCCAGATCGAGGGCGCGCATCACATAGTCGGGCGTGTTCCACGGCACGCGGACCATGCTCGCCACCCCGGTCTTGTCGAGCGCGTCGATCATGGTGGTCAGCGAGCCGAACGTGTTGAAGCTGTGCTGCATGTCGAGCGAGATGAAGTCGAAGCCAGCCTGGCCCAGAATCTGGACGACCGAAGGATGATCGAGGCCGCACCAGCTTCCGTGAAGAACATTGCCGTCGGCCAAACGTTGCTTGAGGGTCATTAGAGTGTCGTCCCGTATTTCTGGTGAAGGTGATCGAGGTGTGCGTCCGCGGCCGCGTCGGGCGCGCCCACGGACATGCGAGCCCGCCCGGCGGCGATGCCCTGCCGGCGCAGGCCGGCTTTAAGCCGCTCGATATCGCCGAGCAGGCCATCGACGACGGCGTTGACGTCATGCTGCAGACGCTCGCGCTCCGCCATGTCGCCGGCGGCAACCGCCTCGGCCATGGCCACGAACGGCTCGGGGTAGACCGAGGCGATCCCGGAAATGACGCCCTGGGCGCCGACATCGACAAGCCGGCCGATCTCGCGGTCCGAGCCGGTAAAGACCAGGAAGTCGTCGGGCAGCACGTCCCGGAACTTGCCGACCGTCTCGAGGCTCTCGCCGCTGATCTTGACGCCGATGATGTTGGGGAGTTTGGCGATCTCGGCCATCAATTCCGGCGAGACTGTGATGCCGGTGCGGTCCTTGAAGATATAGACGAAGACACCGAGCCCGTCGGAGATGGCTGAGACTTCCCTATAGAAATCGAGAAGCGCCGCATCGGTGGCGGGAAGAAAATAGGGCGTGATGACCGCCACTTCCCTTGCCCCTTCCTCGCGGGTTTGGGCGATCAGCTTTTTCACCTGATGCAGGCTCGGTGCGCCCACATGCACGACGACGCGCTTGTCTGCCAGGATATCGAGGCTGAGCCGGGTCAGCGTCCGGCGTTCCTCGTCGCTGAGCGAGGGAAATTCGCCCGTCGTTCCCAGAACGAACGCGCCATCGACGCCCGAGGCGGCGCATTTTTGCAAAATCGCCGTGTTGCCTTCGATCGAAAGAGAGCCATCGTCAGCAAAGGCAACCGGGATCGCCGTCAGGATGATGGGTTTGGGAGAAGTCATTTAAAGGATGGTCCTTACTCGGAAATGCTGGTGAAAAGGCGACGCTCGCGGCGGCGCTTGAGGATAGGAGCGGCAAGACCACCCACCACGGCGATGGCCGCGAGGATGAGCAGGGTCGCCGAAATCGGCTTGTCGATCAGCCCGGTCGGGCCGTCGATCAGCAGCGATCGCCGCAGGTTGGATTCGGCGAGCGGGCCCAGAATCAGGCCCAGAACGATGGGGCCGGCTGGAATGCTGCACCGCTTGAGGACCAGACCGATGACGCCGAAGATCAGCATCACGACGACCGTGAAAATGTTGTTGGTCGTGGCATAGGTGCCGATGAGACAGAACACCAGCACCGTGGTCCAGATATAGGGCAGCGGCAGGTCGAGGAGTTTCACCATGGCCGGCATGCGCACGAGGTTGATCGCGAGCGTCAGAAGCGTCGCGAACACCATGATCGTGGCAATGGTGACCACAAGGCTCGGCTCGTTGACGAAAAGGCTCGGACCGGGCTGGATACCCCAGACGATCATTGAACCAATCATCACCGCCATTACCGAGTCGCCGGGGATGCCCAATGCCATGGTGGTGGTGAGCGAACCGCCCAGCGTGGCGCTCGAAGCGACATCAGAGGCCGCGATCCCTTCGACCGAACCCTTGCCGAACTCGGCACGGTTCTTGGAGACCGAGCGGGCGCGGTCCCAGCCCAGAAGGCCGGCGATATCGCCGCCCGCACCCGGAATGATGCCCACGATGAGGCCCACCAGACCGCCGACGCCCGTGGGCTTGGCGATCTGCTTGTATTCTTCCCGCGTCGGCCACCAGCGGCCAAGCGCGGAAATCGGTTTGACGCTGTTCTTGCGATGGGTGAGCAACTGATCGAGCAATTCGGCGATACCGAACAGACCGATGATGACGGCGATAAAGTCGAGCCCGCCATTGAGGTCGCGGACGCCGAACGTAAAGCGCGCGTCGCCGGTGATCGGATCGCGACCGATCGTGGCGATGAACAGGCCCAGCGCGCCGGCGATCAGGCCCTTGGTTAGCGATTTCGACGAGATCGAAATCATTATGGTCATGGCCAGGATCACGACGGCGAACATTTCGCTCGGACCGAAGCGCAGGGCGAGCTGGGCCAGCGGCACTGCCGCGAACGAGAAAAGCACCATGCTGGCCAGGATGCCGACGGCGGAGACGAGCGCCGAGATGATCAGCGCGAGGCCCGCGCGGCCATCCTTGGCCATCGGATAGCCGTCGAACGTCGTGGCGATCGAGGCCGGCGTTCCGGGCGTATTGATGAGAATGGAGGGAATCCGGTCACCGAAATTGGCGGCAACGTAGATCGTCAGCAGCACGGCAAGTCCGGCCACCGGTTCGAGCGTCATTGTGAACGTGCTCGCCAGCGCCACCGCCATGGTGGCCGTGACGCCGGGAAACATGCCCACGAGCATGCCCACCAGCATGCCCGCGGCCATGCACATGAGCACGGTGGGCTCCATTACGGCCATCAGGCCGTCGATAAAGGGGGTCATAGCGGCACCCGCAGCAGAAAGTGGAACAGCCCGTAGATGAAGGCAGTCGTCAGCACTGGATAGAGGATGAGCGCCAGCCAGCTCCGAACGCCGAACGTAAAGAGCAGGGCGACGAGATAGACGAGCGTCGGCACGATGTAGCCGAACCGCCACCAGGCAAAGACATAGAGCGCGCTCAGGGCCAGAGCGATGAACATCCGTCCCCAGCCGTCCTTCTGAGCTCCCTCGAGATCTTCGCGATCGGCAAGCGGCAGGGCCAGCGCGCTGATCAGCATGAAGCCCGAGAGCACGGCAGCTCCCGAAGCGAGCACGGTCGGCCACCATTTGGCGTCGATGCCGCCGCCGCCCATGCGCAAATCGATACTGCGCGAAAGCACTATGGCCAGGATGGACAGGGCGAGCGCCACTAGCGAGATGGTGATTTCCATGCGCCGGGAGGGGATCGCGCCGTATTCGTCGTAATCCAGGATGGCATTGTCCGGCGGCGCTTTCGCACCGCCGGACGTATCCCGGAGCTTGCTCCGATCGGTCATTTTGTTAGTTCAGAACCTCTGCGTAACGCGCAGCTTCGCTGGCGATAAATTCTTCGAACTCTGCGCCAGTGCGGAAGACGGGCAGGATGCCGGCCGGGCTCACGGTGTCGCGGAAAGCATCCGACTGGGCGGCCTTTTCGACGGCGGCCTGGAGAACGGCAACCACGTCTTCAGGGATACCGGCCGGGCCATAGACGCCGCCCCAGGCACCGAAGGTCAGATCGAAGCCTTCTTCGGCGGCAGTGGGCACGTCTTCCATGGCCGGGTGACGCTCGGTGTCGAAAATGGCGAGAATCTTGAGCGTTCCGTCATTGTAGGCGGCAGCGGTTTCACCGGCGCCGGCGGCGACGGCATCGACGTGTCCGCCCAGCGCGGCGGCCACGGCAGGGGCACCGCCATCGAACGGCACGGGGTTGAGCTGGGCGCCGGTCATGTTGGCGAGCGTCACGGTCGCTGCGGCGAACGAGGAGGCCGAACCGGAGTTGGAGACCGAAAGACCCTGCTCCTGAGCACCTGCGATGAATTCTTCGAGCGTGTTGTAGGGGCTGTCGGCGGCCACGGCCAGAACGACCGGGCTGTTCATGATCTGGCCAAGATAGGTGTAGTCGGCGCGATCGAAATCATAGCCGATGTTTTCGAGGATCGCGAATTCCACCGGCGCAAAGCCGATAGTGTATCCATCGGGTTCCTGCTCGGCGACGTGGGCGAAGGCCACGGTGCCGGTAGCGCCGGGACGGTTTTCAACGATGAAGCTGACGCCCAGTTCCTTTTCCATCTCGGCAACCAGTGCACGCGAGGAACGGTCGGAAGCGCCACCCGCAGCGGCCTGCACGACAAAGGTGATGTCGCCGGCCGGGAAGGTATCCTGCGCGAAAGCGGTGGCCGACAGGGCCATCGAAATCAGGGCAGCGCCGGAAAACGTGCCCAAAAAGCCAAGGGTCTTCATAATTCTCTCTCCCATGAGGAATTTAGGTTTTGGTCTTGTTTCTGAAAGTTGATTTTCAGCTCTTGATCCTTCGTCTTTCCAGAGCCTGCTCCCAGACCGTGACCATACGCAGGCGAGACCCCTCGAGGTGATTGGCCAGTTCGGCCTCCGCCGCGATGGGGTCGCCAGCCTTGATCAGGTCGAAGAGCTCGCGGTGCTTGACCGCGTTGGCCTCCAGGTTCTGATGAAGGAAAACGGTGAGACGCAGCAGCGTCATCATGATCTCTTTGTATTGCTGCCACACATCAGTCAGCCTGCGATGACCGGAAAGGGCGCAGATCTCGTTGTGGAAGTCGATGTCGGCGAGCCCGAATTCCTCGGGGTCCTTGGCGTCCGCCGCCCGTTCCATGTCGCGCACGGTGCTTTCGAGACGGCTGAGGGAAATGGTTTCCCCGCCCTTCATGACCAGGCGGACGGCAAGGGCTTCGAGGGTGCCGCGCAGCGAATAGAGCTCGTTGATATCGTCCGACCCGATTCCGGTGACGACAACGCCCTGACGCCGGCTTTCGACCAGTCCTTCGGCCTGGAGAATCCGGAAGGCATCGCGAACCGGCCCACGGCTGACGCCGTAGCGCTCGGCCAGATCGGCTTCGATCAACCGCTCGCCCGCCGGAAGATCTCCGATGACGATGGCTTGTCGCAGACCTGCGGCAACGCGCGGCCCGAGAGATTCTCGAACGATGACTGTGGGGCTCAAGCTCACGCCCTGCTCCTCCATTTTGGGTGACGGTAAACGGTTAACCGTCGACGAGTCAAGCCTCGTCAGGAAAGGGTTCGGCAAGGTGTGATGCGCCAGGTTTCCGCTGTCTCGGCCGCGCCATCCCGGGGAAAACGGCTGTCTCGCGATTGTCATATCCGGCTTCTATTGGGGGCTATGACCACCATCTCCCTTCAAGGCCTCGGCAAGTCATTCGGTGACGCCGCAGCCGTTCAGAACGTCAGCTTCGATTTGCCCGCCGGCTCGTTCACCGCGCTGCTTGGCCCTTCGGGCTGCGGCAAAACCACCCTGCTGCGCCTGATCGCCGGTCTCGAACAGCCGACCGCAGGCAGCGTCGGGTTCGACGGAACGCTCATGGCCGATGCCAAAACCCTCGTGCCGCCCGAAAAGCGCAATCTGGGCATCGTCTTTCAATCCTATGCGCTCTGGCCGCATATGGATGTGGCCGCCAATGTGGCCTATCCGCTCAAGGGGCGGGGCGTGGCGCGCGACGAAATCGCGCGGCGCGTCGCAGAAGCCCTGTCGGTCGTTTCGCTCGCCGGCTACGCCGACCGCAGCGTGGATGCGCTCTCGGGCGGCCAGCGCCAACGGGTTGCACTGGCCCGGTGCCTCGTCACCGGCACGCGCATTATCCTGCTCGATGAGCCTCTGGCCAATCTCGACGTCCATTTGCGCGCCGCCATGCTCGATGTCTTTGCCGATATTCACCAGCGCACCGGCGCCACCGTGGTTTTCGTCACGCACGACCAGTCCGAAGCGCTGGCATTGGCCGACAGGATCGTGGTTCTCGACAACGGTCGGGTGCAGCAGATCGGCTCGCCGCAGGATATCTACGCCCGTCCCGCCAATGCGATGGTCGCGGGTTTCGTTGGGCGTGGCGAACTTCTTGATGCGATGGTTCACGGTGGCGTGGCGCGGATCGGGGATTGGGCGATCGCCGCTCGTGGAAAAGGCGAAGGGCCGGTCAAGCTTCTGGTGCGCCCGCAAGCGGTGCAACTGGCCGATACAGGTCTTGCCGCGACCGTGCGCCGCGCCCGGTTTACCGGCGCCAATTACGAGACCACGCTCGTCCTTGCGTCAGGCGATGCCGTCGTCGCCGACCTTCCCGAGCGTCTCGATACCGGAGCAGTGGTCCATGCCGCCATCGGCGACGCCTGGATCGTCCCGGCCTAACGCCAAGGCAGGACACCCGCCGGCAGACGGGGTGCGAGCCGGTCCATCACCAGCAGCAGCGCTACAACCACGCCAATGGTGACAACGGCTATCGCCGAGGCCTGCGCCGACAGCCCCGCCTCGTCGAGCGAAAAGAGGATGACCCCCAGCGTCTCGTTCCGGCTCGACCAGAGCAGCGCCGATACCGTCAATTCGTTGAAGGCGCTCATGAACACCAGCAGGGCCCCCGCCGTGGCGGCGGGCGCTGCCAGGGGCAGGATGATGGTCGAAAGCCTTCTCAGAGGTCCCGCACCGGCTGCCGCCGCGGCCTCGGTCAATTGCGGCGGAATTTGCCCCAGCGCCGCATCCACCGGGCGCACGGCCAGGGTCGCAAATCGCATGAGATAGGCCACAAGAATGATCCAGGGCGTGTTGTAGAGGCTGCCGATAAGCGGCAATGGCCGCAGGAACAGCAAGATGCAGGCAATGGCCAGAACGATCCCCGGCAGCGCATAGGGCAAATCGAGCAGGCCATGCAGGGCCTGCCGCGCGCGTGTCGGCATGGTCCTCAGCCCGAACGCGACCGGAACGGCCAGAAGCGCCAGGATCAGCGCCGCCAGGCCGGCGAGATAGAAGGAATTGAAAAAGGCCCTCACCGTCGATGCCTGCCGCACCAGCACCTCGACATAATTGTCCAGCGTTACGGTGTCGAGGCTCAGCCGTACCCCATAGGAGGGGACGAGCGAGGTGGTGACCAGCGCCAGCATGGGCAGCACCAGCATTGCTCCGATCAGGACAATGCCGAGTGCGGCGACCGGCCAGCGCCAAGGGCCTAAAGTGATCCGCGCCCGAAGGCCCCGCGCCACCGCAAAGCTCTCGCGCCTTTGCGCCAGCCCCTGAATGGCGATGCCCGCAATGGCGATGGCGGCGATCAACAGCGACAGCATGGCGACCTGCGTCAGCACGGTAGGCCCGCTGCTCGCCAATTGCTGATAGATCAGCGTCGCAAGGGTCAGATAGTTGACTGGAAGGCCAAGCAGTGCCGGGATGCCGAAATTACCCACGCCCGAAACGAAGGCAAGCGCCAGCGCGGCGACGAAATAGGGGCGCATCAGCGGCAGGATCACCGTGAACAGCACCCGCCACGGCCTGGCGCCGGCGGCCCGCGCCGCCTCGAAATAGTCGCGCGGCAAACCCGTCAGCCCGGCGCGCAAGGTAATGAAAACGATGGGGGCGTGCTGGATGCCATAGAGCACTATGATACCGTCGCGTCCCATAAGCGGGTTCGGCGTTCCGGTTGCGGGCGCCAGCCCAAGCGTGCCCAAGAGTGCGCTCGACGGTCCCAGAAGCTGGATATAGGCCAGCGCGGTGACCTGCGGTGCAATCATCACCGGCAAAAGCAGCATGAAGCCTTGCAGCCGCCGCAGCGGCATGTCGGTGAGCGCCACGAGAAACGCAAACGGCGCACCGATCACCAGCGCAAGAACGGCGCCCATGACGGCGGTATCGAGGGTATTGAACATGGCGCGTTGCGTGGCGCCGCGCATCAGTCTTTCGATGAGAGGCTGGAGGTCAAGTCCCCCATCTCCCACGAGCGCGGTCAGCGTCAGTCGCGTCAAAGGCAGCGCCGCCAGAAGGCCGATGGCAAAAATGGCGAGGGCAGCGGGCACGAACCGGCCCGCTGCGCTTGGAAAGCGCCCGGCCGCGACGGGCCGGGCGATAAGATTTGCGCTCTGGAAATTCAAGCTTGTTTACTGACCGAAAATCTCGCCGAAGCGATCGCGATTGGCCTGTTCATTGGCCAGGGCGTCAGCGGCATCATAGCCCAGCACGTTGATTTCCGAACGATCCGGATAGCCCTCGGGAAGCGCGATGCCGTCGCGCGCCGGAATATAACCCTGGCTGACGGCGAGTTCCTGGCCCTCTTCGGACAGCAGGAAGTCGATGAACAGCTTGGCGTTTTCCTGGTTCTGCGACGATTGAAGGATCGCGGCGGGCTCGGTCACGGCCGAAACGCCCTCGGTGGGGAACACGAATTGTACGGGTGCGCCATTGGCGGCTTCGCGGATCGGCATGTAGTCGACAATCATGCCATAGAGCTTTTCGCCGCCGGAAACCGCCGTGAGAATGCCGCCATTGCCGCCCGATGCCTGCGCGCCGTTTTCGGCCAGAGCGGAGTAGAAATCCCAGCCTTCCGGCAGGTTCTCGGTCAGTGTCACGGTGTGGATCAGCGCCGCGCCGGAGGTGAGCGGGCTCGGCATCGCCACCTGGTTCTGGGCGTCGGGGCCGATCAGATCTTGCCAGCTCGTGGGGATCATGGTCGCGGCGGTGTTATAAACGATGCCGGTCGTGATCAGCTTGGTCGAGAAATAGGCGCCGTCTTCGTCGTGCAGCCCTTCGGGGTAGGCGCTGACGTCGGCATCGGAATAGTTGAGCAGCAGGCCTTCGGCCTTGAGGCCTTCCATGGTCACGACGTCGGCGATCAGCAGAATGTCGGCCTGCGGTGCGCCCGCTTCCAGTTCGGAGCGGAACCGCGCCATGATCTGCGGGGTGCCGTCGCGCACCCAATCGACAGTGATGTCGGGATATTCGGCCATGAAGGCGTCAGCGGTCTGCTGCGCATCGGTCTGCGGCTGGCTGGTATAGAGAACCAGGCGGCCTTCCTGGGCGAGGCTGGGGGAAATGGTGGCCAGCAGCAAGCCGGCGGTGATGATGACGCGCATGTCTGTCTCCAACAATGGGCGCGCACGAGCAAAATCGCGCGGCGCCGATCCGGGGCCTTTAGACCTGCTCGGTAACGCTGGGATGACAATTTGCGAAAGTGCAGTGGGCGGGGCGATCGGCCAGGCCCGATTGCTAGAGCAGCGGGTCCTGCGTGTTATTCCCGCCCTGGAAAATTGCCAGTGGGCTATCGGGCGCGGGCGGATCGATTTGGGGAGCGAAAGGGTCGGCGCTGTCCTTGGGGGTCCAGCCCAGATAGCCCACATGCGCGTTGGACCACCAGGCGCGGCTGTTGTTGGAAACGCCCCATATGGTCGGGCAACCCAGGCGCGGGACCTCGAATACCCTTTCCACGAGGCCGGCAAAATCATCATAGCTGAGCCAGGTGGCCAGCATGCGATAATCGGTGGGTTTTTCAAAGCATGAGCCAAGCCTCACGATCGCCGTTTCCTGGCCGAACTTGTCGAAATAGAAGCGGGCGAGCGCCTCGCCGAAGCTCTTGGAGACTCCATACATGCCATCGGGGCGATGGGGTGAGGCGTGATCGACCGGCTCGTGCTGATCGTAAAAGCCCATGACGTGATTGGAGCCTGCAAAGAAGATGCGCGGGTGCCCATGGGCGCGCGCGGCTTCGTAGAGATTGCGCAGGCCCACGATATTGGCCGCCAAAATCGTGGAAAAACTCTGCTCGGTTGCAACGCCGCCCAGATGGACGATCCCGTCACATCCTTCGACTAGCGCGGAAACCGCCGCGGCGTCGGCAAGGTCGCATTGGACCAGTTCCTCATCGGGTCCGGCCTGCCCCAGGTCCGCAAGGTCGGACACCCGGATCGTGGTTGCGAGGTGTTTGAGCTTGTGGCGCGCTACCCTGCCCAGGCTTCCCGCTGCCCCAGTGATCAGCAATCGCCTCATATCCCGTTTGCTCCCGTTTCTTGACGCGCCACCATTAAAGATAAGACAGGCGGCGTCAATCTGTCTGATGAGAGAGGCGTGCACTTGCTTGACAGGGGCGAACGGGCAGTGTCTTTCTAGCTGGAAAAGCTACGATTCCGGAAAGTTTGAGGTTTGTCGCGCATGAAAACGCAAAGCGAAATTGTGGGGCAGGCGGGAGGAACACTTGTCGTTCAGGTAGCGAGCGCGCTGCGCAATGCGATTTTATCCGGCCAGTACAAGGTTGGGGACAAACTGCCCAGCGAGGCACGGCTGACCGAGGTACACGGCGTGAGCCGAACCGTGGTGCGCGAGGCGATCGCCGCCCTGCGCTCGGACGGCCTCGTCGAACCGCGCCGGGGGGCCGGGGTTTTCGTGCTCGAACCGATTGCCCCGGCGGGGCTTCCCTTCCAGAATATCGACCACGATCGGATTTCTTCGATCATCGAACTGCTCGAATTGCGCGGATCGGTGGAGGTCGAAGCCGCTGCGCTCGCCGCTACCCGCCGCTCGCCGGCGCAAGAGGAGGCCATTATCGAGCGGCACCGGGCCGTGGGGGACTGTATCGCGCAGGGCAAGCCCACGAGCGCCGCCGATTTTGCTTTGCACCAGGCTATTGCCGAGGCTACCAACAATCCCCGCTTTGTCGAGTTCATGGATCTTATGGGCCAGAACGCCATTCCCCGCGCCGCCCTGGCCGAACCCGGTGGCGAGGTATCGGAAGCCTATTTGAGCCAATTGCACGAAGAGCACGGACGAATCGTCAGCGCCATTTCCAATGGTGACCAGGAAGCCGCGCGCGAGGCAATGCGTGCCCATCTGCAGGGCAGCCAGCGGCGCTATCGCGCGCTGTTGCGAACTTAGATATCATACAAGTTGTTGACATAGGTCATGCAAGTGGATAGCGGTAAGGCATCGATGTATTTTTACCGAGGACCAGCTACATGAACCCCCAGGACGTCAAACGCGCGCTCGGCGCGGGTCTGCTTTCCTTCCCCGTGACCCATTTCGATGCCGAGGGTCGGTTCAATGCCAAATCCTATCAGGATCATGTGGCGTGGCTCGCCGGCTTCGAGGCCACCACATTATTCGCGGCAGGCGGCACCGGGGAATTCTTTTCGCTCACTCCGGAGGAAATTCCCTCTGTCGTGGCCGCTGCCAAGGAAGCGGCCGGCGGCAAGGCTGCTATCGTTTCGGGTTGCGGTTACGGCACCGAAATGGCGGTTTCCATCGCCAGATCCGTCGAAAAGGCCGGCGCTGACGGGATCCTGCTTTTGCCGCACTATCTGATCGATGCGCCCCAGGACGGGCTTTACGAGCATGTAAAGAGGGTTTGCCAGTCGGTTGGCATCGGGGTCATGGTCTATAACCGCGACAATTCCATCATCGAGGCCGATACCCTTGCGCGGCTGTGCGAGGCATGCCCGAACCTTATCGGTTTCAAGGACGGCTCGGGGGATATTGGGCTGGTGCGCCAGATCACAGCGACGCTGGGTGACCGGCTGACCTATCTTGGGGGCATGCCCACGGCCGAGCTTTTCGCCGAAGCCTATCTCGCGGCGGGGTTTACGACCTATTCGTCCGCTGTGTTCAACTTCGTGCCGGAACTGGCGGTGGAGTTCTACAAGGCGCTGCGTGGTGGTAATCGGGCGCGCTGCGAAGCGATCCTCAAGGATTTCTTCTACCCCTTCATGAAAATTCGCAGCAGGCGCAAGGGCTATGCGGTCGCCGCCGTCAAGGCCGGAGTGCGGTTGCAGGGGTTCGATGCAGGCCCGGTGCGCGCGCCGCTTGTCGACCTCACGAAGGAAGAAGAAGCCATGCTCGAAGCGTTGATCGGCGCGCATAAAAGATGAAGATAGCGGCGGTCAACACCCACCTTCTTGAACATCAGCTCGATACCGCGTTCGAAAGCGCCTCGATGCGCTTTGACAAGCGGGTGCATGTTCTGGTGGAGATCGTCTGCGACGATGGGACGACCGGGTGGGGCGAATGCCTCGGCCCGGCGTTGCCCAATGCGGCCGTGGTCAAGGCCTATGCGCAATGGCTCATCGGTAAGGACCCACTGGAAACCGAAAAGCACTGGGCGGTGCTTTACAACGCCCTGCGCGATCAGGGGCAGCGGGGATTGTCGATCACTGCGTTGTCGGGGATCGACATTGCGCTCTGGGACATCAAGGGCAAGCATTTCGGCGTTCCTATCTCGACCCTGCTGGGCGGGCGGTTCTGCGAGAGCGTCAGGGCCTATGCCACCGGCGGGTTCAAGCGCGATGGGGTCGATCGGGTCGAGGACAATGCCGCCGATGTTGCGCGCTACCGCAGCGAGGGGTTCCATGCCACCAAGATCAAGATCGGGTTCAACCCGGACGAGGATTTGCGCGTGATTGCCGCCGTTCGCGAGGCGGCGGGGCCGGATATGCGGGTGATGATCGATGGCAATCATGGCTATGAAGCCTATGAGGCTATCAGGGTCGGGCAAAAGGCCGCCGAATATGGCATCGACTGGTTCGAAGAACCCGTTGTTCCTGAACAACTTGCCACCTATCGCGAGGTGAGGGCGCGTCAGCCGATCCCGGTGGCGGGCGGGGAGACATGGCATACCCGCTGGGGCATGCGTGAGCCGCTTGAGACGCGCTGCGTCGATATTATCCAGCCCGATATCTGCGGATGTGGCGGGTTTTCCGAGATGAAACGCATCGCCGATCTTGCGTCCCTGCATGGGGTGCGGGTGGTGCCTCACGTCTGGGGAACGGCGATACAGATCGCGGCGGCGCTGCAGTTCATGGCAGCGATGGTGCCCGACCCGATGCGGACCAATCCACTCGATCCGATCCTGGAATTCGACAGGACGGACAACCCCTTCCGTCAGGCTGTCGTGACGTCGCCGATCGAGCATGTCGGGGGCCTTGTGGCCATTCCCGATGGGCCTGGGTTGGGCATCGAGATCGACCGTAACGCGCTGACTGAATTTGCGCCCAAGGTCCGGTAATCGTGGATAGAATTTACAGCGGCAAGGCACCGCAAACCAAGTTGCCCAAGGGCGCCATCGATACGCAGATGCACGCCTATCTGCCCAGTTTTCCGGCGCTTCCCGGCGGTCCCGGCCTGCCGCCCGAGCCGTTGCCGACGCCCGATGATTACCTCGAAACCATGAAATGGCTGGGCATTGATCGGGTTGTCGCGACCCAGGGCAATGCGCATCAATTCGACAATTCCTGTCTTCTCGCGTGCCTGAAAGCCTTTGGAAACAAGGCGAAAGGGGTGGCGGTGGTGACCGGAGAAACCTCGGACGCCGAAATGGAATCGCTTGCCGCCGTGGGCGTGGTGGGCGCGCGGATCATGGATATATCGAGCGGTGCGATGGGGCTGGATCGGCTTGAAGAAGTCGATGATCGGGCGGCGGCGTTCGGGTGGATGATGGCCGTCCAGTTCGACGGCAGCAACATCGTCGATCATTTCGACAGGCTGGCGGCACTGAAATCGCGCTGGGTGCTCGATCATCACGGCAAGTTCTTTGCCGGGGTGACGCCCGATAGCTCGCAGATCGCTGCGCTCAAGCGGTTGATCGATAAGGGAAAAACCTGGTTCAAATTCGCCGGTTGCTATGAATCGAGCCGGGTGGGTGGGCCAGATTACGCCGATATCGCAGCCGTGGCCCGCGACATCGCGGCCTATGCGCCGGAGCGGATTATCTGGGGCACCAACTGGCCGCACAATGCCGCCAAACGGGCCGAGGACTATCCCGACGATGCGGCGCTGCTCGATACCGTGCTCGGGTGGTTTCCCGATGACAAGGGCCGGACATTGGCCCTTGTCGATAACCCCGAGACACTTTTCGGTTTCGAGCGGGCACGCTAATTCCGTTTTGCGCCCCGGCGATAAGTTTTGCCTACCGCGCCAGCCAGCCGCCATCGACGGGGATGGTCGCGCCGTGCATGTAGTTGGAGGCGGGGGCCAGAAGGAACACCGCCGCATCGCCGATATCGGAGGGTTCGCCCCAGCGTCCGGCAGGGATTCTGCCCAGAATCTGGGCGTTCCGCTCGGGATCGGCGCGCAGGGCCTCCGTGTTGTTGGTTTCGATATAGCCCGGAGCGATGGCATTGACGTTGATGCCTTTTTGCGCCCATTCGCAGGCCAATAGCCGGGTCAAACCCATGATACCCGATTTCGACGCCGTATAAGAAGCGACGCGGATGCCGCCCTGATAGCTGAGCATCGAGGCGATATTGACGATTTTCGCTTTCATATCAGGGATTTGAAGAACGTGACGAGCCAACGCTTGAGCGAGGAAGAACGCAGTTTTGAGGTTGAGATCGACGACCGAATCCCAGTCCTCTTCGGTGAAATCGAGCGCATCGGCACGGCGGATTATGCCCGCATTGTTGACGAGGCCGTCGATGGGACCATGGGTGTCCCACGCCGCATCGAGCATGGCATGTGGCGGCATATACGGGTCGAGATCGGCAAATATGGGCGTAATCGGCGCCTCTATACGCGATAGACTGGCAGCCTTGTGCGAAGTCTCGTCCATGGAAGAGCGCCCGACGGCCAGAACACGGCCTCCGGCCTTGACGATCGCCAGGGCGATGCCCTGACCGATGCCTGTATTGGCACCGGTCACCATGATGGTTTTCCCTGATAGGGAAAAGGCCGAGAGGTCGGTCACAGGATGTCTCCGGGCTGGACGGGTTCGACATCGGTGTAATCGACATTGTCGCCGGCCATGGCCCAGATGAAAGTGTAATTGGCGGTACCGACGCCCGAATGGATCGACCAGGGAGGCGAAAGTACGGCCTGCTCGTTGGCGACGACGAGATGGCGGGTTTCGGTGGGCTCGCCCATCAGGTGAATGATACGCTGAGCCGGATCGAGGCCGAAATAGAGATAGGCTTCCATGCGGCGCGAATGGATGTGCGCGGGCATGGTGTTCCAGTTCGAACCCGGTGCGAGCGTCGTCATGCCGACGACGAGCTGGCAGGTTTCCACGGCTTGGGAGAACTGGAAGATGGAACGCTCATTACAGGTTTCCGACGCGCCCAGGTCGAGCCGCTTGGCGTCGTCGATCCTGATAAGTTTCGTGGGATGAGTGGCGTGGGCCGGCGCGCTCACGAGATAGAATTTGGCCGGGGCTGCGCTATCGTCGGATGCGAAGGTAACGTCGCCAGCGCCGCGCCCGATATAGATCATGTCGCGATGGCCCAGGTCGAACTGGTCGCCATCGACGGTGACCGAACCGGACTGGCCGATATTGACCGCGATCAATTCGCGGCGGGCGAGAAATGTCTCGGTGCCTGTCGGCTTGATCGCTTCGAGCTTTAGCGCGCCCGAAGCCGGAACCGCGCTGCCGACGATCATGCGGTCGTAATGAGTGTAGGTAAGGCGGATTTCGCCGGTGACGAACAACTCGTCGATAAGGAAATTATCCCGCAATTCGCCGGTATCCATGGCTGCGCCGTGCTCGGGCGCTATCGCGTTGCGCTCGTTAAAAATGACGGTCATCCGGGCCTCCTATTTGCCATACAACATTTTGTCCTGTCATACATATCGCTTTACTTATCCGCAAGGGGCGGAGCACGGTTTGCTTGCGCGGAGATTTCCAAGCCGAGGGGTTTCCTTGCGAAAACTGATACGACTTTCGTGTGGAATTCCACGAAAACGCCCGAAATTTATAATTAGTGGGACTAATTATTTCCAGAACTTCTGCGGTTTCGAGCTAAATTTGTGCGAAACATGCCCAATTGACATTTAGTTGTATGATGTCGCATATGTATGGAAATGTCTTGAAATTGGGAGGAGGAACCTGAATGAAAAAGACACTTCTGGCACTGCTTGTCGCGACCGCCCTGAGTGGCACAGCTGTCCAAAGCTGGGCAGCGACGCCTGACGATCAGCTCGTGATCGGGCTGAGCATGGCCAATATCCTGACGCTCGACCCCGCAGCGATTGCAGGGCGTGAATCGACCGCCATCGTGACCAACGTCTATGACACCCCGGTGCAGCTCGACGCGGTGGATGTTACCCAGGTCAATCCGGGCCTTGCCGAAAGCTGGAACGTCAGCGAAGACGGGGTGATTACCCTCAATTTCCGTGAAGACGCGGTTTTCGCCTCGGGCAATCCGGTGACCGTGGACGACGCGATTTGGTCGTGGAAGCGCATTCTCGAACTCGAGCTGGTCGGATCGGCGACCTGGCAGGCCTATGGGTTTACCCTCGACAATTTCGACGAACACATCGCGGTCGATGGCAACACGATAACCATCACCATGCCGGAAGATGGCGACCCGCAGCTTATCCTTTACATGTTCGGCAAGCCCAGCGCCTCCTCGGTGATCGACAGCCAGACCGCGCTGGCCAATGAAGTCGACGGCGACCTGGGCGCTGCGTGGCTCACCACCAATACGGCCGGTTCGGGTCCGTTCACGCTGCGCAACTGGACGGCCAACGACACGATCATTCTCGACAGGTTTGACGATTATTGGGGCGGCGCTCCCGATATGCGGCGGGTGCTGATCCGGCACATGCCCGAAAGCCAGACCAAGCGGCTAATGCTCGAGCGCGGCGATATCGATGTGGGGCTGGCGCTTTCGGTGCCCGACATCAGCGCGCTTTCGGCCAATGACGACGTGGTCGTGCAATCGGTGCCGAGCTCAGGCTTCTATTATCTCGCCGTCTCCATGAAGGACGAGAAATATGCCGACGAGAATGTGCGGCTCGCGCTGCGCTACCTCATCGATTACCAGGGTATCAACGAAACCATCATGCCCAATTACGGCATTCTGCATCAGCGGCCGGTGACCCCGGGCGTGCTGGGCAGTATCGAGGACCCCGGCTATGCGTTCGATGTGGAGCAGGCGCTGGAGTATCTGGCCGAGGCCGGGTATCCCGACGGCTTTACCACCCAGCTTTTGGCGATCAACGAGCCGCCCTTCATCGACATCGCAACCTCGATACAGAGCACATTGGCGCAGGCGGGCATCAACGCCGAGATCGTGACGGGCACGGGCAACCAGATCTACGGCCCGATGCGCGAGCGCGATTTCGAGCTG
The DNA here is from genome assembly GCF_036662815.1 of Pelagibacterium mangrovi. NCBI lineage: Bacteria > Pseudomonadati > Pseudomonadota > Alphaproteobacteria > Hyphomicrobiales > Devosiaceae > Pelagibacterium > Pelagibacterium mangrovi. The sequence goes on along the minus strand of NZ_JBAFXA010000010.1, from coordinate 55,072 downwards.
ATCGTGGGCCGTGGCGGCGGCGGGCAGGAACCGCACCCACATTCCAACATGCAGTCGCTGGTGATCAACCCCGACAATGCCGACGACGCGGGGCTTTCCGGTCTGATCGGCTGGCGCACTTCGTTCTATAACGAAGAGCTGAACGAGCTGGCCTTGCAGGCCCTGGTGGAGCGAGACCCCGATCAGCAGCGCCAGCTCTATGAGGACGTTCAGTATCTCTATGAGGAGCTGGTGCCCGCCATCCAGCCGATTTCGGCGGTGGTCGATACCGTGGTGTTCCGATCCGATATCGATGGCTTCCAGAATCATTACGGCTGGACGACGCGCTTCGACACGGTCTCCAAGAGCCGCTGACCTCACCGGAACAGGCGTGGATGCATTCGTGCGCCGCGCCCCTTTCCTCATCGCCACGAACCGCCCCGAGCCTTTGGCCGGGGCGGACAGAACGGAGCGGGTCCATGGCTCCCTTGTCTCTGCGCATACGAACCCAGGCCACCGGAGCCTTAGGATTTGTCGGCTCGATAGCGGTGACGCTGCTGGGTCTTCTGATCCTAACCTTCATCATCGGCCGCATGATGCCGGTCGATCCGGTTTTGGCCATCGTCGGCGATGAAGCCACCCAGGCGACCTATGACAGGGTCTATCGCCAGCTCGGGCTGGACCAGCCGCTTTATGTGCAGTTTTTCAGGTTTGTCGCCGATCTGGCGCGCGGCGATTTCGGCGTGGCGCTTCTGACCGGTCGTCCGGTGATCGAGGATATCGCCCGCGTGTTTCCCGCGACGATCGAACTGGGCACTATCGCCATAGCGATCGGCGCCGGGCTGGGCATTCCGCTCGGCGTCCTGGCGGCGACCAATCGCAACAAGTTTCCCGACTATTTCGTGCGGTTCTTTTCGCTGATCGCTTATTCGACCCCGACCTTCTGGTTCGGCCTCATGGGGCTTTTGGTGTTCTATGCCGTGCTGGGCTGGTCGGGCGGCTCGGGCCGCGTCGAGGTGTTCTATACCGGACTTGTCGATCCTATAACCGGCTTTCTTCTGATCGACTCCATTCTGGTGGGCGAGTGGGACGTGTTCTGGAGTGCGCTTCGTAACATCTGGCTGCCGGCGACGGTGTTGGGGCTCAACTCCATGGCCTATATTTCCCGCATGACGCGTTCGTTCATGATCGAGCAGATGGGGCAGGAATATATCGTCACCGCCCGCATCAAGGGGCTGTCGCAACGGCAGGTGATCTGGCGGCACGCATTCCGCAACATCCGCGTGCAGCTGGTGACCATCGTGGCGCTGGCCTATGGCGGGCTGCTCGAAGGCGCGGTGCTGGTCGAAACCGTGTTCTCCTGGCCCGGCTTCGGCGGCTATCTCACATCCAACCTGATGATCGGCGACATGAACGCTGTGATGGCCTGCACGCTGCTTGTGGGGCTGCTGTTCATTGCCCTCAACATTTTATCCGACGTTTTGTATCGGGTCTTCGACCCAAGGACACGGGCCCAATGAGCACCGAGCACCCCATGACCTGGCGCGAATATCTCTCCAGCGACACCATCACCAGCTCCCGTCAGGCGACGGCGCAGCGCGTTTATTGGGGCGTTATGGGGTTTTTCTCCAACCCCCTGGCGGTGTTCGGGCTGGCGATCGTTCTGGTTCTGAGCGTGATGGCGATTTTTGCGCCATGGGTCGCGACCCACAATCCGCTGGTCCAGAATTTGAGCGGAGCATTGCAGCCGCCCAGCGCGCAGAACTGGTTCGGGACCGACGAATATGGCCGCGATATCTACAGCCGCATCGTCTATGGCTCGCGCATTTCGCTCTATATCGTGGTGCTGGTTTCGGTGATCGTCGCGCCCATCGGGCTGATGATCGGCATGGCGGCGGGCTATTTCGGTGGCTGGACCGACCGGGTTCTGATGCGGATCACCGACATCTTCCTCTCCTTTCCCAGCCTCATTCTGGCGCTCGCGTTCGCCGCCGCGCTGGGGCCGGGCATCGAGAACGCCGTGACCGCCATCGCGCTCACCGCATGGCCCCCGATCGCGCGGCTGGCGCGGGCCGAGACGCTGACCACGCGGGCCGCCGATTATATCGCGGCCGCCAAGGTGTCGGGCGCTTCCTCGCTGCGCATCCTGTTGCGCCATGTGCTGCCGATCTGCATCCCCTCGGTGGTGGTGCGCACGACGCTCAACATGTCGGGCATCATGCTCACGGCGGCGGGGTTGGGCTTTCTCGGACTTGGCGCGCAGCCGCCGTCGCCAGAATGGGGCGCCATGACCTCGGCGGGGCGGCGCTTCATGATCGATAGCTGGTGGGTGGTGACCATGCCGGGCATGGCGATCCTGCTGGTGGCGCTGGCCTTCAACCTGTTCGGTGACGGGCTGCGCGACATGCTCGACCCGCGTCAGTCCAAGTAAGGGGAGCGAGATGAACCAACCCATTCTCTCGGTCAAAAACCTCAATGTCGGCTACATGTCGGCGCGGCGCGAACTGCATGCGGTGCGCAATGTGAGCTTTACCCTGGGGCGCGAAAAGGTCGCGATTATCGGGGAATCCGGTTCGGGCAAATCGACGGTTGGGCGCGCCATCGTGCGGCTTTTGCCTGAGATTGCCAGGATCACCGCCGACGAGATGCGCTTTGAGGGCAATGAGCTTTTAAAGCTGAGCGAAAAGAAGATGCAGGCGATCCGGGGCGCTCGAATCTCCATGATCCTGCAGGACCCCAAATTTTCGCTCAACCCGGTGATGAGCGTGGGCGAGCAGATCGCCGAAGCCTATCTGGCGCATCATAGGGTGGGCCGGGCAGAGGCCAAACGGCGGGCGATGGAGCAGCTCGCTGCGGTTAAGATCCGCGACCCGGAGCACGTCTATACGCTGTACCCGCACGAGGTGTCGGGCGGCATGGGGCAGCGCATCATGATTGCCATGATGCTCATTCCCGACCCGGCGATGATCATTGCCGATGAGCCGACCTCGGCGCTCGACGTGACTGTGCGGTTGCAGGTGCTGGCGCTGCTCGACGATCTGGTGAAGGACCGCGGGATCGGGCTGTTGTTCATCAGCCACGATCTCAACCTGGTGCAGAGTTTTTGCGACCGGGTGCTGATCATGTATTCGGGGCAGGTGGTCGAGGAGATCGCGGCGCGCGACCTCAAGGATGCGCAGCACCCCTATACGCGCGGGCTGCTCGCTTCGCTGCCACGGATCGGGGAGCACAAGGGGCGGTTGCCGGTGCTCGACCGGCAAAGCAGTTGGACCCAGGCCCTGGAGCGTCAGCCATGAGCATGATCGATATCGAAGGGCTCGATCTCGAGCTGGGCAGCGGAATGCGGCGGAGAAAGATTCTCGATGGTATCGGGTTTTCGGTCGCGGACGGGCAGACCTTCGGGCTGGTCGGGGAGTCGGGGTCGGGAAAATCGACGGTGCTGCGCTGTATCGCCGGGCTTTACCGGCACTGGGAGGGCGCGATCTCGGTGGAGGGGCGGAGCTTTTCGCAAACCGATCGGCTCGATTGGTGCCGCAGGGTGCAGATGGTGTTTCAGGACCCTTATGGTTCGCTGCACCCCAAGCGCAAGATCGCCGATATTCTGGCCGAACCACTCAAGATCCATAAGTTTTCCGACATCAACCGCAGGATCGGGGATGCGCTGGAGCAGGTGGGGCTGGGGGATCAATTCCGCTATCGCTATCCGCATCAGCTTTCGGGCGGGCAGCGCCAGCGCGTGGCGATTGCGCGGGCGCTGATACTGGAGCCGAAGATCCTGTTGCTCGACGAGCCGACATCGGCGCTCGACGTTTCGATCCAGGCGGAAATCCTCAATCTGTTCATGGATCTGCGCGAGCGGCACAACCTCACCTATCTGCTGGTCAGCCACGATCTCGCGGTGATCGACCACATGTGTTCCGACTTCGCCGTGATGCAGAATGGCAAGATCGTCGAGGTGCTGTCGCGACAGGCGCTGGAAAATGGCGAGGCGCAGACCGATTACACGCGGGCGCTGATCAAGGCCAGCGCCGCTTATGACCGCGACCTGGCGCTTGCCCAGGCCAATAGCTGAAAAGGAACAGGCCCATGCCGACATCGGGAAGCTTTTTGAAGGGGCAGGACGCCCAGTGGAAATCGGTCGGCGAAGGGCGCCGCATGCAGATGCTGTGCTACACCGACCAGCTGATGATGCTGCGCTGGGATTTCGAAATGGGCGCCGTGGGCGCGCCGCACATCCACCCGCATGCGCAGACGGCCTATATCGAAAGCGGGCTGTTCGACGTGACGATCGACGGGGTGACCGAACGGCTCGGGCCGGGGTCGAGCTATGTAGTGGACGGCGGCGTGCTGCACGGGGCCGTGTGCATTGAAGCGGGGACGATGGTGGATGCCTTTGCCCCGTATCGGGAAGACTATGTTTAAGCTGCGTCAGTAGCATAGGGATGGAGCAAGCCATCCAATTCGGGAATGAACATGCATAACCGTCGCGGCAGCCTTTCGCAGCGGATCGTCGAAACGGTCCAGGACCGTATTCGCAACGGGTTTTATGGACCGGGCGAAAAACTGCCGACCGAACACGCGATGATCGGGGAATTCGGCGTAAGCCGGACGGTGATCCGGGAAGCGATCGCCAATCTGCGCGCCAACGGGTTGGTGACGCCACGCCAGGGCGTGGGGGTGTTCGTCACCGACCAGCCCTTCGCCCAGCCCTTCATCCTGGGGGGCGGCGGTGGGGATGCGGTTCATGAGGCGGTGGCGGTGCTCGAGTTGCGCATCGCGCTCGAGGTGGAAACAGCGGGGCTTGCGGCGGCCCGGCGATCGCCCGAAGTGCTCAAGACCATGCGCGATGCACTGACACGAATGGATGAAGCGATAGCGGCGGGAGACGATGCCATCGAGCCCGACCTCGCGTTCCATAGGGCAATCGCGACGGCGACCGGCAACTATCACTTCGTCAATCTGTTCAACTATCTGGGAGAATTCCTGATGCCGCGCGCGCGGCTCAACACCTCCTCGATCGCCCAGGAAAGCCGCACGGACTATCTGCGGCACATCAATGAGGAACACCAAAGGGTGTTCGACGCCATCGCCGCCGGCGATAGCGAGGCGGCGCGCGGCGCGATGCGCCTGCACCTGATGGGCAGCAAGGAACGCCTGCGCGCCAGCGCCCCGGTTTGAAATCTCTCAAGGGCGAAGGCGGCTGGGGTCAATCGGCGACCAGATTGCCGTCGATGAAATCGAAATTGATGTCCTCGCTCATGCCGGGCTTGTCCGAGAGGTGGACGAAGCCGTCTTCGTCCATGGGGTCCTGTAGGGTGTTGAGGTATTCGAACCCGTCGTCATATTCGAGGAAGGGATGGAGCAAGCCGCGCTCGTACCAGCGCACGTTGCGGGCGACGGCGGCGAGGACGAGATTGGGCGCGCCATTGCCGTGGATTTCGCAGTTCATGCCAAAGGAATCAGCGAGCGCTATCGATTTGAGCGAGGGGCCGATGCCGCCGACATCGTGGACGCCGGTGCGAAGGATATCGCAGGCGCCCGATTTGATCCATTCGGCGCGCGCATGGTGCTTGCCAGCGGCGCTTTCCGGGCCAAGGACCGGGATGTCGAGATTGTCAGCCAGCCAGGCGTAGGAGGCCATCGACTGCTCGTCCATGGGTTCCTCGATCCAGGCATAGCCCAATTGCTGCAAGCCCTTGCCGAGTTCGTAGGCGTCGGTGCGCGAGTACCAGTGGAATGCGTCGATCATCAGTGAAATGTCGGGACCGACAGCCTCGCGCACGGCGGCGCAGGCCTTGAGGTCCATCCTGACGTCGGGTGCCCAGGAGACCGGCGGCATCCAGGTGTGGAGCTTGATGCCCTTATAACCGCGCTTGACGAGCTTTTCGGCAAACCGGCCGTAATCCTCGGGCGTTGCGAGCCCGCCCTCGAGTTCGTCGCCGCACATCGTGCTGCCATAGGCAGGGACCTTGTCGCGATAGGCGCCGATGAGCTTATAGACCGGGATGCCGAGCGCGCGGCCGGCCAGATCCCAGAGAGCGGTATCGACGACAGCGAGAGTACGGTCGGTGAGCTGGGCCGCGCTGCCGCGCTGCCAATGGGCCAGCTCTTGCCAGAGCCGTTCGCGATCGAACGGGTCCTGTCCGATCAGCACGGTCTTGACGAATTTTTCGATGACATGGGGACGCATGACTTCCGGTACACCGAAGCAATGCCCCTCATGGCCCTCGTCGGTGACGATGGTGATCATGCCCTGCTTGACCCGATGGGGATCGCCGGGATGGGCGTGTCCCGCCGCGTCCTGGTGCCGGCGTGTGGTGTGCCAGAACACCCGAACCTTCACATCCACGATTTTCATGGCTCTCCCCTCTCGTCCGTCATGGTTGCAGCCGTCTTATCACTACATATGATGACAGACAAGTTTGTAACTTATCTTATTAGTTAGTCGGCTGCATATCGGCGAAGCGCTTTGGAGGCGAGGCTGAACCCCCAGCCCGGGCGCGAAGGGACGGCGATTTCGCCATCGCGCATCTCCATGGCCTCGCAGTACAGCGGAGCAAACCAATCGAGGTGTTCGAGAAGGGTGGCATTGGGCAGACTCGCCATGATCTGCAGGCTCATTTCGGGGAAAAGATGGGACGAGACCGGCGTGTTGTGAGCGGCGGCCAGGGCGCCGACGCGCGCGAACTCGCTGACCCCGCCTACCCGCTGGAGATCGGGCATCAGGATATCCGCGGCGCGTGTCTCCAGCATGCGGCGGAAACCGTGGAGGGTGTATTCGTTCTCGCCGGAGGCAACAGGCATATCGAGGGCCGCGGCGACCTGGGCGGAGTGGTCCAGATCGTGCGCGGGGACGGGCTCTTCGAACCAGGCGATATCATAGCTCTCGAACTGGCGGGCGAGGGTGATGGCGGAGGCGGCGTCGAGCACCTGATTGGCATCGACCATGAGACCCACCGAAGGGCCGATGGTCTCGCGCACCGCCGCGATGCGGGGAAGATCGATTTCGGCCCGGCCGGCGAGGCGGAGTTTGACCGCGCCAAAGCCTTGGGCAGCAAAATGGCCCGCCTGTTCGACGATTTCATCGATGCTCTGGCTCAACCAGAGCCCTCCGCTGGCATAGGCGGGAACGCTGGTGCGCGACTGGCCCAGAAGCGCTGCGATCGAGCGGTTTGTGGCCTTGCCGCGCAGATCCCACAGCGCGCCATCGATGGCCGAAATGCCCATGATCGAAACGCCGGAAAAGCCGATGAAATTGATACGGCGCCAGGCATCCTGCCAAAAGGCGGCCACGTGATCGGGGTCGCGCCCGATCACCGCATCGGCGAGCACGTGCACCATGGTTTCGAGCAGTTTGTGCTGCTCGGGCCGGATGGTGAAAACGAGATTTTCCCCGACAAGGCCCTCGTCGGTTTCCAGGAAGATGGCGATCATCGAAAAGCGCTCGATCATCGCGGTGGCGTTGCCGATCGGGCGTTCGAGCGGGAGAACGAGCGGAACGGTGCGCAGTTTGGTGACGATCACGATCTGCCCTCTGAAAATTTGCCCGGCCTCACGCCATGGCGTCCCTGAAACGCTGGGCGCTGGCCATGATGTGGTGGCGCATGGCGTCGCGGGCGAAGACGGCATCCTTGTCAGCGATGCCGCGCAGGATGGCTTCGTGTTCCCGCATACGCATTTCGGCATAGCGGGTGCCGCTGCTGGGCGCGGTGCGCCAGGACCGCTCACGCGGAAAGGCGCGCTCGCCCACTTGCCGGATAACGTAGATGAACTGGGGGTTGTTGGTGGCGGCGGCTATGGCGACGTGGAAGCTGAAATCGCGCGCCACGAGTTCTTCGCGGGTCCTTGCGGCCGCCATGCCTTTAAGTTCCGCCTCGATGCGTTCGAGGTCGGCGGGGGCGCGGCGGCGGGCGGCGAGGCCGACGGCCTCGACCTCGAGCGCGAGGCGTACTTCGAGGAGGTTGAGGATCGCTGTGGGTGTGGCGTCGTCTTCGGCTTGCTCGATCTGGATATGGCCGTCATCGGCCATGCGGGCGACAAAGACCCCCGAGCCGCGCCGGCTGGTCAATTCGCCCTGGGCGCGTAGCCCCGCGACGGCCTCGCGCAGCACGGTGCGGCTCACATCGAGCTGGAGCATCAATTCATGCTCGGGCGGCAGGCGAGCGCCCGATTTGAGACCATTGGCGGCGATCCAGGCGCGGAGCCTGCCGGCGGTCTGGGCCGAGAGGCTCGGTGGTGCATCGGTTTTCATCTTGCATCGCTCGATTAATACTACTAGCACCAGTATGACTAATTTTGACGCGCTGCCAAGAGTGTGTCGGGGGATGACGCTAAGGAGGAGGAATGCCGATGCGGATCGTTGTAACCGGAGGATCGGGGCGGGTCGGCAAATTCATCGTTTCCGAACTGGCCGGGGCCGGGCACGAGGTCACCAGTCTCGACCTCGCTCCGGCACCCGAACGGATCGCCGGGGTGCGCTACATGCAGGGCAATGTCGCCCTGGCGCAGGATGTTTACGGCACGCTCGCTTACGCCCGGCCCGAGGCGGTGGTGCATATGGCGGCGTGGTCGGACCCCGGGATCGTGCCCGATACGCGGACTTATTCGGACAATGTGACCGGGCATTTCAACGTGCTCGATGCTTGCAATGCGCTAGAGGTCAAACGCATCATCCTCGCGTCCAGCGCGCAGGTCTATGGGTTTGCGGCGCTCGATCCCGAGTTCGCGCCGGTGACCGAAGATCATCCGTTACGGCCGCAGAATTCTTACGCACTCTCCAAGATCGCCGGCGAGGGGGCCGCCGATTATTTTGCGCGGCGCGGGCTCAACGTCCTGACCTTCCGCATCATGGGGGTGCGGGCGCCGCAGGATCTCGACGCTGAAATCGAGCGGGCGCTGGCCGACCCGCAAGGCGACCGGTTTCTCCTCTGGACACGCACCGATGCCCGCGACATCGCGATCGGCTGCCGGCAGGCGCTGGAGACGAGCGCGGTGGCGTCGGGACTTTACAATCTTTCGGGTACCGAGAATTTACACGACTGCGAAACCGCCGAGCTTTTCGCGCGCTATGCGCCGCGAACCGATGTTGCGGGGCTTTCCTTGGGACGCGCTTCGGGCTTCAGCTCTGAGAAGGCAAGGCGGGCTTTCGGGTATGAACCACGCTACGTGTGGTCGAAATCCAGGCGCTACGGCAACATGTCTGCCTGATTTGTCAAAGTAGTACGATAAATTATTGACGAGCGAATGCGGGGCGGCGATAATCCCTCATGCCATCCGTCTCCCGGTCCTGCATCGGCGGCGACGAATGGGGCCTCACCTGTCTTTTCGTTTCTCGGGATCCGACCAGTGAAATACGCAATCGTAGGCACCGGCGCGCGCCATGCCATGTTTCGCGACGCCATCGTTTCGACCTATGACGCAACCGCCGAACTCGTGGCGCTGTGCGATATCAACGGGCACAGGCTTGCGCTTTCTGCTCAGGCGGTGCCCGAACGCGGCGGCAACGGGATCGCCACCTACAGGGCCGAGAATTTCGGGCAGATGATCGACGAGCAAAAGCCCGATACGGTGATCGTCACGGTGCCTGACGATCTGCACCATCACTATATGGTTTCGGCCATGCGGGCCGGGTGCGATGTCATCACCGAAAAGCCGATGACGACCGATCTGGTGCGGTTGAAGGCCATTCTCGACGCGCAGCGCGAGACCGGGCGGAAGGTTTCGGTGACGTTCAACTATCGCTATACGCCGGCGCGCACGCAGATCAAGGAATTGCTGATGTCGGGTGCGATCGGCGACATTGTCGCGGTTGATTTCTCCTGGCATCTCGACAGGGTGCATGGGGCCGATTATTTCCGCCGCTGGCACCGCTACAAGGATCGCTCGGGCGGGCTTCTGGTGCATAAATCCACCCACCATTTCGACCTCGTCAACTGGTGGCTGGGCTCGATGCCCGAGAGTGTTTCGGCGCGGGGCAGGCGGGCATTCTATACGCCGCAGACGGCAGATTCCATAGGGCTGACCGAGCGCGGCGAGCGCTGTCACACATGCCCGGTGTTCGAGCGGTGCGAGCTGCGCATGGACCTTCAAAATGATGAGAAGCTGCGAGAGCTCTACCTCGATGCTGAGGAGTTCGACGGCTATCGCCGCGACCAATGCGTTTTTGCGCCCGATATCACCATTGAGGACACCATGCAGGTGCAGGTGGGATATAGGAGCGGCGCGATGCTCAACTATACGCTGTGCGCCTATAGCCCCTGGGAAGGGCTGGAAATCCGCTTCCATGGCACCAAAGGAGAGCTCGTCCATCGCCATGTCGAAGTGCACGGAGTTTTCGGCGGCAAGAGAGACAAGCCCATCGACGACGCCATGCAGACGACGCTGCACCGTGCCGGGCAAAAGCCCGAAGCGATCCAAGTGTGGACCGGCAAGGGCGGGCATGGCGGCGCCGATCCGATCATGCTGGGGTATCTATTCGACCCGGCGGGGATGAACCCCGATCTCTATGCGCGCTCATCGACCCATCTGGATGGGGCCTGGTCGATCCTTGCCGGGATTGCGGCCAATCGGTCCATCGAGACCGGTGAGACGACGCATGTGGGCAAAATGCTTGCTGAAAACGGCATCAGCCTTTGATGGTATCGGAAGAAAAAGGCCCGGAACGCGTACTCCGGGCCTTGTGGCTTCAGGCCTTGAGATCGCCGGGGAGCAGGGAGGCGGGGATGTTCTGGTACGACACCGGACGTAGGAAACGGCGGATCGACAGGGTCCCTACCGAGGTGGCGCCGAAATTGGTGGATGCCGGATAGGGACCACCATGTACCATGGCATCGGCAACTTCCACGCCGGTCGGAAAGCCATTGGCAAGGATGCGGCCAGCCTTGCGCTCAAGGATCGGCATGAGCCTCCGACCTAAGGGGGCGTCGTCCTCATCGAAGTGGATGGTGCAGGTGAGCTGGCCTTCGAGGGCGCGGGCGATGGCCTCCATTTCATCTTCATCCCTGACTGTCACCACCAACCCGAGCGGGCCGAAGACTTCCTCGCCCAATTGATGATTGGCGAGCCAGGTCGCGCCGTCGGTGAGAAAGAGATAGGGGGTCGCGTTGCGCAAATCGCAGGTCGAGGTCAGCACCTCGCGCACCCCTGCCGACGCGGCGATGCGGTTCCGACCCTCGCGATAGGCCTTGGCGATGCCGTCGGTGAGCATGGTCTGGGGCGCGACGTCGGCCAGCGCCGATTTGGCGGCTGCGATGAAGGCTTGCGCTGGCCCGCCCTCAAGGACCACGGCAATGCCGGGATTAGTGCAGAACTGGCCGGCGCCCATGGAGAGCGAACCCGCCCAGCCCTTGCCAATCTCCTCGCCACGGGCTTTGGTCGCCTCGGGCAGAAGGAACATGGGATTGACCGAACCGAGTTCGCCGAAAAACGGAATGGGTTCGGGGCGCGCCGCGCAGAGGTCGAACAGGGCGCGGCCCCCGCCGAGCGAACCGGTAAAGCCGACGGCCCTGATCAGCTTGTGTTGCACAAGGCTGGTGCCCACGTCGCGCTTGCCGCCCTGGATCAGGGAGAAGACGCCGGGGTGAATGTCGAGTTTTCTGCGGGCGGCATCGATGGCCTGGGCCACGATCTCGCCGGTGCCCGGATGGGCGGAGTGGCCCTTGACCACGACGGGACAGCCGGCGGCCAGCGCGGCGGCGGTGTCCCCGCCGGCGGTGGAAAAGGCCAGAGGGAAGTTGGACGCACCGAAAACGGCAACCGGGCCGATGGGGCGCTGGACCAGTTTCAGATCGGGGCGCGGGGCGGGCTTGCGATCGGGCTGCGCCTCGTCGTGGCGGCGGTCAAGATAGTCGCCCTCAAGGATATGGGACGCGAAAAGGCGCAACTGGCCGGTGGTGCGTCCGCGCTCGCCTTCGAGCCTTGCGGCGGGCAGGCCGGTTTCCTGGGTGCCGATCTCGGTGATCTCGGCGCCGCGCGTCTCTATCTCGTCGGCGATGGCGTTGAGGAAATCCGCGCGCTGTTGCCGCGTGGAATAGCCATATGACCAGAACGCCTCTTCGGTGGCCTTTGCCGCGCGGTCGACCAGCTCGGGCGTGCCGATGGCGAACTGGTGGACAGGGCCACTCGCCGGTTCGGAGGCGAAGGTGCCCGCTCCCTCGACCCATTCGCCCGCGATCAAATGCTTGCCCGAAGGGGTGAAACTCATGGCGCTCTCCAGATTGCTCAAGGGAAAAGATAGCGCCGCCAACTGGGGCAACGCGCATGGGCGGCACTATACAGCCAGCTTATATGACTTCAATAGTAATGTTATAAGACAGAACTCGTGCCCAGTTCATGACCGTTCGGGAAAGTGAAAGGTGTCGTCGATGAATTGCCCGGCTTCCTTGGCTCGCGTGAGGAGCCGGTAGGCTGAGGGTGAGGTGCCCATATAGCGCTTGAACTGGCGGGAGAAATAATAGACGTCCGGATATCCGGTCATGGCCGCGGTCTCCTTGACCGAATGGCCGGCGGCCAGGATGTTCATGGCCTGTTCGAGACGTTTGAATTCCACGAATTTGGCTGGCGTATAGCCGAGGCGTTTCTTGAAAGCGCGGCGGAAATAATCGGGATTATAGGGCAGTCGCCCCAGAGCTTCGTCGAGAATTCCGGGCCTGAAGGGCTGGCCGGCGATGCGGGCCGCGGCGAGCATGATGTGGAGCGAAAGGGCGTCGGGGCTGGCGGCGTTGAGCAGGGCCTGCTCGCGCCAACGGATGAAGGCTTCCTCCAGGAACTCGATGAGGATCACCATGAACATATGGTATTGTCCCAGCGTCGTGGAGGAGGCCGGGGCGGATTCCCGATAATGGCGCACCAGTGGCTCGATGATCCGCCAGCGCGAGAAGTGGACTGTGCGTTTGAGCTCCATCTGGCTGATCAGGTCCACATGGCTGAAAAGATCCAGCGTGAAATGCTGGGCAAAACCGGAATAGACCGGGCCGCTGCCCATGCGGCCGACGAACCGGGCACCGGCCGGAATGAGCATGGCTTCGCCGGGGGAAAGGGAGGCCGGCTCGCCATCGAGTTCGTAATGCGCGCTACCTGAAATGCATACGACGAGGTCGTGGACCTCGTTGGATTTTTCCACGCGCCATGTGGAAGTGTGGCGCATCTTGATCGTGGAGCGGGCCAGCTTGAGGGACAGGGCGTCGGGTGGGATGCCGGCGAGGACCTGATCTTCGGTTTTGTCCATCCTTTTCTCCAAAAGCGTGAATTCCGTTTTGCACGGCGAACGCTTTTAATCAAGTCATATGATAACTATGATCAGTATCCGGTCAGGTTATATGGGAGGGGATAGGGAAGTCTTGCTGTCATTGCGTCGAGGCGGCGCAAGGATAGTGCTTCCATCCATTTGTCATGATGCACATTTTCGTACTTCGATGCGCGCACGCGTCCCCGCCGACGGCATGGGGAGGATAGACGATGGGCAGTGAGAACAAATGGGCCGGGCTGCTCTATGTCATGCCCTATGTGATCGGCCTCGTGATTTTCACCGCGATCCCGTTCGGGGCATCCTTCTATCTGTCGTTTACCGATTATCCCCTGCTACGCGCTCCGAGCTGGGTGGGGTTGTCCAACTATATCGAGCTGCTGTTTTTCGACCGCACTTTCCATCGAGCGCTCCAGGTGACGCTCACCTATGTGTTCATCACGGTGCCCTTAAAGCTCACCTTCGCGCTGCTGATCGCCTATGTGCTCAACTACAGGCTCAAGGGGATCGGGTTCTTCCGTACCGCCTATTACGTACCCTCGATCCTAGGTGGGTCGGTGGCGATCGCGGTGCTCTGGCGCTACATCTTCGCCGACGTGGGTCTGGTCAACATGGTGATCACCGGGCTGGGGTTCGAGGCGATCAACTTCTTTGGGGACCCGCGCTACGCGCTTCTCACCATTACGCTCTTGCGTGTATGGCAGTTCGGGTCGGCCATGGTGATCTTTCTGGCCGCGCTGCAATCGATCCCCACCCATGTCTATGAGGCAGCGGCGATCGACGGGGCCAACAAGGCGCAGACCTTCTTTTATATCACGCTGCCGCTCATAACCCCGGTCATCTTCTTCAATCTGATCCTGCAGATGGTCGAGGCGTTCCAGGAGTTCAACGGACCCTTCATCATCACCGACGGTACCGGCGCCCCCCTGCGTTCCACCTATCTGGTGCCGCTCTACATCTACGACAAGGCGTTCCGGCAGTTCGACATGGGCTATGCCTCGGCCATCGCCTGGATCCTGTTCGCGATCATCATGGTGCTGACCATCATCGCCTTCTGGTCCTCGCGTCACTGGGTCTATTACGCCGGCGACCAGCGGAGCTGAGACGATGACCACACTTGCCAATCAGTCTCAGACCGCCATCGACGAAGCCAACGCGCACAATGCGCGCACCCGCCGCAACCAGCGCATCTCGGCGGTGATCCGCTACGTCATCCTCGCCGGCGTCGGGTTCATCATGCTCTACCCGCTGCTCTGGCTGGTGGGCGCCTCGTTCAAGACCAATGCCGAGATTTTCGCTTCGCCCAGCTTCATTCCGCAGAACCCGACATTTGAGGGGTATCGGCGCGGCTGGGAGACGTCGACCAACTGGAATTTCGGCCATTCCTTCCTCAATACCCTGTGGATCATCATCCCCAAGACCATTGGGACGGCCATTTCGGCGACGCTGGTTGCCTATGGGTTCGCGCGGTTCGAATTTCCGTTCAAGAAAATCCTCTTTGTTACGGTGATCGGCACCTTGCTGTTGCCCAATGTCGTGACCCGCATTCCGCAATATCTGCTGTTCCGCGATCTGGGCTGGCTCGATAGCTACCTACCGCTCTGGGTGCCGTCCGCGCTGGCGGGGGATGCGTTCTTCGTTTTCATGCTGATCCAGTTCCTGCGCGCCATTCCGCGCGACATGGAAGAGGCCGCGCGGGTGGATGGCGCCAACACCATCCAGACGCTGGTGTTCATCGTCATCCCCATGCTGGCCCCAGCGATCATCTCGGTATGCCTGTTCCAGTTCATGTGGACGATGAACGACTTCCTCGGGCCGCTGATCTACATCTCATCGGTGGAAAAATACCCGGTTTCCCTGGCGCTCCGTCTCTCGCTCGATGTGACCGAAGCTTTCCAGTGGAACCAGGTGCTCGCCATGTCGGCGCTCACGCTCGCTCCCTCGCTGCTCGTGTTCTTCGTGGCCCAGCGCTACTTCATCGAGGGCATTTCGACCGGCGGGGTGAAAGGATAATCTTATGGCCAATCTTTCTCTCAAAAAGGTCGAAAAGGTCTATGGCAACGCCTTCAAGGCAGTCCATGGCATCGATCTCGACGTCAGGGACGGCGAATTCATGGTGCTGGTCGGCCCCTCGGGCTGCGCCAAATCGACAACGCTAAGGATGATCGCCGGGCTTGAAACCATCACCGGCGGGGAAATTCGCATCGGGGACAGGGTGGTCAATAATTTGGTTCCCGGAGACCGTGGCATCGCCATGGTGTTCCAGAACTACGCCCTCTATCCACATATGAAGGTGAGGAACAATCTCTCGTTCGGACTGCGGATCAAGCGCACGCCCAAGGGCGAAATCACCGAAGGGGTGGACCGGGTTTCGGGCATTCTCGAAATCGAGGAGCTGCTCGAGCGGCTCCCCAAGCAGCTTTCGGGCGGGCAGGCCCAGCGCGTGGCGGTGGGCCGGGCGTTGATCAAGCAGCCCGAAGTCTTCCTGTTCGACGAGCCGCTTTCCAACCTCGACGCCAAGCTACGCGCTTCGATGCGGGTGAGGATCACCGATCTGCACAAGCAATTGAAGCAGACGACGACCTCTTCGACGGTGGTGTACGTCACCCACGACCAGACCGAAGCCATGACCATGGGGGACCGGATCTGCGTCATGAAGGACGGGCGCATCATGCAGGTGGCCGATCCTGTGACGCTCTACAACCGGCCCGAAAACGCGTTCGTCGCCGGCTTTATCGGGTCGCCGGAAATGAACCTCATTCCGGTGGCGCTCACCCGCAATGGAGCGCCCGCCGTAGCGCTGGGCGGCCAGACGGTCACCTTCGGCAACCAGCTCGCCTCACGCCTTTCGGCCCACACGGAGGACACCGTGACCATGGGGGTCCGCCCCCAGCACATGCACCTAGTCGCGCGCACCGAGCCCAATGCCTTCTCGGGCAAGGTGAGCCACGTGGAGTTCATGGGCCATGAGGTCAATCTCTATATCGACATCGCCGGCCATCGCTTCACGGTGGTGGTTCCGGGCGAACACTACAATCCGTCCATGCTCTCTGACGGGGCGATCTCGGTCGCGCCCCAGGAGAGTGGGCTGCATCTTTTCGATAGCGAAACCGGGCGCAATGTCTCGCTCGCCTAATCGAAGCATTGTTCCGCCGTCAGGGAGCGGCGGGATGGGACTGACCAGCATCCAAGGGAGGAAAACGATGAAACATACACTCACTCTGGCCAGTGTGTCGGCGCTGATGCTCACCACGGCGCTCAGCTCGGCCCAGGCGGCCGATCTGCGCGTCTCCTGGTGGGGCGGCGATGCACGGCACGCGGCGACCCAGGAAGCCCTGGAAATCTGCGGGGAGAAGCACGGCCATACAATCAGCCCGGAATTTACGGGCTTTGACGGCCACCTCGAGCGCCTGACCACCCAGCTCGCCGGGCGCACTTCGCCCGACCTCATGCAGGTCAACTGGCCCTGGCTGCCACTGTTTTCGCCCGACGGGACCGGGCTGGCCGATCTCAACCAATTCTCCGACATCATCGATCTGTCCCAGTGGGACGATGCGCTGCTCGAATCGGGGATGCGCAACGGAGCGCTGAACGGCATTCCAGTGTCGATCACCGGGCGCGTGCTGTTCTACAATGTCGACACCTATCAACAGGCCGGCGTCGAGGCTCCCCAGACCTGGGACGACATGATCGCCGCTGCCGAAGCCTTCAAGAGCGGTCTGGGCGAAAACTACTATCCGTTCGATGCCGCCCGCTACAACGCGATGCTTCTGGTTTCGCTCTATGCAACGCAAAAGACCGGCGTGGGCTTTATCGATCCGGCGACTAATGAAGTGGCATGGGACGAGGCGACGCTGACCCAAGCCATTCAATTCTATCAGAGCCTCGTGGACGCGGGTGTGATGAAGAGCTGGGAACAGGCCGCCGCGATGGGTAACCCCAATTTGCACGAAAGGGGCGACTGGGCGGCAGGCGAGGTGGCTGCGTCGTACGAATGGGACTCCACGGTGTCGCAGATTTCCGGCCCCTTCGAGGGCGAGACTCCGCTGCGGCCCGTGCTGCCGCCCCGGGACGCCGACGCGGTTTCCGACGGCATCTTCCGCAAGCCTTCAATGATGTTCGCGATCTCGGCCCATTCGCCCAACCAGGAAGCGGCGGCCCAAATCCTCAACTGCCTGCTTCTCGAAGAGGAAGGGGTGCGGGTGATGGCCAGCCATCGCGGCGTTCCCGCCGCGGCATCGGCGGTGGCGCTTCTCGAAGCGGAAGGGTTGATCGAAGCCAACGTCAAGGCAGCCAATGATCTGGTGCTGGCGGCTGATACGCCCCAGGCCTCGCCCTATTTCGAGGACCCCGCCGTGCGCACCGCCTTTGAAGGCGTACTCGAAGAGTTCGCCTATGGGCTGCTCTCGGCCGAGGACGCGGCGGCGGAAATCATTCGGGGCACCGAGCAGGCGCTGGCCCGCGTGCAATAGACCGATCCCGGTGGGCGCGTTTTGCCGCGCCCACCCTCTCCAACCTTGCAATGCTTGTTTCCATGTCCTCTCCCCAAATTCTTGGCATTCTCGTTCTGACGCCTCGCACGCTCACAGTGGAACTGGTGGGCGTGAAAGCGCGTCATGAACTGGCCGTTCCGCTTCCATGGCGCCTTGTCGCCTCCGGCGATGTGATGCAGGAGGGGTGGGTGGAACGGCCAGTTTTGACCCTGGAAGGGCTGGTGCCTTCGGTCGACTATGGTCTGGAAATCGAGGGCTGGGAGCCACTCGCCCTGACGACGCCGGGGGAGACGGCGCTGATCGATATCCGCGACTATGGGGCAGAGCCGGAAGCCGACGACAACAGCGGGGCTTTTGCCGATGCCGTTGCGGCGGCGCCGGAGGGGGCAACGCTTTATGTGCCGCCCGGGACATGGCGAACCGGGCCGGTGTTTCTCAAATCCGACCTGTTCGTGCATCTTCCGGCGGGGGCCGAGCTCAAGGGGCTGGCCGACCGACAGGCCTATCGCGTTCTCGATGCCTTCGATGCGGCGGGGCGATTGCAGGCGAGTTGGGAAGGCATTCCCGCGGCGTGCTATGCGTCGCTGATAACGATCGTAGATGCCCGCAATGTCTCCATCGCCGGTCTGGGCGTGATTGATGGGGCCGGGGCGGAAGGTGACTGGTGGAACTGGCCCAAGGAAACGCGCGATGGCGTGCGCCGACCCCGAACGGTTTTCGCCAACCGCTGCCTAGGGCTATCGATGGCGGGGATCACTGTGCGCAATTCGCCCAGTTGGACCATCCATCCGCTCAATAGCGAGCGGATGGTGTTTGCCGACCTTGCAATCGACAACCCGCCCCAGAGCCCCAACACGGACGGGCTCAATCCCGAAAGCGGAAGCGATGTCGAAATCGTGGGCGTGCGGTTTTCGGTGGGGGACGATTGCATAGCGATCAAGGCGGGCAAGATTTGGCCAGACGGGCGCCTGCCCGAGCCGACGCGGGGTGTTTCCGTGCGGCACTGTCGCATGGAGCGCGGGCATGGGGGCGTGGTGATCGGTTCGGAAATGAGCGGGTCGGTCAGCGACGTCACGGTGACGGATTGCACTTTCATCGGCACCGATCGGGGGCTGCGCATCAAGACGCGCCGGGGGCGGGGCGGCACGGTGGCCGCGATCGCCATGCGCGATTGCATGATGGATGGCGTTCGGACGCCGCTGGCGATCAACGCCCATTATTTCTGCGATCCGGACGGAACGTCCGATGCCGTCCAGAACCGCGCGCCCGCGTCGGTCACCGCCGCCACACCGCAAATTCGCGATATTGTTTTTTCGCGGATCGAGGCGAAAAACGTTCATCACGCGCTCGCCTATATACTGGGGCTGGCCGAGGCGCCGGTCGGCGGATTGGTGATCGAGGACGTTTCGGTGACCTATGATACCGCCGCTCAAGCTGGCGTGCCCGAGATGGCGCTGGGACTGCCCGAGCTGCGCCACGCGGGCATCGTCACCGAAAACACGACCCACCCAATCATCCGCCGCATTGCCTGGCCCGATGACCGCAACAGCCAGGAGCGCGCGTAATGGTGATCGATAGTTTCTTCGATTCCTATGCCAGCCGCTACGCGCACTATAAGCGCGGCGACTGGTGCTATGAGGACGGGTGCATCTATCGCGGGTTGCTGCTGCTCGACACCGTCGATCCGAAAGGTCCCTGGTATGGGCATGTCGAGCGCCTTCTCGACCGGCAGGTGGGCGAGGACGGCAGCCTCGCGGGCTACGATATCGAAGAGTTCAACATCGACAATATCCTGTCGGGCCGGGCCTTGATCGCGCTCCGCAAGCGCACGGGGCAAGAAAAATACCGCATGGCGGCCGAACGGCTGGCCGAACAGCTCTACCGCCATCCCAGGATTTCCAGCGGCAATTACTGGCACAAGCTGCGCTATCCGCATCAAGTGTGGCTCGACGGACTCTATATGGGACTGCCGTTCCAGATCGAATACGCAGAGGCCTTCGGTCAACCCCGGATGGTGGATGACGCGGTGGCCCAACTGAGCTCCGCGCTTGAACTGCTGGCCGAGCCCGACACTGGCCTCTACAGCCATGGCTATGACGAAGCCCGCAAGCAGGGCTGGGCGGATGCGGCGACGGGGCGCTCGCCCGCGTTCTGGTCGCGGGCCCTGGGGTGGCTGGCGATGGCCATGGTGGATGTGCGCGAGGCGATTGGGTCGCAACGAGCCGGCGAAGTCGGTCTGGACGCCGCGATCGGCGCATTCGCCAACAGGATCGCCACGCATCAGCGCGCCGATGGGCGCTGGAATCAGGTGACCGACCAGCCCAAACTCGACGGCAATTACGCTGAGAGTTCGGCCACGGCGATGCTTGCCTATTTCTTCCTGGCCGGTGATCGGCTGGGGATCGCGGGCGTGAACGCGGAGGCCGGTGTGCGAGCACTGGCCGGATTGCACGAGCACGCGATAGTGACTGATTCCGACGGCGGCATGGTGCTCGACGCGGTGTGTCACGTTGCCGGTCTCGGGGGCTTTGATGGCCGCTACCGGGACGGCACGGCTAGCTATTATGTGAGCGAACGGCTTGCTCCCAACGATGTGAAGGGCGTCGGGCCGCTGATGATGGCGGTGGCTGAAGCCTGGCGGGCGGAGGCCCGCTATAAGAGTGCGTCCGCAGGGATGGTAACGCAGGCGCAGGCTGAAGCATAAGGGTTGGGGGACAGCCCACTGGCTCGGCATCCCATTCTCATCAAAGGCCAATCGTAGATCGGCACTTCTAACGAGGTGCAGGTCTTCGATTGGGTTCTCCCAGCTATCAGGCGATGAGGTTTTGTTCGGCAAAATTAGTAATACTAATTTTTATTAAGCCACCAAATCCTCCCAGATATTCTAGAAAAAGCCAGAAATACTGGCTGCCATGACTGTTTGACATATGAATGACTTGTCTTATAACTATGCGATCTAGCGCATGGCTGAGGTCGGCGCCAGGATGGAGGAGACAATCATGAAGTTATTGACCCGGCTGTCGCTTGTCGCAGCCCTGTTCGTTCTGCCGCTGGCGCTTCCGGCTTACGCGGAAACCCCGGACGACCAGTTGATCATCGGTTTTTCGATGTCGAACCTGCTGACGCTCGACCCCCATGCCATAACCGGCAAGGAGACGGTGCAGGTGCTGGCCAATGTCTATGACAATCTCGTCTCGCTCGATGCCGTCGAGCGCGCCCAGGTCAACGCCGATCTCGCCGAAAGCTGGCAGGTGGCCGAGGACAATTCGTCGATCACCTTCACTTTGCGCGAAGGGGCGCAGTTCGCTTCGGGCAACCCGGTGACCGCCGCCGATGTCGAATGGTCGCTCAAGCGGCTCATGACGCTCGAACTGCCCCAGGCGTCCTTCCTTGTCACCCATGGCTTCAATGCCGAGAACGCCGACGCCTCTTTCGTCGCCGAAGACGAGCGCACCTTTACGGTCAACCTGCCGCGTCCGCTCGACCCCCAGATCGTCATCCAGACCTTGGCCATCGTCGGTCCGGGCTCGGTGATCGACAGCCGGCTTGCTATGGAAAACGAGCGGGACAGTGACATGGGCCGTAGCTGGCTCACCACCAATTCGGCGGGTTCGGCCGGCTATTCGATCCAGACCTGGCAATCCAACGATATTGTGATTTTGGCCCGCAACGCCAATTACTGGGGCGAGGAGCCGCCCATGAGCCGCATCATCATGCGGCACATTCCCGAAAGCACCACCCAGCGCCTGATGCTCGAACGCGGCGATATCGATATCGCGTTTTCGCTCTCGGCTCCCGATCTCCAGGCGCTCGAAGGGCGCGAGGACGTCACAGTGCAGACCGGGCCTGGCGCGGCGTTCTATTATCTGGCCGTTTCGATGGAAGATGAACGCTTTGCCGACCCCCTGGTACGCGAAGCCCTGCGTTACGTCATCGATTACGAGGGATTGAACGAAACGATCCTGCCCTATTTCGGGCGCCTGCATCAGCGGCCCATCCACACCGGGTTCCTTGGCGCGATGGAAGACCCGGGTTACGAACTCGATATCGAGCGCGCCAAGGAACTGTTGGCCGAGGCGGGATATCCGGACGGATTTTCGACGACCATGCTGTCGCTTTCCGATGCCCCGTTTCTCAGTCTTGCAACTGCGATTCAGGCAAGCCTTGCCGAAGCGGGGATCGATGCCCAGATCGTTTCGGGCAATGGCAATCAGGTCTATGGCCCCATGCGCGAGCGTAATTTCGAGATGATCGTGGGCCGTGGCGGTGGCGGGCAATTGCCTCATCCCGATTCCAACCTGCGCGCTATCGCCTACAACCCCGATAATTCGCCACAGGCCGGGCTTTCCAACTTCCAGGGCTGGCGCACTTCGTTCCATGACGAAGAGCTCAACACCATGATCGACGCGGCGCTGATCGAGCCCGATTCCCAGACGCAGATCCAGATGTATGAGAATATCCAGGATCGGTTTGAAGAGATCGTCCATCCTATCCGGCCCTTCTCGGAAGTCGTGGATTCGGTGGCCCACCGTAGCGACGTGGTGGATCTAACCATCAATCCCTCCTGGTCCACGGACCTGAGTGTTGTCAGCAAAAGCCGCTAAGGCTGGCATAAATGTCCGCGCTCATATGTTGTGATGCGGGAGGGGCGCCTTCCCGCTTGCATAAGGCGCGGGCATTGCTTTTTGTGAGCATGGAGAAAACATGGGCGGGCCCACATTTCCTCGATTTCTCGAAAACCTGCGCGATAGGCACCAATTCGCGCTCAAGGACGAAGCGGCGCGCGCGGCGCTTGCGGAGATTCTGGCGCCGGAACCCGATCTGGTGCCCAGCCACCGCGTTGTTGTGGAAACGAGGGGCGAGGGTTTGGTGTTTCAGCGATTGGCTATCGATTTTCCCGTGACGGGCGAGGCCGAAGCGTTCTTCCTTCGCCCGGCTGGCGCAGGGCCATTTCCGGCGGTGCTTTTGCTGCACGATCACGGCTCGCGGTTCGATGTCGGCAAGGAAAAGGTGATTTTCCCCGCCGATCGTCCCGAGGATGCGCCACGCGATTGGTTCGACCGTTTTTATGGCGGACGCGCCATAGGCGATTGGCTGGCGCGGCAGGGCTATGCGGTGTTGGCCATCGATGCGCTGGGATGGGGCGGGCGCAGCGTTGGGGAATATGAAAATCAGCAGGCGCTGGCCGCCAACATCATGCAGTTTGGTTTGAGCTGGGCGGGCATCATCGCGGCGGAGGACAATTGGTCGGCCAATTTGCTCGCCGGATTGCCGACTGTCGATAGCGAGCGCATCGGCGCGATGGGGTTGTCCATGGGCGCCCTCAGGTGCTGGCAACTGGCTGCAGTCTCCCCGCGCATTGAAATTTTCGCTTCCATCTGCTGGATGACAAGGATGCAGGCGCTCATGGTTGACGGCAACAACCAGCTACGCGGCCAATCGGCCTATGCCATGCTGCATCCGCAACTGGCCGGACGGATCGATTACCCCGAAATCGCCGCGCTCGCGGCGCCCAAGCCGGCGGTGTTTATTTCCGGACGTGAGGACAGGCTTTTCCCGCCCGCCGGCATCGAGGCGGCGTTCGAAACGCTCGGGGCGGCCTGGAACCGAGCTGGCGCATCAAAAGCCATCACAACGCTTTTGCGCCCAGGCGGCCACGCCTTCACCCTCGAAGATCAGGCACTGGTGATCAAGAAATTCGATGCTGCGCTCAAGCCTCGAACCTGTTGAACAGTGAAATTCCTGATTGCATCCGTCGTCCAGCCCGTCCGAACGCAATCAGCTTCCGTTGGCCCGGTTTCGCTCGATCATGGTAGAGAACGACGCTGTGAAACCCATCAATGAGAAGGGGAGATCGATCGTGTTTCCAGCCTCGTTGACGACGCTGATCTGCCCTCGACTGCCGCGGCGCATGGCCGCCATGAGGGCGTCCGAGACTGTTCCTTCGACAAGGCAGCCTTGGGGCGTGCAGCGCGCGATGGGGATGTTGGCCTGGTATTGATTGCCGATCGTCAGTCGTACGCCCGATGTTGTCGAAACGCCGAGCGGCACCGCAAGCTGGAGCTCAACCGGGCCATCGGCATCGTCGGCCAGTATGGCGAGCACGACCACCACCTGGCTTCCTTCGGCGGCAATAACCCTGTGTGAGATCTGGCACGTCGCGCTTTCCCGGAAACATTCGAGCGCCCAGTCCTCGAAACTCTCGGTTTCCACCCCGTCGGCGGTTTGGGTGGTCGTGATCACGGGCGCCGGAGCTGATTGCGGGGCGGCGGCCGGCTGGGCAGTGCCGATCTGAGGAGTCGGCAGCTCGACCACCGGCTGGTCGTCGTTGCTGGCTGGCGCCGCATCGATCAAAGGCGGTGGCGATGGTGGCACGGACACGGTCTGGGCCAGAGAAGAAGAGCTGCCCGCCCCGGCAAGCAGTAGAAAAAGTGCTCCATATGCAGTCAAACGCATGGCCGAGTCCCCGTATTGGTTTATTCTCCAATATACCGAAGCATATTTTTACGCTAGATCAGAGTAACCGCTTCGAGATGCCCTAATGGCGGTTCAATGGAGGTGAGGGATGAAAACAGGCTGGTTTTGCGGGTTTTTGCTGCTTGCGGCATCGACCACAATCGCTTCGGGGCAAACGGTTTCCGTTCCTCAGCTCGATCGCGGCGCGGGCAGCTATGTCAGGCAGTTTCCCACCCCGGCGGCGGTCAATATCCCTCAGCTTCCTGCTTCGGCACGGCCAATCCCGCCCCGGCCTGCGACCACGAGGATCGTTCAAGATCCTGTTCCTGAACACTTTTTAGCTGCCGCTGAGCCTACCCTTCCACAAGGGTGGAGCGAAGTGTCCGATTCAGAACCCATCAGCGAACGCACCAGCGACGCTTCCGCGCCGCCATCGGTCGGCGCCGGAGTGACGGTTATTCTGACGCCCCGCGAACAGGCCGACTTGCCCTCAGTCGGTCCGGGCGCCGTTGCCAATACTGATTCCCGGCGGGATCAATAGTGCATTTGCACTATTACTGCGCTTTAACTGTGTCGCGGTAACCACAATTGCAGCGAGCATTCATCATATTGCGGCAACTGTATTGACCTTGACATAATCCTACGACAAATCTGCATTTCACGGCGGCGGTACTCGTTGCCGTGCTCATTGCTTGGGGGATCCATGATCAAGGCAATCGTAATCGCCGTGCTGTCGGCGACGCTTCTTTCTGGATGCACCTCGACCGGCACTTTTTCGAGTGCGCCTGCCGCAACGCTTGTTTCCGACACGCACACTACCGGCTCATTGCGGTCCTTGCCGGCGCCGCGGCAGCCGCTCGATGTCGCCGTTTATGAGTTCGCCGATCTGACTGGCCAGGCGCGTCCCAATCCCAATTTTGCGGAGTCGAGTCGCGCGGTTACCCAGGGTGGCGCGCAGATTCTGGTGGACGTTCTGACGCGCACTGGCGACGGCGCCTGGTTCCGCATCGCGGAACGCACGGGGTTGCGAAATCTCGTTCAGGAACGAACGCTGATCGAAAATACCAACAGATCCTATGGTGGCGCCGGCCCCCTACCGCCGATCCGTTTTGCAGGCATTATCCTCGAGGGCGGCATCATCGGTTACGATGCCGATACCATGTCGGGTGGCGTTGGAGCGCGCTATTTCGGCATCGGTGGCGACACCGAATATCGGTCCGATACGGTCACCGTGAACTTGCGCGCCGTCAGCGTTCAGAATGGCGAGGTTTTGGTCTCGACCACGACCACCAAGCAGATCTTCTCCCATCTCACCCGCGCCGGCGTCTATGTGTTTGCCGAGCCGCAGCGTCTGCTTGAGATCGAAGCCGGCGTGGCCCGTAACGATCCCAACCAGCTCGCTGTCCGCGAGGCCATCGAACTTGCCGTCTTCTCCCTTATCGTCGAAGGACTGGAGCGCGGGCTCTGGGATTTGAACGATGCATCGCAACGAACGGCGTTGCTGCAAGCCTTTAACAGCGAGTACAGTCTGCCCGCCGAATAGATTCTATCTGCTGTCATTGAGAAAATGAAGGGCGCCTATGGCGCTCTTTTTTTGTTCAAATTTTTCAAATAGCTCATATGCACTACAATTAAAATATATATGGCGTAGTGCATAATAACTAAAAAACATATTCAAATATCGGATTCACCGTTACAATTAACGAAGTCGAAAAATTCACGTAACTTTAACTTGCGAGTCCAGAAGCAGTTCCTCTATTAACGACCCGTTAACCGACATGTAGGGCGGGCTCCCCTGTCTGTTAATGTTGGGAGGGAAATCCCCTCCTTTGGGCAAAACCATGGAGGGCAATCATGACCCGATATACTTTGATGACTGGCGTTGCGCTGGCCGCGCTCGGCGCCAGCGGGGCGCTGGCGCAGACAAACGGCAATTTTGCCTATGTCGGCCAGTTCGATACCAGCAACCTCGCTTATCTGGTGCAGATTGCGGGCGCAGACGCCGGCAACACCGGCTTCATTTATCAGTATGGCGCGCGTAACGCGTTCCTGCCTTTTATCCCCGGCCAGGATGGCGCCGCGCAGATCGGCGACAACCAGCTCGGCTCGTACCAGGTTGGCAGCAACAACTTCGTCGGCGGCAACTTCCTTCAGGATGGCACCAATGTCGGAGCGATCGCCCAGTTCGGCGACCGCAACGCGGTTGACCTGTTCCGCCAGACCGGCGAAAGCCGTTCCGCGATCTTTCAGGGCGGCGATCGCAACCGGGCCTGGAACATCCAGAATGGTGATGGCAACGACGCCGGCGTAATCCAGATCAACGGTGCCGATGCCACCCAGGGCAATTTCGCCTTCAACAATCAGCAGGGCGACGACCAGTATTCCGCCGTGTTCCAGGGCGGCCAGCGCAACATGGCCTTCTCCGCGCAGACGGATTCCGAGGACGCCCGTTCGGGCATCGTTCAGCTCGGCCAGGACAATCTGGGCGTGAATACTCAGACCGACGCGAACAACGCAGTCGCCAATATCTGGTCCTCGGGCGCTGATAACAACGCCTTCAACGTCCAGACCGGCGGAAATGGCAACACCGCGCAGATCTCGCAGTTGGGCCAGGACAATCTGGGTGTGAACTCCCAGTCCAGCGGCTACGGCGCAGGGCTCGATGCGAGCATTCAGCAGGTCGGGGTTGGCAACGCTGGCGAAAACCGGCAGGGGAACGGTTCGAACGTCACCGCCAATATCAATCAATTCGGTGCGTTCAATTCGGCTTCCAACGAGCAGTCGAACGGGACGAACAATACTGCGGATATCGCGCAGTTGGGTGCCTTTAACCAAGCCTCAAACTATCAGCGCACGCGTGGTGGGTCCGAGTTCGATGCCGACATCGTTCAGGTTGGCTTTGCCAACCAGGCTGACAATGTTCAGGACAACCAGCCGCCGGCCAATGGCGACGGTTTGACCGCCGATATCGCTCAGTACGGCGCGCTCAACAATGCCTCCAATACCCAGCTTGGGAACAGCACTGAAGACAGCGACTATACCGCTAGCATCCTTCAGGTCGGCGTTGGTAACGCTGGCACCAACCTACAGAGCGAAGGCAGCAATCTCGATGCGAGCATCGCCCAGTTCGGTGCGGGCAATGTGGCGACCAATTCCCAACTGCCCGCGTCCTACCAGAACCGTGCTGGCGAGGAGAACCAAGCCAATATCGCTCAGTTTGGTTTCGCTAATGTTGGCGGCAACTCGCAGGCCGGCGGCATGTCCAACGAGGCCAACATCCTGCAGGTCGGTGCCCTGAACCAGGCCACCAATACCCAGACCAGCAGCTACCGCAATGGGTTGGAAGCCAACATCGCCCAGTTCGGCATTGACAACGTTGCCGCCAACACCCAGTCGAACGGCTACGACAATTTCGCGGACATCCTTCAGGTCGGTGTCGTCAATAACGCCTCCAACACTCAGGAAACGCGCGGCGCCGCCAATTTCGACGCGAATATCGCCCAGTTCGGCATCGAAAACACCGCCGTCAATTCCCAGGTCAATGCCGGCAGCAATCAGGGCAGCGGCCTCATGGCCAACATTGCCCAGTTCGGCGACGGCAACACCGCGACTAACACCCAGCGCGGCTTCGGCGTGAGCGGGACTGTAAACGATCTCGACGCTGCCATCCTGCAGGTTGGCGCAGACAATGAAGCCACCAACAGCCAAAGCGAAAGCATCGGTCTCGATGCGACTATCGTTCAGGCTGGCGTTGGCAATGTCGGCGCGAACTCACAGACTACCGGTGCCGATCTCACTGCCAACATCGTCCAGATCGGCGGCTTCAACCAGGCGGGCAACGTTCAAGTAAACGTCGAAGGCGCGGATGCTCTGATCGGTCAGTTGGGGCTCGCCAACAACGCGGCCAACAGCCAGACCGAAGCCGATGGCAGCTCTGCCACCATCCTTCAGGCCGGCGCATTCAACTGGGCCTTCAACACCCAGGACGATGTCGAGGGCGCAACCGGGCTTGTCGCCCAGGCCGGCGTCGGAAACTTCGGCGCAAACCTGCAGCATTACAACAGCGCCGATGTTCTCGCTGGTATCGTCCAGGTCGGCTCGGGTAACACTGCATTCAACGTGCAGGGTGAAGAGCAGAGCGTATCCTACACCCTGATCGAAGCTGGTTCCGAGGGCTGGATCCCGTTCTTAGGCTTGGAATGGACCGATATTGGGTTCGGTGGCTCTGCAAGCGCTCCGGCTGCCTCTTCCGTGACCTTTGCAGCGCAGATCGGAAATGACAACTTGGCCTTCAATACCCAGGCGGGCCTTGTAGTGCTGCCGGAAGTCATCGAGTATTTCGGCAGCGGCACTGCGTATGTCTTCGGTTCTACGGCAAGCCTGACAGCCGAGGAAGCTGCAGAAGAACTGGGGCTACCCACAAGCGTATCGTCGCTCGCATTTCCGACCGTAGCCTCCGCTGCTGGCATCGTCCAGCTCGGCGACGAGAACTTCGCTGCCAACAGCCAAACTGGCGCTACCGCCTCGTTGGCAGGCATCGTTCAGAACCAGGCCGATGAAAACGGCGTGCCGTCGGAAGGCAATTTTGCCCTCCAGAACCAGGAACTGACCGTCGGCGCACTCGCTGCCACCGTGCAGTCGGGCAATGGCAACGCTGCGCTCACCAATCAGGAAGCAGCGATCGCTTCGGCGGCCGCCACCGTCCAGATCGGTAACGACAACTTCGCCGCCACCAGCCAGACCGGCACCATCAGCCTCGAAACTCTGATGGAAGACGGCTTCGAGGGCCTCTCGGTTGCCGCCGTGGATCTCTCGTCCACCGCTCAGATCGGCGATGAAAACATTGCTCTCACGGTCCAGACCGGTTCGTCCAACACTGCCGCAACCGTCCAGGTCGGCGATGACAACCGCGCTTTGACCATTCAGTCGAGCGATGGCAACGCCGCCAACATCCTGACCTTCGCAGACAATTCGAGTGCTGCGATCCTTCAGGGTGGCCATGGTGGCCACGAAGCCAACGTCTTGCAGCTGGGCAGCTATAGCGATGCGCTCATCGTTCAGACTGGCAGCAGCCAGACTGCCGATGTCTTCCAGGTCGGCTTCGGCGACAATCCGATGGAAGCCAACCGGGCTGCAGTGATCCAGAGCGGCGCCAATCAGGCCGCTCAGGTCGTGCAGGTTGGTCGCGGCAATCTTGCCGCCGTCATCCAATCCAACTGATGCAAGGCAAGCCGCGCGGGCACGGTCCCGCGCGGCACTCTTTCGGGGCGAATGTAATGTTCATCTTTGTGTCCACCGACATGAAGTTTTCAGCCGGCAATCCGGTTTTGACGGTTAGCAAGGTTTGATGGAGGGGAAATTGGGCAAGCTTTCTCGGATCACCAAATGTCTGGCGGCCTCCGCCGCCGCATTCGCAATCACCGCGGGTTCCGCTTTGGCTGCAGGTGAGATCATTGGCCTGGATGGTCAGCCGGTGCCAAATTCGCTGGGATTCATCGAAGAAGGTCAGGCCCAATTGCTCCTCAGCGGTGCCAGGGCCGCAGTGGCTCCCTGGGTTGCCAATGGGGAACCCAGCACCACCACCATCAATCAACTGGGCGAAAATCTCTTTGCCCTTTCGGGCATCGAGGGAACCTCGAACCTTTCGGCCATTTCGCAATCGGGAAGCAACAACCGCGCCGTTCAGGCTATCGCCGGCAACAGCAACGCCTTGCTGCTCGATCAAAGCGGGCAGAACAACAACGTGCTCCAGGCCAGCATCGGCAACGACAATCTCCAGCTCGTCGGCGTCTCCGGACAGGGCAACGACGTTGCCTATGTGCAGGCGGGGAACGAATTGGCCGGCGCTCTCAATGTGGGCGGGCGCAACTCGACTGTTGTGGCACTTCAGACCGAGGCAACCGGCCGATATCTGATGCCCATCGGACTGGGGGGCCTTCAGGACCAGGTCGTGATCGTTGTGCCCGGCCGCATGTACGTATTCAACAAATAGCAGAAATCGGGGTCACGGAAATGAAATCCATCAATATGCTCGCATTGGCCGCAGCAACAATAGCGCTGACCAGCCTGCCCTCGGTCGCATCGCCACTCGTTTACAAGCCGATCAATCCCTCGTTTGGAGGCGATCCGCTCAATGGCAGCTGGCTATTCTCTCAGGCCAGTGCGCAGACCGATAGCGCGGGTGCTCCCGGCTTTACGATCGATTTCCCCGATCTGGGACTCGTCGATGAAGGTGACGACACTGCCGAACAAGCCGAAGAATAGGCTTTAAATTTCTTCCAACACGCGATTTTCCAGGGGGAAGCCTATGAATGCCAAGTCAGCTCTGATCGCCGTGACGTTGTGCGCGCTGAGCGCCGCGCCTGCCTTCGCATCGCCACTCGTTTACAAGCCCATAAATCCGTCATTCGGCGGCGATCCGCTCAATGGGAACTGGCTGTTCTCTCAGGCGAGCGCCCAGAGGGAAGGCGGCGCGGGTTCGCCCGGTTTCACGATCGATTTCCCCGATTTCGGGAACATTGCGCAGCCTGGCATTGAGAATCCGGTCGAACTGCCCGAAGTCCCGGGTGACGGAACCAATTGATGCGTAATCAGCGGTTGCGTCAGTACTGGCGGATGATGGCCACATTGCCGGTGCCACGCTGGGAGACGACCGCACGATGATTGTTGCCCATCTGGCCTACACTGGCTGCATTGTTGAAACCGACCTGATGCAGAACTGCCATATTGCGCGAACCGGCCTGCAGGAGATTTGCAGAATTGTTGAACCCGTTCTGGACGATGAGGCCGAGATTGTCGGTGCCGATTTGGGTAAGATCAGCCTGATTGTTGAACCCGGACTGCAGCACGCTCGCCGCAGGCAGGTCCGCCTCGGCCAACGGCGCCAGCATGGCGTCCACATCGGTCGTCAGGCTGGCAAGATCGATGGTATCGATCGTCAAGACCGGCTGGCCGGTGACGAAGGGGGATTGTTCGATATAGGCGGGAGAGGCTGAGACTGCACTGGCCAGGCTCAAAGAAAAGGCGATAGCGGAAATTGCGATTTTCATTTTGGCGTCCCTGATATCAATACTTGTTTGATTTCCTTCAGGGTAGCTGGCGTTCGATTAAATTGCCGCCAACCGAGATAGTGAACAGTACGAGATTGAATTCTGTACAAATTTAGCTATCGATCTTTTCGGCGGCCCGGCAGCGGAAGACGTATCCATGCGCCACTCAGCGTTAACCCCGCAGCCGACAACGACTTTTCTGCACCTGGGTGT
This sequence comes from Pelagibacterium mangrovi, assembly GCF_036662815.1. NCBI lineage: Bacteria > Pseudomonadati > Pseudomonadota > Alphaproteobacteria > Hyphomicrobiales > Devosiaceae > Pelagibacterium > Pelagibacterium mangrovi. Next base: position 23,639 of record NZ_JBAFXA010000010.1, on the reverse strand, counting down.
GGAAATGGAGCAAGGATACCGACTGGATCGATGGATAATGCCGCTAGAAGCTTGTTAACCGAGCTGCCAATCGAATCTCTTATCGACGCCGTCTATGATGCCGCCCTGGATCCGAGGCATTGGCGGAATGTGTGCGAGCTGTTTCAGGCCATGGTGGCGGAGTGTTATGTTTCCATCTCCACGACCGACCTTGCCACCAATCGCAGCGTGCGCGCCTATTATGTTGGCCACGACGACGCTTCATATCAGACGTACAAGGAACTCTACGACAGGGAGAACCCTCTGATCGGCGCCATGCGCAACCGCCCTGTCGGCGTGCCCTTCCGTCTCGACCAGATCGTTTCTCCCAGCGTCCTTTTTCAGACGCGCTTTTATAATGAGTGGCTGAAGCCGCAAAATGACCTGACGACCGGCGGCATTTTTTCAGCGTCGAACCAGCAACACCGCCTCGTTCTGTTCGCCGCCCTGCTTCCCAGCACGGCGCGGGCAGAAACGCTGACCCGTGTCATGGATATTCTGCAGGCCATTTCTCCTCATGTGTCTCGCTCGCTGCGGCTCAACCATAGCGCGAGCAAGGTGACCAACAAGGCCTCGGTACTCGAAACCTTCATGGAAGGGGCAAGAGCAGCGTTTCTGGTGCTGGATGAGGAGGGGCGTCCGCTGGAAACCAATCGCCAGGCCCGTCGTCTTTTCGATGCCGGCGTTCTCGAGCTTGACCTCGCCGGTGTCGTCGTGATGAAGGATCCGGAGGGATCTGCCTATATCCGCAATGCCGTCCTTGAGGCCAATCAAGGCACCAATGATTTCGGTGAAGGAATGCCCATTGCCATCGAAGGGCAGTCATCTCCAGCGTTCTTGCGGGCGATACCTCTGGGTTCTCAGGGTAAGGAGGCTTTCCACCAATTGCTCGGCACGCGTTCTGGCGCCGTAGTCATCATCTCCATAGCGTCATCCCAGCCCATGCTGGATGCGGCTCAAATCCGGTACGGCCTGTCGCCTGCTGAGGCTGCCGTGCTCCGCGGACTTGTGGACGGCAAGGATTTGAAAGAACTCGCGGCCGAACGCCAAACCAGCGTCAATACCGTTCGGAATCAGGTTTCCTCGCTCCTCGACAAGACATCCACCTCAAGCCAGCGCGAATTGATCGGTCTATTTGCCGGAACGCGACGGATTTAGGCACCCAGGCCTGCTGCCGAGACGCTCAGTCGGTGACGATCGGGTCGGCCTCGCGCAGGCGGTAGCCGACGCCGGTTTCGGTGGTGATGAATTGCGGTGCGTCGGGACTGCGCTCGATCTTCTGGCGAAGCTGACGAACATAGACGCGCAGATACTGCACGTCGGTCGAACCGCTCCAGACCTGATTGAGAAGGTGTTGATGGGTGATGACCTTGCCCGCGTGCTGAACGAGAATGCGCAGGATGTCATATTCCTTCGGCGACAGCTTCACGTCCTGCTCGCCGAGCTTCACGATGCGCCTGACGAGATCGACTGAAAGATCTCCAGTCTTAAAGATCGCCCGCTCGCCCTGCTGCTGGAGCTTGTGGCGCAGCGCCATTCTGATGCGCGCGACGAGTTCGCGGGTGCCGAAGGGCTTGGTGACATAGTCGTCAGCGCCCATTTCCAGGGCCCTGACGATACCGGCCTCGTCGGTGCGGCTGGACAGGACGACGATCGGTAGGTCGGCAAGCTCGCCGCGCAGCTTTTCGAGCAAATCGTGCCCTTGCATGTCCGGCAGGCCGAGATCGAGCAGGATCAGATCGGGCTTGTCGCTGCCGACCAGTTCCAGCGCGGCCCTGCCGTTCGGTGCCTCGATGACGGTGTACCCTTCGGCGGACAGTCCCACCCGCAGCAGTTTGCGGATCGGTGGCTCGTCGTCGACGACGAGGACCTTGACTGTCGCGTTGGTCATTGAGGCTCCTCCAGTTTCGGACGATCTGCGGGCACAGGCATCCGGATCGTGAAAACCGCGCCTTCGCGTCCTTGTCGGTTGCCGGCAACGATGGTTCCTCCCATCGCCTCCACGAACCCCCTGCAGATCGTGAGGCCCAACCCTGTCCCTGCGCGAACCTGATCGCATTTGCGCACCCGGTGGAAGCTGTCGAAGATTTTCTCCAGATCGTTAGCCGGAATTCCCGGCCCCCGATCGGAAACTTGCAGAACGACGCTGACCGTATCCTGCCAAGCCTTGATGGTCACCGCTGTTCGCGCCGGAGCGTATTTGGCGGCATTGTCGAACAGGTTGAACAGGACCTGCTCGAACAGCACGGGGTCGAGTTTCAGCATCGGCAGCTCGGGCGGAATGGAGACCGATATCTCGTGATCGGATAGAATTTTGGATGCACGCCTCAGTGCGGAGGCGACGATGTCGTCGAGATAATGAAGCGACATGTTGGGTGCCATGGCGCCGGATTCGATCCGGGTCATGTCGAGGAGATTGGCAATGAAGCGGTTAAGGCGTTCGGATTCGTCGATAATGGTGCCGAGCAATTCCTCGCGGTCCGCGTTGTCCATGGACTGCGCGTATTCCTTCAGTGTCCCTGCCGCACCCATGACGGCTGCAAGCGGCGTCTTCAAATCATGCGAGATCGAGGTGAGAAGGGCCGAGCGCAGCTTGTCGGCCTCCGCCGCGCGCTTGGCCCGGTCCACGTCGGCCACGAGCTGGATACGCTCGATCGCAATCGCGGCCTGGTCGGTCAGGGCATCGAAAAGCCGCTGCTGTTCGGGCGTGAGCAGCGGGCCTTCCCGGTCGTTGTCGAGGCCGACGACGCCGACTGGCGTCTTTCCCGTGATCAGCGGAATGTAAAGTCGCTTCGCGCCCGGCAGCGTGTCGGCGCCGCGGCCCGCCGGACGGTTGTGTTCCCACGCCCAGCGCGCGGCGGCAATGTCGGCATCGACCAGCGTATCGTCCGGGGGGTAGCCGGCCTTGACCACGACAGTGCCGTCGTCGGGCAGGAGAATCACCACGCGCACCTTGAGCATGGAGGCTATCTGGTGCGCGCTCGCCCACAGGACGTCGTCGAGCGACCCAGCGCCCGCCAGCCTTTTCGAGAAGAGATAAAGATCCTCCGTGCTCCGCGCTCTATGGCGCGCTGCCGCCGCCTGCCGATGGACGCGCGCGGTGAGGTTGCTCGTTATGATCGCGGCGCCGAGAAAGAAGAAGAATGCGACGACGCCTTCCGGATCGCGGATCGTAAAGGTGTAGACTGGATCGAGAAACAGGTAGTTGAGGGCCAGTGCGCCGATGACCGAGCCGAACAGGGCCGGCAAAAGACCCGCCGTGGCCGCTGAGGCGAGAACGGCCATCAGGAAAACGAGGGCAATGCTCTGGACGCCGAGCGCTCTTGCGAGAAGCTGACCAACGCCGAAAGCAATGCCGATATACAAAAGGCTGAGCAGATACGGCTTTACCGAGAAGCGTCGCGGTTCGGCATTCGCGATGCGGCGTGCGGGGAGAGCGTCATGCTCTTTGCCGGAGATGACGTGAATGCTGATATCGCCGGCCTGTCGGATCAGGTCGTGCGAAACCGACCCTTGCACGAATTCGCGCCAGCGGGATTTTTCGGATCGACCGACGATGATGTGCGTGACGTTGTTGGAAAGCGCGTAACGCACGATGTCCCTGGCAACCTTGTCGCCAGGGAGAGTGATTGCGTCTCCGCCAAGCCGTTCGGCGAGGCGCAGGGTGGTTGCTATCCGGTCCTTCTGCTCATCGGTCACGCCGGAGCTGGCTTGCTCCACATGCAGCGCGGTCCAGGGCGCGCGCAGCCGGTCGGCCTGCCGCCGGGCGTAGCGTATGAGCGACGGGCTTCGCGGATCATCGTTTACACAGACCAGTACCCGCTCGCCGGCTGCCCAGGGGCCGCGGATGGCGTTGGCCTGCATGTGATTGACCAACTGGTCATCGACGCGCTGGGCCGTGCGCCGCAATGCCAACTCGCGCAGCGCGGTGAGATTACCCGGGGAGAAGTAATTCGCGGTCGCCCGCTTTGCCGTCTTCGGCAGGTAAACCTTGCCCTCGTCGAGGCGCTTGAGCAGGTCCTCGGGCGTGATGTCGATGATCTCGATGTCATCGGCCCGGTCGATTACCGAATCCGGCACCGTCTCGCGAACCCTGATGCGGGTGATCTGGGCGACGACATCGTTCAGGCTTTCGATGTGCTGGACGTTGAGGGTCGTGTACACATCGATGCCTCGGTCCAGAAGTTCGAGAACGTCGAGATAGCGCTTTGGATGGCGGCTTCCAGGCGCATTGGTGTGCGCGAGTTCATCGACCAGCACGAGCTTCGGCTTCCGCTCCAGCACGGCATCGAGGTCCATCTCCTCGAGTTTCTGACCTTTGTAGTCAATGGTCGCGCGCGGAATAATCTCGAAGCCAAATGTAAGGCCCTCGGTCTCCCGGCGCCCATGCGTCTCGACTATGCCGATGACGACATCGGCTCCGTCGAACTTTCGCGACCGCCCCGACATCAGCATTTCGTAGGTCTTGCCGACACCAGGAGCGGCACCGAGGAATATTTTCAGGCGACCGCGCGTCTCCTTCTCCACCTGAGCGAGCAATGCATCAGGAGAGGGCCGGATATCTTCGGTGCGGTCTTTGGTCGGCATCCGTTGTCTTTCATGCATATGACGGCGGTTTCGAGTGGGAAACCACCGTCATTGTCACCTTACAACGCGTCGAGCGCCAGATTGAGTTCAAGCACGTTGACGATGCGGTCGGGACCAAGGAATCCGCCCGGTGCGAAAGCATCGCGGCGGATGAGCGTTTCGACCTCCTCGGCCGAAAGATCACGGGCCTCGGCGATCCGCGCGGCCTGATAAAGTGCGCCTGCTTCGGAAATGTGCGGGTCCAGCCCCGCGCCCGATGCCGCGGCCAACTCGGCGGGAAGCGGGTTGTCCGAGGTGGCACCATAGGCCGCCGCGATTTCGCGTCCGCGCTCGGCAATTTCCGGGCTGGTCGGAGACTTGTTGGACCCGCCCGCGCCGGCTGCATTGTAATCTACCGCCGACGGTCTGGGCCAGAAATATCGCGGCTCGGTAAAGGCCTGCGCGATCTGAGAGCTGCCGACGACTGTGCCGTCCTGGTTGAGGATCAGCGAGGCTTCCGCCGTGTGGGAAACCGCTGCCTGGGCGAACGCCCAGACCGCCGCCGAGTAACCCGCTACACAGATCGCCATGGTTGCGACCGTGATGCGCAGACTTGCAAGAAGAGCATTCATTGTCCGGCTCCGTTCATGAACATCAGATGCTCGGCAATCGGCCCGAGGGTCGCCGCCGGGAAGAAGGTCAGCGCGCCGACAACGATCACCGTCGCGCCGAGCATCGTAGCGAAAGTGCCGCCTTCAACGCTCAGCGTGCCACTCGATTCGACGCTGCGGCGCTTGGAAGCGAGCGACCCGACGATCGCCAGCGGCAGGATGATCGGGATGAAGCGGGCGAACAGCATCACAAGACCGGTCGCGACGTTCCAAGGGCCCGTGTTGTCTCCGAGCCCCTCGAAACCCGAGCCATTGTTGGCGCTGGCGGAGGTGAACTCGTAAAGGATCTCGCTGAAGCCGTGCGGCCCAGTGTTGTTGAGCGTATCGGCGCCCCAGGGCGTCGCGGCGAAGATCGCCGTACCGCCGAGGATGAACAGGCCATGGGCCAGAAGAGCGAACAGCGAGAGCTTGACCTCCTTTGCTTCAATCCGCCAGCCGAGATATTGGGGGGTGCGCCCGATCATCATGCCGGCAAGAAACACGCCGACGACGATGTAGAGGAACATGTTGATCATGCCCACGCCGACGCCGCCGAAGGATTCGTTGAGCCACATGCCGACCATCGGCATCAGTCCGGTCAACGGGTTGAGGCTGTCGTGCATCGAACCCACCGAACCGTTCGACGTCGCCGTCGTCAGGACAGACCACAATGGGCCTCCGGTCGGGCCGAAACGGAGTTCCTTGCCTTCGAGATTTCCGAGGGTCTGCTCTATGGGAAGGCTGCCAAATGCCTGGGTCGGCGCCATCTCGAACCAGACGGCACCCGTGGTCTTCACAGCCACGAACGCGAGCATCACGGCAAAAATGACACCCGCGTGCTTCATGCGGCCGATGATGCGGCCGAACATCCATACGCACGCCATCGGGATGACAATGATAGCGACCATCTGGAGGATGTTCGTCCAGAAGGTCGGGTTCTCCAGCGGATGGGACGAATTGGGGCCAAAAAAGCCGCCGCCATTGGTGCCGAGCTGCTTGATGGCGACAAAGGCGGCGACCGGACCGCGTGCGATGACCTGCTGGGCGCCTTCGAGCGTCGTTGCCACCGCCGAGCCGTTGAACGTCATCGGAACGCCGCCCAATGCGAGAAGGATCGCGAAAACCAAAGCCACCGGCAGGAGTACGAGGAAGGATGCGCGCTGGACGTCAATGAAGAAATTGCCAAAGCCGCGCCCCGCCAGACCGCGCGCCAGCGCCGTTAATGCGGCGATACCGGTCGCCGCCGAGACGAACTGCACCCACATCAGTGCGGCGAGCTGTGAGAAATAGCTCAGCGAGACCTCGCCGGAATAGTGCTGGAGGTTGGTGTTGGTGGTAAATGACGCAGCAGTGTTGAAGATCAGGCTGCCTTCGAGCGCTTCCTTGCCGTCGGGATTGAGCGGCAGGTAATGCTGAAAGGCGAGGATGCCGAAGGTGACGGTGAACATCACCGCGTTAAAGACCAGCATGGAAACCATGTAGCGTTTCCAATCCTGGTCCTTGGCCGCCAGCGGGCCGGCGACGAGCTGGAAAGCGCGGGTCTTGCCGGCGGCAAGCCCCGAGGACGGGTCGGCCGGATCCATCGCCCATTTCATGTAGCGGCCCAGAGGCCAGGAGAGCAGCGCCGTGCCGCCCACGACGAGGAGCACGAACAGTATCGACTGTATTGTCATTTCGATTTCTCCGTCATCGCCAGGATCAGGCCCGGTCGGCAGCGTTGGTCAGGGCCAGCAGGAGGCCGAAGACCGCGAGGCCGATGATGATATAGATCAGTGTCATGATAGGGTTCCTTGATCAGGCGAGGCCGATCGTAGTGACGATCACGTCGATCAGCTTGATGCCGACGAACGGGACGATCAGGCCGCCAAGCCCGTAGATGAGAAGATTGCTGCGCAGCAGCGCATCGGCGCCGATCGCCTTGTAGGCGACGCCTTTGAGCGCCAGCGGGATCAGAGCCACGATGATGAGCGCGTTGAAGATAATCGCCGACAGGATGGCGCTCTGCGGCGTTGCGAGCCCCATGATGTTGAGCGCAGCCAGCGGCGGATAGAGCGTGACGAACATCGCCGGCACGATCGCGAAATATTTCGCGATGTCGTTGGCGATGGAGAACGTTGTCAGCGCGCCGCGCGTCATCAGCAATTGCTTGCCGATCTCGACGATCTCGATGAGCTTGGTGGGATCGGAGTCGAGGTCGACCATGTTGCCTGCCTCGCGGGCGGCGACCGTGCCGGTGTTCATCGCCACGCCGACATCGGCCTGGGCAAGCGCCGGCGCGTCGTTGGTGCCGTCGCCGCACATCGCAACGAGCTTGCCCCTGGCTTGCTCCTCACGGATCAGCGACAGCTTGTTTTCCGGCGTTGCCTCCGCGAGGAAATCGTCAACGCCCGCCTCGGCGGCGATCGCAGCGGCAGTCATCGGGTTGTCGCCCGTAATCATCACTGTGCGAATACCCATGCGGCGCAGTTCCACGAAGCGCTCGCGGATGCTGCCCTTGACGATGTCCTTGAGGGCGACGATGCCGAGCAGCTTGCCGTCGCGCGCCACGGCCAGCGGCGTACCGCCCTTCCGGGCGACATCGTCGGCAATCGCCTGCAAGGCGCGAACCGTCTCGGCTTCCGCGCCGGCCGCAAGATCGGGGTGTTTGAGAACCGCATCGACTGCGCCCTTGCGGATCGAAGAGCCGTCGAGATCGACGCCGCTCATGCGGCTCTGCGCGGTGAACGGCACGAAGGTCGCGTGGATGCTCGCCATGTCTCGCGCCCGGATGCCGTATTTCTCCTTCGCGAGCACGACGATGGAACGGCCTTCCGGCGTTTCGTCGGCCAGTGAAGCGAGCTGCGCGGCGTCCGCCAGGTCCTTGGCGTCGACGCCCTTCACCGGCAGGAATTCGGTCGCCTGGCGGTTGCCGAGCGTGATCGTTCCGGTCTTGTCGAGAAGCAGCGTATCCACGTCGCCGGCCGCCTCGACCGCACGCCCGGACATGGCAAGCACGTTGAAGCGCACGAGCCGGTCCATGCCGGCGATGCCGATGGCCGAAACGAGCGCGCCGATGGTCGTCGGAATGAGCGTTACGAACAATGCGACCAGCACGGTGACCGGAATGTATCCGTCGGCATAGGCTGCAAAGGCGGGGATGGTCGCGGTTGCCAGCACGAAGATCAGCGTCAGGCCTGCCAGCAGGACGTTGAGCGCGATCTCATTGGGCGTCTTCTGACGCTCGGCACCCTCGACCAGCGAGATCATGCGGTCGATGAAGGTCGAGCCCTGCGCGGCCGTGATTTTCACCTTGATCCGGTCGGAGAGCACGTGCGTCCCGCCGGTAACGGCCGAGCGGTCGCCGCCCGACTCCCGGATGACGGGAGCGGATTCGCCGGTGATCGCCGCCTCGTTGACCGAAGCGACGCCTTCGATAACCTCGCCGTCGGACGGGATGAGGTCTCCAGCCTCGACAAGAACGATGTCGCCGACCTTCAGGCTGGTCCCGGACACCATCGAGAAGTCGTCCTGCGCGGCGTCAACCAGCAGCTTTGCTTCCGTTTCCGAGCGTGTCTTGCGAAGCGATTCCGCCTGCGCCTTACCCCGCCCCTCGGCTACCGCTTCGGCAAAATTGGCGAACAGGACCGTGAACCAGAGCCACAGAATGATCTGGAAGGAAAATCCGAGGTCTTCGGCCCCGGTCGCAAGGTCTTTCAGGAACAGCACCGTCGTCAGCACTGAAACCACGGCGACGACAAACATCACCGGGTTCTTTGCAAGAGCCGATGGCCTGAGTTTTTTGAATGCGCCCCCCATCGCGGGCACAAGAATGCGCGCATCCAGGATGCTCGCTGAGTTCGACTGGCTCATGAGAGACTCCAGCGTGGGATGTTGGTGGCTTGCTCTTTTCGGTCGGGCCGTTCGCGTGTCAGAAGCGCTCGGGGCGCAGCAGCACGTAGATCAGGTAGACGGTGATCAGCAGCGCCACCGCGCTGCCAAAAAGGAGTTCAAGGATCATTTTCCAGCCTCATCATTGCCTGGAGGCGTCGAATGCGGCGCGTCCGGATGGTCTTCCTCGCCGGCGGTAACGTCGGAACGGCGATCGAAGTCGGCTCGAATATGGCCCCGAACCGCATAAAGGTTCGAGAGAGACCGAAGGCACCAGAAATAGAAATCTTATAGGAATTCTATGCAGCGTTGGGCGAACTGCGGCATTGTCACGGCATCCGGAATGCCAGGATCTCCGGCTATGCCATCAACATGAGTTGCCTTGCGGCCGCTTTGCGTTTTCGCGGAAGGATGGGAATGACCCGTATTGGGTCGGAAGTCACCGTCGCGGCGCTCGGGATAGATTGGGCGGTCGCGTAAAATCGGCGGTATTTGGCGGAGAGAGAGGGATTCTCACCCGTTTTTCCGATAAGCTATTGTCCCGTCTAGTAAAAATGACAATATTGACTCGTCGGTGTGACGGCCAGCTGTAACAGTAGCTGCTACATTTGGGCGCCGCAAGCCTGCTCCACGACGGCAGTCTGGTGGAAGGGCGGGCGCGTTTTTGAACGTGCGGCCGAAATGGGGCCGGTTGCGGACTGGCAGCTTGCAGGCGATCGACACAGGAAAGCCGCCGTTCTCGGCCGGCAACAGCACACGGCCGCTCCCGACCCCATTCCCGCCGGCAGAGCACATCGTCGGCTGACCCAGAGACAGACGTTGCGAGCGATATGATAATCGCGCGCTTCAGGCGGATGCCCAAGCAGCAGTTCACAGTTGCGACTTGACCGCCTAAATGAATGGCGCGGCCAGTGGTCATACCACGGCCTTGACTCATTGGTATGACCATGATATGACCAGTGTATGAGCATGACAAAGTCCATCAGCCGCGCAGAAATCACGTCCTCGTCGGGCTACGAAAAAGTTGTTTCCTTCATCAAGGACCAACTCATCTCCGGCGCGCTGAATGAAGGCGACATGCTTCTGCCCGAGCGCGATCTTGCCATTGCGCTCGGTGTGAGCCGCCCTGTGGTGCGCGAAGCGCTGCGGGCGCTGGCCATCATCGGGGTCGTTGAGGTCCTGCACGGCGTTGGCACCATGGTCCGGCGGCCGAACTCGCAGACCCTGGGTGAGTTCTTCAGCATCGGTCTGGCGCCGCATTCCCAGATCATCGAGGATGTCATCCAGGCTCGTATTGCCATCGAATGTCAGGCCATCCGCCTGGCCTGCCGTTTCGCCACCGCCGCGGATTTCATGCAGCTCGAAGCCAGACTGGCGATGATAGAGCGCACGCTGGGCGATGCGGTGGAAGGTGCTCGGGCCGATTTCGAGTTTCATCGCACCATTGTGCAGGCGAGCCGGTCGCAGGCGCTGATCAGTATTTATGCCGTCATCTCGGACCTGCTCATGCGCTCGCATGTCGATCGCCGGCTGAAAATCAACGCGGACTCAGCCGTTCAAAGCATGGTCGATGCGCATCGCGATCTCATCGCCGTGCTTCGGGCAGGTGTGCCCGACGCCGCCGATCTGGCCCTGCGCCAGCACTTCACCATTGGTGCCGACAAGGACTGGGCGCCTGGAAAGCCATGACCGGCACTATTCTGGTCATCGGCAGCCTCAATCAGGATGTCTTTCTGAGGCTGGGTCGTGCGCCTTTGCCTGGCGAGACCATGCTGGTGCTCGACAGTTTCGTTGCGGCGGGCGGCAAGGGCGCAAACCAGGCCATGGCAGCGGCGCGGGCCGGGGGTGTGATGACCATGGTCGGCGCAATCGGCGACGATGCGCCCGGCCGGGCACTGCTCGACAGCCTGCGTTCCGCTGGCATCGGCTGCGCGGATATCGCCGTCCTGCCCGATGTGGCGACTGGCCAGGCCACGGTCATGAGCTATCCCGATGGCGAGAATACGATTCTCGTGAGCAGTGGCGCCAATGCCAGGGTCGATATCGGACACCTTTCCGGCGTGCCGGCGGCACTGCAGCGCGCTGGCCTGCTGCTCGTGCAGGGTGAACTGCCCGCAGATACGACCGAACATGCCATCGCCCTGGCGAAAGATGCCGGTGTTCCAGTGCTGCTCGATCCCGCACCCGCCGGCGTCGTGCGTCTGTCTTGGTTGCGCGATGTCGCCTTCGTCACGCCCAACCGGGTGGAGCTTTCCGAACTGACGGGTATGCCGACAGCCGATCTCGCCGCTGTCGAGCGGGCGGCTATGGCTTTGCGCGACAAGGGTGTGGGGCATGTGCTGGCCAAGCTGGGCCGCGACGGCGTTCTGGTCGTCGGCCCGGAAGGGGCGCGCCGCATTCCCACAATTGCGGTGGAGCCTCTGGACACGACCGGCGCGGGCGACATGTTCGCGGGGGCTTTCGCCACCATCTTTCTTGAGCGCGGCGACGTGCCGAACGCGGTCGCCTTTGGCGCGGTTGCCGCCTCGCTTTCCACCCTAAAAGAGGGCGCATCCGGTTCGTTTCCGGAGCGGTCACAGATCATCGAAGCACTAACGGGACTAGGGTCAGGTCATTGGACAGGCGAATGAAAATTGCGATCGGCGGAGATCACGCGGGCTTCTCTCTGAAGCCCCACATCGTGGCATGGCTCACGGACCAGGGGCACGATGTGCTCGATCTGGGAAGCTACGACGATCAGCCGGTGGATTTCCCCGATATCGCTGCGGCGGTCTGCAAGGCCATCAATGACGGCAAGGTCGAACGCGCCATCATGGTCTGTGGCACAGGCGTCGGGGCCGCCATCGCCTGCAACAAGGTCAGGGACATCCGAGCTTCGGTTTGCCACGACGTCTACACAGCCCGCCAATGCGTCGAGCATGACGATGTCAATGTCATGTGCATGGGCGCGCAGATCATCGGGCGCACTATCGCCGAGGAAATGGTCCAGACCTTCCTGCGGGCCGAGTTCAGCACGGCGCCAGAGTTCCGGCGCCGTGTCAGGAAGCTCGGCGAAATGGAAAGCAACTTTTAGGACGGAGAACGCGTAAAATGGCCGCTACCACATACAGCAAGATTTTCGGCTCCATTGCCGGCTCGCGCATCGGCTCGTCAATGTCCATGCCGACCGAACACCTGCCCATCGAGGAGAGCGAACGCCGCTACGGCTTCCTTGACGAAATGCGTGGCATCACTCAGAACGCCAAGGAATTCCGCTGGCCGCATGGGCCGCTGACGCTCAAGAAGCAGTACGAATTTCCCGCGGGCTCGACCGAAGACGGCATCGAGCGTCAGAAGCTGATTGCCGATGCGATCATCCAGAAGAACGATCGCATCAATATCCACGATCTGGCCCAGAGCTGGCTGCGCAACATCCGCGACGAGCATTTTGGCTATTCGCTGCACTACAGCGACAAGCCCTATTACGAGATGCTCAAGGCCGGAATGCATCCCAGCCATATTGGCCTGTTCAGCCTGTGGCCGCAGATCGTTACCTTCGCGCGGTCCTGCCACCCGATCGGCCTGGTCAATGCCGGCGATCCGGCTCAGGCCATCGATGACGTGTACCAGATCGGCTCGATCTATCACCAGCAGCACGGTACGGGCCTCCAGGTGGCGGCTGCCTATGCCGGCGCGCTGGCAGAGGCCATGCGACCATCGGCAAGTGTTGAAAGCGCCCTGCGCGTCGCGCTCGATCATCTCGATCGCTTCGTGCGTGCCGATTTCGAAGCCGTGTTCTCGATTGCCGAACAGGCGGAAGACATCAAGGACGCACGGCGCAAGATCAATGACTTCTTCATCTATCGCTACGGTGAGCTGAAAAGCTCGGGGGAAGAGGTCGTTTCGCGCGGCATGGCGATCACCATCCTGACGCGGGGCGATGCACGCGAGTCCATCCTGCACGGCGTCAACTTCGCCCGCGATACCGACTGCACCACTGCCATTGCCGCAGGCCTGTCCGGCGCGCTGTCAGGCATGGATGGCATTCCTGCCGATTGGATCGAAACGCTGGATCGCGCCACCAAGGCCAATACGGCAATCAGCGTCTGCAGCCGCTCGCTCGAGGAAACGGCCAAGGGCATCTACTCGGCGCTCGCCAACAACCACGCCAAGCGCAGCGAGATCATCCGCGAAATCGCCGCCCACTAGTTCCGTACTGACCACAGATCGTCCGCAGCGCGTACTGCGGCAAGGAGGAGAGGAACCCTATGACCATCAAAACATCCATAGTCGCTCTGGCGCTGGGCGCCACACTGACTGTCGCAACGCCCATGCTGGCCGTCGCCCAGGAAGACATCCTGCGCGTCGGCCAGTCGGTGGACCTCACATCCTTCGATCCGACGCAGTTGCGCATCGGCTCCTACACATCCACCTTTTTGCTCTACAATTCGCTTGGCCGGCTGATGCCGGATGGCTCGTTCCAGCTCGAACTGGCGGAGAGCCTCGATTGGTCCGAGGATGGCAAGACGCTGACCATTCAACTGCGCGATGGCGTTACTTTCCACGATGGCCGGCCAATGACCGCGGCCGACGTCGTCTTCAGCCTCGAATACGCTGCCACGCCTGAAGTCGGCGCCAACGTGCTGCCGCTCGCCCGCCTCATCGCCAGCGTCGAGGCCCCGGATGACCGGCAGGTCGTACTGACAGTCAACGGTAGTCAGGCCGCCATTCTCGATCTGCTCGACCTGGTGTTCATCATCGACTCCGCCAATCCCGACGCCATTGCCACCAGTGGCAACGGCACCGGCCCCTACCGCCTCGAAAATCACGAGCCGGGCCGGATGACGCGCTTTGTTCGCAACGAGAACTACTGGGGCGAAGCCCCAGATGCTGACGGCGTCGACATTCGCATCGTGCCCGATGCCCAGACCGCGGTGGCCCAGCTGCAGAGCGGCGCTCTGGATTTCCTTCCCGTCGCCAGCCGCGAGACCATCGACCAGTTGGCCAATGTCAACGGTGTCGTCACCGGCATCGCAGCACCGGAGGGTCGCGTGCTCGACCTGCTGATGAACGTCAAGGACGGCCCGACCGCCAATCCGCATCTGCGGCAGGCCATCAACCTGGCCATCGACCGTATTCGTATCGCTTCGGACGTGATTGGCGAGGGTGGCGTGCTCAAGTGCCTGCCATGGGCGGAACGTGAAATTGACCGTGTTGCCGGCTACGAGGACGCATGCCGTTACGATCTCGAAGCGGCCCGTGCCCTGGTCGAGGAACATGGCCTCGCGGGTACCGAGGTCGAGTTCATGACCTTTGCTCCCGCCGTGCCCGAACTGGGCGGCATGGCGCAGATCGTGCAGTATTCCCTGGGCGAAATCGGCATTCCCACGCGCATTGTCGATCTCTCCGAGGCCGCTGCCACCCAGCGCTACCGCGATAGCGATTTCGAGCTGGAATCGCACACTTTCGCGCGCGGCGGCCGCTCGGCCGAAGCCATGTTGCTCACGATCGTTCCTTTCCGTCCGGCGAACAATTTCTCCGGCATCGCTTCGGAGCAATACGCCACCGATGTGGGCATCGTGACCGGCAATGCCGCGCCCGACGAGGTGGCCGACGCCTGGACGCGCATTAACGACTTCATGCTGTCCGAAGCCTGGATACTGCCGGTCGTCAGCCTGCCGATCCGCTGGGCGTCGTCCGAGCGCGTCGAGAATGTCAGCTTCAATCTCGACGGCATGCCGATCCTGGCGACCGCCACGCTGAAGTAAGGGGTTCGGACGATGACCACATTCATCTTGCGTCGATTGCTGCAATGGCTGCCGGTCTTGCTGGTTTCAAGCATCGTGGTGTTCGTCATTGTCCGCGCCCTGCCGGGCGACGTCGTCGATGTCATCGCCGGACCGGATGCCGGTCCGGAAACGCTGGCGGCCATTCGTGAGGCTTATGGCCTCGATCAGCCCCTGCCACTGCAGTATCTGTTCTGGCTGTGGCAGCTCGTGCAGGGTCAGCTCGGCATTTCCTACATCTACAATGTCGATATTGCCGGCCTGATCGCCAGCCGCATTCCCAATTCCCTGCTTCTGGCAACAACCGCGCTGTGCATCGCCGTGCTCATCGGTGTTCCCGCCGGGCTGATTGCCGGCATGCGCAATGGCAAATGGCCGGACTGGATTGTCTCGACCGGGTCCGCCGTCGCGATTGCCACACCCGACTTCTGGTTCGGCATGATTGCAATCATGATCTTTGCCGTGAGCCTGGGCTGGCTGCCCGCTGGTGGCGCCGATGGCTCGTTCAGCGATATCGGCATGCTCGTGCGTTCGCTCATTCTTCCCGCAGCCACCCTAGCACTGACAGGAACCGCTATTCTTGCGCGCTTCACCCGCAGTGCCGCCATCGAAACGCTGGACGAGAACTTCATTCGCACCGCCAGGGCCAAGGGCCTTCTGCCGGGCCGCATCATCGTCAACCACGTGTTGCGCAACTCGCTCGTACCGGTCGTCACCATGATGGGCATCATCTTCGGCCGCATGCTGGGCGGCGCCGTAGTGATTGAATCGCTCTTTGCCTGGCCGGGTATCGGCAGGCTGCTGGTCCAGTCCATCCTTAATCGCGACTACGGTGTCGTGCAGGCCATTCTGGTGCTCCTGGTCGTTTTCTTCCTGGTCATAAACCTGATCATCGATCTGCTCTACGCGGTGCTCGATCCGCGTATCCGCACCGCCATGGAGAACGGCAAATGAGCGCCTTGACCACAACACGGTGGGCGGAGATCTGGGCCAAGACCCAAGGTCTCTTGTTCGGCAGCGCCACCGGTCTGCTCGGCGCGGTTCTGCTGCTGCTGATCTGCGCCATCGGTGTGCTGGCGCCCTGGATTTCTCCGTTCGATCCCAACACCCAGTTCTCCGGCCTGCGGCTGGTCATGCCGGGTGATTCAGGGCACATTCTGGGCACCGACGAACTGTCCCGCGATCTGTTGAGCCGGCTTATCCATGGCACCCGCACTTCGCTCATGGCTGGTGTCGCCAGCGTCACCGTGGGCGCGGCGATAGGCGTCATTCTCGGCATGGTTTCCGCCGTTCTGGGCGGGCGGCTGGATGCCGTGGTCATGCGGACCTGTGACGTCATTCTCGCCTATCCTGGCATTCTACTGGGCATCGTGGCCGTGGCCGTCCTAGGGCCGGGCCTGTTTCAGGTCTGTGTCGCCATCGCCGTCATCAACATTCCGGTCTTTGCCAGATTGATGCGCTCGGCTGCGCTGCGCGAGCACCAGCTCGACTATGTGAAGGCCGCCCTGGTGCAGGGCGCCTCCCTGCGCCGCATTCTGTTCGTGCATATCATGCCCAATTCCGTGGGCGTGGTGATCACCCAGATTTCGGCCGCTGTGGGCCATGCGGTGCTGCTGGAGGCGTCGCTGTCCTTCCTCGGCCTCGGCGTGCAGGCCCCGACGGCTTCGCTCGGCGCCATGCTCAACAAGAGTCGCGACTTCCTCGGCATGGCGCCAATGTATGCGATCGCCCCCGGCCTGATGCTCTTCGTGCTGGTGCTCGGGCTTAACTTCTTCACCGACGCGCTGCAAAAGGCGCTCAATCCAACGCGGGGAAAATGATGGGCATGCAGAACGCACAATCCGCCGTTGCCCCAGCCATTGCCGTCGAGAACATGGTCGTCCGTATCGGGGGTGACGAGACGGGGTTTGACGTCGTGCGCGATGTCAGCCTAGTCGTACAGCCCGGCGAAACCGTATGCATCGTCGGTGAATCGGGGTCCGGCAAGACGCTTACTGCTCTGGCGCTGATGGGGCTGCACACTGCGCCCGTCAACGTCACGCGGGGCCGCGTCACGATCGGCGATGTTGATGTTACCGGTCTTTCAGAGCGCAAGCTTGCCGGCCTGCGCGGCGATCAGGTGGCGATGGTCTTTCAGGATCCCATGACCTCGCTCAACCCTGTCCTCACCATCGGTGAACAGATCAGGGAAGTGATCGCTGCGCATCGCAAGGGTCTGGGGCGGCGCGAACTCGACGACATGGCCGAGGATATCCTCAAACGCGTCGGCATTCCCGCACCGCGGCAAAGGCTCAGTGCCTATCCCCACCAGCTTTCAGGCGGCATGCGCCAGCGCATTCTCATCGCCATGGCAGTAGCCAACGGCCCGCGCCTGATCATCGCCGATGAGCCGACGACGGCGCTCGACGTCACCATCCAGGCGCAGGTCATGGATGTCATGCGCGCCTCCGTTGCCGAGAGTGGCGCCGCTCTGCTGCTCATCACCCACGATATCGGATTGGTTGCGGAAACCGCCGATCGGGTGCTCGTGATGTATGCCGGTCAGATCGTGGAGGAAGGGTCGGTCTTCGATGTGCTCGGTCAGCCGCGCCATCCCTATACGCGCGCGCTGATGGCGAGCGTGCCGCGACCGTCCATGTCGCCCGCCGAAGACCTCGTCGCGCTTGGTGGCGAGCCACCCCGGCTGAACAACCTGCCGCCCGGTTGCAGCTTCCGGCCGCGCTGCACGCATTCGGGCGGTCGCCCGCAATGCGTGGAATCCGAACCGCGCCTGCGCCCCATTTCCGGGAGTCAGCGTTCTGCCTGTCACTTTGCCGAAGAACTCGTGAGCAGGATTTTTGAGGAAGGACGAGTATGATGATGAGTGCTTCACCATCGGACCCGGTCCTGCGTGTATCCGGCCTGGGCAAGCACTTCCCGGTTCGCACCGGCGTGCTTCAGCGTGTGAGCGGCCAGATCAAGGCCGTCGACGGCGTTGATTTCGATATCCAGCGTGGCGAAACCTTTGGGCTTGTCGGTGAATCGGGCTGTGGCAAATCAACCGTCAGCTCGATGCTGGTGGGTCTCGAAAAACCCAGCTTCGGCAAGATCACGTTTGAAGGCCGGGATATTACCGAAGCCAGCCGCAAGGCGGACGCCGATCTGTGCCGCAATGTGCAGATAGTGTTCCAGGACCCGTTCTCCTCGCTGAACCGGCGCATGACAGTGTTCGACATCGTCGCCGAGCCCCTCGTCATCCACGGGGTGGCCAGCGGCGACGCGCTGCGCCGTCGGGTTAATGACCTGCTCACGCAAGTGGGCTTGGCGCCCGATCACGCGATGCGCACCCCGGGCCAGTTTTCAGGCGGCCAGCGCCAGCGCATCGGCATAGCGCGCGCCCTCGCGCTCGAGCCGCGCCTCATCATTCTCGATGAACCGGTGTCAGCACTCGACGTGTCGATCCAGGCGCAGGTGCTCAATCTGCTCAAGTCGCTGCAGCGGGAGCGGGGGCTGTCCTTCCTGTTCATTTCGCATGACATGTCGGTGGTCAAATACATGGCCGATCGCATCGGCGTCATGTATCTCGGGCGCATCGTGGAAATAGCCGACCGCGCCTCGCTCTTCGCGCATCCCCGTCATCCTTATACGAAGGCTTTGCTGTCAGCGGTTCCCTCGGACAATCCCTTCGAGAGGTCGTTGGACAAGCGCATCATTCTTCAGGGTGATCTGCCCAGCCCCGTGGCCGTACCGCCAGGCTGCCGCTTCCACACGCGATGCTACAAAGCGCAACCGCGGTGCGCCAGCGAATCCCCTGTTCTCGAAACCGATGTGTCGCACGCGGCTGCCTGTCACTACCCAGAGTAGAATTCGACCATAGCCGTTCACAGATGGAGATATTGCCATGGATGCCGCCCGGCGCCAGGACATACTGGGTATTGTCGCGCAACTGCGGGTCTGCGATATCCGCGATGGACTCGATTGGGTCGGGATGCACCATATCGGCAGCGTGGACAGCGATATCCGGCCGCTCTGGCGCACCAAGGCCGCCGGCTTCGCCCGAACCTATCGCCATGTGCCTACACAACGGCGCATTCCGGAACTGTCGCCCGAAGATTATACCAAATGGGCCTTCGAATACTGGTCGCGCCAGTTATGGGATGTCAGCGCCCTCCGCCAGTCGGTGAGCGAGAGCGACTTCCTGGTTGTCGATACAATGGGGCAAAAGACCCCCGCGGTCGGCTCGCTCGATTCGATGATCTGGTCGGCGCTCGGCGTCAAAGGCGTCCTGACCAATGGCGGTACACGCGATACGGACGAGCAATTGCTGCAGAAGGCTCTCCCCTGCTGGTATCGCTGGATCGTGCAGCCCATGTATCAGGGCCGGGTGGAATTCGGTGACCATGATGCGGTCGTCGAAATCGGGGGTGTCGCGATCAGGCCCGGCGATCTTGTCGTTGCCGATGGCGATGGCGCCATTGCCGTGCCGGCCGACCTGATCGACGATGTGCTCAAATACGCTGTTCAGGAGGCCGAGAATGATCGCGCCGGCCGCTCGGCGCTCTATGACGTCCTGGGTTTGCCGCCCGACGAGAGCCTGGTTCGTGCCTTCGACACGCCGCCCCATCCCTATGCGAAATCCGCCGCCGAAATGGCACGGCGTCTCGCGCGCAAGTCGTCCGAATGAACTTGAGGTCGTTGGTCGCCGGGGCGACGAAGATGGTGCCCATTCTCGCCTGGGGCCGGCACTATAACCGTCGAACGCTGGCCAGCGATCTCGTCGCGGCCGTCATTGTCACGATCATGCTGATCCCGCAGTCGCTGGCTTACGCCTTGTTGGCGGGCCTGCCTCCCGAAATGGGGCTCTACGCTTCCATCCTGCCGCTCATCGCCTATGCCATCTTCGGCACCTCATCGGCACTGGCAGTCGGGCCGGTGGCGGTCGTCTCGCTGATGACCGCCAGTGCGGTGGGCCGCATCGCCGCCGAGGGTAGCCTCGACTATGCCAGCGCCGCCATCATGCTGGCCATGCTTTCTGGCCTGATGCTGCTTGTCATGGGCCTGTTCCGGCTCGGCTTCATCGCCAACTTCCTCTCTCATCCGGTGATCTCCGGCTTTATCACGGCCTCCGGCCTGATTATCGCCACCAGCCAGATCGGCGGCCTGCTCGGCATCAGTACTCACGGCCATGCCATGCCCGAACTGGTCATGTCGATCAGCGCCAATATCGATGCCATCAACTGGTGGACATTTGCGGTGGGGATTGCGGCGCTGGGCATGCTGTTGTGGATCCGCCTCGATCTCAAGAACTGGCTGGCCCGCTGGGGCATTCCAATGGGCGCCGCAACCGTCATCGCGCGCGCCGGGCCGGTGGTGGTCGTGTTCCTCACCATGGCCTGCTCCGTCGGTCTGGACCTGGGCGGAAAAGGCGTGCCCCTGGTGGGGGACGTGCCGCAGGGCCTGCCCATGCTGAGCCTGCCGGCATTTGATCTCGATGTCATCGGCCAGCTGGCGGTACCGGCCCTGATCATCTCCATCGTCGGGTTCGTCGAATCCATCTCCGTGGCGCAGACGCTGGCGGCAAAGCGGCGCGAGCGCATCACGCCCAATCAGGAACTGATCGGTCTGGGCGCCTCCAACATGGCCGCATCCCTGGGCGGGGGATATCCGGTGACCGGCGGCTTTGCCCGCTCGGTCGTCAATTTCGACGCGGGCGCCGCCACTCCTGCGGCGAGCGCCTTCACTGCGGTCGCCATCGCCGGGGCGACGCTGATGCTGACTCCGTTCCTCGCGATCCTGCCCAAGGCGACGCTGTCGGCGACGATCGTCATTGCCGTCTTGACGTTGGTCGATTTTTCAATTTTCAAGCGCGCCTGGTCCTACTCCAGGGCCGACTTTTGCGCCGTTGCCATAACCACGGCGGGCACACTGCTGTTTGGCGTGGAAGCGGGCATAGCGCTGGGTGTGGGCGCGTCCATCCTGATCTTCCTCTATCGATCTTCGGTCCCCCATGCCGCCGTTGTGGGGCAAGTTCCGGGCACCGAGCATTACCGCAACGTCAAGCGGCACGAGGTCGAGACCGTACCCGGCATCCTCTCCATCCGAGTGGACGAAAGCCTCTATTTCGCCAATGCGCGCTACCTTGAAGATCTGGTCCTGGCGCAGATCGCCGAAAATCCTGATACGACCGATCTCATCCTCATGTGTTCGGCCGTCAACACCATCGACATGTCGGCGCTCGAAAGCCTCGAGGTCATCCATCACCGGCTGGCCGAGGTGGGTATTCGCCTGCATCTGTCGGAGGTGAAAGGCCCGGTCATGGACAAGCTCGAAAAGACCGAGTTTTGCATCCAAATTGCTGGCCTACATCTGAGCCAGCATAAGGCAATTTCTTTCGCGACCGCGTTATCGCGGTACACAACGCCCTCAAGGAAAATGTAGACCCTTTCACACCTGACTTCCACAGTGCACGTGGCAAGCTGGCGAGCGTCGCGTGAAAGAAACGCTTTAATGACTGAACTATCGACGGTCGCGATGGTGAACCACATTCTGACGTTTCCATGGCGTGGAACGCCTGGGGATAAGGGTCTTGGTTCACGGTGCCGGCAATCTTGCCATCATAGATGAACTGGCGGTTATCGGCCGGATAGTCGCCTGAGAAGAAGACGACGACATCGGTGCGCTGGTTGCGCAGGGTGTTTTCGACGGCGGCACCGCCTTCTGGTCCCTGCATGACGATGGCGTCGATTTCACCGGACGGGAAGCGGCTTAGCAGATCTTGCACCACGGCCAGACCCTTGGCACTGTCGAAGTCGTCGGACACGCAGGCGATCTCAGTGATCTCGGGGTGGAGGGCCATGGCCTCGTCTCAGCCCTGGGCGCGCAGAACCTGTGCCGGGCTCGATAGCGGGCCCATGACATAGGCCACTTTGACCGGTTCACCCTTGAAATGGTCGGCCACGAGTTGGACCTGCAGGCGACCGAATTCCATGTCGTCGGCGCCCACATAGGTGATGACATCGACGTCGGAACTGCCGAAGCCGGCCTTGTGGCCGAGCTGCGCGAATTTAAGCTCTGCCTAGCGCAAAACCTGGCCGTCAACGCGCGTTTTATGGCCAATTCGGTGACCCACACTGATTCCTTCTCCGAACTCGCCATGGCGATGAAGGAAACCCTGACGACAGCTCTCGCTGACGCAGCGTCCGATCTCGATATTGCCGCCTTCGCCGCGGCGCTCGATGTCATCGCGACCGCTCGACACCTGTGCGTCCTGCCGGCCGATCAGCTCTCACAGGGCAGTGCGCTCGATACACATATCCGCCTGCTGCGCATGGGCATGGAGTCATCGGTACATCTGGTTCCCGATGAGCAGCGCATGATCATCGGCTCGGCGCGCGGCGATGTCGGCTTTATCTTGCTGACCACCGATCCCTCAGCGCTCGATGGTTCCGACCTGCTCGATATCCTTAACAACCAGGACAATCCGGCGATTTTGATTTCGCCGTCTAGGTCGCGGCCAAGCTTTCAACGGCACCCACCTCACTATCCGCAACAACCTGCCGCTGGAAATTTTCGCCCATTCGGCCTGCGCTACAAACAGGCCCTAGTCATTGACCTGTTGTGCACAGGCCATTCACTTAACCTGTCCGAGGGACTTACAAAACCTCGCCGCCCCGTGAACGAACAGCTGCCGCCACCCCTCAAGCCACCGGGTGAAATTCGGTCGGGTCGGACTGATACCTCAGCAAGTCGAACGGACGCATCGTCCTATTTCAACGATCCTTGACGCAAGACAAACCGTCCGCATCGCATCTCACATTCGACGGATCGCCCATCACAGTGGAATGTCCGCTTTCGGCAAACTTGCAAGGCTCGTCGAACGACTGGAATGGGGGCGCGCAGTGAAGACGGGCAGGGCAGGGGCATGTAGCGGCTCTGCCCAGAATGGGCAAAGCCGCAGGGCTTAAATCTCCGTTGCCTCAGACAGCGAGAGTGCATCGTCTACGTCGACACCCAGGTACCGCACGGTGTTCTCTATCTTGCTATGCCCGAGCAATATCTGAATGGCTCTCAAATTGCCTGTGGCCTTGTAGATGATCGACGCCTTGGTTCGGCGCAGCGAATGGGTGCCATATTCCTGCGGTGTCAGACCGATGGCGGTGACCCATTCGTCTACCAGGCGCGCGTACTGACGCGTGCTCAGGTGGCGATCAGCATCGACGCGGCTCGGGAACGCAAAGTCATCGACCGTGCCGCCTCGTCGCTCCAACCAAGCCAGCAGGCTGGTTCTTGTGTCTGAGGTGATCTCAAACTGAACAGGTCTGCCCGTCTTCTGCTGGATGACCATCGATCTAGAACGGATTGTCGGGCCAGCCACGAGTGTGCCGATCTTGATCTTCACCAGATCGCATCCCCGTAGTTTGCTGTCGATCGCCAGATCAAAGAGCGCTCGATCTCGCATTCGACCTTCGCGGTCGAGGAAGAAGCGGATCGACCATACCTGTTTGATCTTTAGAGCGCGTTTTGCGCCGACCTGTTTGCCGGCGTTCCAAGCTGGCCTCCCTGCCGCAGCAGGATCATACTGTGAGATACCCATTACGTTTCTCCTATGGCCAAAGTGGCCGGCAGAGGAACGGTTGAGCAACGGGCCCTACGGCCGTGGACATCAAAGATCGCCAAAGGGGCAGGGGGCTACCGACCCCATTGAAGACACCAGATGACCTATTGTGCTGTTCCGAAACCGGTCGTGTCCCAACTGGTGGTGTAGCTGAAGGGTGGTCATCGACGGATTTCCGGT
>NZ_JBAFXA010000009.1:0-240361 GCF_036662815.1 Pelagibacterium mangrovi | reverse complement strand
CATCGCCCCATGCCGTCTACAAATCGTTCACAACCGCAGCGGGCACCGCGTGCGGAGCCTGCGCCTGCCTCCGGAACAGCGCCCTACCGCACCACCGTGATCCGCTCCGCCGCCCGGGTTATCCCCGTATAGAGCCACCGCTGCGCCTCTTCACGGAACACGAAGCTCTCGTCGAACAGATAAACATTGTCCCACTGGCTGCCCTGCGCCTTGTGCACGGTGAGACAATAGCCATAGGTGAATTCGTCATACTGCCGGCGCAACTGCCAGCTCATTTCCGCGTCTTCGCCGGTGAAAAAGCTCTGATGCGCCCGCACCTTGGTCTGCACCGAAGTGCGATCGGCCTCCTCGGGGTCGATTGTCATCTCCAGCGTGCCGCCCGCCCGCTTCCGAATGTCGCTCAGCGTCCAGATCTGCCCGTTGAGCAGCCGTTTTTGCGGATTGTTCCTCAGGCACACCAGCCTGTCGCCCTTGACGGGGATATCGGCCGGCAGCCCCCGAAGCTCGCGGATGCGATTGTTGTAGTGCAGCCGCGTCTTGTTGCGCCCCACCAGCACCTGATCGGCGCCCAGCACCTCGGACTGGTCCACCTCGCGGCGCGAAACCACCTTGCTCTCGCCATAGGTGCCATAGTCCAGCCCGCGCCCCTCGCGGATATCGAGCGAGAGTTTCACGATCGGATTGTCCTGCGCCTGCCGGTGGATTTCCGTCAGCATCACGTCCGGTTCCTGGGCTGTGAAGAAACCCTCGCCCTGCACCGGCGGCAATTGGAACGGATCGCCCAGCACCAGCACCTTGGTCCCGAAACTCAGAAGGTCGGTGCCCAGCACCTCGTCGACCATCGAAACCTCGTCGATGACGATCAGATCGGCTTCCCCCGCCGCCGATTCCGGATCGAGCACGAAACGCGGCTCGCCCTCCTTTTCGCTCACCCGGGTGTAGATCAGCGAATGGATGGTCGAGGCGCCCTTGCATCCGCGCTTGCGCATCACCAGCGCCGCTTTGCCGGTGAAGGCGGCGTATTTCACCGTCTCCACATCCTTGGCCAGATGTCGGGCCAGGGTCGATTTGCCCGTCCCCGCCCAGCCGAACAGGCGAAACACCTGCGGGCCGTTCTCATCCTTGAGCCACGCGGCAACGGCCTTCAAGGCCTCATCCTGCTGGCTGGACCAGACCACCATTTGTGCGACACACTCCGGAAAAGTCGATAAAGGGAATCACTTTCCCGCCAGTATCGCGGCGCCGGCCGGCTCGCGAAACCCAAAATGTGAACAAAAGCGGAATTGGAGAGCGCGATGCAGGCTGAAGACGTCCTCGATTTCTGGTTCGTCGAACACGGGCCGACCGATTGGTATTCCGGCGATCTCGAATTCGATGCCCGCTGCGCAGCGCGTCTGGGCGATGTCCACGCGAGGGCCGTGCGCGGCGAACTCTGGCCATGGCGGCAGACCGCCCGGGGCCGGGTTGCCGAAATCATCCTTCTCGACCAGCTCTCCCGCCAACTCCACCGGGGCGATGCCAAGGCCTTCGCCGCCGATCCCATGGCGCTGGCACTCGCCCAGGAGATCGTTTACGGCGGGCTCGACGCCGACCTCACCATCCCTGAAAAGCTCTTCGTCTTCATGCCCTTCGAGCATTCGGAATCGCCGGTGATCCAGGAGGAATCGGTGCGGCTGTTCCAGTCGCTGGGCGATGACCAATACCTGCCTTATGCCCTCGAGCACCACGATACCATCTCCCGCTTCGGTCGCTTCCCTTTCCGCAACGCGGCATTGGGGCGAACCTCCACCCCCGAGGAGATCGCCTATATGAAGGAGCGCGAGGGGCAGGCCTATTAAGCGGGGCAAAAGCGCGCACCGCACGAAAGGCGAATGGGTTGCCAAACTTTCCGGCGCTAAAAGAAGCCTTACCCTCCCGGAGCTTTTTGATGACGAGCACCGCACCCATCGCCGAACACCCCTATCGTGACGCGGTTCTGGCCGAACTGCACGCCCGCCCGGTCGAACTGGTCGCCCCCAACATGCGCGTGCGCCGGTTGGTGCTGGCCGTGCCCACCCGTTCGGGCGCCATGGGGGCGGCGATTTCTCAGTTCCGCGATTTTTCAGCGGCAAAGGGTTATGCCCTGAGTGACGAGGGAAGCCGGCAATACCAGTTCTCGACGCCTGACCGGGTGGTGAGTTGGGAATTCCACACCGAATTCATCACCATCACCTGGTATTCGGCGCTCGACGACACTGTGAACTGGCCCGACGACATCGGCCTCGAAGCCTTGGACGAAGCCCGGCTGGTGGGCGCCATGCGCGTCGACATGATGGACGAGCCGGTCCTGCCGGAACGCGTGCTGCCCTCGTTCAATCCCACCAGCCTGTGCCTGGTTTCCATCGAATACGGCAACGCCCAGCTCGCCGCCGATTTCGTGCCCGATGCAGACAAGTTCATCCGCTTCGAATTTGCCGCCGGCAAGCTCTCGCCCCTGCGCCGGGCGATCACGCTGCGCCGGATTCTGGAGGTCGAGACCTATCGCACTATGGCGCTTTTGGCCCTGCCGCTGGCCCGCCAGACCGGCCCGGCCCTGCGCGCCGTCGAGATGGAATTGACCGATGTAATGACCGACCTCTCGGAGGTCGAAACCACCGAGGCCGTACAGGATCGGCTCAAGAAGCTCCACGATCTCTCGGTGCGCTCGGGCCAGATTTCCGAGCAGCTCAACTACCGTTTCGCCGCCGCCTACGCCTATGGCGCCATCCTCAAGCGCCGGCTTGAAAAGCTGCGCGAGGAAACGCTGGGGCAGGGATCTTCGCTTTCGAGCTTCATCGGCAACCGGGTCGAGCCGGCGCTGGCCACGTGCGAGGCCATGGACAAGCGCCTCGTGGTCCTGTCGCAAAAGCTCGAACGCGCCGTGGAACTGCTCAACGTGCGCATCAGCCTCGATATGCAGATCCAGAACAAATCGGTGCTCGATACCATCGCCGAGACGGCGCGCAGCCAGTTCCGGCTCCAGCACACCGTTGAAGGGCTCTCCACGATCGCCATCACCTACTATCTGATCGGCATCCTGGGCTACGCCCTGGCCGGCCCGCTCGAAGCGACGGGCTGGAACAAGACGCTGGTGATTTCGATCCTCTCCCCGCTCGCCCTGGTTGCCGTATTCCTGGGCCTCCGCGCCATCCGCCGGGGGTTCGAAAAGAGCTCAAAGCATTAGGAAAGAGCCTCTTTCGGCGCCAGCGCCCCGTGATGCCCGATGACGATGGAGGCCGTCGCATGCCCGGCCTCGGCTGCCTCCATCGGCGGCGTGCCGGCCAGCCGGGCCGCGAGATAGGCGCCGTTGAAGCTGTCGCCCGCACCCGTCGCATCCACAACGGTTTCTACCCGGCGGGCGCCCACGTCCCAGGAGCCCTCGCGCGTGACCACGAGCGCCGGGTCGCCCCCGTTCTTGACCACCACTTCCTCGCAGCCTGCTGCCAGATACCGGTCCGCCGTCGCCCGCGCATCGGCGTCGCCGAAATAGGGCACTTCATCGGCATGGGTCGGCAAGACAATGCTCGAAACCTTCGCCGCCGCCGTCAAAGCCTTGGCGACGCTCTCCTTGTCGGGCCACAGCGCGGGCCGGATATTGGGATCGAACGCCACCTTCGCGCCGGCCCCGCGCCGCTCCCCGATCGCCGCGATCAGCCGCTGGCGCGCCGGTTCGGCGAGGATCGCAAGCGTGATGCCGGAAAAATAAATGAGATCGGCCCCGGCCAGCGCGGCCTCTAGCGCGGCGGCATCCTCGGCCAGAAGCTTGGCCGCCGAACTGTCCCGCCAATAGGTGAAATGCCGGTCGCCATCGGCCTGATGGATCATGTAAAGCCCGGCTCGCTTGCCCGAAATCGTGGCGATCGATTGCGTATCGATCCCGGTGCCGGCGATGAAATCGATCATCTGGCGCGAATAGAGATCGTCCCCGACGGCCGTAAAATAACCCACCGACCAGTCCGGCTCCAAAAGGGCATTGAGGTAATAGGCGGTGTTGAGCGTATCGCCGGCGAACCCGAGCCGGTAATTGCCGCCCGCGCCTCCGCTCATTTCGATCATCGCTTCCCCGATGGAAACGGCTCTTTTGCCCATTCTGGCCTCCTCATGCGACATGCCCCGCGCCCATACCCTATCCGGCGCTCGCGAGAAAGGCCTCTGGCGACATGACGATCCTGTGGTCGATTTCCCCGATCGCCGAAAAATCCTTGTCCTCATAAGCGATAGGCCAGAGCACCGACTGGATCGCCGCGATCCGCGCCCGCTTCTTGTCATTGGCCCGGATCACCGTCCAGGGCGTATCGGGAGTGTCGGTAGCGATGAACATCTCGTTGCGGGCAGCGGTATATTCGTCCCATTTTTCGAGCGCCTTCATATCCACAGGAGACAGTTTCCAGACCTTCACCGGATCGTGCCGCCGCTCGTGAAACCGCTTGAGCTGCATTTCCCGGCCGATTTCCAGCCAGAACTTGAAAAAATGCATGCCATCCTGCCCGATGATCCGCTCGAACGCCGGCGCTTCACGCAGAAAGGTCCTGGTTTCGTTCGGCGTGCAGAACCCCATGACGGGCTCCACCACGGCCCGGTTGTACCAGGAGCGGTCGAACAGCGCGATTTCCCCGCCCGCCGGCAGATTGGCCACATAGCGCTGGAAGTACCAAAGGCTCGCCTCCCGGTCCGAGGGCTTGGGCAGCGCCACGGTGCGGGCATTGCGCGGGTTGAGGTTTTCGAGAAACCGCTTGATGGTGCCGCCCTTGCCGGCGGCGTCGCGCCCCTCGAACAGCGCCAGCACCCGCTCCCCGGTTGCGATCAGATGGCTCTGGAGCTTGACCAGCTCGATCTGAAGCGCCCGCAGATGCGCTTCGTAGCGGTCGGTATCCAGGGTGTCGTCATAGGGATATCCCCCGCTTTCCAGCGCACGCTCCTTGATGCTCCGGTCCAGCTTTGGGTTTTCCAGATCGAACCCGTTCATCGGCGCCTCCTTTCGGGCTTTCATGGCGAATTTGTCATGGTGCGGCAGAACCTTGTCACATCATGCCATTGTCATGCATGCACGATATGGCCATTGTCATGATCAATGATTCCTATTCAATGAGCACTGGACAAAGCGTGAGCACGCGTCCTCAGGGAGGTCGGCGGGCCGTATGGGCCTCGCCCTTGCTTGCCGGCGGTGGCGCCATTCTGGTTGTTGTGGTGCTGGCCGTCTTTGGCCGCCTTGCGCTCGTTGAAACCGGCCTGGCCATTGCGGCCATCGCGGCGGTCACGGCCATCGCCGCCCGTTTTTCGGCCGGAGAGGTCGAGGACGAGGAAAGCCCGGAACTCCCGCTCGGGCTCGATCCCTCGGTTGAACAATTCGCCGATGTGCTCACCGAACCCTGCCTCATCATCAACGAACGCGCGGTCCTGATCTATCACAACGCCGCCGCCGCCGCCCAGTTTCCACGCGCCCGCCAGGGCGATCCGCTGGCCTTCACCCTGCGCGACCCCGATCTGGTGGATGCTATCGACGCGGCGGTGGAAACGGGCTTGCCCCAATCGACCAGGCTCCATATCGCAGTGCCCAACGACACCTGGTATCGCGCCTCGCTGGTTCCCTATGCGCCCGACGAAACCGAGCGCTTTTTCCTCGTCATTACGCTCTATGATTTCACCGAGCAGAAGCGCATCGATCGCATGCGGACCGATTTCATCGCCAATGCCAGCCACGAGCTGCGCACGCCGTTGACCTCGCTCATGGGGTTCATCGATACGCTGCAAGGCCCCGCCGCCAAGGACGAGGCCGCACGCGGCCGGTTCCTGGGCATCATGCGCTCGCAGTCCGAGCGCATGTCGGGGTTGATCGACGATCTGCTCTCCCTCTCGCGCATCGAATTGCGCCAACACGTGAAGCCCACCACCGAGGTCAATCTCAACCTCCTGTTGCGCGAGGTCTCGGAGGGGCTCGAACCCAAGCTCGAAGCCGAAAATCTCAAACTCGATCTCCAATTGCCCGAGGAAACCGTCACCGTCATGGGTGATCGGAAGGAGTTGTTCGAGGTCGTCGAAAATCTTGCCGAAAACGCCATAAAATACGGCGCCGAAGGGGGAAAGGTCGAGATCGCGCTGATCGCCGGCGGCAGCCGCAACGGCACTCACCACGCCATCACCGTCACCGATTTCGGGGCGGGGATTTCCGAGGAGCACGTGCCGCGCCTTACCGAGCGCTTCTACCGCGTCGAGGTGGAGGCGAACCGCAAGAAGAAGGGCACCGGCCTGGGGCTCGCCATCGTCAAGCATATCGTCGCCCGTCACCACGGCCAGCTCTCGATCCGCTCGCGGCTGGGGGAGGGGACGCGCGTGGAAATTCTGCTGCCCCGTTAGGGTGTTATCGGCAAAACGCCGATAGCGCTTTTGCGACGGGGCAAGAGGCGGGCGCGCGCCCTGGCGGCCATTGTCACACGTGTTTTTCGGCCGGCTGTTTCCACAGCCGGTTCTCTCATTTATGCAATGTTATCAGTCTCTTGCGCTGTCACCGAAACGTCATTAAATTGACATATAACCTTTAGCCGCAGGTCCTAGGTTGCCCCCGTTTTCGAGATGGCGCCGCCACGATGGCAGGTCTCATCCGACCCAGGGGGCTCACGCCCGGACGCTTCTGACACGAAGGAAGATCAGAGACATGAAAACCGCACTTTACGCCAGCGCCGCGCTTGCCGTGGTCGCCGCTTTCGGCGCTACCGCCGTTCAGGCTCAGACCCGCGACACCATTCAGATTGCCGGCTCCTCGACGGTTCTGCCGTTCGCCTCGATCGTCGCCGAAGAGTTCGGCGCCGTTTTCCCCGAATTCAACACTCCGGTCGTCGGTTCGGGCGGCACCGGTGGTGGCTTCAGCCAGTTCTGTGAAGGCGTCGGCGACAACACCATCGACATCGCCAATGCTTCGCGCCCCATCCGTGAAGGCGAACTCGAAGCCTGCACCACCGCTGGCGTCGAAGACGTCCGTGAAGTTCAGTTCGGCTTTGACGGTATCGTCTTTGCCGTGTCCGCCGACGCTGGCGATTTTGCCCTGACGCCGGCCCACATCTACCAGGCTATTGCTGCCGAAGTTCCCGTCGACGGCGAACTCGTCACCAATCCCTACACCAACTGGTCGGAAATCGACGGTTCGCTTCCTGATCAGCCGATCGCCCTCGCGATCCCCGGCACCAACCACGGCACTCGTGAAGTGTTCGACGATAACGTCGTCGCTGCTGGCTGTGAAGCAGTCGGTCTGCCGGAAGGCGCTGCTGAAGAAGCTTGCACCACGCTCCGTCAGGACGTCGTCGTCGAAATCGCTGGCGACTACACCGAAACTCTGGCCCGCCTCCAGGCCGATCCCAACACCATGGGCGTGTTCGGTCTGTCCTTCTACGATCAGAACCGTGACACCCTCAAGGTTGCCACCATCGACGGCGTCGAGCCGACGCTCGAAACCATCGCTGCTGGCGAATATCCCGTGTCGCGTCCACTGTTCTTCTACGTCAAGGGCGAGCACATCGGCGTCGTTCCGGGTCTCCAGGAATATGTCGAGTTCTTCCTTTCCGACGCCATGATCGGCTCGGGCGGCACGCTCGAAGCTGCTGGTCTGATCCCGCAGCCGGTCGAAACCACCGAAGAAGTTCGCGCTTCTTTCGCTGGCGAATAAAGACTCCTACTCTACAATCTGGTCGCGCCCTTAAAGGGCGCGACCTTTGCGGCTTGGCCCAACCCTTGATTGAAGGATAGGCGATTTGAATTCCCTGCTGATCGCGCTCATCTTGCTCGTCATCCTCGGCTTGGCCTATCAGGTGGGCTGGTCTCGCAGCCGGGCGCTCGCAGTCGCCGGCGAGGGGCGGCTTCACTCCCGCCTCCACTACCACGGGGCGCTGACGGCCATCTGGGCCCTTGCGCCAGCCGTGTTGATCCTGGGCCTGTGGGCCCTGTTCGGCAACACCGTCATCAACAACTACATCACTTCCCTGCTGCCTGCCGAAATCGTGTCGGCGGGAGGCAACCAGCTTTTCACTGCCACCAACCGCGTGCGCGCCCTGGCCTCCGGCTATGGGGTCGCTGGTGAGGTTGCAGACTATGAAGCGGTCGCAGCCGACGCGCTGGCGCGCTTCCAGTTGATCGTGACGCTCATCGTCATCGGTGCCGCCGCCGGGTGTGCCATCCTGGCTCTGCTCTTCGCGCGCCGTCGCATCACGCCCCGTCTGCGGGCCCGCAACGAGGTCGAGCGCGCCATAACGCTGCTGCTGATCGCCTGTTCGGCCATCGCGATCCTGACGACGGTGGGCATCGTCGCTTCGCTCGTTACGGAAGCCATCCGCTTCTTCACCTTCGTCAATCCGCTCGATTTCTTCTTCGGCACCGTTTGGAACCCCGTATTTTCCTCCACCGGTGGCGGCAGCGGGAGCTACGGGCTTTTGCCGCTCCTCTGGGGCACGACGATGATTGCCGTCATCGCAATGCTGGTCGCGCTTCCCATCGGCCTTATGGCCGCGATCTATCTCAACCAGTACGCCACGCCTCGCGTTCGGGCCGTGGTCAAGCCGATCGTCGAAATCCTCGCGGGCATCCCCACCATCGTTTACGGCTTTTTCGCGCTGACCACCGTTGGCCCGTTCCTTGCCGGCCTTGGTGCCGTTATCGGCGTCGATATCCGCGGGACCAGCGCCCTTACGGCCGGCCTCGTCATGGGGGTGATGATCATCCCCTTCATCTCTTCGCTTTCCGACGACATCCTCAATCAGGTGCCGGTCTCGCTTCGCGACGGTTCGTTCGGTCTGGGCGCCACCAAGTCGGAAACCATCCGCCGCGTGCTGCTGCCAGCCGCGCTGCCGGGCATCGTCGGCGCGTTCCTGCTCGCGGTTTCCCGCGCCATCGGTGAAACCATGATCGTGGTGCTTGCGGCCGGCAACAGCCCCGTGCTGCGCGCCAATCCGTTCGAGCCGACTTCGACGGTGACCGTTTCGATCGTCAACCAGCTCACCGGCGATACCGACTTCACCGGGCCGCAGTCGCTGGTGGCCTTCGCGCTCGGTCTTACCCTCTTTGTGATGACGCTGTGTCTCAACGTCGTCGCGCTCTATATCGTCCGCCGCTTCCGGGAGCAGTACGACTGATGTCCGACATCGCTTCGAAATCGCAAGACGCTACTGCCCGCGATCGCCGCGCCCTGGTCCACAAGGGCCTGAACCGCCGTCACCGCACCGAGTTGATCTTCCGCAGCGCGGGCCTTCTGGCCATCTTTCTCGCGCTCGGCTTCGTGGCTGTGTTGTTCGGCACCATCCTCTCCAAGGGCATTCCGGCCTTTCAGCAGTCTTACATCACCCTCGATGTTACCTTCGACCCCGAAGTGATCGACGTCGATCCCGCGCCGGAACGCCAGGCAGGACAATCGGATGCCGATTTCCGCGCCGCGACCCTCGCCTGGGAACGCCAGGTGGCCATGCTCAACTGGAACCTGATCGTCGAGGACGCCGTGCGGCGGGTCACCCCGCCCGAAATCGAGATCGACCAGCGCCAATTGCTCTCGATCGTCGAAACCAGCGAGCGGCACCGCCTGCGCGAAATGTTCGTGGGCAATACCAATTTCCTGGGTAGAACCGTGCCGGTGGAGCTTCTCGCTTCGGCCAATGCGGACAACTGGCTCAAGGGCGCAATCAATCGTGACCTCGGCGATGCCCAGCAGCAGCTTTCTGCTCCCGCTCGCCAGCTTGCCGATTATCTTTACGAGAACGGCACCATCCACATGGGCTTCTCCTGGTCGATCCTGAGCAATGTGGACAGCCGCGCCGCTCCGGCCTCGGCGGGTCTGGCCGGTGCGTTCATGGGTTCGCTCTATATGATGCTCATCGTCATCCTCCTGGCGGTGCCCATCGGGGTGTCCAGCGCCATCTATCTCGAGGAATTCGCACCCAGATCGCGCCTGACCGATTTGATCGAGGTCAACATCAACAATCTCGCGGCGGTGCCTTCCATCGTCTTCGGTCTGCTCGGCGCGGCGGTGTTCATCAACTATTTCCGCCTGCCATTATCCGCTCCACTGGTCGGCGGTCTGGTGCTCACGCTCATGACCCTGCCAACCATCATCATCGCGACGCGCGCCGCCCTCAAGGGCGTGCCCCAGTCGCTGCGTCAGGCGGCGCTCGGCATGGGTGCATCCAGAACCCAGATGGTGTTCCACCACATCCTGCCGGTCACCTTCCCCTCGATCCTGACCGCGACCATCATCGGGGTTGCCCAGGCACTGGGGGAAACCGCTCCGCTGCTGCTGATCGGCATGAACGCCTTCGTCGCCCAGATCCCATCGAGCCCGGTCGATCAGGCGACGGCGCTGCCGGTCCAGATCTTCCTCTGGCAGGGCAATGAGAACCGCAATTTCTTCGAAGCGCGAACATCGGCGGCCATCATGGTTCTGCTGGCACTGATGATCATGCTCAACGCCATCGCAATTTTCCTGCGCAGCCGTTTGGAGCGTAAGCAATGACCTCAATCAATGTGACCGCGAGGAGTTCGCAAGAAATGTCTGCGACCCAACCCGAAGCCGCTGGCGTGCATCAGACGGTGCGTACGCCCGACCCCAACGCCCATCCCGCCCGCCTCAAGGCCAAGGACGTTTCGGTGTTCTACGGCGACAAGCAGGCGTTGTTCGACGTCTCCATCGATATCCCCGAAAAGTCTGTGTCGGCCTTTATCGGTCCCTCGGGCTGCGGCAAGTCCACGTTCCTGCGCTGCATCAACCGCATGAACGACACCATCGAAGGCGCGCGCGTGACCGGCGAGATTTCGCTCGATGGCGACAATCTCTATGATACCAGCCTCGACGTCGTCGAACTGCGTGCCCGGATCGGCATGGTGTTTCAAAAGCCCAACCCGTTCCCCAAGTCGATCTTCGAAAACGTCGCCTACGGTCCCAAGATCCACGGGCTGGCCCGCAACAAGGCCGACCTTGAGGAGATCGTCATCACTTCGCTCCAGAAGGCGGGTCTGTTCGAGGAGGTCAAGGATCGGCTGCACCAGCCCGGCACCGGCCTCTCGGGCGGGCAGCAACAGCGCCTGTGCATCGCGCGCGCCATCGCGGTGGGCCCCGAAGTGATCCTGATGGACGAGCCCTGTTCGGCCCTCGATCCGATCGCCACAGCGATCATCGAGGAACTGATCGACGAGCTGCGCAGCAATTATACGATCGTCATCGTCACCCACTCCATGCAGCAGGCTGCCCGTGTCAGCCAGAAGACGGCTTTCTTCCACCTGGGCAAGCTGATCGAGGAAGGTCCGACCGAAGAGATTTTCACCAATCCGCGGGAAAAGCGCACGCAGGATTATATCACTGGCCGTATCGGCTGAGGAGGAACGTCAGATGCCCCCGTCCACAGAACACATCGTAACCTCCTACGAAGACGAATTGACCGAACTGGCGCGCACCATTTCCGAAATGGGCGGCCTTGTCGAAAAGGCCATCGTCAACGCCACCGAGGCACTGATCCGGTCCGATAGCGAGCTTGCGCTCGCCACCATCGCCGCCGACAAGAAGATCGATGCGATGCAGACCCAGGTCGATGACATGGCCGTGTCGATCATCGCGCGGCGCCAGCCCATGGCCCAGGATTTGCGCCTCGTGATCGCCTCGATCCACGTCGCCAACGATCTTGAGCGGATCGGCGACATGGCCAAGTCGACCGCCCGTCGTTCGACCCAGATCGAAGGGCTCGCCATGTCCGTTCAGTTCAAGAACGGATTGCGCCATATGGGCGAACTGGCCCTGCGCCAGGTCAAGCTGGCGCTCGATGCGTTCGCCGCCCGCGACAAGGACATGGCCGTCGACGTCTTCGAACGCGATACCGAAGTCGATGCGCTCTATGTGTCGCTGTTCCGCGAGCTTCTGACCTACATGATGGAAGACCCGCGCAACATCACCATGTGCACGCATCTTCTGTTCTGCGGCAAGAACCTTGAACGCGTCGGCGATCACTCCACCAACATTGCCGAACAGGCTTATTTCCTCGCGACCGGCAAGTCACTGACCGCCGATGCCGAGGATGTAAAGCGCGAGCAGATCAAGGGCTGACCGTATGACGCCACAGGTTCTTGTCGTCGAGGACGAAGCCGATCTCGTCGAATTGCTGCGCTACAATCTCGAGGCCGAAAACTTCGCAGTCGCCACCGCCGAGGATTCCGAGGAAGCGATGCTGCGCATCGCCGAGACCACGCCTGATATCATCCTGCTTGACTGGATGCTGCCGGGCACCTCGGGCATCGAAATCTGCCGCCGCATCCGCGCCCGCACCGACACCGCCCGCATCCCCATCATCATGCTCACCGCCCGCGGCG
Organism: Pelagibacterium mangrovi; assembly: GCF_036662815.1. Taxonomy (NCBI): domain Bacteria; kingdom Pseudomonadati; phylum Pseudomonadota; class Alphaproteobacteria; order Hyphomicrobiales; family Devosiaceae; genus Pelagibacterium; species Pelagibacterium mangrovi. The sequence goes on along the minus strand of NZ_JBAFXA010000009.1, from coordinate 228,016 downwards.
AGGAAGAAGAGAGGGTGCGGGGGCTGGCGACCGGGGCCGACGATTACGTCGTCAAACCCTTCTCGCTCCCTGAATTGATGGCCCGCATCAACGCCCTCCTGCGCCGGTCCAACCCCCAGCTCATCGCCGCCGTGCTCAAGGCCGGCGATATCGAGCTGGATCGGACCACCCATCGCGTGCGCCGCTCAGGCAAGGAAGTTCATCTCGGTCCCACCGAATACCGCCTGCTCGAATATCTCATGGGCAATCCGGGTCGCGTCTATTCGCGCGAACAGCTTCTCGACGGCGTCTGGGGCACCGATGTCTATGTCGACGAGCGCACGGTGGACGTTCATGTGGGCCGCCTGCGCAAGGCCATCAACAAGGGCCGCGCCAAGGACCCCATCCGCACCGTGCGCGGCGCGGGCTACGCATTCGATGAAAAATTCGTAGTCGTTTAGCTGCAATTTTATCGAACTCAATTGCATTTGATTAAACCGGCTCGACAAAACGTAAATGTCGCAGCCGGTTTATTTTTGTCCGTAAGCATGTCGCATTAACGCTCATTTGCGCTTTTCTTTGCGCCCGCTCTCCGCGCCCGCGATAACGGATCAATTCCGGTGCGAGTGTGGATGCCATGCCCAGATCAGCCATTGCCGTCAAACAAGCCAGTTCCGGACAGGAGCGTTCGGGCCTCCTGCCACTGGTCCTCGACCTCGACAACACCCTGATCCGCACCGATCTGCTACATGAAACGGTGTTCGCCTATCTCAAGCAGAACCCTTTCAGCCTGTTTCTGATCACGCTCTGGCTGCTCAAGGGCAAGGCGTATTTGAAGCAACAGCTGGCCAGCCGGGTCACCCTTGAGGTGGACGATCTTCCGGTCAACGACGCGGTCGTCGCCTACGCCGAAGCCGAAAAAGCCAAAGGCCGCCAGATCGTTCTCGCGACGGCCGCCGATAGCCTGCTCGCCATGCGCATCGCCCGGCGTTTTGCTTTCATCGACAAGACCATAGCGTCCGATGGTGCCACAAATCTCAAGGGCCGCGCCAAGGCCGCCCGGCTGGCCGAAATGTTTCCCGAAGGCTTCGTTTACGCCGGCGATTGCGCTTCCGATCTCAATGTCTGGCGCATCGCCGGGGGCGCGGTTCTGGTCGAAACCAATGGCCGCGTCTCACGCGCCGCAACCCGCCTTACAACGGTCGAGCACGCCATCGCCCGCCCAGCGCGGTTGAAGGACTGGATCAAGGCCGCCCGACCCCATCAATGGGCAAAGAACGCCCTCGTTTTCGTGCCGCTAATGCTCGGCGGTAAGATGCTCGATCCTTCCGCCTGGGCCAGTGCTGGCCTCGCCTTCCTCGCCCTGGGCATCCTCGCTTCGGCCACTTATCTCCTCAACGATCTCTGGGACATCGCCGACGACCGCCGCCACTGGTCCAAGCGCAACCGGCCGCTCGCCTCTGGCCGCATGGCCATCGCCGAAGCCGTCGCCGCCATCCCGGTCGCCATGCTCGCCGCCTTCGCACTGGGTAGTCTCGTCAATCCGTTGGTCGTTGCAACGCTCGCCGCCTATCTCGTGCTGACTGTCGCCTATTCCATGGGCATCAAGCGCAAGCCCATTCTCGATGCCTTCACTCTCGCTGTGCTTTTCACTCTGCGGCTGGTGCTGGGCATCGTCGCGGTCGGCGTCATGGCCTCGCCCTGGCTGCTGGTCTTCTCGATGTTCCTTTTCGCGTCGCTGTCCTTTGCCAAGCGCAACACCGAGGTCCAGCGCCTCGCCGACAAGGGCGGCGTAGGCAAGGTCGGGGGCAGGGGATATTTCACCACCGACGCGCCCTTCATCATGGCCATGGGCGTCGCCAGCGGCATCGGCTCGGTTTTGATCCTGGTGCTCTATCTCACCCAGGACGCGCTCGCCGCCGATTTCTACTCCGATTCCATCTGGCTCTGGCTGATGCCCGCCGCGCTGTTCCTGTGGATCGGCCGCATCTGGATGCTGTGCTTTCGGGGCGAACTCAACGACGATCCCGTCGCCTTCGCCATGAAAGACCTCAAGAGCCTGATGCTCGCCGCCGGCCTGGCGCTCGGCTTCTTCCTCGCCTGGATCGGCATATGAGTCCTCAGGCCTTCCTCAAACTCCCCCAGCTCGTCAGGTTTCTCCTGCTGGGCGGGCTGGCGGCGGCCATCAACTGGCTGGTGCGTTTTCCGCTCTCGATGCTGATGCCGTTCCCGGCGGCGGTGTTCGTGGCCTATCTCATCGGCATGAGCGCCGGCTTCACGCTCTATCGCACCTATGTATTTCCCAATTCGGCCCAGCCGGTCGCGGTGCAGGCCGGCCTGTTCCTCACGGTCAACGCCGTCGGCGCCGTCGTTGTCATGGGCGTTTCCATCGGGCTTCTCGACCATCTCCTGCCGCTCATCGGCTCGTGGCTTCTGCCCGAAGCGATTGCACACGGCACTGGCATTGCGGTCGGCGCGGTAGTAAATTTCCTCGGCCACAAATATCTCAGTTTCCGGGTCGCCTCGGCCCGCCATCCCGATCGTGCCGAAAACCTGACTTGACGAGTCTATTTTAAGCGCCTACTCGGGAACACATCCAGAAGTGATCCGATATGCTGCGCCGTTTCTTCTCCTATTATGCCCCCTATAAGGGCCTGTTTGCCCTCGATTTCGGCTGCGCAGTCTTGGTGGGTCTGCTCGAACTTGGCTTCCCCGTGGTCGTCCAGCTCTATGTCGACCAGCTTCTGCCGAGCGAGAACTGGTTCTGGATTCTCGTCGTGGCGGGCGGGTTGCTGGTCATTTATCTGTTCAACGCGGCGCTGATGTCGATCGTGACCTATTGGGGCCACGCGCTGGGTATCGGCATCGAAACCGACATGCGCCGCCAGGCTTTCGATCATCTGCACAAGCTTTCCTTCCGCTATTTCGACAACAAGAAAACCGGGCATCTGATCACCCACGTCACCAAGGATCTCGAGGATGTGGGCGAAATCGCCCACCACGGGCCCGAGGATGTTTTCATCGCGGTGATGACCTTCATCGGCGCCTTCATCATCATGGCGCTGATGAATCTCAAGCTCGCCGCGCTCACCCTGCTCATCGTCCCGATCTCGGCTTTCCTCGTCTTCCGCTATGGCAGCGCCATGACCATGACCTGGAAGAAGCTCTACAGCCGGGTCGGCGATTTCAACCAGCGTATCGAAGAATCCATCGGCGGCGTCCGCGCCGTGCGTGCCTTCGCCAACGAGGCCCATGAGCGCTCGCTGTTCGAGGGTGACAATCAGAATTACCGCGCGACCAAGCTGCGAGCCTACAAGATCATGACCGCCTCGGTCTCGATTTCCTATCTCGGCAAGAGCTTCGTCCAGCTGCTCGTCATGCTGGCCGGTACTGCCCTCGTGATGTGGGGGGAAATGACCTATGGCGAATTCGTCGGTTTCCTGCTGCTGGTAACGGTGCTGTTCCGCCCCATAGACAAGATCATCTCGGTCATCGAGAGCTATCCCAAGGGCATTGCCGGTTTCAAACGCTTCACCGAACTCGTCGATACCGAACCCGATATCGTCGATGCTCCGGACGCACAGAAGATCGCTCATCTGCGTGGCGATATCGCTTTCGATAGCGTGGGCTTTGCCTATTCCGCCGACCGGCCCATCCTGCGCGATATCAGCCTCGATATCCGCGCCGGCGAAACCGTCGCGCTCGTTGGCCCCTCGGGCGCTGGCAAGACCACCATCTGCTCGCTCCTGCCCCGGTTCTACGAAATCAATACCGGCGCCATCACCATCGATGGCATCGACATCCGCAACATGACCCAGGACTCGCTGCGCAATCAGATCGGCATCGTCCAGCAGGACGTCTTCATGTTCGGCACCTCGATCCGCGATAACATCGCCTATGGCCGCCTCGGCGCCACCGACGAAGAGGTCATGGAAGCGGCTCGCAAGGCCCAGTTCGATGGCGTCATTGCCCAGCTCCCCGACGGGCTCGACACCATGGTGGGCGAACGCGGCGTCAAGCTCTCGGGTGGCCAGAAGCAGCGCCTCGCCATTGCGCGCATCTTCCTCAAGAACCCGCCGATCCTCATCCTCGACGAGGCGACGTCGGCGCTCGATACCGAAACCGAAATGCAGATCCAGCAGGCCCTTGCTGCGCTGTCGGAGGGGCGCACCACGCTGGTCATCGCCCACCGCCTGGCCACCATCCGCAACGCCGATAGGATCGTCGTCGTCCAGGACGGTCGCATTGCCGAACAAGGCACCCACGAGCAATTGCTGGAAAAATCCGGCGCCTATGCCCGCCTGCACAACGCCCAATTCGGCGCCTGGGCTGCGGAATAGAGGCTAACTCCCCGCCAAACCCAGCGCCAAAAACGCCATGGTCGCGAGGTTGAGCCCGATCCCATAGGTCACCAGCAGTGCCAATCCCTTGACGTCGCGATCGCTCAGCGCCAACGCCAACAAATAGAAGACGATCGGCAGCCAATCGAGCGCATAGCGCTGCACATTGTACTGCGAATATCCGTTTGAGTGGTAGAACAGCGTCGGCACCGCGATTACCAATATCGTCGCGATTCCGATCAGCACCGGCCGTCGCATCGGCGCGAAAAAGGCAAACAGCACGAACGGGCTCGCTGCTAATATCGCGGTCCCAGCCGCATCGAGCCCGACCGGATCGACCATCGAATTGCCGCCGAACTCCAGATGAAACCCCTGGAGGAACATATAGACGGTGTTGAACAGCAGATACGCCGACGACCACAGCCCATGCTCGGCCAGCCGATAATTGATCATCGACCCGCCTTCGGCGATATCGGCGCCGATCATATAGGGATAACCGGTCTGCATCGGATCGCCGAAGCGCAGGTAATTATAGGCGAGATAGACCAGAACCGCGACCGCCACCGGCAATCCGAGCTTGAGCACCCGCACGATATGGTCGCGCGAAAAACTGATCAGCGGCTCGAAGCGGTCGAGCGAGAGCGCGAAGAGAAACGGCAGGTAAAAAACCGCCATCTGCCGGCACAGGAACGCCGCCCCGATGCAGGCGCCAGCAACAATCAGGCTCCCCCCACGCACCAATTGGTGAATGGCCAGCGAGGTGAACGTGAAGCCGATGGCCTGCGCGAAGAACCATATCCCGTCCCCGCGGATCGTTACGAAATAGAGGGGCGTGGCGAATGCGATGCCCAGCAGAAGCCAGACCGCCACATCGCGGTCGACGTTCAGTCCCTCCAGAATACGCCACCACAGCCACACCGAAATCGCGAACGCTACGCCCGAAAGCAGCACGAAGCCGGAAAAATTCACCCCGAACAGGGCAACGAAGGGCAGGGCGACGATCGCCGGCACCGGCGGGAACATGACGAAAATCTTGTCCTCGAACCGCGCGCAATCCCCATCGTAGCAGGTTGTCGTATCCAGCCTGCCGTTGAGGAATGCCTCTGCCAGAAGCGCATAGCTGTTGGAGCCGGGATCTTCGAGGATCGCATAAAGCACCACCCCGCCAGCCAGTGCCAGCGCCATCAGCGCCGCGATCGCGAACAGAACGCCCATGGCGTTTATGCGGCTGAACATGATCCTTCGTCCCCCAAAGCATGTCGCAAAGCTTATGGACGAGCGGATTTAAGATTTGGTGTGGTCAGCCACCCGCTCTCGGCGCAAAGAACCGTTCGCCTGCCGCCCATCCGGCCCACACAGCGGCCAGCCACAAGACCACCGAGACTGCCACGTAAACCCCCGCGCTGCCCCAATCCCCACCCACGATCAGCGTCACGGTTTCCAGCGAAAAGGCCGAAAACGTCGTAAAGCCGCCGCAGAACCCCGTAATCAGCAGCGCTTCGAGCCAGGGTGTTACCGGTCTTTGCGCCGCCCATGCCGCTACGAACCCGATCGCCAGCGATCCAGCCACATTGGCGATCAGCGTGCCGGCCATCGCCCAATCGGCCAGCGTGGCAAGCGCGGCCATGGAAACGCCGAACCGCGCCAGCGCACCCATCGCTCCTCCAAGGGCAACGGCCCAGAGCAGTTTATCGCCCCTCAAAGCACCGCCCCCAGGCCATATCCAATGGCAAACCCGGTCACTGTCGCGCTGAGGCAAAAGAGGAGCGATCCGGCGATATTGACCAGCGCCAGCCCGGTTCTTTTCGTCCGCAGCATGGCCAGCGTTTGCAACGAAAAGCTCGAAACCGTCGTGTAGCTGCCGATCAGCCCGGTCACCAGCAGCAACCACGCCGCCCCATCGACCAATAGCCTTCCATCCGCCTCGACGGCCATTCCACCCGCCACCCCGATGACCAGGCACCCGGAAAGATTGGCCACGAAGATGCCGAGCGCATCATGGCGCAGCGCACGGCCGGACCATGCGGAAACGAGGTAGCGCAGCACCGCCCCCGCCGCGCCGCCTGTACCAACCAGCAGCATTGAAATCACCGCATCCCACATGCATCGACATCACAGCGATTCCGCGCTTCTGTCGAGCCATGGCGGCGCATTGGGGCGCTTGACTTGCGCATTGCCTGCCCATATTCACCGAGAGCCGAAAAAATTCTGAGGCCGGTTTGGTTATTCCGGCCCCTGTTCTTCCCAGGATACAGTCGCTTAAAGCGAACCCGCGGCACCACCCTTTGATCCGGTTGGTGCCTGAGCGGAGACGCGTCCCCGTCAGTTGCCGACCCCTGTTGGAAATTGCCATGACGGATAAAAAGACCCTTCTCCTCGCCCAATTGTTCATCACGTTTCAGATGGCCATTTCGATGTCGGGCATCATGAGCCTGTTTCAGCTCGGGCTGACGATGGAATGGCTCATGGCCTGGCCCGGCCAGTTCATCATCGCCTGGCCATCGCCTTTATTTTCACGATGGTCGCGAGCCGCGTGGGCTTTGCCCTGGCCCACAAGGTCACCGGCACAAGACGCGCGTAAAAACAGGGCGTCCGGATTGGGCGCCCTTCATATTGACTTTCGCGGCCCTGGTACTAAATACCCTGTATTCTACGAGGACGACCTCTCCCACAATGGGTATCGTTCGGGACGGCCCGAAAACCCCACCCCGCGCTTTTCGAGGCGCGGGTGCAAGGTCTTGAATTAGGAGTTCTGAACCATGCGTACATCCTGGGACCGTGTCCGCCATGCCCTTTTGTTCGAGGTCTTCGGCCTCATCCTCGTCATCCCGCTCGGCGCGCTGGTCTTTGCCATGCCCATGCACGATATCGGCGTCGTCGGGCTCGTGTCGGCCACGCTCGCGATGGTGTGGAACTACATCTACAATCTGATTTTCGACACCATTCTTCGGCGGACGCGCGGCAGCACGCTCAAAACCGTGCCTATGCGCATCATCCATGCGGTGCTGTTCGAAGTGGGGCTGCTGATCGTCCTCATGCCGTTTATCGCGTGGTATCTGAACATCTCGCTCATGCACGCACTAGTCATGGATATCAGCTTTGCCCTGTTCTACATGGCCTACGCCTTCGTCTTCAACTTCGCTTACGACAAGGCTTTCCCGCTGCCCGAATGGCAGCGCGCTGAGGCGTCCAGCTAAAATATCATGCCGCTGCGGTTGGCTATCGTCACCGCGGCGGCATTTGCTCCCACCGCCCATATCCGCGCATTTGCGAGCGCATGGTGGCGACGATGTCGTCGACGCTCACATGGGCTTCGGGGTGCCGCGCCAGCAAGGCGCGCGCCTCGGTTTCGATGTCGAAAGGCCGCCGCCTGTCTTTCTCTGCGTCACGCAACCGGTCGGCGATATCTACGGCAAGCAAGAGTTTCATAGCGCATCTCCCTGCGATATTTTTGGTTCTTGCCCCTGATCCTTCAAATAAAAGCCCGGTTGTCCGCACGTCGTCAAGCGGCCACGTTCATCAACATGGCATGTGAAGGCGGAGAAACTATGGTCACCGAACACGAAAAAGGCCCCGACGAAACGCCGGAGCCTTGATATTTCCGTCGTTGAAACGCTCAGCGCTTCCGACGGTCGATCTGGTGATAGGCCCGCCGCGAGTGGAATTCGCAATAGGGCTTGCTTTCTTCCGAATCCCGTCCGCAGAAGTGGAATTCGCTGCTCATCGGGTCGCCGATCGGCCATTTGCAGGTCTTTTCGGTGAGCTGCAGCAGCGAAATGCGCTCTTCGACGGGGATGAAGAGTTCGGCCACCTTTGCCGTGGTCTCCACCGCCACTTCCATGTCCATCTCGGTTTCGATCTTGAGCGCGGTGGCGCCGATGGTCGGGGCCGAGGTGGTCCGCCGCTGGCTCACGGCGCTTGCCGCTACCGATGCCGTTCCGCGAGGCCCCGACGGGGCCGATGGTCGGCGCGGAGCGGCGGGGCGCGGCGCCTTGGCGCGCGGGGCGACGCTCGTGGGCTTGGCGCGTGCCGAAAGTTTCAATCTGTGAACCTTGCCGATCACAGCGTTGCGGGTCACCCCGCCGCTGAGTTCGGCCGCGATCTGGCTTGCGCTGAGCCCCTCCATCCAGAGTTTCTTGAGGAGTGCGACGCGCTCGTCCGTCCAGGTCATCGATTATGCTCCAGGCCGTATTCTTGAATAGAGTCTTCTAGCGTGCGGGCAAACGCCATTGACCGCCGGCATACTAGCTGTCGTATGATGATGGGGTTCGCCACACGAGATATCGTGTTCCCAATGCCGTCATACTACACGGGCGGCGGAATCGGTGGCAAGGGCCGGGCAAATACTTTCCCCGGTTTATCCCAGTTCATTTTCATGCCGGTGGGCGATTGGCGCGGCCTGTTGCAAGGAGCGCACAGGCCAGTTTGCGCGCCCTTATTGAATCAGCAATGTGGCAGCGGTGAGTCAAGTCCGCTCCGCCCCGCAAATCGGGGCCACAGAATTGACTTTTTGCCCTCCGGCCAGCATAAGCAGGCGCGTGTATCGCGTGCCTGGGTCGCCCCTCGCGCGCTTTTATTTTTCATTCAACGAGAAGGCTGAAAATCCAATGTCTGCGCTCTATGGCACGTATGCCCGGTCCGAACTCGCCTTTGCGCGGGGCGAGGGCATGCGATTGTTCACGGAGGATGGCACCGCCTATCTCGATTTCGCCGCCGGCATCGCTGTCAACGCGCTCGGCTATGGCGACAAGCACGTGACAGATGCCCTCAAGGCCCAGGCCGACAAGGTCTGGCACACCTCCAACATCTTCGTTATCCCCGAGCAGGAAAAGCTCGCCCGGCGCCTCACCGAGATCACCTTCGCCGACAAGGTGTTCTTCACCAATTCGGGCGCCGAGGCGCTCGAATGCGCCATCAAGACGGCGCGGCGCTATTTCTGGGACAAGGGTGAAAAGGACCGCGTCGATATCATCGGCTTTTCGGGCTCCTTCCACGGCCGCACCACGGCGACCATCGCGGCGGCGGGCAACCCGGCCTATACCGAGGGTTTTGGCCCTATGCCGGGCTATAAGCACGCAAAGCCGGGCGATCTTGCCGCCGTCGAAGCATTGATCGACGAGAGGACCGCCGCCATCCTCATCGAGCCCGTCCAGGGCGAGGGCGGTGTCACCGCCTTCTCCGACAGCTATCTCAAGGGCCTGCGGGCGCTGTGCGACAAGAACGGTCTGCTGTTGATCTTCGACGAAGTCCAGTGCGGCTATGGCCGTACGGGCAAGTTCAACGCCTATGAATGGTCCGGCGTTACGCCCGATATCATGACGCTGGCCAAGGCCATCGGCAACGGCTTCCCGCTTGGCGCTTGCCTTGCCACCGAAGAGGTCGCCAGGGTCATGGTCCCGGGCACCCACGGCTCGACCTATGGCGGCAACCCCTTGGCCTGCGCGGTGGGCAACGCCGTGCTCGATCGGATACTCGAACCCGGCTTTCTCGAGCATGTCGACGCTGTGGGCAAGGTTCTTGCCCACGAGTTGCATCAACTGATGCAGAAATTCCCCCAATACGTCACCGAAGTGCGGGGCAGGGGGCTGATCGCCGGCATCAAGATCACCCCGCCGGTGCGCGATTTCGTCCAGCGCCTGCGCGAGCACAAGCTTTTGACCGTAGCGGCCAGCGACAACGTGCTGCGGCTTCTGCCACCGCTGATCGCCACCGAGGACGACGTCACGGAGGCCGTGCGCATCCTTGCCGAAGCCTTCGCCGAATACGAAGCCCAGACGGCCAGCGCCGCGCAATAGCGCCCTTTTATCGCTTCCAGGACATCCGATTATGACCGCGAGACATTTTCTCGACCTCAAGGATTTTTCCCATTCCGAACTTCGGGCCATCCTCGATTTCGCTCACGACCTCAAGAAGCGCCTGAAGGCCGGCGAGCGGCCGCGCCTGCTCGAGGACAAGGTTCTGGCGATGATCTTCGAGCGCCAGTCCACTCGTACCCGCGTCTCCTTTGATGTGGGCATGCGCCAGCTCGGCGGGCAGACATTGATGCTGACCGGCCAGGAAATGCAGCTCGCCCGCGAGGAGACCATCGAAGACACGGCGCGCGTGATGAGCCGCTATGTGGACGCGATCATGATCCGCATCCTCTCCCATGACGATCTGCTCGATCTGGCGGGAGCTTCCAGCGTGCCGGTCATCAACGGCCTTACGCGCCGCTCCCATCCCTGCCAGGTAATGGCCGATATCATGACCTATGAGGAACACGCCGGCTCGATCGAAGGCAAGAAAGTCGCCTGGATCGGGGATTCCAACAATGTGCTGGCATCCTGGGTTCACGCCACGGCACTGTTCGGCAACACGCTCGCCATCGCATGCCCCAAGGAATACTGGCCCGATCAGGGACTGTTGTCCGACATCGCCGAAGTGGGCGATGCGGTGACGCTGAGCACCGACCCGCTGGCCGCCGTTTCCGATGCCGATCTGGTCATCACCGACACCTGGGTGTCGATGGGCGATACCGATGAGGGCGGGCGCCGCCGCATCTTGAAACCCTTCCAGGTCAACACCAGATTGTTTTCCAACGCCGCGACCGGGGCGCTCTTCATGCATTGTCTGCCTGCCCACAGGGGCGACGAGGTCACCGATGAGGTGATCGACGGGCCGCAATCGGTCGTATTCGACGAAGCCGAAAACCGCCTGCACATCCAGAAGGCCATTCTCTGCTGGGCCTTCGGGATCGAAGCGATTTAGGGCGCTTTCAGCAAGCGCCACCACGAACGTTAGGACAAGAGATGAGCCAGACCTCTCTCGAACAGTTCGGGCTGGACAGGCCCGAAAGCGGAGACGACGTTGCCGTCCCGTTCACCCTCGAAAACCTCGATAGCCGCGGCCGCGTCGTCCGGCTGGGAGCCGAGCTCGACACCATCATCTCGCGCCACGGTTATCCCGAGCCCGTCGCCCGCCTTCTGGGCGAGGCGGTGACCCTCGCCGCGCTGATCGGCTCCTCGCTCAAATTCGATGGTCGCTTCATCCTCCAGTCGCGCACCGATGGTCCCGTGAGCCTGCTCGTCGTCGATTTCGACACGCCCGACGGGCTGCGCGCCTATGCGCGCTATGATGATGACGCGCTCGCGGAAGCCGAAAAGGCCGGCCGTACCAAGCCCGAGGACCTGCTGGGCAAGGGCATCCTGGCGCTCACCGTCGATCAGGGCGCCCATATGGACCGCTACCAGGGCATCGTCGCACTCGAAGGCGAGGGGCTCGAAGAGGTCGCCCACACCTATTTCATGCAGTCAGAGCAGATCCCGACCCGGGTTCGCCTTGCAGTTGCTGAGCATTCCGAGCGCGGACAGGCGCGTCCCGTCTGGCGGGCGGGCGGCGTGTTGCTGCAGCACCTGCCCGAGCACGGCCAGTCCATGATGCCCGATCTCCCCGGCGACGGCGATTTCGAAAATGACGAAACCGCCGATCCCGATTTCGTGGAGGACGACCGCTGGACCGAGGCCAAGGTGCTGCTCGACAGCCTCACCGATGCCGAACTCGCCGATCCCGATCTTTCGTCCGAACGGCTGCTGTTCCGCCTCTATCACGAGACCGGCGTGCGGGTCTTCGATCCCCAGATTCTCGTCGAGCGCTGCACCTGTTCTGCCGAGCGTGTCGAACAGATGATCAACGATTTCACCCCCGAAGACCGCAAGGACATGGTGGTCGACGGCCAGATCGAGGTTGTGTGCGAGTTCTGCTCGACCCATTATCACTTCAATCCCAACCAGTTCTAAGGGTCGTTCGGGCCTCGGCTTGGGGGCAACCGGGGGGACGCGAGATGGAAGCTGCCGATATCGGCCCAGAGCTTCATATCTATATCCGCACCATCATGGGCATGGTGCTCGGACTGGCGCTGGGCCGGCTGTTTGCCGGCCTCGCCAAATTCGTTCAGACCGCTGAGGAACGGCGCATCTATCTCACCCACATCGTTTGGGTGGCGTATTTGTTTTTCGCCATCGTCACTTTCTGGTGGTGGGAGGTCCAGCTTGTCAGGGTCACCGATTGGACGCTGTGGTCCTATCTCTTTCTGATCGCTTATACCGGCTCGTTCTTTTTTCTCTGCGCATTGCTGTTTCCCGACGATCTGCGCGGAGGGGATGGGTATGCGACCTATCTGATCAGGCGCCGGCACTGGTTCTTTGCAATCCTCGCACTCAACCTGGGCGCCGATTTCATCGACACCGCGATCAAGGGCTGGGATTATTTCCAAAGCCTTGGTATCCTTTACCCGATCCGCAATCTGGTGCTGATCGGACTGTGCCTCGTCGCCATCCGCACCGCCTCGCTGCGCTTCCATGCAGTTTTCGCGCTCGCCGCTCTCGTTGCCGAGGTCGGCTGGACGGTCTGGGAGTATCGTGTGCCCAACCTATAGGCAGCGCCCGTCAGCGAGCCTTTATTCCCGCGCCAGCGCCTCGACCGGATCGAGCCGCGCCGCCGATCGCGCCGGCATGAAGCCGAAAACGATCCCGATCAACGAGGACGAGACAAACGCCGTGATGATCGTCGCTGTGGAATAGGCGAGCCGCGCGTCGGGCAGGATCAGCGTCAGCCCTTGCCCGAACGCGAAAGACAGCACCACGCCCACCGTCCCTCCCACCAGGCACACCAGTACCGCTTCGATCAGGAACTGGCGCATGATATCGCTGCGCCGCGCACCCACTGCCATGCGCACCCCGATCTCCTTGGTCCGCTCCGAGACCGAGACGAGCATGATGTTCATCACTCCGATCCCGCCCACCACCAGCGAAATCAGCGCGATCATCGAAATCAGCAGCGCCAGCGTTTGGCTGGTGCTCTGAATCGTCTCGCGGATCGTGTCGGTGTTCTGGAGCGAAAAATCCACGGTCCCGTGCCGCTGGGAGAGGATCGCCGTGATGCGCTCCTCGGCTTCCGCCATGTCGGCGCTGTCGGCGACCCGCACCGTGATGCCGCCCAGATGGGCCTGGCCCAATAGCCGCGCCATAACCGTGGTATAGGGCGCCCACACATTGATGTTATTGCCGAACCCGAACCCCATCGTCTCGTCCTCGACCACGCCGATCACCCGAACCGGCACGTTGTCGAGAATGACGACCTGTCCCAGCGGATCGGTGGTTCCGAACAGCGTTTCGGCGGCGGTCTCGTCGATCACCGCTTCCTGGGCCCGGTCGGTGATGCTCGCCTGGCCGAAAGACTGCCCCGCCAAGAAATCGCGCCCGGCAGTGCGGAAATAATCGGCGCCGACCCCAGTCACCGACGCGCCCGCCGTCACGCTCCTGAACCGCGCATCGGCGTTGGCCGAAACCTGCGGCGAAACGCTGTCGGCGAAGTCCTCTTCGGCGAGTGCCGCCGCATCGGCTTCCGTCAGCGTCTGGATATTGCCCCAGCGCCGTTCGGCGGGGCTCACGCCCGGCGAGATGTTGATCGTGCTCGTCCCGATCGATGAAATCTGTTCGAGCACCTGTTCCTGGCTGCCTTGCCCCAGCGCCACCACCGAAACTACCGAGGCGATGCCGATGATGATGCCGAGCATGGTGAGGAACGTGCGCATCCGGTGCGCGCCCATCGCACGCACCGCCATCGAGAAGGCCTCGGCGAAATTGTCGATCCCCGCCCGCCAGCTCGGCGCCCGCCGCACCGCCGCATCCCCGGCGGGCAGGGGCGCCGTCCGCTCGTCATTGTAGCCGTCGGAGATGATCACCCCGTCCTTGATCTCGACCACCCGCTGGCACTGCCGGGCGATTTCGGGATCGTGGGTGACGATGATGATCGTGTGCCCTTCGGCATTGAGTTCGGCCAGCAGCGCCATCAACTCGGTACCCGAACGCGAGTCCAGCGCACCGGTCGGCTCGTCCGCAAGGATCACCTCGCCGCCGTTCATCAGCGCCCGCGCCACCGAAACGCGCTGCTGTTGCCCGCCCGAAAGCTCCGATGGCCGATGCTCCAGCCGCTCGCCCAGCCCCAGCCGGGTCAGAAGGTCCGACGCGCGCTGCCGCCGCGCCGTCCGTGCCGCGCCGGCATAGACGGCGGGCACCTCGACGTTCTCGACGGCGTCGAGTTCGGTCAGAAGCTGGTATCGCTGGAAGATGAACCCGAAATGCTCGCGCCGCAGTTCGGCCAGCCCGTCGGGCGACAGCTTGCGCACGTCCTTGCCGGCAAAGCTGTAGCTCCCCGTCCAGCCATCGTCGAGACAGCCGAGCACGTTCATCAGCGTCGACTTGCCCGACCCGGACTGACCGATGATCGCCACCATCTCGCCGGGAAAAATGTCGAGATCGATATCCTTGAGCACCGCGAGCTTTTCGTCGCCTGCCTGATACTCGCGTCGGAGGTAGCGGATCGATATGATCGGCCGCGTCATCCCCCCGGTCCCCTCATCATCACCGGGCCGCCCATCATGCGTCCTCCACCGCCAGCCGCGGCGACATTGGTGGATACGCCTCCGGCCACGATCAGTTCGCCCTCGGCCAGCCCCTCGACGATTTCGGCATCGATATTGTTGTTGAGCCCCACCGTCACCGGACGGCGCTCGATCACCTGCGATGCGGGGTCGTACACCCTGACGCTCGCCCCATTTGGTCCAGTCGTCAGCGCCGAAGCAGGAACGATCAGCGCGTTCTCGGCCTCATCGAGCACGATGGTCACCTGCGCGGTCATGGAAATACGCAGCCGCCGGTCGGGATTGGGCACGGTGAACCGGCCATTGTAATAGACAGCCGTCGCCGTCTCGGTGGTTTCCGAATTGATCGATTCCGGCGCCGGCTCCACATCGATCAGCGTCGCCCCGATCTCGTTGTCGGGCTCGCCCAGAATGGTGAAATACACCCGCTGCCCCGGCGAGACCCTCGGCACATCGGCTTCGGAGATTTCCGCCTTGACGATCATGGTGTCGAGATCGGCGATCCGCACGATGGTGGGGACTTCCGAATTGGCGTTGACCGTCTGGCCCTGTTCGGCCAGCACAGCCACGATCGTGCCGGCCGATGGCGCGGTGATCCGAGTCCGTTCGAGATCGAGATTGGCCGAAGCCACTTGGAGCTGCGCCGAAAGGATCTGGGCTTCGAACTGCTCGACCTGTGCCTGCGCCACCTCGGCGGCGATCTCCGCCTCTTCGAGCGCCGAGGCCGAAATAAGGTTCTGGTCCCGTAATTGCTGCGAGCGCGCTAAAGTCTGCTCGGCCTGCCGCGCATTGGCCTCTTGGATGCGCTTTTGCGCCTCCGCGCTGGCCAGCGCCGCTTCGGCGGCCAGCACAGCGTTTTCCTGCTCCAGCGAATTGATTTCCGCGATCAGATCGCCTTGCTCGACCTCGTCGCCGAGCCCGACATGGAGCGTATTGATGCGCCCGGAAACCTCCGCGCCCACATTGACGAGCGAATTCGCCTCCAAAATCCCGGTCGCCAGCACCGTCTGTTCCACCGAGCCGCGTTCGACCGGCGTGGTGCGCGGCTCGGCAGCGGGCGCTGGCGCCATGAAATACTGCCAGGCGAAATAACCGACGGCGACGATCAGAACCAAAACGATGAGACGAATGAAGATCTTCAAGGGCGCAAGACCGCTGTTGAGTGAAAAACGCCGGACATTCCGATGCGATACCCAAACAATAAGGCGTCTCGAACTCCGGGTAACCTTAGAATTTGGTAATGAAGCTGACGATTCCGTTAGGTTGCGTCTACGCCCGCCAGAAACGTGGGGTAAAAAGCACAAGGATCATCATCACTTCGAGCCGCCCCACCAGCATCCCGATGGTCATCAGCCATTTGGATGCATCCGAAAGCGATGCGAAATTGCCCGCCGGCCCCAGTTCCGGGCTCAGGGCCGGCCCGGCGTTGGAAATGGCGGTCGCCGCCGACCCCAGCGCGTCCAGCGGATCGAGCCCCGAGAGCGACAGCAGCACCGACAATATGAGGAAGCTTGAAAAATAGAGAAAAACGAAGCTCTGCACCGATGTCGAAACGCTGTCGGGCATTGGCCGGCCATTGTAGCGTTTGATGTAGATCATCGAAGGAAAGATGATCTGCCGTATATGCTGATAAAGGTCGCGCGCCAGAACCTGGAAGCGGAACACCTTGATCCCGCACGATGTGGACCCCGTGCACCCGCCGATGAACATGATGACGAAAAAGATCATCACCGCCAGCGAACCCCAGGCCGAAAAATCGGCAATCCCCAGCCCCGTTCCGGTCATGATCGACACCACCGAGAACAGCGCGTCGCGGAACGCTTCCTCTCCATTGGCGATGTTCCTGGCGATCAGCACCAGCGTTACCCCAAACGTGGCGATGCCCAGCAGCATGAGGAAAAGCCGGACCTGTGAATCGCCGTAAAGCTGCGCCAGCCGTCCCTGCAGGACGCCGATATAGAGCACGAACGGCAGCGCGCCCAGGATCATGAAGACGACAGCGACATAGTGGATCGCCGGCTCCTCGAACGCCCCCAGCGAAGCGTCGCGCGTCGAAAACCCGCCCGTCGCCACTGTCGAGAACGCATGGACGAGCGCGTCGAAGGCCTCCATGCCCGCCAGCCAATAAGCCACCGCGCTGGCAAAGGTCAGTATGCAGTAGATCACCGTCATCGCGCTGGCGATCTGGGCGGCGGCGGGCAATATCTTATCGGGCGTTTCGAACGCCTCGGCCCGAAACATCTGCATGCCGCCCACCCGCAGCATGGGCAGCACCGCAATCGCCATCACGACCACCCCAAGCCCCCCGAACCATTGCAGTAACCCGCGCCAGAGCAGGACACCGGGCGGGGAGGTATCCAGCGTCGTGATTACAGTCGCCCCCGTCGTCGTGATCCCCGACATCGCCTCGAACAGCGCTTCAGTAAAGCTCAGCCCCAGATCGGACATATAAAGCGGCAGCGCCGCGAACAGCGTCAGCACCACCCAGATCGTCACCGTCATGAGAAATGCTTGACGCAGATTGAGCTCGGACCTGCGCCCGCTTGATGATGCCCAAAGCCCGGCCCCGAAAATGGTGGTGATGAGCGACGCGGTGAGGAAAACCTGCCAATCGGGATGCCCGGCTATGAGGTCGGCCAGCGTCGGCAACAGCATCGCCACGCCCAGCGCCGCTGTCAGCGCCCCGACGGCCGAAAAGATGGTGCGAAAATCCATTGCCTTCCTGCCTTCATGCGCATCGCGTCGAGATTAGCGGATTCTCGTCGGGGCGGGAATTGGGAACCACAAATGCTAAAGGACATCGGCCACCTCAGCGCACCCCTCACCCCCATCCCCTCTCCCTCAAGGGGAGAGGGGGGCTCCCCTGGCGGCATTGGCGTTTTTGCCGAAACGCTGCCAAAGGCTACCCTTCTCCCCTTGAGGGAGAAGGTGGGCTTTCGCTTGAAAAGCGAAAGGTCGGATGAGGGGTGTGCTGAGCTTGCCTCAACCCTCATCCTCGATGGCCTCACACCTGATCCAACGCAAACGCCAGATCCGCAATCAGATCGTCACCGTCCTCCAGCCCCACCGAAAGCCGCAGCAGCCCCGCCGTGATATCCATCTGCGCCTTCTCCTCATCGGTGAAGCGCTCATGGGTCGTGGTCGCCGGATGCGAGATTATCGATTTCGCGTCCCCCAGATTGTTGGAAATCGCGATCACCGCCAGCGCATCGGCCAAAGCGAACGCCGCAGCCTTGCCGCCCTTGGGCGTAAACGCCACCAGCGTCGATCCCCCGCTCATCTGCCGCTTGGCCAGATCATATTGCGGATGGGTTTTGTGATGCGGATAGCTGATCGACTCGATCTTGGGGTGGTCGGCGAGAAAATCGGCGATCCGCGCGGCGCTTTCAGTCATCGCCTTCACCCGCAGCGGCAGCGTTTCCAGCCCCTTCAACAGCACCCAGGCATTGAACGGCGAAATCGACGGCCCGGTCTGGCGGATGATCGTATGGATATCCCCAGTGATCAATTCCTTGGACCCCAGGATCAGCCCGCCCATCGCCCGGCCCTGGCCGTCGATATGCTTGGTGGCCGAATAGGTGACGAGATCGGCGCCCAATTCGAGCGGCTTCTGCCAGATGGGCGTCGCAAACACATTGTCGACGATCAGCACTGCCCCCCCCGCATGGGCGATTTCAGCAACGGCCTTGAGATCGACGAGTTCGAGCGTCGGATTGGTGGGCGTCTCGACGAACACCACCTTGGTGTTGGGCCGCATGGCGCGCGCGAAATTTTCAGGGTCGCGCCCGTCGACCAGCGTCGATTCCACGCCCCAGCGCGGCATATAGGTTTCGACGACGAACCGGCATCCGCCGAACAACGCCCGCGCCGCCACCACATGGTCGCCGGCCCTGAGCTGACTCATCACCGCCGTCGTCACCGCCGCCATGCCCGTCGCGGTCGCCCGGGCCGCTTCCGCGCCCTCGATCAGCGCGGCCCGTTGCTGGAACGTTTCGACGGTGGGGTTGGAAAACCGCGAATAGATGTGGCCGGGTTCCTCACCCTTGAACCGCGCTTCGGCCCCGTCCGATGTGGGATAGACGTACCCCGAATTGAAATAGATCGGCTCGGAGGTCTCCCCATGCTGGCTGCGCTCCATGCCCCCATGCACCAACATTGTCTGCGCCTTGCGCTGCTTGGGGTCGTTGAGCGGATTGGCGGTCTTGTCAGCCATGGGATACCTCGAAAAACAAAAAACCGGCGCGCAAGCAGCGGCCGGTTCAAACTGGTCTCTTTAGCAGACGATATTTTAGGTGGCCTGCAATCGGACCGGCCAAATCACCACCGACCGAACCCTTAGGCTCAGTCACCACTGACTTACTGCCAAATCCCGCTTGGCGTCAATCGTCAGGCTTGCTAAGCCCAACCGGAGCATCCGGCAGTGGCCCCAAACTCGCCGCGCATACCGAACAAGGGGGAAAAGGCCCAATGAGCATGACCTGGCCCACCGGAATATTCTCCGCCCGGCTGATAACCCAATTGTCTGATGCGGGCGCCATTAGCGCCGACCGGCCATACGATAGCGACCAGATCCAGCCCGCAAGTCTCGATCTGCGCCTGGGCGAAAAAGCCTTTCGCGTGCGCTCGAGCTTTCTTCCGGGCCCCGGAATGACGGTCGCCCAGCGCATCGAAAGCCTCAAACTCCACGAGATCGACCTGACAAGGGGCGCGGTACTCGAACGCGGCTGCGTCTATATCGTCCCGCTGCTCGAAACCCTCGCCCTGCCGCAAGAGGTCAGCGCCTCGGCCAATCCCAAATCTTCCACCGGCCGGCTCGATATCTTCACCCGCGTCATCGCCGACGGCGCGCGCAGTTTCGATACGGTTCCCGCCGGTTATACGGGCGCGCTTTATCTCGAAATCTCCCCACGCACCTTTCCTGTGCTGGTGCGCACCGGCTCGCGCCTCTCACAGATGCGCTTCCGCGTCGGCGACGCGCGTCTCTCGGCCGCCGAGCATAAATCGGTGCACGCGACTGAAACCCTGGTGTTCGATCCCAATATGGACGTGGGCGAGGGGATCTCGCTTTCCATCGACCTCGTGGGCGAAGGCCGCGACGGCCTTGTCGGCTTCCGCTCCAAGCGCCACACCGCCGTGGTCGACGTGGACAAGAAGGATGCCTTGGACGTCCTCGACTTCTGGGAGCCACTCGTCAATCGCGGCTCGGGCGAACTGATCCTCGATCCGGATGAATTCTATATTCTCGTTTCGCGCGAAAGTGTCCACGTCCCGCCCGATTACGCCGCCGAAATGGTCCCCTTCGACCCGCTGGTGGGTGAATTCCGCGTCCACTATGCCGGTTTTTTCGATCCCGGCTTCGGCCATTCTGCCGCCGGCGGAACCGGATCGCGGGCTGTCCTCGAAGTGCGCAGCCGCGAGGTGCCGTTCCTGCTTGGCCACGGTCAGACCATCGGGCGACTGATCTATGAGCGCATGGCCGAGCGCCCCGATATGCTCTACGGCTCGGCGCTGGGCTCCAACTATCAGGCCCAGAGCCTCAAGCTCTCCAAGCACTTCAAGGCCTATCCCTGAGCGGATCGTAAAAAGGCCGGGGCGAACCCCGGCCTTCGTCATTTCGGACCATCCGCCTGCTTATGAAGCAGCGGCTGCGCGAGCTTCTTCCAGCCAACCGTCGACAGCCTCGCGGTTGTCTTCGATCCACTGGCTGGCCTGCGCCTCGATATCGTCATCGCCTTCGTTCATCGCCGCGTTCTGGGCGAAGATGTCGGCGAGCGGAATTTCCACGGCTTCGAGCAACGCCCCGACCGCCGGGTTCTCATCGAGGAACGCCGAATTGATTACCGGCACGATGTCGTTGGCCGGAAAGCCCAGCATGCACGGATCGTTGACGCACCCCTCGACGCCTTCAAGCGTCGCAGCATCCGCCAGGTTCATCAGGTCCTCGGGCAGGTCGACCTCGGGAACCTCGATCCACATCACGTCCTCGCCCGGCACCAATTCGTTCACTGTCCAGTTCGGCGTCCAGGTGTAATAGAGGATGTTTTCACCCGACTCATAGGCAGCGACGGCATCGGCCATCGAGGCCGAATAGCCGGCCTTGATCGGGTTCACGTGATCGCGCAGGTCATAGGCGTCGAGGTGATGCTCGATATTGATCTCGCAACCCCAGCCCGGCGGGCAGGCGACCAGATCGGCCAGCCCGTCGCCATTGCGGTCGAACGCGGCCTTGACGTCGTCGCGCTTGAAGTCCTCGAGCGAGGTGATGCCGAATTCCTCGACCGCCGAAGCGTTAACGAGATAGCCTTCGAGCGCGCCGCCCTCGGCGACGGCACCCACGATCTCGGCGCCTTGGGAAAAGATCGGTTCATAGGTGTTGTGCAGCGGGAACCAACCGTCGACCCACAGCGTCACGTCGCCCAACGCCACCGATTGGTAGAAGGGCGGGTTGTCGAGCGTGATCGCCGGATCGACCGAATAGCCCAACTCCTGCAGCAACTGGCGGTAGATTTCGGTGTGGAACCAGCCGGTGTCCCAGGTGGGCTGGGCCAGGATGATTGCGGTGCCTTCGCCCGGATTGTCCTGAGCTTGCGCGATGGCCGGAGCCGCCGCGACGAGGGCGGCGACGGAAAGGGTTGCAAGGGTCTTTTTGAGACTGAACATTTCTGTCTTTGTCTCCTTTTCTTTGGTTCTCAAATGGACGGGCAAGCCCGCCATGCGAAGCCCGCGACAGGCGGGCGATAGAAGCGGCGGCCAAAGATGCCGCCGCGTCATGGGAAAATCGATCAGGCCGGCTTTTCCGTTTTGCCGATCTCCTGGGTGCCTCTCATGCGGATAAGGTTGCCCAGAACTTGGCGCAGCGAGATGGTATCGCCCTGGTTTTCCCCGAACCCTTGAGTGATGCGGTCGAGGACGATGGCGAGGATCACGATCCCCACGCCGCCCGCCGTCGCGCCGCCCACGTCGAGCCGGCCCAGTCCGGTGTTGACCACCAGCCCCAGCCCGCCCGCGCCGATCAGCGCGGCGATCACCACCATCGAGAGCGCCAGCATCAGCGTCTGGTTCAACCCGGCCATGATGGTGCGCATCGCCAGCGGAATCTGCAAATCGATCAGCATCTGCCATCCGGTCGATCCGAACGCCTGCGCGGCTTCGACAAGGTCGCCGCGCACATTGCGGATGCCCAGATTGGTCAGCCGGACGATCGGGGGCAGGGCGAAGATGATCGTCGCGATGATCCCCGGCGCCATGCCCACCCCGAACAGCATCACGATCGGCACCAGATAAACAAAGCTCGGGATCGTCTGCATGATGTCGAGCACCGGCCGCAGCACCTTCCAGACAAGGTTCGACCGCGCCGCGAGGATGCCGGCGGGTATCCCGATCACGGCGCAGAACAGCACCGATGTGAGGATCATCGCCAGCGTCGTCATCGTCTCGGGCCACAGCCCGATCATGTCGATGAAGGCAAAGCCGATCAGCGTGAAGATCGCCATGCCACGTCCCGCCCATTTCCACGCGGCGAGCGCGAAAACCCCGGTGGTGAGCAGCATGGGCAGGAAGTTGAAGAAATCGTCGAGCGCGTTGAGCACCATGGTGATGGGCACCTGCGCCGCCCGGAAGGCCGGCCGGAAATTGGGCACCAGCCATCCGCGCACGAAATCGTTGATCCAATCATCGAAGGGGATGATCAGGAGGTCGCCGGGACTAAACATGCGCACTCTCCTTTTCGTTTGTCGTATCGGTTTCGGTCGGGGGCGTATCGTCGGCGGTTTCATCGCCATCGCCCGAAAGCTGCGCGAACACCGCCTCGGGTTCGACCACGCCCACCAGCCGGTCCTTTTCGTCGGTCACCGCAATGGGCAGGCCTGCGCTCGCCGCTCCATAAAGATCGGCCAATTGCTGGTCGGCATCGGCGGTGGGAAATTCGGTGAGCATCACCTCTTCGAGCACCGGATTTGGGGTGTTCTCGTCGAACGTTGCCGCCGCCAGATCCTGATAGGTGACGACACCCGCCACTTTATCCTTGGCATCGACCACATAGAGCGCGTTGCGATTGAGGTCTTCCATCGCCCGCATCGCATCTTCGGCGCTGTCTTCCCCGAGCTTCATCGGCGCGGCATCGCCCGAAACGTCCTCGGCGGTGAAAACCCGCCCCCGGTCGATATCGGCGACGAAGGCCGCCACATAATCGTCGGCGGGGTTGGAGACGATCTCCTGCGCCGTCCCCACCTGCACGAAGCGGCCATCCTTCATGATGGCGATTTTGTCGCCCAAAAGCAGCGCTTCGTTGAGGTCGTGGGTGATGAAGATGATGGTCTTTTTGAGCGATTTCTGCAGCGTCAGCAATTCGTCCTGCATCTCGCGCCGGATCAGCGGATCGAGCGCCCCGAAGGGCTCGTCCATCAGCAGCACTTCCGGCCCGGTCGCCAGCCCACGGGCCAGGCCCACGCGCTGCTGCATGCCGCCCGAAAGTTCCGATGGCAGGCTGTCGGCCCAGGCCGAAAGCCCCACCTGTTCGAGCGCCTTCAAGGCCTTCTCGCGCCTCTCGTCCGGCTTTATGCCCTTGACCTTGAGGCCGTAGGCGGCGTTGTCGGCCACGCTCCAATGGGGAAACAGCGCGAAATGCTGGAACACCATGGCGATCTTTTCGCGCCTGATGCGCCGCAACTGATCTTTCGAGCAGTTCGCCACATCGGTTCCATCGATCATGATCGAGCCTGAAGTGGGGTGGATCAACCCGTTGAGCATACGCACGAGCGTCGATTTCCCCGAACCCGAGAGTCCCATGACGACGAAGATTTCCCCTTCGCCGACATCGAAGCTCGCGTCCTGCACGCCCACCGTGGCGCCGGTCGCTTCGAGGATCTGTTCCTTGGTCTTGCCTTGTCCGAGCATCTCGCGGGCGGCGTCGGTTCGTTCACCGAATATCTTATAGATGTTCCTTGCGGATAACTTGACAGCCATGAGGCTCCTTGCGGTCGACCGCGCCGACAACAATAAATATCGGCGCGTATTCGTAACAATACTCCAAAGCGCAAAAGACATCGAGCCAGGGTCGTGTCCGATCCTTGCCAGATAAGGGAGTGAATATGCGCTGTTGATCTGCGATAATAAGGCCCGCGGTTGCCGATATCAACCTTTGATGCCGATTTTCCGCCGCAATTGAATTTTTGTTGAATGTGGAAATATCACTGTAGTGCCCGGAATTGCAGAGGATTTGTTATAAAAACCGCCACGGATATTGGTGTGGACATGCCCCTGTTCCCGCCCTTGACGCCACATCGGATTTGCCGCAAACAAGCGGGCGCCGGAGCGTTTGCCGAAAAAGTGGAACCCGATTTCCGCTAATCGAAACGTGGCCTCGGGCGGGTGTAGCTCAATGGTAGAGCAGAAGCTTCCCAAGCTTACGACGAGGGTTCGATTCCCTTCACCCGCTCCATCGTCA
The DNA here is from genome assembly GCF_036662815.1 of Pelagibacterium mangrovi. Classification (NCBI taxonomy): domain Bacteria; kingdom Pseudomonadati; phylum Pseudomonadota; class Alphaproteobacteria; order Hyphomicrobiales; family Devosiaceae; genus Pelagibacterium; species Pelagibacterium mangrovi. The sequence goes on along the minus strand of NZ_JBAFXA010000009.1, from coordinate 203,832 downwards.
GGCGCGCTTTCCCCGCCCGCTTTCAAATCTTGCGTGAATGTAATTATTTTGGGCGGAACTTTGCCTATAGGGTCCGCTTTCTAGCTTCGCGGAGGCTGCGCCGCGTAAGAGATTTTGATGGAAAGTCGCTCGCAGCAGTTTCGGAGAGAAGGACCGATGAGTATTCGCTTAAACATCGCCGCCGCGATGATCTTTGCAATATGTGCCACACCCGCGGCGGCAAATTCGATCGCCGGCATTGATGTCAGTGACAGCGATTGGCATTTCGTCGTGGACCATTGCGAGGATCTCGAAGACCTCGGCGTGCGCGAAGCCGCCGATTTGAGGCCTTCCATGGTCGCCAGATTGTCCACGACCACCGTGGTGCTGGAATCCCTTACGCGAGGCGATTGCGTAGAGGCCGGTTTGATCGGCCGATAGATCCGCCCGGCAAGGCGGCCAGGCAAGCCAATCCCTCGAAGTATTCCTCGAGGGATTGATCGGTTGCGTCAGAATTCCTTGGCCGCCGATACGGTGATCACGGTGGCGCCGTCGGTCCATTGTTCCAGTCCCAGGCTGGTTTCGAAGTCGCCGCCCGGCTCGTAGATCAACTCGGCCCCCAGGCTGTAGCGTGCGGGGTCGCCGCTTGCGGTTTCGAACCCGCCCCAGGTTTCCAGTTCCATTGCGTCCGTGAGCGCGTTGATCAGCGTCAGTCGGCCTTCGCCGTCGGAATCGGTGAGCGTATCCTCGATCTCGAATTCGAGCTCGATCTCCATTGTCGAATTGAGTTCGTAAACCACCGTCGACAGGAGCCCCAGTGTTTCGAAATCGAGAGTGAGGAACGCGATTTCGAAATCGAGCGGCCCATATTCGAAGCCCACCCCGAAAGCGTGCTCAAGCGTGTCGTCCTCGACCTCATGGACCAGTCCATAGGCCGATTTGAGCACGACTTCCCCAACATCATACGCCAGCGACGAGACAAGATCGGTCCCCTCGTGTCCCGCAACGAAGGCGAGAAAGGCTTCGATGGCGTCGACCTCGTACAGGATATCGCCGTAAACCGTCCATTCCGCATCCGCGTCGGTCTCGGAAATGTCGTAGAGATTGTAGATGAACCCGCCCAGAGCCGCCTCGATCTCCCGGGTTTCATATTCAATGAGCCCGACCAGTGCGCCGTCGTTCTCGAGGTCCTCCAGCCCCAGGCCGACTGCAAATCCCTCCGCGATCAGGCTTTCAACCCGGATCGAGTGCCCGCCGGGGCGGGAGACGGAAAGGTTTGAAAGGATATACTGGTCGCGGCCCACTTGCGGCATCATGGTGGGGGCGGCACCCGCGGTCAGCACGGTGAGATCGCCGATGCTGACATAGGCTTCCTCCAAAGCCACGGCGCCATCAGGATCGCTGACGTCGTCCGGCACGAGCATGATCGTGGCCGAGGCGCGTCCGGCGTCGGTTGCGGTCAGGGCGGCGAACTGGAGTTCCCAATCCAGTTCGGAGCTGATCGACAGTTCGTCATCGCCGTCGCGCTCATATTCGAACTCGTATTCCATGACGCCCGAAATCGAAAGACAGGTGTCGTCCGAAGATATGGTGATGCCGGCAACGCCGAATACATCGCAGATTTCTGTTGCCATTATGGTGTTTTCGGCATCTGCGGCCGATGCGGGGGCGGTCATTGCCAGGCCCAGGGAAAAGGCGGAAATCCCCATGAAAAACCGCCGTGCGCGCCCAGTATTGCGAGCGCGAATTTTTGTGCAATTGTCTTCCAAATTGCGCGAGACATCTACCATACAGTCCTCCTCCCGATAGGTATGTCAAAAATTTTAGTCGAGCGTCGTGGCGATGTTCCTTTGACAGGTTCTACTGACGTCGTAAGCCGACCCCGCGGGGCGGGCGCCGGAATCATTTGGAAGGAAAAGGCGGATTATTGCTTTCGCCGGTTCTTTACGCAGCGAAACTTGCAGTTCGACGGCATCTCCTCCCAGAGGCCGTGATGCGAATTCTAGTATTCTAGAGTTCAAAACGTGTCAACGATTCTGTCACATAAAAGTCAGAATCTTAAAATGTTCCGGGATTACAGGTGATTTCTAGTAATTTCTTTTTGGTACTCTAGTATCCGAGTCGTGATTAGACCGAAACGCTCTTATGGCGCCGAAACTCGCCCTTTCGAGCGGGTGGTTCGGGACATTTTGATCGCGCCAGAACGCCCCGGACGCGCCAAACTCGCGCATCCGCATGCATGGGCTCGTCGTTTCGTTATTGCAGAGCTTCGTTCCGACGAAATTTCCCGGTTTTTCCCGTCTCGCGCAGAGGCTATCTTCTCTGAAACGCATTCGATTTTCCGGGGAGGAACCATGGGCAACAAAAGCGGGGTGCAGGGCGGTTTCGTCTGGTCCGATCCTTTTCTTTTCGAAGATCAATTGTCGTCCGAGGAGCGGATGATCCGGGATTCAGCCGCCGCTTTCGCCGCCGACAAACTCGCCCCGCGTGTCCAGGACGATTATCTGGAGGAGCGTGTCGACCCCACGATCTTTGCCGATTTTGGTGCGGCGGGCCTGTTGGGCGCCACCATCCCGGAAGAGTTCGGCGGGCTCGGCGCGTCCTATGTCGCCTATGGGCTGATCGCCCGCGAGATCGAGCGGGTCGATTCCGGTTACCGGTCCATGATGAGCGTTCAATCCTCGCTGGTCATGTTCCCGATCCACGCCTATGGCTCGGACGCGCAACGGCGCAAATACCTGCCCAGGCTCGCTTCGGGCGAATGGATCGGTTGTTTCGGGCTGACCGAGCCCGACGCCGGTTCCGATCCCGGTTCGATGAAGACCCGCGCCGAAAAGATCGACGGCGGCTATCGGCTTTCGGGCTCCAAGACCTGGATTTCCAACTCCCCTATCGCCGACGTTTTCGTCGTTTGGGCAAAATCGGCCGCTCACGGCGGCAAGGTGCGCGGCTTCATCCTCGAAAAGGGAATGGAAGGCCTTTCCGCGCCCAAGATCGGCGGCAAGCTTTCGCTGCGCGCCTCGGTCACCGGAGAAATCGTCATGGACGGCGTCGAAATCCCCGAGGACGCGATACTGCCCGATGCCGAGGGCATGAGCGGCCCCTTCGGCTGCCTCAACCGGGCCCGCTACGGCATCGCCTGGGGCGCGATGGGCGCGGCAGAAGATTGCTGGCATCGAGCCCGCCAATATGGGCTCGACAGAACCCAGTTCGGCCGCCCGCTCGCCGCCACCCAGCTCTTCCAGAAAAAGCTCGCCGACATGCAGACCGAGATCGCGCTGGGTTTGCAGGCCTCCCTGCGCGTCGGCCGCCTGATGGACGAGGGCCGCATGGCCCCCGAAATGATCTCCATCGTCAAGCGCAACAATTGCGGCAAGGCGCTTGATATCGCCCGCGCCGCCCGCGACATGCACGGGGGCAACGGCATCCAGATCGAATACCACGTCATGCGCCACGCCCAGAACCTGGAAACGGTCAACACCTATGAGGGCACCCACGACGTGCACGCCCTTATCCTGGGCCGTGCACAAACCGGCCTCCAGGCCTTCTTTTGAGCATGGCAGACCCGTCCGGCACACCTCCGCTCTCGGGTCTGCGCGTCGTCGAGCTCGCCCGCATCCTCGCCGGACCGTGGCTGGGCCAGACCTTGGCCGATCTGGGCGCCGAGGTGATCAAGATCGAAAGCCCGGAAGGCGACGATACGCGCCGCTGGGGCCCGCCCTTCATAGAGCGTCCAACGTCCGACGGCGGCACCGAAACCGTCGCCGCCTATTTCCACGCCGCCAACCGCTCCAAGCGGTCGCTGGTCTGCGATTTCAACGACCCCGACCAGCTCGCCCGCCTCAAAGCGCTCATCGCCGGAGCCGACGTGCTCGTCGAAAATTTCAAGCTCGGCGGCCTCGCCCGTTATGGGCTCGATTATCCCACGCTCTCGACCCTCAACCCGCGTCTCGTCTATTGCTCGATCACCGGCTTCGGCCAGACCGGACCCCGCGCCGCCCAGCCGGGCTATGATTTCTTGATCCAGGGCATGAGCGGCATCATGGACCTGACCGGTGCGCCCGATGGCGAACCGCAAAAGGTCGGCGTTGCCTGGATCGATGTGTTCACCGGCCTTTACGGCACCATCGGCGTCCAGGCCGCGCTCGCCGAGCGCGAGCGTTCGGGCAGGGGGCAGCATATCGATATCGCCCTGTTCGATGTCGGGCTAGCCGTACTTGCAAATCAAGCCATGAACTATCTCGTCTCGGGCACCAGTCCCACAAGGCTCGGCAATGCCCATCCCAATATCGTGCCCTATGGTGTTTTCCCAGCCTCGGACGGCCATGTCATCATAGCCTGCGGCAATGATCGTCAGTTCCGTTCGCTCTGCGCTGCGCTGGACCTTCCCGCCCTCGCCGCCGACCCGCAGGCGGCGACCAATCCCGGCCGTGTCGCCAACCGCGCCGCTGTCTGCGCCGCCATCGAGAAAGCCACTTCGGCCCGCACCAAATTGGAACTGATTGCGGCACTGGACGTGGCTCAAGTCCCATGCGGGCCGATCAATACGGTGGCCGAGGCTCTTTCCGACAGTCAGGTCGCAGCCCGGACCCTAAGCATCCAGCCTCAGTCCATTCCCGGCCTGAGAACGCCCCTCAATTTTTCCCGCAGCCCACTCTCGCTCGATCGCGCCGCACCCATTCTGGGAGATGGCGATTGGAATTGGGCACAACGATTCCCCTAAACGGCCGTACAGGGGCGCGTTCATCGCCATATAAGCCCGATCTCGACCCGTATATGTAAGGTTGTGCGGTTTACATCGGTGTCGAGGTCCCTACATTGTCGACTGCATCCGCTGAGCTGATGGCGGATTTTCGCCGGGCCGGTTTATGACGCCATGCGTCCGGCCCTCGCAAACACCAGCGAAAAAAGGACACAGAATGACCCAGGCAAAGCACGGGGATACTGTGCGTATTCACTATACCGGGCGGCTCACCGACGGCACGCAATTCGATTCCTCGGACGGCCGCGAACCCCTTGAATTTCAACTTGGTTCCGGCCAGATCATCCAGGGCCTGGACGAGCAGGTCCAGGGCATGAACGTCGGCGACAAGCAGACCGTCACCATCCCCGCCGACGGTGCTTACGGCCCCCATCGCCCCGAAGGCGTCCAGTCCGTTCCCCGCACCCAGATCCCCGACGGGGTAGACGCTTCCATCGGCGCGCGCCTCCAGGCCACCGGCAGCGACGGTCGCGCCATGACCTTGACGGTCGTCGACACTTCCGACGACGCCATCACGGTCGACGCCAACCACCCGCTGGCCGGCAAGGATCTGGTGTTCGACGTCGAACTCGTCGAAGTGCTCTGACGCAAAGATATCAACGGCCCGGGCAGTGCCGTCCGGGCCGTTTAGAGATGGTTGACCATGCTCCACATTCCCGGCTTTGATCGGGAAAATTTCAGCTTTTCCTAGGGTTTTCCAGCAATAGTCCGCCCAAGCGCGCGACTGAAAGGAAAACCCGTCAATGGCCATGCCGGCGGTTACCGATCTCGATGAAGCAGGTACGTCGGTCTCTCCGAACGTCACGCCTCTCGGCATTCATATCCACGAGAACCTCGTCGCGTCCGAACAGGTCTGGCGGGCCCTCGAAGCGCGTGGCGTCTTCACGCCCTACCAGCGCTACGACTGGATCAAGGCTTATCTGGAAGCCGGTTTTACTACGCCCAGCCGGATCGCCATCATGGTGCTCACCCAAGCCGAACGCCCGGTTGCGCTCATTCCGTTCGAGATCTTCAATCGCTTTGGCGTTCGGATCGCGCAGGTCATCGGCATGCCGATTTCCAATGGCGACGGGCTGGTTTTCGATCCCGGTTCCGCGAATGTCCTGACCCCCGAAAACCTCCGGAAATCCCTGGAAAAATTGCCGGCCGATATCGTCAATTTCCACTGCGTGTCCCCTCGGATCGGAGCGTTCGCAAACCCGTTAGCCGCGCTTGGCGGAAGCCCGGCGCCCGACAATTTCTACGTCAACGAACTGGCTCCGGGCGATGCGCCCTTTATCGAACAATCCTTGCCACACAAGCGGCGCACCAATATCCGCCGCTCCCAGCGCCGGCTGGAGGAAGGCTTCGGTGCCATAAGGCTTCACCGTGCCGAAACGGAAGCCGAAGTCGATGAAATCCTTGCCGTTTTTCTGGACCAACGCGGGAAGCGTTTCGTCCAGATGGGAGTCGAGAACGTATTCGCCCGTCCCACCTTCCAGCGCCTTTTCCGTAGCCTCGCGATATCCGGGCTGGGGCAATCGCGCCCCGCGATGAGCCTGCACGCCCTCTATGCGGGTGATCGGATCGTTGCCACCAGCGTGGGCACTTTCGGCCCCGATCACTATTCGCAATATATCAATTCCACCGATTACGGCGACGCCTCGCGCTATTCGCTGATGGGTGTAACGCTCTCCCTGCTCGTCGACGCGTTGCGCACCGATGGCGTAACCGGGCTCGACATGGGGTTGGGCGATTTCGACTATAAGACGGACTGGACGCGCCGTGAAACGGTGTTCGATATCGTCGTCCCCATCTCTGCTCCGGGCCAATTGGTCGCCCCGCTGCTGCGCGCTGCCCGCACGGCCAAGCGGCGGATCAAGCAGACCCCGGCCTTCTGGCGCGCCGCCCGGTCTGTCCAGTCGGCATTGACAGCATTGCGGCGAGGGCAGGGCGCTAAAGACCGAAAAGCCAAAGAACCCACCAACTGAAAAGCGCGGCTGGAATCGGAAGAAGTAGGCGCACAGGCCAGATGGTCCCACGCCGACCGCGACCGGCTGTCACTAGGGTCAGCGCAACCACGCCAAAGACATAGATGACGAACGCGACCAGCGTGGAAACCGGAACATAGCGCAAAAACAACGACATCGCGAGCACGACCGAGAGCAGGACGCCCAGGATGCCCGCGATTGCCAAAGCTATCGCACGGTCCGATAGACCCGATAAGCGCATTCGGTCTCGGCCTTTTCATCGCTTCACTGCCCGAAGACCGAGAAAGCTGGTGCAAATCACTTTGCCGTTCAACCCGAAATAGCGATCCAGGCCCTTTTTGTCCCGATAATCGCAGCGATCTATAGGGATGTTTGGGGGCTGGGCGCGGGATTTTTGAGCGTAGGCGTCCGGATCGTCGGCGGTGGCGGTATGGGGCCATCCAACCCCTTATGGTCGGTCTTGGCCCAGTGATAGGGCTTCACGATCAGCTCGAAACACGCGATCGCCACCGCATACCATGCGAGCAGCCAATAGACGGGCAGTCCGATGAGCGACCGGTGAAGATCGGCCCGCCCGATCCGCTCGAGCCCGACCACGCTGATCACGCCGGCGCCGCAATAGCCCAGCAGCAACGCGCCCAGTCCAGCCAGGGTCCAGGCATCGGGCGCTCCGAGCACGAGCGTTTCATGGATCAGTCGTACCAGCGTCGTCACGAGGAACAGCCCGTGCACGGTCAGCGACAACACCATGCCGCCCACAAAGACGTAGAAGGCGATAAGGCTGGCCCAACCGAGATCGCCCAGAAGCTTGCCCGGCTGGGCGGAATGGACGATCAGCGTCTGCATCCAGCCCTTGATCCACCGAGAACGCTGTCGCACCCAGCTTCCGATGCTTTCGGGCGCCTCTTCCCATGTCGAAGTGGCAAGACTTTCCACCCTCAGTCCCAGCCGGGCCATGCGAATGCCCAGATCGGCATCCTCAGTCACGTTGAAGGCATCCCAGGCGCCGATGTCGCGCAGGGTTCTGGTGCGGAAGTGATTGGAGGTGCCACCGAGCGGAACCGGGAATTTTGCCCGCCCGATGGCGGGCAGCAGCACGCCGAAATGGCCGGCATATTCGGCGGCGAACATTCGCGTTATCCAGCGCCGCGACGCATTGGTGATGACCAGTTCGCCTTGCAGGCACTCAAGGGTGTGGTCAGAGGCAAAAAGGCTCGCGGCGGCCCGCAATTGCTGGGGATCGGGCAAATCTTCGGCGTCGAACACCACCACATGCTCGCCGCGCGCCAGAGGCAGCGCGAAATTGAGCGCCTTGGGCTTGGTGAAGGGACGATATTGGGGAACGACGATCAGGGAAAAACGGGGATCGCCCAGAATTTTCTCCACGGCGGAAACCGTTCGCGGGCTTGCGCTTTCGACAATAAATTTGATGTCGAGCTTTTCACCCGGATAGTCCAGCCGGCGCATGGCCTCCGCGATCTGGGGGACCATATGGGCTTCGTTGCGCAAGGGGATCAGTACTGTGTAGATCGGCAGTTCGCCGTCCGCCAGAAGGATTTGAGGAACCAGCGGACGGTTTCGCCCGAACGTAAACGCCGCCCAGAGCCTGAACACCGAAGGTGCGGCAAGCGCCAGCGACACGACGCCCAGAAAGAGCGGTTGAAGAAACCCCGGTATCATCGAGACTGTGACGATCGCCGCGATGAGAAACACGAACCCGGCCCGAACCCATAGCGGAAGATCGAGATGGGCACTGGCCAGCGGATATCGCCGGGCCAGACGCTCGATGGCGTTGGCGGTCAGAAGGTCCGAATTGACGGCGGCCACGCCTGCTTCCAGCGTCGCCGGGGAAACGATGCACAGCCGGTTGCGCAAATCGGGGTCGGCAGCGATCCGCGCCGCGAGGGTTTTTATGTGCTGGAAGCCCGGAGCCAGAAAAAGCACCTCGCGGCCGTCCAACAGGCCGCGAACCGATTTCAGGCCGGCGAGCCGGTCGATTTCTATGCGAGCATCGAAGGGCGAAAGGAACGGTTCGATATCGGAGAAATAATCTAGCCCTAGAAGACGCGCCGCCTCGCGATAGGGCAACTCCCGGTCGTCCGGAACGGCGCCGGCCAAAACATCCATAACGTCGACGCCCAGTTTACGGGCACGTTCGAGCGTGGCGTTGGCCACATGCCGGGACCACGCCGGCTGTGCAGCCAGCGCGCCAGCAAGTTCGACATCGCCAAACGGCCGCAAGACGGTCATATGCCCCCAAATCCTTGATGCAACGCTATCAATTGTCGTCGCGATCGGCCATAACGAGACGGAAATTCTTCGTCCGTCTGTGGAAAAACGACGATGCCAGCAATCCGGGCGGCGCTGATTGCCGCTCTTTTATCCGTCGCTTTCGCCGGGACGGCGGCAGCCCAGAACCTGCCGGTGCATGTCGATCCGGGCGCCCGCGACGATGTCGTCGACCCGGCCCCGGTGCCGGCGCTGCGGTTTTTGACGACACCGGATTTCCCGCCTTTCAACTATACCGATGCCGATGGCCGGCTGGTGGGCTTCCATATCGACCTGGCCGACGCCATCTGCGCGCGGCTTGAGGCGCGCTGCACGATCCAGGCCTGGCCCTGGAACCGCGTGCAGGATGCGTTGGCCGACAATCAGGGCGACGCCTTGATCGCCGGGCTCGACATCGGCGGAGAGGCGGCGGGGCGCTTCGATTTTTCCCGTATCTACATGCAATTGCCGGGCAGGTTCGTGACGCCGCGCGCGGCGACGGCCAGTTTCGATCCGCTGGCGATGACCGGCCGGCTTGCGGTGCGCGCGGGCTCGGCCCATGCCGAACTTATGGAGCGTACGCTCCCCGAGGTCGAGCTCGTGGGCTTCGACAGCGAGTTCGATGCGTTGGCAGCAGTGGCTTCCGGTGAGGCGGATGCCTATTTCGGCGATGCGGCGCGCGCCTCGTTCTGGCTCAACGAGAACCCCGACTGTTGCGATTTTGCCGGCGATCCCTATTTCCGGCCCGATCTGTTCGGCGCCGGGCTGTCGGTTGCCGTGCCCGCAGGGCTGGACAATGTTCGCGTGGCGATAAACTGGGCGCTCATGAGGCTCCAGCGCGAAGGGCGTCTCGACGAAATCTATCTGCGCTGGTTCCCCGTGAGTTTCTATTAGCCGGCTACAGCCGCCGATGGCGGATGCGGGCGGAGGTTTCGATCGCTGCCGTGGTCAACCGGTCGATGGAGAAGGCGTCGCGGATCATTTCGAGCATCCGCAATTCCTCCTGGTTGAGCCTCAGGTCGACCGTGGCGATTTCCACGGCGATGGCGTAGGCGGTTTCCTGTAGTCTCGGCTCCAGCGTTTCGGCGATCTGGCCGAGCAGTGCATCGAGGCCGGCCTTGTTGATCGTTTCGACGCATGAGGTGGCAATTTCGGGCAGCCGCGAAACGTCGAAGCTTTCAAATACCGGCCAACGGCTGATCAGCGCCGCGAAACGATCCATCTCGCGATCTGTGACGTCCTTGTCGGAAACGGCCGTCATGACCATGATCTGGACGAGGGCGTCGGTGGGGGAAAGCTGCATGGAGTCACCTCAACTCGGAGTGGGCCGCGGCGAAATCTAGAAAGCACGGTAGCAGAGTGCAAGGGGCGGAGCCATCGGCATTGACCTTTCCCCGTGCTTGGTGCAACACCGGCCCTTCCGGATTTTCCTCAGACGCCAAGGATGGGCACCGTGCCCCACACTCTGCCTCCGCTCGACCCCGATGCCATTGCCTCCGCCGCGAACGCCCGCGCCTGGCCGTTCGAGGAAGCGAGAAAAGTGGTCAAACGGGCCGAAAAGCTCGGCAAGGACGAGGTGATCTTCGAGACCGGATATGGCCCTTCAGGCCTGCCCCATATCGGCACCTTCGGTGAGGTGATGCGCACCACCATGGTCCGCACCGCGTTTCGCCTTCTGACCGACGATGCGATCAAGACCCGGCTGATCTGCTTTTCCGACGACATGGACGGGATGCGCAAGATCCCCGACAACGTGCCGTCCAAGGAAGCGCTGGAGCCGTTTCTGCAAAAGCCGCTGACAGCGGTGCCCGATCCCTGGACCAATGAGTATCCGAGCTTTGGCGATCACAACAACGCCATGCTGCGTCGGTTCCTCGATACCTTCGGGTTCGACTATGAATTCGCCAGCGCGACCCAATATTACAAGTCTGGCAAGTTCGACGCGATGCTGCTGCGTGCGCTGGAACGCTATGACGATATCATGGGCGTGATGCTGCCCACGCTCGGGGCCGAGCGGCAGGCGACCTATTCGCCCATCCTGCCCATATCCCCGATTTCGGGCCGTGTGCTCTATGTGCCCATGAAGGAGATCGACGCCAAGGACGGCACGGTGACCTTTGAAGACGAGGACGGGCGGGACGTGACGCTGCCGGTGACCGGGGGCAATGTGAAGTTGCAGTGGAAGCCCGATTTCGGCATGCGCTGGGCCGCGCTGGGCGTCGATTTCGAAATGTTCGGCAAGGATCACCAGACCAATCAGGCGGTTTACGACAGGATCTGCGCGATCCTCGGCGGAACGCCGCCCGAGCACTATGTCTATGAGCTGTTCCTCGACGAGGAAGGCCAGAAGATTTCCAAGTCCAAGGGCAATGGGATCACCATCGACGAATGGCTGACCTATGCGTCTTCGGAAAGCCTGTCGCTGTTCATGTTCCAGAAGCCGCGCACGGCCAAGCGGTTGTATTTCGATGTCATTCCCAAGGCGGTGGATGAGTATTTCTCGTTTGCGGCCTCGGCCCAGAAGCAGGATGCCGCGGCGTTGCTGGAAAACCCGGCTTTCCATATCCATTCAGGCCGCCCGCCGGCCCAGGATATGCCGGTGAGCTTTGCGCTGCTGCTCAACCTCGCGACCGCCTCCAACCCCGAGAACCGCGATGTGATGTGGGGCTTTATTTCGGCCTATGCGCCCGGTGTGACGCCGCAGACCCATCCGCATCTCGATGCTCTGGTGGGCTACGCTATCCGCTATTTCCATGATTTCGTTAAGAAAAACTACCGCGCGCCCGACGATGTGGAGCGTGCTGCGCTGGAGAGCCTGTCGGCGGCGCTTGCGACCCTGCCGGAGGGTTCGGACGGCGAGACGATCCAGAACGCGGCGCTCGACGTGGCGCGCGAGATCGAGCGCTATCAGGACCATTCGCGCACCGGCCCCAATGGCGGGCCGGGGGTTTCGGGCGCGTTCTTCCAGATGATCTATCAGGTGCTCATCGGCCAGGAACGCGGACCGCGGTTCGGCTCGTTCGCAGCGCTCTATGGCATTGAAAACACACGTATTTTGATCGAACGCGCACTTAAGGGTGAGTTGACTGGTGTTGAATAGGCAATTGACCGGTATGTTGACGGCCTGTTTGATGTTTTAGTGCCTCCCAACCAAGGAGGCTGCCCATGAGCGGAAAATCGCTGTCACTGGTCCGGGAGTTCGATAGCCCGATCGAGGATGTTTATCGGGCTTGGACGGACCCCGAGCGCCTGGCCCAATGGGTCGGCGAGGTCGATGCGGCCGATGTGCGGGTGGGTGGTGCCTATCGCTTCGTCAATGACGATGGCCAGGGTGGTCAGTTCATCCACCATGGCCAATATCTCGAGCTGGTGCCCGACCGCAAGATCGTCATGACCTTCAAGGCAGGGCAGGTCGAGGACAATCCTTACCAGAACGAGACGATCGCTATCGAACTCGTCGCGCTGGATGGGCGGCGGACCGAGTTGACGCTGACCAATCGGTGGGACGGGCCGGCGATGGGCGACGAGGATATCGAGGCCACCAAGCAAGGGTGGAGCGCCTGGCTCGATCTTCTGGCCGAAGCGCTCGCCTGATTACTGGCTGGCCCACAGGATGCGGGCGATCCAGTCGATCTCCTCGGGCTTGAAGACGCGCGGGGCGTGATCGGGGTTGATCGAATGGAGTTCGATCTGTTTTTCGGTGCGCCGGTGCAGGATCTTGGCCATCACCTCACCGCCTATGGTGCGGGCGACGACGCGGTCGCCGCGCCGAAGCTGTTCGGTGGGGGAGACGATGACGATGTCCCCGTCGCGGTAAAGCGGCTGCATGGAATCCCCGGTGACTTCCAGCGCATAGGCTGGATCGTCCCCGAGGCCGGGGAAGCGGACCTCGTCCCAGCCCTGTCCGACGGGGAAACCCGAAGAATCGAAATAGCCCCCGGAACCGGCCTGTGCGAAGCCCAGGAGCGGCACGACCCGGCCGGCGCCGGCACCCTGCGTGTAGGACAGCCCGCCCGAGAGCAGGGAATCGAAACTCTCGCTGGTCGCTTCCAGGACCTTGGCGATCGATTCTGTCGATGGCCAGCGTTCGCGCCCATCCTTGCTGACGCGCTTGGAGGGGTTGAAGGCGGTGGCATCGAGGCCGGCCAGCTTGGCCAGCCCGGAAGCGGACAGGCCGTGCCGCTCGGCAAGGCTGTCGAGAGCTTCCCATATGGCGCGATGAGACAACATGGACAGTTGGTTTCCGAAAAAGGAATTATATCCAATCAGCTTGGAAATTAGTCCTATTATGGCATTAGTCTCTTGTAAAGATATTTCCAAGCTTGGCAGGACTTTCCCACAACGCTAGACCACTGCCGACAGGGAGGGCACATGGCCGAACCGATCTACAAAATCGCCTCCGCCCAGGATTGGGCCAAAGCCCGGACGCTTGGATATCTCGAGGGCACGCCGGTCGATCTCGCCGATGGCTACATCCATTTTTCGACCGCCGCCCAACTGGCCGAAACGCTGGAAAAGCACTATCGCGGGCAAGCCGGGCTGGTGCTTGCAACCATAGACCCCGATCTGCTCGACGAGGCGTTGCGCTGGGAGCCGTCCCGTGGGGGCCAGTTGTTCCCCCATCTCTATGCCCGCCTGCCCATGTCTTCGGTGATTGGCGAACGGGTGCTGGACGCGCGGCCCGATGGCGGGTTCGATCTGCCGGAGATCGGTTGATGGCGCTGGGTGATCTGTTCCGCAATCCGGGCATGCAGCGCCTCGCCCAGGACATGCTCATGCGCATGGACGCCGAAACGGCCCATCGCGCCACGATCAATGCGCTCAAATTCGGCCTTGCGCCCTCCGGCTCGCCGGCACCGGCCAATCTCGCGACGCGGTTTTGCGGGCTCGATCTCGCCAATCCCCTGGGCATGGCCGCCGGCTTCGACAAGAACGCCGAGGTTTTTGGGGCCTTGTCCAAAGTGGGATTCGGCTTTGTCGAGGTCGGGACCGTTACCCCACGCGCCCAGCAGGGCAATCCTGCCCCCCGCGTGTTTCGCATTCCCGAAACCATGGGCGTGATCAACCGGCTGGGGTTCAACAATGAAGGCCATTTTGCCGCGCGCGAACGCCTCAAGAGCCGGGCCGCCGGCTCCGTGGTGGGCGTAAATATCGGCGCCAACAAGGACAGCACGGATTTCGTTGCCGACTATGTGGAGGGCGTCAAAGCCTTCGCGCCGCTGGCCGATTATCTTGCCGTCAATATCTCCTCGCCCAACACGCCCGGCCTGCGGGACCTTCAGGCTGGGGAAGCGCTGAGCGCACTGCTTGAGGCGGTTTTAGAAGCGCGGGCAAGCCAAACGCGCCAGTCGCCGATTCTGGTCAAGATCGCCCCCGATCTGGACGAGAGGCAGATGGATGCGATCGCGCGGACGGTTCTCGAGAGCGGTATCGACGGGCTGATCGTTTCGAACACGACGATTTCGCGCGAGGCGGTGGCCGGGTTGAAGAATGCCGGCGAAGCGGGGGGACTTTCCGGAAAGCCGTTGTTCAATCTCGCGACCCGCCGGCTGGCCCAGATGCGCCAGCGGCTCGGCAATGATTTTCCGCTGGTCGGGGTGGGCGGGGTCCACTCGGCCCAGAGCGCCGTCGCCAAGTTCGAGGCGGGGGCCAATGTCGTCCAGCTCTATTCGGCCCTGGTCTATGGCGGGCTGGAAATGGTCGAGGAGATCAAGACGGGCCTTTCCCACGAAATCGCCGCGCGCGGGCTTGGCGGCGTGGTCGATCTTACCAATGCTGGTGTGGCCGATTGGGCAGAGGGCAGGATGACGCTCTAGGGGGGAAGTGGCAAGCAGGTTAGAGGTGGTGGAGAGGCTGCTGCTGGACCCCGGGAATAAATCCCGGGGTGACAAGGGAGTGGATTAAGGCACGGCACGGCCCAAAACCCGGTTTTGTCATTTGAATGTCGCTAGGCGAAGAGTTCGGGTTTCCGCTGTTCGATCGCCCAGGCATAGATGGCGGCGCGGACCAGAAGCAGGACGTGCAGGGCGATCCATAGGCCCCAAAGCCCCAGGATCGGCTGGAGCAGCATGGCGGTTGCCAGATAGATCAGCAGCGAAACCACCATGCCGTTGCGCATGGTGACGTTGAGCGTCGCGCCGATCATCACCCCGTCGTAAACGAAGGCCGGCATGCCCGAGAGCGGGGTCAGGGCGGCCATGACCAGATAGACCCGAGCCATTTCGCGCACCGGCTCGCTCGTCGTCATGATATCGATGGCCACCCAGCCGCCGGCAAAAAGCAGGGCCGAGAGCCCGCCGGCGATTACCAACCCCCAGCCCAGTCCCAGCCGGATCGCCTGCTCGAAGGCCGGGCGCCAGCGTGCGCCGACCGCCCGGCCGCAAAGCTGTTCGACGGCGGTGGCAAGGCCATCGAGGAAGAACGCCGATATGGAAAAGAGCTGCATGAGGATGGCGTTGGCCGATAGCGCCACCTCGTCCACGCGCGCGCCCTGGGCGGCGAAATAGGCAAAGGCGCTCATCAGCGCCGCCGAGCGGATGATGAGGTCCCGGCTGATGCCCACCATGCGGCGCAGGGCGGCAAGATCGAACAGGGCGGCGCGGGGCGCGGCGGCGATAATGGCTTTCAGGCCGCCATAGTGGCGAAGGGCGATCCGCACGCCGAGGGCAGCGGCGGCAATTTGACCGGCGACAGTGCCCCACGCCGCGCCGGCCACGCCCCAACCGAACCCCTGGACGAACAGGATCGAAAGCACGATGTTGACGACGTTGACGAGGATTTGCAGCACCATGCCGGTCCGCGCGTCGGCCCGGCCGTAGAACCAGCCCAGCAGGACGAAATTGACGAGCACGAACGGCACCGAGACCATGCGTACGAACCAGTAATCGGCAAAAGCCTGCTGCGATTGCGGGGGCGGAGCGAGCGCGAATTCGAAAGCGAAATGAAGCGGGGCTGAGAGCGCCAGAAGGACAAGCCCCATGACGATTGCGACGACCATGGCGCGGGCCATGTGCAACAGTCCATCGAGCGGGTCGCGTGCGCCGACCGATTGAGCGGTGAGCCCGGCGGTGCCGAAGCGCAGGAAGAAGGCCAGGGCGAAAACCACGCTGAAGGCCACGGCCCCCAGCGACAATCCGCCGAGCAGGCCCGCATCGCCCAACTGCCCGATAACCGCAGTGTCGACGACGCCGGCCACCGGCTCGGTGATGAAGGCGACCGAGGCCGGCACCGCGATGCCCCAGACATCGCGATGGCGGACCTCGAAAGGATGAACCGAACTGCTCACGGGGTGATGAGGGCGCTAGTTGGCGAAGTCGCCCTTTTTGAGGATGACAGGACGGGTCGGCACCTGACAGACGGGCATGATCTCGATGGAGTTGACGTTGACATGGGCGGGCAGATTGGCCAGCCACCAGACGGTCTGCGCGATATCCTCGGGGAGCAGGGGCTCGTTGTCGGCATAGAGGTTTTCATTGGCCTCAAAATCCCCGCCCGTGCGCACGGCGGTGAATTCGGACTTGGCGTGACCCGGTTCGAGGGATGTGACGCGGATACCGGTGCCCATGGTGTCGGTGCGCAAATTCATCGAGAACTGGTGCACGAAGGCCTTGGTCGCGCCATAGACATTGCCGCCGGTATAGGCGAAGCGACCCGCGATCGACCCCACATTGATGATCGAGGAGCCACGGCCCACCTGTTTGACCAGCGGCAGCACTTCAAGCGTCGTGTGCAGCAGGCCCATGATGTTGGTGTCGATCATGGTCTGCCACTGATCGGTATCCACATCGGGGATTGCGCCGGTGCCGAGCGCCAGGCCGCCATTGTTGAACAGGCACGTGACGGGCTTGAAGTTTTCGGGAATGGCGGCAACGGCGTGCTTGATGGATGCCTTGTCGGTCAGATCCATCTCGATGCCATGGACGATTTCGGGGAATTCGGCTTCCAGTTCGGCCAGCCGCTCGCGCCGCCGGCCCGTCGCGATGACCTTCCATCCGTTATGGGCGAAATGGCGCGCGGTGGCAGCGCCGAAACCCGAGGTGGCACCGGTGATGAAAATGACAGGCGACATGGACTTTACCTTGAAAACAGCATCGAAAAAGGAAGGCGCGCGGGTGGCGCGCGACCATCCTAGAGATCGGCGCTTGCTGGCTCAACCGTCTGGCGCAATTATCCGATTAACGCCGCCGCCCCGCAGACATCAGCCGGCCGAGGAACCACAGGGGCAGGACGATGACCGCGCCGGTCAGGACATAGGCAAAGCCTTCGCGAAGCACTTCGAAGCCATTGTCGAAGATGGAATTGATGAAGCCTTCGACCGCCGAAAAGATCGCCTGCGGGCTGAGGCCGAAGACCGACATCAGGAAACCCACGATAAGGCTCATCAGGATCAGCCGGACCACGACGCGCCCGGGCGTGCCGCCAAGGAACGATTCCACGACGCCGCGTCTTTGATTAGTCTCGCGCTTGTCCATAGTCTCGGGGCTCATCGGCCGGTCCAATCTCGATTCTCTAGAGAATTTTCGCTGTTCAGGATGCCACATAAGTGCCGACAATGGCCAATTAAAGAGGGCGTACCGGCTTGAGCCAGCTTTCACCCATCGTTGAGGGCTGGTTCGCCGGCAAGGGCTGGCAGGCGCGGCCGCACCAATTGGCGGTGCTCGAGGCCGAGCGCGCCGGCAATTCGGTGCTGCTGATCGCGCCCACAGGGGCGGGCAAGACGCTGGCCGGTTTCCTGCCTTCGATCGAGGATTTGATCGCCGACCCGATGGACGGGCTCCATACGCTCTATATCTCGCCGCTCAAGGCGCTGGCGGTGGACGTCGCCCGCAACCTCGGCGATCCGGTGCGGGAAATGGGGTTGAAGATCAAGGTCGAGACCCGGACCGGCGACACCCCCGCCGCGCGCCGGCAGCGCCAGCGCTTCGCGCCGCCCCATATCCTGATGACGACGCCCGAGCAGCTCGCCCTGCTGCTCAGCCACCCCGACAGCGCGCGCGTGTTCGGGAGATTGCGGCGCATCGTGCTCGATGAATTGCACGCGCTGGTGACCTCCAAGCGTGGCGATCTGCTGAGCCTGGGCGTGGCGCGGCTGGCAAGGCTTTCCCCCCAGGTGAAGGTCACGGCGCTTTCAGCGACCGTGGCCCAGCCCGAGACCTTGCGGGATTGGATCGCGGCGCCGGTGGCGCCCAGGCCTGCGGTGCTGCTCAATGCGCCGGGGGGCGCGGCGCCCCAGCTTTCGATCCTCGCCAGCGAGGAGCGGCTGCCCTGGGCGGGGCACTCGGCGGCCTATGCGGTGCCCGACCTTTACGACACCATCAAGCAGCATGGCACGACGCTTTTGTTCGTCAACACCCGCAGCCAGGCCGAGATGCTGTTCCAGAACCTCTGGGCGATCAACGATGAAGGCCTGCCCATCGCGCTCCATCACGGTTCGCTTTCGGTGGAGCAGCGGCGCAAGGTGGAAAGTGCCATGGTGGCGGGGGTGCTGCGCGCCGTGGTCTGCACCTCGACGCTGGACCTGGGCATCGACTGGGGCGATGTCGATCTCGTGGTGCAGGTCGGCGCGCCCAAGGGCGCGTCGCGGATGCTCCAGCGCATCGGGCGCGCCAATCACCGGCTCGACGAACCGTCGAAAGCGCTGTTCGTGCCGGCCAACCGTTTTGAAGTGCTCGAATGTGAGGCGGCGCTGGAGGCGGTGAGGGAAGGGGCCCAGGACAGCGAGACGCCGCTGCCGGGCGGGCTGGACGTGCTCGCCCAGCACATCCTGGGGCTCGCCTGCGCCGACCCGCTCGATGCCGACGAGACTTATCGCGAGATCACTTCGGCCTGGCCTTATCGCGATTTGCCGCGCGAGAAATTCGATCGGGTGCTCGATTTCGTCTCGACCGGCGGCTATGCGCTGCGGGCCTATGAGCGGTTCGCCAAGCTGCGCAAGACGCCTGACGGGCTGTGGCGCATCGCCAATCCGCAGATCGCGCAGCAATATCGGCTCAATGTTGGCACCATCGTGGAAGAACCCATGCTCAAGGTGCGGCTGGTCCGGGCCCGGGGGGTGCGCAAGGGGGCGACCACCGGGCCCATCGGGCGCGGGGGGAGGGTGCTGGGCGAGATCGAAGAATATTTCATCGATCAGTTGGTGCGCGGCGATACGTTCATGTTCGGCGGGGAGGTCGTGGCGTTCGAAGGGGTGGTGGAAACCGAGGCCTATGTCTCGCGCGCCTTTTCGGACAATCCCAAGATCCCGTCCTATATGGGCGGCAAGTTTCCGCTTTCGACATTTCTCGCCGAGCGCGTGCGCGCCATCCTCGCCAATCCCGAGGATTGGCGGGTGCTGCCCGATCAGGTGCGCGAATGGCTGGATTTGCAGAACTACGCCTCGGTGCTTCCCGACAGCGACAGCCTGCTGGTCGAAACCTTCCCGCGCGCCGACAAGCATTACATGGTCTGCTACCCCTTCGAGGGGCGGCTGGCGCATCAGACGCTGGGCATGCTGCTGACCCGCCGGCTCGAAAGGGCGCGCGCCCAGCCGCTGGGGTTCGTGGCGTCCGATTATGCGCTGGCCATCTGGTGCGCTTCCGATCTGGGCGCGCTGATCGCCACCGACCGGCTTTCGCTCGACAGATTGTTCGACGAGGACATGCTGGGCGACGATCTGGAAGCATGGCTCGATGAATCGGCGTTGATGAAGCGCACGTTCCGCAATTGCGCCATCATCGCCGGGCTGATCGAGCGCCGGCATCCGGGAAAGGAAAAGTCGGGTCGCCAGATTACCGTGAGTTCGGACATCATTTATGATGTGCTTTATCAGCATGAGCCGGATCATATCCTGATCGAGGCGACACGGCGGGACGCGGCGCGGGGGCTGCTCGATATCGAGCGGCTGGGGGTGGCGCTCAAGCGCATCAGGCGGCACATCCGTCACAAGCGGCTGGACCGAATCTCGCCTCTTGCGGTACCTGTGATGCTCGACATCGGCAAGGAGCCGATCTTCGGGGAAGCCCGCGAGGCGGTTCTTCGGGAAGCGGCGGAAGACCTGATTGCCGAGGCGATCGGCTATCCGGTCCAATAAGGAAGCATCTTGGCCCAGGCGCAGCCCCGTGAGGGGATGGAAACATCATTAACGATCGGCTTTGCGGGGGAAGTGTTTCTCCCGCTGCCGTCGGGTGCGCTCTATTGGCCGGAGGTCGAGGCGTTGCTGGTGGCCGATCTCCATCTCGAAAAACTTTCGAGCTATGCCCGCTCGGGCCAGTTGCTGCCGCCTTACGATACGGGGATGACGCTGTCGCGCCTCGAACGCGACATTGCCCTGACGGGCGCGCGGCGGGTCTTTGCGCTGGGAGACAGCTTCCATCGCGACGAAGGCACGACGACGCTTTTGGCCAGGGACCGCGCGAGGCTGGATCGGCTGGTCGGCGAGGTGGAATGGGTTTGGGTGGCCGGCAATCACGATCCGGCGCCCCATGCGCTGGGCGGGGTGTGCTGCAGCGAGATGGCCATCTCGGGATGCCGGATGCGCCACGAGCCGATGCGGGGGATTTCGGGCCTTGTCGCGGGGCATCTGCATCCGGCGGCGCGTGTGGCGATGAACGGGAAATCCTCGCGCCGACCCTGCTTTGCCTGGGACGATCATCTGATGATCCTGCCGGCCTATGGGGCGTCGACTGGCAGTCTCAACGTGTTGTCGCCGGCGTTTTCGGGCCTTTTCGAGCGTAGCCGGCTTCAGGTGATGATGCTTGGGCGGGAACGGGTCTATCCGGTTTCGACCCAGCGTCTGGTGGCCGGTTAGATCAGCGCCGGAAGAGGACGCCGCCGAGCCAGCCCGTGACGAGGGCGAGGGCGACGCAGGCGAGGCCGTAAAGCAGCGGCTGATCGATGGCCGCTTCGCCCAGGAAACGCTCGAACCCCGATTTCTGCACGAAAAAGCGCTGCGCGCGTTCAGCAACGATTTCCCCGTCCTGAACCAGCAGCGCCTGGGCCAGGAAAATGCCGTTCGGCACGTTGGCGGGAAGAACGACGCGGGTCGAAAAAAAGGTTGGGGAGAGGAAGGCGACGCCGCGCTCGTCGGTGCTGAACAGGCCCGAATTGGTCATCAGCCTAACGAGTTCGACTTCGAACAATTCGACATTGCCGCTGGTCTCGGTCAGTGCCAGTTCGGCCTGCGCCATTGCCGTGAGATTGCGTTCGGCGATGGTCTCGGGAGGAAGAATGGACGCGATAGGGCCGCTGGAAAGCACGCGATAGAACGAGGGTAGGCCGGTGAACAGCGCATGATCGGCATTGAGCATGACGCCGAACTGACGCTCCTTGCGCCGCACGACACGCTCTTCGACCGGACCGCGGACGACGAAGATCACATTGTAGGAGCCTTGCGGCATGGTGCCGTCCACGCTCGGTTCGATATTGCCGAACAGCGTTATGGTTTCGCCGGAGAAATTCGAATGAATCGAGATCGTCGGGTCGGAGGTGCCGAAGATGAGGCTCTGCGCGTGAGCGGCGCCGCAACCGGCCATGATGGCGAAAATCGCTATGAGGAGGCGCGCCGTCATAGCGTCTCCCCGAAGCTCAGGACGGCGGTCGAAAAGGGATCGGCGGGGGCGAGCAGCAGCGAGAGCCCGAAGCGGATGGCAACGCCGAGCACGATCAGCGCCAGAAGGAAGCGCAACTGATCGCCGCGCAGATATTGGCCCGCCGAAGCGCCGAACTGGGCGCCGGCGACGCTGCCCACCATGAGGCAGAAGGCGAGCACGATATCGACGCTCTGGCTCTGGACGGCGTGCAGCACGCAGGTGGCGGCCATGACCGCGAGAACGTGGAGCAGCGAGGTGCCGATGACGACCGAACCGGGGATGCGCAGCAGGTAAACCAGCGCCGGCACGAGAATGAACCCGCCGCCGATGCCCAGGAGCGAACCGACGATGCCGATGAAAAAGCCGATGCCGATCACCGGGATAACGGAGATGTAGAGTTTGGAGCGCTTGAACCGGAAGCGCAGGGGCAATCCGTGGGCCCAATTGTGCTGGCCGGGCATGTGGCGCGGGGGCGGGCCGGCCTTGCGGGACCGGATGAGCGAACGGACCGCCTCCATCAGCATCATCGTGCCGATCGAGCCCAGGAAAATGAGATAACCAAAGGAAATGGCGAGGTCGAGTTGCCCGAAGCTGCGCAGGATCGAGAATATCCAGACCCCGATTCCCGCCCCGAACACGCCGCCCAGAACCAGGAACATCGCAAGCGTGAGATCGATGCCGCCACGCCGCCAATAAGAGAGGGAACCCGAGGTGGAGGCCGCGACCACCTGCCCGGTGACCGAGGCGACGGCAACGGGCGCCGGGACGCCGGAAAAGATCAGCAATGGGGTGAGAAGAAAGCCGCCGCCGACCCCGAACAGCCCCGAAAGGAAACCGATGGCTGCCCCGATCCCGACAAGGAAAAAGAGGTTCACCGACATTTCCGCAATGGGCAAATAGATCAGCACGGTTGGGCCCAGTCGTAGGCAGGTGTCACAGGGCGCCGATCATGGCGCCCCATGGCAATAACGTTACGCGCCGGCCCGAGAGATCAGACCGGTTGGCTACCCAGGACAGCGAGCAGCCGGGGATTGATGGCACCACTTTCAGTCATCCCCGTGGCACGCTCGAATTCGGCAATGGCCTCACGCGTTTTGGGACCGGAAATTCCGTCAGGGGTTCCAATGTCATAGCCCAGTTTGCCAAGGAGCAACTGCACGCGCAAGATCACATCCTGATTGGCGATGGCGGGGCCGGGATCGAATGTTTCGTCCCAGGTGCCGATCGGCGCGAAATTGGCTGCCAGATCGATTTCGGCCGGCACCCAGGTCTCGATCCGATTGTCGAGCCGCTGGATGGTTTCCGCTTCGAGCGAACGCGCCACATCGTCGCGCGATGTCGCCGCATCCTGATCGCCCGAACGGGCGGCAAGCGAGAACCAGATGTAGGATTGTTCGAAATCCTGCTCGACCCCAAGCCCGCGTGCGTGAAGCATGCCCAGATTGAACTGGCTGTCGGTCAGCCCGCGCGCGGCGGCCTGCTCGAACCAATGGGCGGCGGCCTCGAAATCCTGGGCGTCGAGCTCGCCTCCCGCATAGAGCGAGGCGAGGTTGTGCATGGACATGCGGTTGCCGGCTTCGGCGGCGCGCTGATACCAGAGGCGCGCCATTTCCAGATCGCGTTCCACCCCGCGTCCGCCTTCATAAAGGCTGCCGAGCCGATATTGGGCCGGCGCGAACCCCTGAGCGGCCGAGCGCTCATACCAGGCGGCGGCCTGGGCGAAATCCTGTTCGACCAGCGTGCCTTCGCTCAGAATGGCGCCGACTTCGAACTGGGCGAAACGGTCGCCCGCTTCGGCGGAGAGCTTCAATTCGAGCGGCTCGATCCCCTCGGGCACCGTGGCCTCGGGCAGATCGAGCGCGGCGGCGGTATCGATAGGCGCGTCGACGGCCGCATAGCCGGCGGCGGTTCCGATAGCGGCGGTCTGGATCGGGTCGACCGTCGGGGACGAGGCAAAGGCGCTGCCATCGACCCGCGCCGCCGTCAATCGGGGCTGCTGCTCGATGAGCCGGACATTGGAGACGAGATCGCCGGTGTCGTTCGCATCGTCGGAACTGTCGGCCGAGACCTCGATATCGGGTTCGGCGATTTCAGGCTCGTCGGCCATGCCGATTTCAGATGCCGAGGTTTCCGTAGGCGCGGGAGCCTGCGCGCTTTCGACGGCTGTCGGGCGCGCGGGCAGCAAGCGACCGGCGACCAGCGGCACGGCCATGGCGATCACGACGACGAGTGCCGTGCCCAACAGCAGGGCGCGGCGGTTGCGAGCAAAAAAGCTCGGGGTTTCGGAGGTATCCTCGCCTTCCTCGAAACGCGGTTCGGCATCGGGCTCGGGGCTGGGGGCGTCCGATACGAGAGACTCGGTATTTTCGACCGCCTCGGCCTCGCTGCGCTGGAAACGCGCCAGGGCGCGGCCGATCAGGGACCGGGGCTCTTCCTCGTTTTCGGTTTCCGGCTGACGGGCCGAGCGGCGCGCGGCCTCGATGAAGCTGGCCCGCGTGGTGGCGGGAATGCCCAGGGTCGGTTCGGGTTTGGCCGGCTCGGGAGTGGTGGTGGCAAACGGGCTGCGCTCAGTATTGAGGCTCGATTGCGGTTTGGCCGGCCGATCGATCGATTCAGGATCGATGGAGAAAGGCTTGGCTTCGGCCGCTTCGACCTGCTTGTCGAGAAGTGTTTCCTCGACCTCGGGTTCGGCGGGGACCGGTTCGGGGATAGTGCGGGTTTGGCCAGTCGTCGGGTCGAGCGGCATCGCGTCGTCGGGCTTGCGGCGCGGGCGGGCCGGAGCAGCGGCGAGGGTGGTCGCGACACTGCTCGATGCCGGCTTGCTGTTGAGCATGGCTTCGAGGCGCGCAATTCGGCTATCGACCTGGGCGATGGAACTGCGCATTCCGGCCAGATTGGCGGGTTCGGCCTGCGTTTCGCCCGAACGGGCGAACAAGGCGGCCAAACGCTGCTCGAGGGCGTCGAGGTCGGCCTTTTCGACGCCATCCGCATTGGTCGGGGCGGGAGCGTGGCTTACGCTTTTTTCGGCAATGAGGTCGGCCAGGGCCTGCAAATCGAGAGGGGCGGGCGCCGCCGGCGGCTCCATTGCCGCCATGACCTTCAATTGGGTGCTGGTTTCGTCCACGCGCCGGGCGATCTGGCGGAGCTGGGCCTCGACGGGCTCGATCGATACGGGGGAATTTGCGGCGCTCAGCCCCTCGATACGGTCTTCGATCTGGGCAAAGCGCGGCTCGATGGTTTCGACGATAACGCCGCGAAGCGCCGAAACGCTCTCGGCGAGAAGGGCGGCGTCGTCGCGCGACGGCGCTTCGATCATGGCGATGCGATCGCCCAGCGCGTCGATGCGGACCAGAAGGGCTTCGGGCTCGGACTTCTGGCTGACCGCTTCGGTCAGCGCGGCCATATCGCGGCTCAGCCGATCGATATCGGCCGAAGATTGGGTCTGGGTCTCGAGCGCATCGATACGGTCGTAGATATTGCGTACGCTCTGCTCGATCATCGCCATGGTCTGGTTCTGGCGATCCTCGGACCGGGCGACCTGCTGGGCGTTTTGACCGCTGGTCTCGATCTGATGGGCGAGCAGCTTTTCGACGGTGGAGGTCAACTCCTCGACACGCTCCGCCGTGGCGTCGTGCCCATTCGAGCGCTCGGCGACGACCATTTCGGCCAGATTGCCGATCTGGGCCTCGATGCGGGCGATCTGTCCGGTTTCTCCGACGGCGCCGGCGAGAAGTTCGATGACTTCGCTCAACTGCGCGATCTGGCCGGAGATGTCCTTGTCGCCGCCCAGGGCTTCGATCTGTTCGGCGATGCGGGATTCGAAGCGGCCGATCCGTTCGCCCATCGCGTCGAGCGCTTGCGCGAACCCGGCGAGTTCCGATTTTGACGCGGCGGCCGGGGCGGTGGCGATGGGACGAGCGGCGCCGGTCTGGCGGGCGCGGATCTGGTTGATGGCATCCACGACGCTCTCGCGCATCACCGGGCGATCATCGGAATTGCGATCGGCCAGTCGGCTCACGGCCTGGCGCACGCTGCGCAGCGCTTCGGAATGGCGGTCGGTGGGCAATGGCGTTGGGATCGGGGACGCCGGCTCATGGCGAACCCGCGTGGACTGAACCGATGCCACCTGATCCTCGACCTGATCGAGCAAGGCCACCAATTCGTTTCGCAAGCTCTCCCACTCGGCACCGTTCGACCTGCGGGGACCGGATTGCGGCTCGGGCCAGTCATGATGAGGATTCGTTCGCGCCATTGTGCTTCCCGACGGACTGTTTGACCGCGCGTGATCGGCGCACCGGCCCAGCGACAGAATCGCCTAGGGTGACTGTCGGCAATTTATGGTAAACATCACGTTAACCGAGCTTGCATTCCGCATTGATTGCATTGGTATTTTTGCGCATGGATTGCACTTGGTCACCGATCGTGGTGATGTTCGAACCCTAACGCCTATCAGCAAAATGACGCCGAGATGACTGGACCTGCACGCAAGGACCGCGCTGCGCGCCGAAGCGACGGGCCGGCGATCTACACGATCGCCGAGCTGGCCGACGCCTTTTCGATAACGCACCGCACCCTGCGCTTTTACGAAGACAAGGGCATGCTGCGCCCCCGAAGGGTGGGCAGCAAACGCCTCTATACCAACCGCGACCGCCTGCGTTTGCGCATCATCCTCGATGGCAAGCAGGTGGGGCTGACGCTGCGCGAAATTCAGGAATATCTCGACACCTACGATCTGCGCGACGGGTCCTATGACCATCTGCGCCGCGCGCTCGACAAGGTGCATCACCAGCGCCACCTGCTTCAGCAGCGCCGGTCGGCCATCGAGAAATCGCTGGCCGAGCTCGGCCGGGTCGAAGAGATCATCGAGGGCATGCTCGCCGAGCCGCAGGACCCGGACGGGCATGGCGACAAAATATGACCCTTTGGTCGTAATGGATCGGAAATGCTTGATTGATCGGCCAATCTTCGCTTTATCGTCGGTAACGATCCGCCCGGCGAGGAACCGCGCCCCATGAGCCATCGCATCATCATCGTCGACGACCACCCCCTGTTCCGCTCGGCATTGCGGCAGACGCTGGAAGGCGAGGGGGCCGATACGGCGTTCGAGGAAGCCGGCGATATCGAGGGCTTGAGCGCGGCACTGGAGGCCAATCGCGATTGCGACCTGGTGCTGCTCGATCTCAACATGCCGGGCGTGAGGGGATTCTCCGGGCTATTGCTGCTGCGCGCCCAGTTTCCCGAAATTCCCGTGATGATCGTTTCGGCCGTCGAGGACACTTCGATCATCCGGCGGTGTTTCGAGCTGGGGGCGTCGGGGTTTCTCTCGAAATCGGAAAGCGCGGCGCGCATCCGGCAGTCGATCGAGACCATACTGGGCGGTGGGCTCTGGGTTCCCGAGGGTGTCTCGCTCGACGATCAGGACGAGCAGACCGAGGTGCTTGCCCGGCTTGCGACGCTCACACCCCAGCAGATCCGCGTGCTGATGATGCTCTCGGACGGGCTGATGAACAAGCAGATCGCCTATGAGCTTTCGATCTCGGAAGCCACGGTCAAGGCGCACGTCTCGGCCATTCTGCAAAAGCTCAACGTCGACAGCCGCACGCAGGCGGTTATCGCCGCCTCCAAGATCGAGCAGGGGCAGTTCGCGCAATTGTTCGAGGACGCGCAGGCTTAGGCATTTCCGCGTTTCCGAACCGCAAAAGTGGTATCCACTTTTGCTGGAAACGCTCTAACTTCGGGGCGGCTCGGCGAGCGTGATCTGATTGCCTTCGGGATCGTAGATCTGAGCGATCTTTCCGAAATCCCCTTCGATGTCGGCCTCAAGTTCCAGCCCGCGCGAGGCGAGTTGGGCGCGGGTGTCGGCCATGTCGGGGGTGACGATGGTCATCCGGCTCCGGCCCGCCTTTTCTGCGGCGCGGAACAATTGGATGCCGAAGTAGTTCTGCCGCCATTGGATCAGCCCATCCATGGGCCGGTCGTCGGGGGCACGCCCCAGGAGCTTGGTGTAGAACGCCTCGCCCTTGTCCATATCCGCGACGTTGGCGACGGCGAAAAGACCCTGGATTTTCATGTCGGTTGTTTCTCCCTTTTGGTGTCACCGGCCGCGAAGTGGGCCATCTGGCCGTCATAGGCCCGTTTGAACGCCGGCCGGGCGCAGGCGCGGTCCACATAGGCCCCAAGCGCGGGAAAACCGTCGAGGACACCCAGCTTCTTGGGCATGCGCAGCACGTCGGCCATCATGATATCGGCAACCGAAAACCCCGATTGGGCGAGCCATTGCCGCGTGCCGAGCAGCGGTTCGAGGTGTTCGAACCGGCTGTTCATCCACCCGCCCAGCCCATTGTCCGGATCGCCGGAAATTCTCAGGAACCACCAGGGGACGGTAACCATCTCGACCGAGTTGAGGGCCGCGAACAGCCATTGGATAACGTCGGCCTCGCCCTCGGGATCGCGGGGCAGGAGGGTGGGGCTTTTCCGGCCCAGGTAGAACAGGCAGGCGCCGCTCTCAAAGAGTGTCACATCGCCGTCCTGGAGAAACGGCACCTGCCCGAAGGGTTGGCGTGCGAGATGGTCGGGGCCGCGATCCTCGAACGGAACGGTCCGGACTTTATAGTCGAGGCCGGCTTCTTCGAGCGCCCAGCGCAGCCGGACGTCGCGGACATGGCCGCGCGGCCCCTGCGGCACCCAGTCGTAAGTCCAGACGACAAGCATTCGTCACGCGTCCAGAAGGGGTTTGAAACCACCGAAAATGCGCCGGCCTTCATCGATGTCGGGAGCATCCTCGCCGTTCATGCGCGGATCTTCCATCAATTTAGGCCAGGCCGCGTCGCGGATCGCCTTGGACGGCCATTCGATCCAGCCGAACACCACGGTTTCGTCAGGCTCGGCGGCGACGGCCCTTTTGAAATCGGTGACCTTGCCGTCGGGCACCATCACGCCCCACGCATCGACGCTGCGCACCGCGCCGTGTTCGATGAACAGCTTGGACATTTCCTCGGCATAGGCCTTGTAGGACTCTCGCGCTTGGCTTGGCACCGCGATCACCGAACCTTCGAGATAGCGGGTTTCGCCCCGGCCCTGATGGTCCGAAAGGGCTTCGAAACCCCCATAGATCATTCGCGCTCCGTCGAAGGGCATTTCCATATTGGCCATGTCCGGATCGTTCATCATCTTTTCGTTGGCCGCATCCGCCGCCGCCTTGTCGGGATAAATCTGGAAGGAATAGACGATCACTTCGTCGTCCTTGGCGGCCACCGCGCGGTAGAAATCGGTCTTTTCGCCCCTGGGCACGTCATCGCCCCAGGCCTCGACGATGCGGGTCACGCCCAGCTTCTTGAAATAGTCGACGGAATCCTCGGAAAATTTCGCGTAGGCATCCTTGTTTGCGGCCGGAACGGCGGCGACAAAACCCATCACATAGGTCATGGCAAACTCCCTTTTGATGATGGCCCGCACCCTCGCCGCGGTGCCAAAGTTGACAGTTGAGTTGATATCAACATAATTGTGACATGTCAAAGGCGCCCGATTCCATTTCCTATTCCACAACCCTCCACGTTCGCGATACGTGCCTGTGCCTTGCCGCACAGCGGGCGGCGCGGGCCCTGGCGCGGCGGTTCGACGAGGCGTTGCGCCCGCTCGACCTCACAAATGGGCAGTTTTCCCTGCTCATGGCCCTCAACCGGCCCGAGCCGCCCAAGATCGGGACGGTGGCCGAGCTTCTGGCCATGGATCGTACCACGCTCACGGCGGCCATCAAGCCGCTTGAGCGGCGGGGGCTTGTTACGCTGGGCGTCGATCCGTCCGACCGGCGCAGCCGCCGCCTGTCGCTGACGACGAATGGACACGAGCTTCTGACGCTGGCCTTCCCGATCTGGATGGCCAGCCATGCCGCGCTCGACGATGCGCTTGAAGATGCCGGCGCACCCTTGCGCGCCAGCCAGCTCGAGCCCTTGGCGAGACTCGCCTGATCAGAGCGATCGCACTCCGGGGCCAATCGCCGTGGATGGGCTGCTGCTGGACCCCGGGAATAAATCCCGGGGTGACAGGGGTGGGTGAGGGCATGATGGTTGCCTATACCTCAGACCGTCATTCCGGCAGTGAGAAGCGAACCGCAAAAGTGGTATCCGCTTTTGCGGGAAATGCCCTAGCTGGTCAGGACGATGCGGATGAGGTCCGCCGTGTTCCGCGCGCCCAGCTTTTCCATCACCCGGGCCCGGTGCACCTCGATGGTGCGCGGGGAGATGCCCAGTTCGCGGCCCGCCTCCTTGTTGGATTGACCATTGGTGATCAATTGCAGCACCTCGCGTTCGCGCGGGGTCAGTTGGGCGAAACCGCGCACTTCCACCTCCTGCTGTCCGTCGCGGCTGGCCTTGACATGCACGTCCCGGCGCAGGGTATCGCGCACTGCGCGCACGAAGCGCTCAGAATCCACCGGCTTGACGAAAACATCGCTGGCGCCCGAGCGCATCGCGTCCACGGTGCCATCGATATCGGGCTGATCGGCCAGCATGAACACCGGAATGCCGGCGCGCATGTCCTTGATGCGCCGCAGCGCCGGCAGCATGTTCTCGCCGTCGAGATCGAAATTGAGGATCACCACATCGGGGCGGCGCTGCCCGAACCGGGCAATGAAATCGTCGCTGTTGCGCGAGATCACGGTCTGGAACCCCTCGAGCCGAAACAATACGTCCAGCGCCTGGCAAGTCGGCTCGTGGCTATCCACGATGTGGACCAGCCGATCGCGATTGAGAAACGGGCGATAGGAAATTTCGGTGTTCATGGTCTTCTCCAGTCCTTTGCGAGACCCCCGCCGCGACATGGATATGAGCGGTTCAGTCCCCTCCGATTGCATTGCCAGCAAAACCCCGGATTGCTCCGGCTTGTGCGATCACTGCGCCAGGCCGTTTTCCCAATTCCGCCCGACCGCCATCGTCCGCTTCCGGTGAGCCAACCGGAAGAGGGCACCAAGCGACTGCCAAGCGAATTGGGGAACTTACCCCGCAACTCTACGATGAATCGCGCACGAATTTTGCGATGGGTAGCCGAGCCCGCCGATTGGCTTAACCCTTAGTCTCAACTACGTAGAAATAGGAATAACGTCATATCATCGCTGGCGCAATAGGAATAACTACGTATTTTAGGAAAGCGATCGGCGGGAAGGCTCATCGACTATCGACGAGCCTTCCCCGGAGGTTCAGGCTCGAGTTTTGAGGATGTCGCGGATTTCGGTGAGCAGCACTTCCTCACGCGCGGGAGCGGGCGGGACTTCAGGCTCGGCGGCCTTTTCACGCCGCAGCATGTTGATGCCCTTGACCAGCATGAACAGCGCGAAGGCCACGATGATGAACTTTACCAGCGCATTGATGAACAGGCCGATATTGAGGGTTGCAACCCCGGCGGCCTGAGCGGCGGCCAGCGAAGGGACGGCCACGCTGTCGGGATTGGAGAGCACGACGAAAAGGTTGGAGAAATCGATGCCCCCCAGCACCAGCCCGATCACGGGCATGAAAATGTCGTCGACCAATGAGGAGACGATCGTTCCGAACGCTCCGCCGATAATGATACCCACGGCCATGTCGACCATGTTGCCTTTGACGGCAAATTCCTTGAATTCCTGCACCAATGACATCTGCGTCATCTCCTGTCGCTTGCGCCGCGCCCGGGGCGGCTTTGGGAAGCTAGCGCCGATTCCGCGTACTTGTCCATTGGGATGGCTTGACATTTCCCGCCCCGAGGCGCCACGAGAGAGGCTCGAATCGACAAGGACGATGATATGGCCGACCGCGCGATCTTTGCGAACGGCACCGTCGATTCCGGCCTTGCCGGAGCCATCGACCACTTGCCCTATGGCATCGCGGTCTTCGACGAGAACCTGTTCCTCGTCGTTTCCAACGCGACCTACAGCGCCGGGCTGGGCCTGCCGCAATCGCTGGTTGAAGCCAACACGCCCCTGGACGATATCCTGCTGTTCATGGCGCGCCGGGGCGATCTGGGGCCGGGAACGCCGCAGGTGGTCGCCGATCAACGCCGCAGGCTCATTACCTCCGAGCCCATGACGCTGACCCAGCGCACCAACATGGCGGGACGCCAGCTCGAGATACACACTTCGCTCAGGCCCGGCGGCGGGCTGGTCATTTCCTTTTCCGACGTCACCGACCGCGTGCGCGCCGAAGCTGCGCTCGAACAGGTCAACCATACGCTCGAGGAACGCGTGAAGGACCGCACGCGCGCGCTCACCCTGCTCAATGCCGAGCTCGAAAAGGCCCGCGCCAAGGCCGACGAAGCCAATCACGAAAAAACCCGGTTCCTCGCCGCCGCCAGCCACGATCTGCTGCAACCTCTCAACGCGGCCCGGCTCTACACCTCGACCCTCTACGACCGCACGCGCGGCACACCCACCGCCGAGCTTGCCGCCTCCATCGATGCGTCCCTCAACGCCGTCGAAGACATCATGTCCACCCTGCTCGATATTTCGCGTATGGATTCAGGGGCGCTCAAGGTCACGCGCACCAATATCGACATCTTCGACCTGCTCAAGAAAATCGAGATCGAATTCCAGCCGCTGGCGAGCGAAAAGGACATCGAACTGCGCGTCATCGGTGCGTCGCTCATCGTGCGCTCGGACCGCATGCTTCTGGCGCGCGTCATCCAGAACCTGGTTTCCAACGCCATTAAATACACCCGGCCCGGCGGGCGGGTATTGGTAGGCTGCAGGCGGCGCGGGGAGACGGTGCGGGTCGATGTCATCGATACGGGGATCGGGATCGACCGGCATCAGCATCAACTGATCTTCACCGAATTCTCGCGCCTGGAGCAGGGCGCGCGTATCGCCCCCGGATTGGGGCTCGGCCTGTCGATCGTCCAGCGCATCCTGGCCGCTCTCGATCACCCCATGAAGATCGAGAGCCTGGTGGGCAAGGGGTCGCGCTTTTCGGTGACCGTGCCGCTCATCGCCGGCAAAAGCCTTCCGCAGACCCCGGTCGAAACGCCCGTCCGCGCCACCGCCCAGTTCGATGGCCTGCATGTGCTGTGCGTGGACAATGAGCGCTCCATCCTCGACGCCATGTCCTCGCTGCTGGAAAACTGGGGCTGCGATATCCGTACGGCGACCTCGCTCAAGGAGATCGCCCAATTGGGGATGCTGGAAGGATGGGTGCCCGATCTGGTGCTCATGGATTATCACCTCGACCAGACCTCCGGGCTCGATGCCATCGAATGGCTCAAGCAGATCGTGGGCGGTCATCTGCCGACGATTTTGGTGACCGCCGACCGCACGCCCGCCGTGCGGCAACTGGCCGAAACGCGCGGAACCGCAGTGCTCAATAAGCCCGTCAAGCCCGCCGCGCTTCGGGCGCTGCTGACCCAGATGAGCCGGACGCTATGAGCCAGCGGCCAGCCCGTTGAAAAGCTGCGCCAGAACCTCTTCCCACGCCTTGCGATCTCCCCCCGCTTCGATATCGAGCGCCGCGCTGTCGTAGGCGGCCGAAATCATCCGTGTCAGCGGGTCGAGCGGCAGCGGCGGCAAGGCGCCGGATTCGATCGCGAACGATAGCCCCTCATGCAATGTCCGCGCGCTGTGGCACATGTCGATCGCTTCGGCCTGGGCGTGCCCCAGAACGGCAGGCGCATCGAGCAGCAAGAGGCGCGTGCGGCCGGGCATTTGCATGGCGTCGAGATAGGCCCGCCCGCCATTGAGCAGCGCCTCGGCCGCCGAGGTGCCCTGGGGGGAGGATTGCTCGATCTCCCGCGCCACGGCAGCGGCCTCGGCGTCGACGACGGCGGCAAACAGAGCCTGCTTGTCGGCGAAGTGATGGTAGAGCGCGCCGCGCGTGACCCCGGCCCGCGCGACGATCTCGGGCGTGCCGATTTCGCCATAGGTCCGTTCGATGAACAGCGCCCGTCCGGCCTCGAGAAGCGCGGTTCGCGTCGCCTCGGAACGGTCCTTGTTGGAGCGGCGCGTGGATTCTTGTTGCATACATGCAGCCTGTATGTTATTTCAGATTTTGCATACAGACAGTATGTTTTCTTGCAGCGAAAGGAAACCCCTATGCGTCCGTCCAGCTTTTATCCCGTGGTGATGACCGACGACGTTTCGGTCTCTTCCGCCTTCTTTTCCGATCATTTCGGCTTTCGCTTTCTTTTCGAGAGCGACTGGTACGTCCATCTGCAATCGGAAGCCAATCCGGCCTTCAACTTCGCCGTGCTCGATAAAAGCCACGCGACGATCCCCCAAGGGCATCGCGATCGGACCGGCGGCCTGTTGCTGAGCTTCGAGGTGGAAGACGTCGATGCCGAATACGAGCGGCTCAAGACTGCCGGGGCCAATATCGTCCTCGACATTCGCGACGAGGCGTTCGGGCAGCGTCATTTCATCGTTGCCGACCCGACCGGCATTCTGGTCGACGTCATCAAACCGATCCCGCCTTCGGCCGAGTTTGCCGCCCAATATGCGCCCGAGGCCCTGCCGCAGTGATCGTCAGGGCAGGGATGTCGCGATCGCCGGCCATTCGGCGATCAACGCGTCGCGGGCCCTGAGGCCGCCCGAGCCGGGGACCCGCGCCGCATCCTGGTTGAGCCGGACGAAGACATAGCGCTCTTCGTCCCGCTCGGCCCAGCCGATGAACCAGCCCCAGCCACGAGCGTAGTCAAAGCTCATATCGGCGTTGCGGGGATAGGCCGATCCGGTTTTGCCGTTGAGCGTCCAGCCTTCCTCCGCCGGAAAAGCTTCGATGATCGCGAAGGTGCTGTCATAGGCCGCTGCCGATACCGGCAGGTCGCGGTTGAGCAAATCGAGCAGGAATTGGGCCTGATTGCGCGGCGATATCTTGAGGGAGGAGCTGACCCAGGCGCGATCGAGACCGTTGTTCATGCCCGGATCGCCCGAAAAATCGCCATTGCCGTAATCGAAAGCCGTGGCATAGGCGGCGAGGGTTTCCGCGCCCAGGGCACGGGCGATGCGCTGCGAATACCAAAGCACCGAATAGGCCATCCACCGTTCCGGATCGGTATCGTGCCGCCAGTCCTCGACCCAGTCGGGGTCGCCCGGTTGGAAGGCGAGGGCGGGCGTGTGGGGATCGATCAGCACGCCGCTGTCGAAACCGATAAGCGCCAGTGGAACCTTGAACGTCGAAGCCGGGGTGACCGGTGTCGTGCAATCGCCCGCCTCGATGAGTGTCGCCCTGGTGTCGGCGTCAAGAATGAGGGTGCACAGGGTTGTGGTTTGAGAAAAAGCGGCCGCGGGCATCGCCATGCCCGCGGCCAGAAAGATGATCGCGATAACGACGCGCAAGACTACCCGCCGACGGTGGGCAGGGTCAGGTCGCCGGCCACCAGCTTGGTTTCCATGAGTCGCGACATGTCGAAATCGCGCGGCAGGTCCAGCGTCTGCCAGACGGCGATCAGAGCATCGCACAGCTCGGCGATCATGTCGTCGCTGTGATAGGGCGTGGGCGTGATGCGCAGCCGCTCGGTTCCCCGGGGAACGGTGGGGTAGTTGATGGGCTGGATATAGATATTGTGCCGGTCCATGAGCATGTCGCTCGCCGCCTTGCACAGCCGTGCGTCGCCCACGATCAGCGGGACGATATGGGTTTCGGTCGGAAGGACGGGCAGCCCGGCTTCGGCCAGGACCCGCTTGACGCGGCCGGCCTGCCGCTGCTGGCCCTCGCGCTCGACGCTCGACGTCTTCAAATGCTCGATCGAGGTGCGGGCCGCCGCGCAGAGCGCCGGGGGCAGGGCGGTGGTGAAGATGAATTCGGGCGCATAGGACCGGACGGCATCCACGATCGCGGTGTTGGCCGCGATATAGCCGCCCATGACGCCGAAACCCTTGGCGAGCGTACCCTCGATGACGTCGATGCGATCCATGAGGCCTTCGCGCTCGCAGATGCCGCCGCCGCGCGGGCCGTACATGCCCACAGCATGGACCTCGTCGATATAGGTCATGGCGCCGAACTCGTCGGCCAAATCGGCGATCGCCTCGATGGGGGCGACGTCGCCGTCCATGGAATAGACCGATTCAAAAACGATCAGCTTGGGGCGCTGCTTGCCCGCCGCCGTCAAAAGCTCGCGCAGATGGGCGAGGTCGTTATGGCGGAAGATCTTCTTTTCCATGCCCGACTGGCGCACGCCCTGGATCATCGAGGCGTGATTGAGCTGGTCGGAGAGAATGAGGCAGTCCGGAATCAGCCGGGCAATTGTCGCGATCGCCGCTTCGTTGGAAACAAAGCCCGAAGTGAACACCAGGGCCGCTTCCTTGCGGTGCAAATCGGCGAGCGAGCGCTCGAGCTCGACCAGGGGGCGGTTGGTGCCCGAAATGTTGCGGGTGCCACCGGCGCCGGCGCCAAGCTTGCCGGCGGTTTCCTGCATGGCGCCGATCACCTTCTCGTGCTGACCCATGCCCAGATAATCATTGGAACACCAGATGGTGATTTCCCGGGCATTGTCGGCGCTGTCGCGAAAGACGGCGCGCGGGAAATGTCCGGCAATACGTTCGAGATCGGCAAAGACGCGATAGCGTTTTTCGACACGAAGAGCGTCGACCGCGTCTTCGAATATGCCGCGATAATCCATGAGGCCTACTCCAGTGGCGACACCGGCCGGCTGCCAGCGGCGCTTACTCGGTTATGGACGCGCTTCGCTTTTTTGGCGCGCCTTGTTCTAGACGCCCCTCTCCCTGGAGCGCGACATGATCTGTACCAACCGCTGGGCGCGCTGTCATTGCAAAATCGCACAATCGGACACCGCGCGGAGCACCTTGGTGGCTCGCGGCTAGATATAGCTCCAAAATCCAATCCCTGTCAGATGCCCCTTGCGCGACCCAATGCCGCGACGAACGGCGGCGCGGAAAAGCAAACGTTAACCATGGGTTGGATAGGGTCAGCCCTGTTTTTCCGTTTCTGCGATCGCAGGATATCCATGAGCGCACCCTCAACGCCCCAGCCCGACGGCCCGATGACCGAACGGCTCGATTTTATCGGTTTCGACGCCGCCGCCATGCAGAGACTGGCGCGCGTCAGCCCCTCGATCATGCGCCATATCGGGCCGGCGATGACGCGGTTTTACGACCGGGTGGAAGAGACGCCGCAGGTTTCGCGCTTCTTTGCCGGACGCAGTCAGATGGATGTGGCGCAGGACAAGCAGGTGCGCCACTGGTCGGCCATAGCGCAGGGCAAGCTCGACGCGGACTATTACGAATCGAGCCTGCGGATCGGCAACCGGCACGCCAGGATCGGGCTCGCGCCCCAATGGTATATCGGCGGCTACGCCCTGGTGCTCGATGGCCTGATCAAGGGCATGATGGCCGATTGGATGGCCGAGCAGGCGCCGCGTCTGCGCAAGAGCAAGCCAGCCCAGGCGATGGCCATCGCCGACGAGATGGCCCAGACGATGGCCGACATGATCAAGGCGGTGATGGTCGATGTCGACCTCGCCGTTTCGACCTATTTCGCGGCGCTGGAAGAAAAGATCGAAGACAGCCGCCGAACCGTCGAGGAGCGCGCAAGGGTTCAGCAGGACGTTCTGGGGCAAACCGGCGAAGCGCTCGGAGCGCTGGCGGCGGGCCATCTCGACACCCGGATCGAAGGCGATCTGCCCGAGGGCTTCGAGCAATTGGGCGTCGATTTCAACGCTGCCGCCGCGAGCCTTGAAGAAACCATCGTCGGGATTAGAGCTTCGGTGGACGCGATAGCCCATAACGCGGGCGCGGTGGCCGGCTCGGCCCAGGATCTGGCCGACCGCATGACGCGTCAGGCGGCCGCGATCGAACAATCCTCGGCGGCATTGGACGAAGTGACGGCCAACGTCACCGAGACGGCGGCGGGAACCAGCGCCGCCGCTCAACTGGCTGGAAGCGCAAATACGTCGGCCCAGGGCGGTGGTGCAGTGGTCGAAGACGCGATCAACGCCATGCACCGGATCGAGCAATCGTCCACCAAGATTTCAACGATCATCTCGGTGATCGACGAAATCGCCTTCCAGACGAACCTTCTGGCGCTCAACGCCGCCGTGGAAGCCGCACGCGCCGGAGAAGCGGGACGCGGGTTCGCGGTGGTGGCGACCGAAGTGCGGTCGCTGGCCCAACGCAGCGCTCAGGCGGCGCGTGACGTCGGTTCTCTCATTTCGACTTCGGGCAAGGAGGTCGAAAACGGCGTGGGCATGGTGCGGCGCACCGGCGAGGCGCTTTCGGGCATTGTCGAGCAGGTCGGCAGCATTTCCGAGCATATGCGGAATTTCTCCACCGCCTCGGGCCATCAGGCCGCTTCGCTCAACGAGATCAATGCCGCCATCGTGCAACTCGACGGGCTGACGCGTGAGAATGCGGGTTTCGTGGAGCGGGCCGGCGAGGCGGGCCGGGACCTCGAACAAGAGGTGGCCGAGCTTTACGAGCGTTTGTCAGCGTTCCGGACGAGAATGGTTCGGCAAGAGCCTGACGGAAAACGCAAAGCGGGTTAAAAGCGGAGGCAAGATGGCAGCCTCGTTCACTTTCCTGCCGCAATTGGCCATCTATGATCGCGGCACTTTCTTTCACGAATCGGTGAGCTCATCATGAAAAAACAGGCAATCGCCCTCACGGCCGTCGCGGCAATGCTGCTCGCCGGCTGCTCAACCAACCCGTACACTGGCGAGTCCCAGCTTTCCAACACGGCGGGCGGCGCGCTGCTCGGCGCCGGCGGCGGTGCTTTGGGCGGTGCATTGATCGGGTCGGCAATGGGCGATGCGCGTGTGGGCGCGCTGATCGGCGCTGGCGTCGGCGCTCTGGCCGGCGGCGCGGTCGGCAACTACATGGACCAGCAGGAAGCCCAGCTTCGCGCCCAGTTGCAGGGCACCGGCGTGTCGGTTACCCGCGTTGGCGACAACATCGTGCTCAACATGCCCTCCAACATCACCTTCGGGGTGAACCAGTCCGATATCCAGCCGGCTTTCCAGAACACGCTGCGCTCGGTCGCACTGGTGCTGCAGGAATTCGACCAGACGCTGGTGGATATCCTGGGCTACACCGACTCGACTGGCTCGGCGAGCTACAACCTCACCCTTTCCCAGCAGCGCGCGACCTCGGTTTCCCGCACTCTGGCCCAGTTCGGCGTCGATCCGCGCCGCTTCTTTGTCGAAGGCCGTGGCACGGCGAACCCCATCGCCGACAATTCGACCGAAGCGGGCCGGGCACAGAACCGCCGCGTGGAAATCCGGATCGTGCCGATCCGCTCCAACTAAGCGGTCTTCTAATGCAACGAAAAAGGGCGCTCCCTGCGGAGCGCCCTTTTTTCTTTTCGGTAAGTCGGCAGAACGACTTAAACCAATTGAGGCGTCTGGGGAAAAGCGGGAGCGCTTTCGAGCACGACGAGCGGGGAGCCGAACCTGATGTTGCTGGCCAGGTGGATCACGTCATGATGGAGAAGCCGCACGCAGCCCGATGAGACGGCCTGACCGATCGTCCAGGTCTCGCCGGTGCCGTGGATGCGATAGATCGTGTCGCGATTGCCTTCGTGGATATAGAGCGCACGGGCACCGAGCGGATTGTCCAGCCCCGGCGGCTGGCCGCGGCGCCATTTTTCCAGCTCGGGCTGGCGATCGATCATGTCCGAAGGCGGCGTCCAGACGGGCCATTCGCGCGCATAGGCAATGTGCCCACGCCCCGACCATTCGAAGCCGGCACGGCCAAGCCCGCAGCCATAGCGCATAGCCATGCCATTCTCCTCGACGTGGTAGAGGTAGAAATTGGGCGTATCGACCACGACAGTTCCCGGCTTTTCGGTGGTCGGGTAGGGAACGCGCTTGCGATAATATTGGGGATCGAGATAGCGCAGATCGACGGCGGGAACCGGGAACTGCTCATAGGGGATCGCGGCATACATCATCACCACGTCGGCCGGGATCGGGGGCGGCAGGTTTGCCGTCTGGCTGGTGGGTTGCGAGGTGGTGGTGCAGCCGGCGGCGGTCAAGGCCAGAAGGCTGGAGGCGCCGGCCAAAAAGCCGCGCCGGCTCATCAAAAGATCGGTCATGTCAACGTCTCGTCATTGGGGCGGCGCAGAGCGTGCCCGGGCATTGAAAAGGAATAGGGAAGACAGGGGGCGGCTAGGCCCTTGGAGGCCGCAGGTCGAGAGGCGGCGATGGCCCTTCATAGGAAACCGGGTCGGTCTGGAAAAGCCAGACCGGGGCGGGCCGCTCTCCGATGGAAACCGCCGTATCGGGCAGGGCAACATGCGTCTTGCAGCCGTTGACCAGAATGCCCAGGCCCAATTGTTTCCAGCACCGATGGATATTTTGGCCCTCGGCCTGGGGCGCAAAAGTCGTCGACGCGTCGAGGCAGACCTGTTCATGGTTCGCCTCGATCTTCGCGCCGGTCTGTGCGGCGGCGAAGGAGGTCGAGACCAGGAGCAGGCCCAAAGCCACCAACAATATGGGTAGGTAACGGTTCATGTCCTATCGGTACTGCAATAATCATGGCGCGATAAAGGCGGCACGCGGTCACGGAGCGGTGAGCGGGCGCTGCTTGATGCGCGGTGTTGCCGAGCGAGCACAGAAAATAGCGGTCAGCGCCTGTGGACGGAGCCGCCGAAGACTTTGCCAGTGCCACAATCGCCGCCTAATGTCCCGTTCTCTCATTTGTACCGGATACCCATGACCGACACAGCCCAAGCCATTGCCCGCCTCATTGCCAGCGAGATTTCCGCCCGTCCCGATCAGGTCGCCGCAGCCGTGGGCCTGCTCGACGGCGGCGCGACGGTTCCGTTCGTCGCGCGCTATCGCAAGGAGGCGACCGGCGGTCTGGACGATGCGCAATTGCGTACGCTCGAAACCCGGCTCGGCTATCTGCGCGAGCTCGAGGCGCGGCGCACGGCCATCGTGCAGTCTATCGAGTCGCAGGGGAAATTGACCGACGATCTGGCCGCCCAGATCGCGCGGGTCATGACCAAGGCCGAACTGGAAGACATCTATCTTCCCTATAAGCCCAAGCGCCGCACCAAGGCCGAGATCGCCCGCGAGCGCGGGCTGGAGCCGCTGGCCGATGCGCTGTTTGGCGACCGCAGCCTGGTTCCCTCGGTCGAAGCGGAAAAGTTCATCTCCGAGGAAGTGTCCGACGCCAAGGCGGCGCTCGACGGCGCGCGCGATATTCTCGCCGAACGGTTTGCCGAGGATGCCGACCTGATCGGCAAGCTCCGGGATTATATGGAACGCAACGCGGTATTGCGCGCCAGGGTCGTGGCGGGCAAGGAGGAGCAGGGCGCCAAGTTCTCGGATTATTTCGACCATGCCGAACCCTGGGCCAAGGCGCCCAGCCACAGGGCGCTTGCCATGCTGCGCGGGCGCAACGAAGAGGTGCTAACGGTCGATCTGGAACTCGATGCCGACGCGGAAGGGAAATACAAGCCCGCCGAAGCGATGGTTGCCGCCCATTTCGGCATCAGGGCAGATGGCGGACCGGCCGATCAATGGCTGATGGAGGTGGCGCGCTGGAGCTGGCGCGTCAAGCTTTGGCTGCACCTGTCGGTGGATTTGATGGGCCGGCTGCGCGAGCGCGCCGAGGATGAGGCGATCACCGTGTTCGCGCGCAACCTCAAGGACCTTCTGCTGGCCGCGCCGGCGGGCAACCGGGCGACCATGGGGCTCGACCCCGGCATCCGGACGGGCGTCAAGGTTGCCGTGGTCGACGCGACGGGCAAGGTGCTTGATACGGCGACCATCTATCCCTTTGCGCCGCGCAACGATGTGCGGGGCAGCCAGTCTGTGCTCTCGGCGTTGATCGCGCGGCACAAGGTGGATCTGATCGCCATCGGCAACGGAACGGCGAGCCGGGAAACCGAACGGCTGGTGACCGATCTGCTTTCGATGATCCCCGCGCCCAAGCCGCTCAAGGTGGTGGTGAGCGAGGCGGGAGCGTCGGTCTATTCCGCCTCGGAAACCGCCTCCAACGAATTGCCCGATCTCGACGTTTCGCTGCGCGGCGCGGTGTCGATCGCGCGGCGGTTGCAGGACCCGCTGGCCGAACTGGTCAAGATCGAGCCCAAATCGATCGGGGTGGGACAGTATCAGCACGATGTTGACCAATACCGGCTCGCCAAGGCGCTCGACGCGGTGGTCGAGGATGCCGTGAACGCGGTGGGGGTCGACCTCAACACTGCTTCGGCTCCCCTTCTGGCGCGGGTTTCGGGCCTGGGCACGTCATTGGCCGAAGCCATTGTCGCCCATCGCAATGCCAATGGCGCTTTCGCTTCGCGGAAAGACCTTCTCAAGGTGGCGCGGCTGGGCCCCAAGGCGTTCGAACAGGCAGCGGGATTCCTGCGCATCCGCGACGGCGCCGAACCGCTCGATGCCTCATCGGTCCATCCGGAAGCCTATGGCGTGGCGCGCAAGATCGTTTCCGCCTGCGGCCGCGATATCCGCGCGCTCATGGGCGACAGCGCCGCGCTTAAAAAGCTCGATCCGAGGATTTTCGTCGATGACAAATTCGGCCTGCCGACGGTGCGCGACATTCTCGCCGAACTCGAAAAGCCCGGCCGCGATCCCCGACCCGAGTTCAAGACGGCGACATTTGCCGAAGGGGTCGAGGAAATATCGGATCTAAAGCCCGGCATGATGCTGGAGGGGACGGTGACCAACGTCGCCGCATTCGGCGCCTTCGTCGATATCGGGGTGCATCAGGATGGGTTGGTGCACGTCTCCCAGCTCGCCGACCGGTTCGTCAAGGATGCCCATGAGGTGGTCAAGGCGGGGGACGTGGTGAAGGTCAAGGTGCTGGAGGTGGACGCCAGGCGCAAGCGCATTAGCCTGTCCATGCGCCGTGACGCTACGCCCGAGCGCGGCGGTGGGGAGACCCGTCCCACCCACGACCGCGCCCGGCCGAAATCAAAACCCGAAGCGCCGAGCCAGGGAGCGTTTGGCGCGGCGCTGTCCCAGGCCATGCGCAACAAGCGCTAAAGCGCTTCCAGCAAAAGTGGACACCACTTTTGCGGTTCGGGAGCGCGATGAGCAAAGGCTCGGCTCCGGGGTCAGTCCCGCTGGGCGAGGTGATACAGAAAGCCCAGGCCAAAACCGACGGCGGCGGCAACGACGAGCACAGTGCCCGTTGCGGCCGGCGCCTTTTGGGCGGCGTGGGCGATCACATCGGCATCGCGACGAACCTGGCGCACGGCGCGGCGCGCGTTCTTTCGCGCTCCGTGCATGAAATCCTCGGCCTCTCCCGCAAGGTCATCGAAATCGATGCCATTGTCGGCAAGGGTCTTGGAAATATGGGCGAGCTGGCTCCGCAAATCGCGCATCTGGCTGTGAAGCGATGAATTGAGTCCATTGGCAATGCCACCGGCCATGGCGTTTCTCCTATGTTTGACGACGGGAGAAACGGATTTGAACCCTTGCGGTTCCGGCGGCTATCGATCCGTAGCGTTTATATGCGCCTCATAGGCGCCCGTGCACATGAATTCGGCGATCTGGCGATGGGCATCGCCGAGCGAGGACGAAACGCGGATGCAGACGTCGCGGTGGTCCTGATGGATTTCGGAATCGATCAGTCCGAAATAGCAGACGACCTTGTAGGGATTTTTGAAATCGGCGCTGAATTCGGGGCGGATGGCGCCTTCGACGAAGCTCTCGCAACTGTTGATCGCATCGATTGGATCAAGGCCCTGCGCCATTGCCTGTCCGGCATGCAGGCAACCCATGAAACTCACAACCAAGGCAATCAGAACACGCATCGCCGAACCCAATACCGATCGCCTCGCACTCAACTGCAAAATCGGGCCGCTCTCAACACCCCCGATCCGCTTGACTGTCGGCAACGCGCGGGCTGTTGCCCAACTGCCGCATCACCGGGCCCATAAATCATGAAGCCCGGACCAGATCAGCCTTATCGCCAGTAGTCCGAGGACGATGTCGAGGGCGATGCGGAAGCGGTGGTCGGTCATCCTGTCGAGGACGAGACGTCCCAAAAGCGTACCGATGGCGCCGGCCACGATCATCGCGCCGATAAAGCCGATCCAGGGGCCGAAGGCGAAGCCGAGAAAGCCGAACATCAGCGTTTTGAGCAGATGCTGCACGGTCATGAACGCGGCATGGGTCGCCACATGCCGATGCCGGTCGAGCGCCAAGGATTTGGTGAAGGTCGCAACGAACGGGCCGGTGGCACCGAA
This sequence comes from Pelagibacterium mangrovi, assembly GCF_036662815.1. Lineage (NCBI taxonomy): Bacteria > Pseudomonadati > Pseudomonadota > Alphaproteobacteria > Hyphomicrobiales > Devosiaceae > Pelagibacterium > Pelagibacterium mangrovi. Next base: position 160,163 of record NZ_JBAFXA010000009.1, on the reverse strand, counting down.
AAGCATGGTGAGAAAGCTCGATATCGCGCCGGAAACCACGGGCAAGCCGCTCATCCAGCGCGGAGGCTTTCGAAAGATCGACCACAGCACGAAAAATCCAACGCCCGCCTGTACGAGTGCGGGGGAAAGATTGAACGAAATGGCCCCGCCCACCAGGACGCCGACAACCGAACCTGCCCCAAAGGCGAGCATGGGCTGCCAGTTGACGTAGCGGAACATCAGGGCGAGCCGCCCGAAATTGGAGCCCATCTGCACGACGCCATGCACCGGGATGAGGGCGGCGGGCGGGATCAGGCTCGCTATGACCGCCAGCAGAAGAACGCCCCCGCCGATGCCGAAGGCGATGGTGATGAACGAGGCGATGACGCTGGTCAAAAGCAGCGCGATCGTTATCCCGGCGTCGAGGCCGGGCGGGATGAGTAAATCGAAGAAAGGCATTCGGGCGGGGCTGGCGGAGAATCGGGACGGCGTCAGTCTTCCACGATTGCCCTGCCTCCCGCCAGTGCCACGATCTATCGCGCCGGGATGGATTTCCCCCTCAGCGCACGCTTTTGCGCGGCGATGCGGAACTGGGCGTTGGGGGCGCCATATCCATTATAGCCGCCGCGCCGCTCGACGATCTCGAAGAAGAAGCCGTCGCCATAAAGGGTGGAATAGAGCTGGAAATACTCCCCGCCCGTTTCGTCGCGGTCGTAGAGGATGTTGCCAGCCCTGAGTTGACCGAGGAAATCGTCATCAAGCCCGAAGCGGGCCTGAATGTCGGCGAAATAGTTCGGGGAGATGGAAAGCGGATCAAAGCCGGTGGTTTTGAGCGCGGCGGCGGTCTTGAAGATGTCGGATGAGGCGAAGGCCACGTGCTGGACCGAGGAGCCGAAGCTTTCCGAGATGAAATGGCCGGCCAGCGTCGAGGAACGATCAGCGCCGTTCAGGGTGAAACGAATGGTGCCCGCCGCGTTCTCGATCACCTGGCTGCGCACCAGCCCAGCCGGGTCCACGACGTCGAGCATCGGGGTTTTGGTGGTGTCGAACAGGGTCGTATAGAACAACAGCCAGGTGAGCAGTTCTTCATAGTTCATGGTCTGGCCGATATGGTCGAAATGGGTGATGCCCATATCGGTGGCCGGAGCATGAACCGGGCTGAACTCGGTTTCCCAAACGGTAGCCAGTTCGGTCTTGGTGTCGATGAAGTGCATGAGCCCGCCCCCCACGCCACGGATCGCGGGGATCTTGAGCTCGCCCGGTCCCACCGGCTGCTCGAAGGGCTCGGCGCCCAGGGCACGGGCGCGCTCGACGGTGGCGCGGGCATCGCCGACCTTGAGTCCGATGTCGCACACGCTGGTGCCGTGCATCAGATAGGCCGAATGGGCGAAGCCCTCGCGCTCGGTGTTGACCACGACGTTGACGCCACCATTGCGGTAGAGATTGACGTCTTTTGCGATGTGTCGGCCGGCATGGGCAAAGCCCATCGAGGCGAGCATGGCGGTGAGATCGGCCGCCTCGGCTTCATTGGCGGCGAACTCGATGAATTCTACACCTTCGACGGCGATCGGGGCGGGCATGGGATCGAGGTCGACGGCGATCTCGGGTTCCGTGCGGCGCACGGTATCCATGAGCGCCACAAGCGAGCGGTGACCGTCGGCAGCGATGGTGCCGGGCGAGCCGCCCCGGAACTGGTCGTTGAAGATTTCCAGCGACCAGACGCCTTTGTAGCCTGTCGCCGCGACGGCCCGGGCAAAGGCCGCGACGTCGAGATCGCCCTGGCCGGGCATTGTACGGAAATGCCGGCTCCAATAGAGCAAATCCATATCGATCAACGGCGCGTCGGCGAGCTGGACAAAGAAAATCTTGTCGCCGGGGATCGCGCGGATGGTTTCGGGGTCCACCTTGCGCGCGAAGGTGTGGAAGCTGTCGACGATCAGCCCGACATTGGCGTGGTCGGCGCGGCGCACGATTTCCCAGGCGTCGCGGTGATCGTTGACGTGCCGGCCCCAGGCCAGGGCCTCGTAGCCGATGCGCAGATTGCGCTTGGCCGCGCGCGCGCCCAACTCCCGCAGATCGTCCGCCGCCCTGTCGATGCCGCCGAGCGCGGCGGGGGAGACGTTGGAGCAGACCAGCACCAGATCGGTGCCCAGCTCTTCCATCACGTCGAATTTGCGTTCGGCGCGGTCGAAGGCGCGCGAGCGCTGAGGCTCGGGCAGGCCCTCGAAATCGCGGAAGGGCTGGAAAAGGGAAATCTCCAGCCCATGGTCGCGCACCATGCGGCCCACTTCGCGCGGGCCGCCATCGAAGGCCAGGAAATCGTTCTCGAAAATCTCGATGCCGTCGAACCCCGCCGCCGCGATGGCCGCCAGCTTCTCACGCAGATCGCCACTGATCGAAACGGTCGCAATCGAGGTCTTCATTAAAGGCTCCGGGCTAAACGAACTGGTTCATATAGTGGCGGCGATGGCCGGGCGACGACATATGCGGACGCTATGCCAGCCCGAAGAATTCAGGCTTGACCACATAGCGTACCACCATGTCGATCACGTTCTGGCGCAGTGACGCCTGGGATTCGGCCGATCCGATATCGCGCTGGAACAGATGGGAAAAGGTGGCGCGGTTCGAGACGTTGAAAAAGCACAGCGCGCTGATCTGCCAATGGATTTCCAGCGGGTCGAGATGGGGGCGGAATTGTCCCTCCGCCACGCCTTTTTCATAAAGCGCTTCGATGCGATGGATCGCCGATTCATTGACGGCGTGCAGTTCCGAGCGTTCGAGATAGCGGCCCGAATGGATGTTTTCGATCATCACCATGCGGATGAAATCCTCATGCTGGTGATGGTGGTCGAAAGTGAAGCCGACGAGACGCTTGAGGCCGTCGATGGGAGAAAGGCTCTCGATATCGAGCTTGGCTTCGCCTTCGCGGACCACGCGATAGGCGTTTTCCAGCGCGCTGACATAGAGCCCTTCCTTGTCTCCAAAATAATAATAGATCATGCGCTTGGACGCGCGGGTCTTTTCGGCGATCTCGTCGATCCGGGCGCCGGCCAGCCCATTGAGCGCGAATTCGGACGACGCCACCGCCATGATGTCACGGCGGGTCCCTTCGGGGTCCTGCTGCCGCTTGCCTTGCCGGGGAGGATTTTCGGAGTCGGTCACGATACGCCTTCTTTGCCGTATGGGCAGATTGACTAAACTAACTAGTTCGTACATTAATGTCACGAAGTGATGCTGCATTTAGGTCGAGCGGGCATCAAAAGACAAGTACAGCCGGCCAGCGGCGCACCTGGGCCTTTTCGGGAATGGATGGAGACGGCATGGAAAAGCTGACGCGCGGGTTGGCCGAACTGATCGATCTGGGCGCGCGCGGCGCGATCCATATCGGCCTGCTCGGACGCGGCATCGGCGCTTCGTTGTCTCCCATAATGCACAGGCGCGAAGGCGAGCGGCTGGGGCTCGATTATCACTACCATCTCATCGATTTCGACGCGCTGGGTTTGAGCAACGAGGATTTGCCCGATGTGATCGGCGTTCTCGAAAAAATCGGGTTTTCCGGCCTCAATGTGACCCACCCGTTCAAGCAGGCGGTCATTGCCCATCTCGCCGCGCTGTCCGACAATGCCGCCGCCATTGGTGCCGTCAATACCGTGCTGTTCGGACATGAGGGACGGGTAGGGCACAACACCGATTGCTGGGGGTTCGCCGAAAGTTTTCGGATCGGCATGCCCAATGCAGAGCGTAATCGCGTCCTCCAACTCGGGGCCGGCGGTGCGGGAGCGGCCGTTGCCCAGGCCTTGCTCGAACTGGGCGTCGGCGATCTGGCGATCTACGATCTCGATTCCGAAAAGGCGCAGGCCCTTGCGAGCCAACTCTCGCGTTCGGGGCGCCTTGTGCGTGCGGTGAGCGATATCGGCCCATTGCTCGGCGGTGTCGATGGCATGGTCAATACGACGCCGGTCGGCATGGACAAATATCCCGGCCTTCCGGTGGATGTCTCCCGGCTCGATGCCAACCAATGGGTGGCCGACATCATCTATTTCCCGCGTGTGACGGCGCTGATCGAGCAGGCCCGAAAAAAGGGATGCGCAACGCTTCCGGGTGCCGGGATGGCGATCTTTCAGGCGGTCAAGGCCTTCGAACTGTTCACCGGTCACCAGCCATCGCGTGATGGCATGACGCAAACCTTCGAGGCGGCGGCGTAAGCCTCAGAGCTTGCCGGTGCTCAATATATGATCGATGCCCAGATGAATGTGCGAGGCGAGCTTGGCCTGCGCACCCTGGACGTCGCGCGCCAGCGCCAGCTCGAAAAGCTCGCGGTGATCCTGGGATACCCCGCCGCCACGGAAACTCTGCGCCAGCATGTGGTAGCGCATGAACCGATCGAAGATCGATTGGTGGATGGCCAGGAGCGATTTCGAACCGCAGGCCGAGATCATCGCGTGGTGGAAGGCGAAATCATATTTGATCCATTGCGCGGTGCGATCCTCATCGCCCCCAAGCAGGGCCTTTTCGATCGAGGACAGCTTGTGATGGGCGGCAACGACCTCCGCTTCCCAATCGAGGTCCCCGGCGGCAAATGAGAGGGCCAGCGCGTGGTTTTCCAGAACCAGGCGCAAATCGCCGACCTCGCGCAGATTGTCGACCGAAGCGGGGGAAACCTCGAAGCCCCGCTGTCCCTCCGCCAGCACCAGATCCTCGGTGGTGAGCCGGTTGAGGATTTCGCGCAGCGTGCTCACGCTCACCCCATACTGGCTCTTGAGCCGTTCGAGCTTGAGCTTCTGGCCGGGCTTGAGCTCGCCTGAAATAATGTCCCCGCGAATGCGGCGAAACGCCTGTTCGCCTACGGTATCGGTGATCTCGTCCATGGAGTCGCCCAAAGCTCTCCCTGCCATTGTCGGCTCCCTTTTAGGTTTGTCTTGCATGAATCGAAACCGATGTCACCATCGGCGATACCACAGAAGAAAATGCTTTCATATGAGATTTTTGAGTTTGACATATGTTTGAGCCAAAGCTAGATGTCCGGGAAGTGCCCGGAGTAAAACGGCTTGACTTAAACGAACTAGTTCGTACATTTTGATGGTCGGCGAAGATGGGGGAGTTTGTCGCGCAAACGGGCTGCGGCGCGCCAATCCAAGCCGATGCAAAACAAGGAGGAAGATCGTGACCATTTTCAAAATGACGCGGCGTGCCGCCATGCTCGGCGCCGTCGCGCTGACCATGCTGTCGTCGCTGCCGGCCATGGCGCAGGATGCCGAAAAGCAGACGCTGCGTTTTTCGGCGGTGTTTTCGAACCAGGACATCCGCGCCTCGATGACCGAGCAGTTCGGCGACGCCATTTCCGAGCGCTTTACGCTCGAACCCTTCTACGGCGGCACGCTGTTCCGTCAGGGCACCGAACTGGTTGCCATTCAGCGCGGCAATCTCGAGATGGGCAACGTGGCTCCCCAGGACATCGCCAACCAGATTCCCGCCTGGTCGATGATCAGCTCGGCCTATCTGTTCCGCGATATCGATCACGTCCATGCCTTTTTCGCCAGCGAGATCGGCCAGGAATTTTCCCAGATGGCCGAGGAGCAGCTCGGTATCCACATTATCGGCCCCACCTATTTTGGAACGCGGCACGCGGGGCTGGCCATCGATCGTGAAATCCAGACCCCCGAGGATATGTCTGGCGTGACCCTGCGCATGCCCGGAGGCGAGGCCTGGCAGTTCCTGGGCAGCGCGTTGGGCGCCAATCCCACGCCGATGGACTACGCCGAGGTTTATACGGGCCTGCAGACCGGCGCCATCGATGGGCAGGACAACCCGCTTCCCAATATTCAGAACATGCGCTTTTATGAGGTTCTCGATCAGATCGTCCTGACCTCGCACCTCGTGGCCTTCGATCTCTATGTGATTTCCAGCGAGCTCTGGAATTCGCTTTCGCCCGAGGATCAACAGCTCATTCAAGACTCCGCCGATGCGGCGCTGGCCTGGAGCGAGGAGCAGCATCAGGCCCAGGAAGCCCAGTTGATCGCTGAGTTCGAGGAAGCCGGTCTCAATATCTACGAACCCGATATCGATGCCTTCCGCGCTTACGCCCAGCAGCTTTATCTCGACAACGCGATTTCAGAGAGCTGGCCTGAAGGCGCTATCGACGCCGTCAACGCGCTCTGAATGATTATCGGTGGCGCCCTGGGCGCCACCGGCTTATTCCGGGATCTCAATCTCATCAACTGGAGGGCCCAATGACCGACCGTCTGAAGCGCGTCGGCAAATGGCTGCATGCGCGTGCCGACAATGCGCTGTCGTTCATGCTGCTGGCCATGTTCGCCGTCTTTATTCTGCAGATTTTCTTCCGCTACGTCGTCAACATGCCCATCGGCTGGACGAATGAAATCAGCGTTCTGCTCTGGATATGGATCGTGCTGTTCGGCGTCGGGTTCGTGGTGCGGGATGAAGAGGAAATCCGGTTCGATCTGATCTACAGCGCCGTCTCCGCCAGGACCCGACGGGTGATGGTCATCGTCGGTTCGGTCGCGATCGTCGTCCTGCTCGCAATGGCCCTGCCGGCAATCGTCGACTATGTGATGTTCATGCGGGTCCAGCGCACCGCCTATCTGCGCATTCCCTTCGACATCGTCTATTCGATCTTCGTCTTTTTCATCCTGTCCATGATCGTCCGTCATGCCCTTGCCGCCTTCAACGCGCTCAGGGGTAAGACCGAGGAGATCGACCCGACCAAGAAGGGATCGGGAATATGAATTTTGCAGATCCCTTTGTCCTCTGCCTCATCGCCATCCTTTCGCTCGCCATGCTCGGCGTGCCCATGGGCCTCTCGATGATCGGCGGCTCGATCCTCTATCTCGCCGTTTCGGGCATCGACATGGGCATTGCCGCGGAGCAGTTCCTCAACGGCATGTATTCTAACTACATCATCCTGGCCGTCCCGCTGTTCGTACTCGCCGCCGAGATCATGAATTCGGGGACGCTCTCGACCCGGCTGCTCGAATGGTGCAACGCGCTTGTCGGCCGTTTCCGGGGCGGGCTGGCCCAGGTCAACGTCCTGCAATCGATCGTCTTTGCCGGCATGTCGGGCTCGGCCATCGCCGATGCCGCCGGCTCGGGCAAGATGATGCAGTACATGATGACCAAGGACGGCAAATATACGCCCAGCTACGCGGCCGCGCTGACAGCGGTGACTGCCGTCATCGGTCCCATCATCCCGCCCTCGATCCCCATGGTGCTTTATGCCATCGTTGCGGACGCCTCGATCGGCTATCTTTTTCTTGCCGGTATCGTGCCGGGGTTGATCATGGCTGGCATCATGATGGTGCAGATCGCGTTTACGGCGCGGATCAGGAATTTTCCCGTCGAGGCGCCGGTGCCCTACCGCAAGCTTCCCATGATGACCTGGAAGGCCCTGCCGGTGCTCATGATGCCGGTGGTGTTGATGTACGGCATCTATGGCGGGGTCACGACCCCGACCGAGGCCGCCGCCGTGGCCGCGTTCTATGCGCTGATCGTTTCGGTGGTGATCTACCGCAGCGTCAACATCAAGGAATTTTACGCTTCGCTTTCTCTCAGCGCGCGGACGACGGCATCCATCGGCATGCTGATCGCCGGAGCGCTGGTCTTCAACTATGTGGTGACCGTCGAGAACATCCCCGCGACCATCAGCGCCCTGATCAACGACTGGAACATGGATCGGGTGACCTTCCTGATCATGGTCAACATCGTGTTCCTGCTTCTCGGGCTGTTTCTCGAGGGCACCACGGTCCTGTTGGTGATCGTGCCGGTCTTCGTTCCCGCCGCCCAGGCGTTGGGTATCGACATGGTCCATTTCGGCGTCATGTCGGTGGTCAACATCATGCTCGGCCTGATCACGCCACCTTTCGGGCTGCTGCTCTTCATCATGACCAAGATTTCCGGATCGCCCATGCGGGATCTGATCCGGGATGTGTTTCCCTTCCTTATCACCCTGATCCTGGGCCTTGTGGTCTTCACCTTCGTGCCCGAAACGGTGCTCTGGTTGCCGCGCCTGTTTGGGTATCAGGGCTAGTTTTCGGATAGCGTAATGACCAAACCGATCTACGTCCTCAATGGACCCAATCTCAACCGTCTGGGGCTGCGTGAGCCCCAGATCTACGGCTCGACCACGCTTGCCCAGGTCGAGGACATCTGCCGCGCCGCGGCGGGTGAGCGGCCAGTGGAATTCCGGCAGACCAACAGCGAAGAGCGGCTGATCGAGTGGGTGCACGAGGCGATCGACGCGGCGGCGGGGATCATCATCAATCCCGCCGCCTTTACCTTCACCTCGCTGGCGCTCTTCGATGCGCTCAAGATGTTTCCGGGGCCGATTTTCGAGTTCCACATCACCAATGTGCACAAGCGCGAGGAAGTCTATCACCACTCCTACGTTTCCCGTGTCGCGACTGCCGTGATGGCGGGGCTGGGGGCTGATGGATATGGCGTCGCCATGCGCGCCATGTGCGCCCGCACCGATCTCTTGCAATGACGGCGGTGCTCGCAACGCTCACCCTCGCGCAGGCAGAAGCCATTGCGGCCGCCGTGGTTGCGGCGGCCGGAGAAAAGGATTTCCGGCTCGCCGCCGCCGTCGTCGATACCGGCGGCTGGTCGCATTTCCAGGTCCGGATGGACGGCGCGTTTCCCGCCGCCATCGATGCCGCTCTCGCCAAGGCGCGTACGGCGGCGCTATTTCGCCGCCCGAGTTCGGAATTCTCTCGGCGCGTCAAGGACGGCATGCCGCTGGCGCATCTCCCGCATGTGGTTCCGCTGGGCGGAGGCGTGCTTCTGGAACGCGACGGCGTGCTATTTGGCGCGCTGGGTGTCAGCGGTGCGCGCGAGGATACGGAAACCGAATTGGCCGAAATCATCGCGGCCGATTTCGCAGGGTCGCGTATCGCGCCCTGAAATACCATAGAAAATAATTTTTGGCTGATGAGTTTGCGTTCCAGAGGCGCTGTGATCGCCTGCTTTCCAGCGGGACGGGCGAGATTTTGCGTGCGAAAATTCGCAGAAAAGCCAAAATGAACTTTATATAAAATCTATATCAGCACATGAAATCAAAAATCTCAGATTAAATCTTGCATGACTGATTTTATCGTGCAATCACTTTTGCGGGCTCGAGGAGCGCCCGTGCCGGAATGTCGCCGACGCCGGGCCGCGGACATGCCGGAGCCCGATCTGACGATCTTGGAGGAGATAACGATGACCAAGCTGATGGCGCGCTTTATCGGCGCCGCTGCCCTTTGCGCCGCTTTGTCGGGGCTTCCGGCACAGGCCCAGGAGCCCGAGCAGTACACGACCTTCGAACGCTACGGCGTATGTGGTTCCATCGACGAGAGCTGTTACAATCCCTGGAACAACCGGACCGAGGGCGATGAAGAGCCCTGGAAGGTGCTGATCTATTATCATGTAGCGCCGGGCGTTAACCCGCACGACAATCTCGAAGCCGGGGTCGCGGCGCTGACGGCGTTGTTCGAAGGTGAGGGATACGAGGTCACGGCGTCCAACGACCCGGCGACGTTCGAAAGCGCCGGCAACATCCGGTCGATGGATACCATCGTCTTCTTTTCGACGGGCCGCGAGGCGCTGACCGATCTGGGCAAGCACCAGCTCATGCTCTACATGCGCGGCGGCGGCGGGTTCGTCGGCGTCCACAACGCCTTCGGCACGAGTTATAGCTGGAATTGGTACGAAGGCCTGCTCGGCGGTCAGCTGTTCAACCACGGCCCGCGCCAGCAGGGCGCGGTGCTCGTGCAGTCGCAGAACGATCCCTCGGTCGCCCATATCGAGGAGGGGACATTCTTTGTCGAGGAAGAGTGGTACAACATCTACCCCGATCCCCGGAAACTCTCCGACATCAACATTCTTCTGACCGTCGATGAAGCGACGATGACCCAGGGTCAGTCCGACACCCATCCGGGCATGGGCGAAGGGCATCCGGTCTCATGGTGCCATTACTATGATGGCGGCCGCGCCTGGATGACGGTGCTCGGCCACAGCCACGATATCCTCGAGGATCAGAACTTCCTCCAGCACGTCCTGGCCGGCGTCGACGGCACGATGGGCAAGGGCGATTTCTGCCTTCAATAGCCCATATGCCGGGGCCGCTGAGTCCGGCCCCGGTTTCCGATCTTGAATTTCCCCTATCTCCCGCAATTCCGGTTTGGAATTGCACCGCTTAACGAGGAGGATGAGCATGAAGATCAATCTTTTGGGTGCGAGCCTGATCGTGCTCGGCGCGCTGGCTCTGTCTGGTCCGGCGACGGCACAAATGGCCGATTTCCAGCCGGTTACCGATGACGATATTCTCAATCCGGCTCCAGAGGACTGGATTCACTGGCGCAATACGCTCGATGGCTGGGGCTATTCCCAGCTCGACCAGATCACCGCCGAAAATGTCGGAAATCTCGATTATGCCTGGGGCTGGGCCATGGAGCCGGGCAGCCAGGAAACCACCCCTATCGTTCATGACGGCATCATGTATCTGGCCAGCCCCGGCGCCATCGTGCAGGCGCTCGATGCCACGTCCGGCCAAATGCTGTGGGAATACCGTCGGGAAATGCCCGAGGGCGCGCGTCCGGGCGGGCTCAACCGCGGCCTTGCCATCTATGGCGACAAGATCTACGTGCCCACCCCCGATGCGGCGCTGGTCGCGCTCAATGCCGAAACCGGACAGGTTGAATGGGAGTCCCAGGTCGCCGATTACGAGAATCGCAAGACCCTTACGGCCGCTCCCCTGGTCGCCGATGGAAAGGTGTTCGTCGGCTTCCAGGGTTGCAACGTGTTCAGCGAAGAAAAATGCGCGATGGTCGCTTACGATGCCCAGAGCGGTGAAGAACTCTGGCGCACCATCACCATCGAACGCCCCGGCGAAAGCGATCAAGACACCTGGGAAGACATTCCCCTGGCGCTGCGCGGCGGCGGGGACATCTGGACCACGGCGAGCTACGACCCGGAAGCAGAGCTGATCTATATCGGGGTTTCGCAGGCCAAGCCGTGGTCCCGCCTTTCGCGCGCCAATGAGGGCGATGGGCTCTACACCACCTCGACCCTGGCGCTCGATCCCGACAGCGGCGAGATCGTCTGGTATCGCCAGTACATTCCCGGCGAAACCAACGACATGGATGAATCCTTTGAGCACATCCTGATCGATATCGATGGCGAACCGGCCTATATCAATATGGGCAAGCTGGGCATTTTGTGGCGCGGCAATCGCGAGACGGGAGAACCGCTTCCGGCCTTCGATATCGGCCTTCAGGATCAGATCGATCTCAATGACGATGGAACCTTTGCAGGCTACCGGGAGGGCGCGATCGGCGAACTCAACGTGCCCTTGTCGAGCTGCCCGAGCGCCACGGGGTTCAGAAGCTGGCGCGCCATGGCCTTCAGCCCCGAAACGCGCGCCGTTTATGTCCCCATGGCCATCAATTGCGATGACGGCATCGTCTATACGGAGGTCGAAATGGTGGAAGGCGGCGGCGGCAATGGCCGTGGCGGCACCAACCGCGTCAACCATCCCGACGATCCGGACAATTCGGGCCGTATCCTGGCCATGAACGTCGATACCGGCGAAACCATGTGGGAATTCCCCATGCGCACCACCGCCAATTCGGCCACGTTGGCCACGGCAGGCGGTGTGGTGTTCGGTGGTGACTGGGCGCGCAATTTCTACGCCTTCGATGCCCAAAGCGGCGATGTGCTCTGGGAGGTCACGCTTCCGCAGGCAGCTCAGGGCTACCCCGTCACCTATGCCGTTGACGATCGCCAGTATGTGGCGATCCCCATTGGGGTCGGCGGTGCCACCTGGTCGACCAGCGTGCCTGAGGCGCTGGCGCCTGAAGTTCGTCGGCCCGCCGGCGGTAACATGATGATGGTCTTCGCACTGCCCGAAGACGTTTGACCGATAAGGGGCCGGATCATCCATCCGGCCCCTGCCAATGAAACGAGGCTGCGCCGTGCCAGGTTTTCAATCGATGTTTCGCAGCCTTTTGGGCATCGGGTTTGGCTTTCTCCTCGCCGGTCATGCTCTCGCGCAGGCGCCGTTCGTGCCGCCGGAATTTTACAACTCCATCCGCCCCGACTTCGGAAATCGGCTGCCGCTCTGTATCCTGCCCGAAAGCGCGACGGCGGCGCGGGACCGCGAAACGGCGCGCGACATCGCTCGAATTCTGCTGCTCGAACCTGAAATCGTCGAGATCGAGGCCGATATGGGCATGCTCGACGAGGCGGGCATCTGGCCCGTCATTTTCGAGGAACTCGCCCAGTCCTGCGTGGGCGTCATGGGCGTTCAGATCATCCCCGGCGAGGTGACCCCGGACTGGATGACACTCTCGCGCCCGTATTTCGAAGCGCCCTATGTGCTCATATCCAAGGAACCCGGCGTCCGGAGCCTGACCGATCTTACTCAAGGCGCCCGGCTCGGCGTGCCGCTTTTCACCCCCATCGATACCGAGGCGATGATCGCCATCGAATCCGGCGCGCTCGATGGCGTGCGCAGGCTCCCCTATGACCGGCCCGAACTCATGGCGTCGCTGATGGAGCAGGGGGAGCTCGATGCGGCGATTGTCTGGGCGCCGCATCTCGAGAGTCCCCAACTACAGCATGATTTCTTCGCCGGGCAAGGGAGTGTTGCGCCGCTGAGGCAGAATACGCGTGCCATAGCGGTGCTCCTGCGAGAGCAGGACCACATGTTGCGCACGATGATCGACGAGGCCATAGCCGCGCTCGACTCCGAGGCGCGCTAGAAAACTTAGCCGGTTGGGCACTGGGTGGGGAGGGCGGTTTCCAGCGCACCCTCCGAGGGTTCGAGCTGCCCCTCGGTGATGGCGAGCGGCTTGAACGGAGGCGTCGCCTGTATCGCGGGCTGGGCCAGCTTGAGTGTGTAGCAGCCGGCAAAGGTCTGGCTGGCGCCGTCGAGATCGGTCGCTTCGATGGCCACGGGAATTGTATAATAAACCGTCCCGGCTGCGCCTTCGGTGACTTCCGGGCCCACGAGCAATTGCACGTTCTCGGTGTTCCCGTACCCCGCGGCGAACTCTTCGAAATCGGCGGTCAGGGCCTCCTGGTCCAGGGCGTCGTCGTGTTCGAAATAGGACCAGGCGCGAAGATATTCGGTGCGGTTGATGGCGTTATAGAGAGATTCGACCACCGAAGCGGCGGTCGAGCGGTCGTCGTAGTAGGGATTTTCGGGAAGCGGTTCGCCCTCCTCGAGCGTGCTTTCGGGAACGAGCGGGTCCTGGGTCACGATCTCGGGTAACTGGACGTCCTGCGCCACTAGCGGCGTGGCGACCAGAAAAGCAGCAAGAAGGGTGGGGGGAAAAGCGTGCATGAAAATCTCCTTTCCCTTTAAACGGCTCTGCCGCCTCCTTGTTTCACTGAACCGGAAAAAGGGGGAGGACGCCTGCCGTTCCAGACTTTGTTGCCTCTTCGGCAAATAAAGATAGCCGCCTCCTGGGAAGCGGCTATCTCGAAATTGTCTGGTGAGCTGATTACTCGGTGAACGTTGCGGTGAGATATTCCAGGCTGTCGCAGGTGGCGGTAACGCCATCGGGCTGGGGGCTGCCCAGTTCGATGAAATACCATTCGACGCCAGCCACTTCGCTCTGGGCGAAAATGGCTTCGAAATCGATTTCGCCCTGACCGACCGTGGTGTCATCGGCATCGGGTTCGTCGGCGTCCGCCAACATCACGCCGTCCCTGACGTGAAGCATGGGGAAGCGGCCCGGATTTTCTTCCATGAGAGCGGCGGGATCAGCGCCCCCAACGGTTGCCCAGAGGGTGTCGAGTTCGAACACCGCATTTTCGGGTTCGACTTCAGCAAGCAAAAGGTCATAGCCCGACATTCCATTGCCGACATCGGCCAGGAATTCGCCTTCGTGGTTGTGATAGGCAAGGGTGATGCCCTCCGCGGCCATGGCAGCGCCGGACTCGTTGAGCACCCCGGCGAGCCGGGTATAATAATCCAGATCGGCCTCGCCCTCTACCTCGTCGACCCCGCTGATGCGCACATAGGTGGCGCCCAGTGCCTTGGCCGCCGCGATCACCTCGTCGGTTCGGCCGCTGACTTCGTCGCCGCCGACGCCGATCGAGGGCACGGCAAAGCCCAGCTCGCCGGAAAACGCGGCGACCTGCTCCACCGACACGCCGCGAAGATCATCAATCGAGCCCGAAAATTCGATATTTTCGATACCGCAAGCGGTAAGGGCCTCAAGCGTGCCCTGGGGATCGTCTCTAAGCTGGCTGCCGAACGAAAACGACACAACGCCGATCCGGTCCGCAGGGATGGTCACGGATGCGTCCTGGGCCATGGCCGGAACGGCAGCCAGGCCAAGCGACAGGGCCGTAGTGGTCAGAACGAGCGCATCGAATGGGCGGCGCAAAAACGTCATGATAAATCTCCTCCTCAGGAAAGTACTCTAGGATACTAGAATTCTCCATATAGATTGACAAGCTATTTCATGCGTTTGGCTCGGGTCGGTTGTCCGATTTACGTCAGGCGATGCGCCGGTCGGAATTTCCCTGTTGCCGGCATGTTTCGAGGAAACTTTCGGCCGATGCCGGGTCGGTGCGGAAACCCTCGAACTCGGCGGTGTCGATCCGATAATAGGCTTCAAACTCCACGGCGCGGCTGGAGCCGCTGATCGGGGTGGAGAGAAAATATTGCCCGCTCTGATTATCCACGCCCAGGCTGAACCGATAACGGCGGTTGACCACCAGATCGGTAAAACGGTCGGCCATGATTTTTTCTCCCCTTGGGCTGGCGCTGACCAAGCTTATGGACTGAAGCGACGTCCTACATCTAAATTCTCTACTGTTGTTCGAGGGTTTCCGATGAACGCCTTTCTCGCTTCCGTCCTGCTTTCCATTGTCATGGCTCCGGGATGCACGGATGCGGCCTGCGCTGAAATGCTTCTCCAGCCCGGCGAGATCGTACCGCCGTTGCCGGGCGGAATGATCTCCATGGGCGGCAGGTGTCTCGGCAATTCTGGCTGCGAGCGCAGCATAGGCGTTGTCGGCGACGATCGAGGCAATGGTATCGGCCTTTATTCGGGCGATGCCGCAGGGCAAAGCGGGGATGAGCCGCTCTGGGAGGTCATCGACACCATCAGGCTCCCCTCGCTCGGTCCATCGGAAGGGCTGACCCTCAGTTTCTGTCTCGCACCCGATTATGGCGACGGCGTTGTCGCGGTGGTCGATTTGGCCGACCCGGATGCGCAGTATCCCGAAGTCGTCTGGGCCGCCGGTGTCGGGCCTGTCTCGGGGTGGTGGAAAGAACTCGATGTTTCCCGCGTCAAATGTACCAACCCGCTCTGGCCGGGCGCAGAACAAGGGGGAGAGGCATGGCCGTCGTCGTGACCAACCATCATGATCGAGTCGAAATCGTCCAGAAACCGCAAATCGCGCCGGGAACCATAGGCCGGACGGGGCTATTGCTGGGGGGAGGGCTGCTTGCCACGTGCATTTTTTGCGCCATCATCGGGATATTGCTTTTCGGTCAGTTTCAAGCCGGCGCGCTTCCTGCCGCCGAGTTCTGGATTGGCCTTGCGGTCATGATCCCCGGATTTCTTGCCCTCATGTTTTTCGGCCTTTGGGAGCTTTCCAACGGCCTGCCTCGACGGATCGGTATCAATCCGACTCATGTCGAGGTGAAATACGCAATGCCAATTCCCCGGGCCTTCGACATCCCAAGAACGAACGCTGGCCCCGCAGCCTCAGTCTATTATCGAATGCACCGCAATTATGCGGAAAAGCCGTTTGGGTACATCACGATAAAAAGCCGCAAGCCCTATGTCCGCTGCGGTGGGCGGCTGATCGGCCCGATGGACGATTGGGACGCCAAGGCGCTGGCCGATGCGATGAACGCGGCTCTGGACAGCGGAGTACTCCACAATACGCCGCAAAAGGCGGAATGAGGAGGAGGGACATGAAACGGTTTGCGGCGATTTCGGCCACGATGTTGGCGCTTCTGTCGACGGGTTTGCTTGGCGTCTGTGCGAGCGTGGCTCAAGAGGCTGAAAAGGGCTCGGTGGAACTCTACGACGGTACGGTAGAGGTCGAGATATTTCCCCCCGGCAGCGATCACCGAACGCGTTTCGATTGGGGGGAAGCAACGGCCAGCTTGGCGCTACAAGACGATGGGCAGATGGCGGTCGTGGTCAATGCGAGTATCGAAGACGAAAACGATGCCGGTTTTCATCTGCTTTTGGAACCCTCGGGCGATGGTGGCTGGCAAGGCGTGACCGAGGAATGGACTTTCGCGATCTCTCCGGAAGGGAAAATTTCCGGAAATACGCAAAGCATCGGGCAACAGATCAACATCGCCGGAAATCGGACGCCCGATGAAATCGAACTCGACCTTATCCTGACCATCACCGACGACGCGGTCGAAGCGGGACTGCCGCCGAGATCGCGATTTGCTTTCGAATACACCTTGCGCCGGCAGGGGGCATCGGACGATTCAATGACCGAATGCGCCCGCATCGGATGGCGGATGCAGGCGACGCCAAATTTGTGGGGCGGCGCAATGGACATGATATCGGTGCCCTACTGCATTGGGGAAGAATAGGGTTGCGGTGGCCAGAACTCATGCACCGACGCCGGAAGCCAACAATGTTGAGGAAAGAATGGTGCTGCTGGACAGGATTGAACTGTCGGCCTCTCCCTTACCAAGGGAGTGCTCTACCACTGAGCTACAGCAGCGTTCGAGGTGCCAGTTTGAACCGGGCGGTCGAATGCGGGCCGTTACTGCCACAGGCCTTGTGTGGACGCAAGGGCAAAAAACTGCCAGTACAACACTCAAATCGAGACGTTCCAGGTCGAACCCATGTCCAGTCAGGATCGCGACCAAAGATTGGCCGCAAAGCTAAGGGAAAATCTTCGCCGCCGCAAAGCCCAGGCCAAGGCACGCAATGCGTCCGGCCAGGATTCTCGATTGCAGGGGGAAGAAGGCGCCAAGGGCAAAGCGCCGAGCGGCGAATCCCGCGACTGAAACGATCTGATCGCGCCACAAGGTGCTTTTCTTGCAGCCCGTCGTCGGCTGCGTTACCACAAGTCAACGATGACGCGTCGCTTTTGGGGAGGCGATTCGCGACCCAACCGTCCAAGGAGTAGCCGTATGGACCGCATCCGCCTCGTGGGTGGCAACCAGCTCAATGGCGAGATTCCGATTTCGGGCGCCAAGAACGCCGCGCTGCCGCTGATGATCGCCTCTCTTCTGACCGAGGAGCCCCTGGTCCTCGTCAACGTGCCGCGTCTGGCCGACGTCAAGCAGCTCGAGCGCATTCTCGAAAATCACGGCGTCGATATCGCCGTTCACGGTCGCCGCCGTGGCGACACCGACATGGGCGGGCAGCGGATCACCTTTACGGCGTCAGACATCGTCGACACCACGGCGCCCTATGAGCTGGTTTCCACCATGCGCGCGAGCTTCTGGGTCATCGGTCCTCTGCTGGCGCGGGAAGGCGAGGCCCGGGTTTCCCTGCCCGGCGGTTGCGCCATTGGCACGCGCCCGGTGGACTTTTACCTCGACGGGCTGCGGGCGTTGGGCGCCGAGATCGATATCGACGGCGGTTATGTCGTTGCGCGAGCGCCCGGCGGACGGCTCAAAGGAGCCTCCGTGCGCTTCCCCAAGGTTTCGGTCGGCGCCACCCATGTGGTGATGATGGCCGCGACCCTGGCCGAGGGCACGACGATCATCGAGAACGCGGCGCGCGAGCCCGAGGTGGGCAATCTCGCCGAATGCCTCGTTGCCATGGGCGCAAGGATTTCCGGCATCGGCACCGAACGACTGGTGATCGAAGGCGTGGAAAAGCTGGGTGGGGCAATTCACGAAGTGCTGCCCGACCGCATCGAAACCGGCACCTATGCGATGGCGACGGCCATGGCGGGTGGCGAGGTCTTCCTGCGCAACGCGCGCCCCGAACTGCTCCAGGCCGCGCTCGATACCCTCGCCCAGGCCGGGGTCAAGGTGACGCCCGAGGCGGGCGGCGTCCGGATTTATCGCAATGGCAACGGCATCCTGCCCGTGGATATCGAAACCGAGCCTTTCCCCGGCTTCCCGACCGACCTGCAGGCGCAGTTCATGGCCCTGATGACGAGGTCGGAGGGCACTTCCGCCATCAAGGAAACCATTTTCGAAAACCGCTTCATGCATGTTGCCGAACTGGCGCGTTTCGGCGCCAATATCGCCGTGGACGGCCAGGTGGCCAAGGTCACCGGCGTGCCCGAACTCAAGGGTGCTCAGGTGATGGCGACCGATCTGCGCGCCTCGGTTTCGCTGGTGATCGCCGGGTTGGCGGCGCGCGGGGAAACCGTGGTCAACCGTATCTATCATCTCGATCGCGGGTTCGAGCGTCTCGAAGACAAGCTTTCCCGCTGCGGGGCGCAGATCGAAAGAATCGCCGGCTAGGCCCGTTCATCGCGTCGCTCCCGGGTTGCATCCCCGGGGGTGGCGGGTGTCCACGGCGAAAATAGGCTTGCACTTCGGGCCGGAAATGCCCAGATATCGGGCATGACCGATATAACCGCACCCAAGGCCCCCATGACAGATCTCAAGCTTCTGGCGCTCGACAGCGAAGACCTCGAGATCGTCTCCGCTCACACCCAGGATGCCGTGGTCCGGGTCGGCGACATGGGCTATGCCAAGGGCGACAAGCGGTTCGTCCTGCTCATGAACCGCTATGCCTGGGAAGCCGGCGATGCGCGGGGCAGGGGACAGCGCAAGCGCGCCGGGCTGCATTTCGATCACGTGAACGCCGCCCATGCCGACGGGTTCGATATGCGCGCCAAGGATGGCGTGCTCGAACTGCTCGCGGTGACTTTCGAGCCGGCCGAAACACCCGCCGGTCAGGTCTTGCTTACCTTTGCCGGCGGTGGCAGGGTGCGGCTCGATGTCGAGTGTCTCGAAGCCCGTCTTCGCGATCTCGGCGGGGTTTGGGCCGCCAAGGCCGAACCCAAGCACGACGTCGACTGACCGGGACGCGACTGCTCCAATGCCAGCCATTCTTTCGAGCGCTGAACCGGGCTTCGCCCAGGCTTTTGAAACCCTGCTCGCCTCCAAGCGTGAGGCGTCGGTGGAAGTGGGCGATACCGTCGCCGCCATCATCGCCGATGTGCGCGAGCGTGGCGATGCCGCGCTGATCGAGCTGACGAAGAAATTCGACGGGCTCGAGCTGACGCCGCAAACCATGCGGTTCTCCCAGGCTGAAATCGATGCCGCTTTCGACGCGATCACCCCCGAGGTGCGCGACGCGCTGATCCTGGCCCATAGCCGCATCACCGCCCATCACGAAAAGCAGAAACCGGCTGACCACGTCTATACCGACGAGATCGGCGTGACGCTGGGCAGTCGCTGGACGCCCGTCGAGGCAGCGGGGCTCTACGTTCCGGGCGGGCTAGCCTCTTATCCGTCCTCGGTTCTCATGAACGCCGTTCCCGCCAAGGTCGCCGGGGTCGAGCGGTTGGCGATCGTCGTCCCCACCCCAAGGGGCGTGGTCAATCCCGCCATTCTGGCAGCCGCCAGGATTGCCGGGGTCACCGAAATCTATCGCGTCGGCGGCGCGCAGGCCATTGCCGCGCTCGCCTTCGGAACCGAGACCATCGCCCCGGTCGCCAAGATCACCGGGCCGGGCAATGCCTATGTCGCCGCGGCCAAGCGGCAGGTGTTCGGCACCGTGGGCATCGACATGATCGCCGGGCCCTCCGAGGTGCTGATCATCGCCGACGCTTCGGCCAACCCCGCCTGGGTTGCCGCCGATCTTCTGGCCCAGGCCGAGCACGGGGCGGGGGCCCAGTCGATCCTCATGACCACCGATCCGGCTTTGGGTAGGGCTGTGGAAGCCGAGGTCGAACGCCAGCTCGCCATTCTGCGCGCGCCCGACAATGCGCGCGCCGGCTGGGAGGAGTTCGGGTCGATCATCACGGTTTCGAGCCTTGAGGAAGCCATCCCACTGGCCAACCGGATCGCCTCCGAGCATGTGGAACTGGCGCTCGACGATCCCGAGCCGTTGGTGGGCAAGATTCGCAATGCCGGCGCGATTTTCGTCGGCCACCACACGCCCGAGGCCATCGGCGATTATGTCGGCGGCTCCAACCACGTGCTACCCACGGCCCGTTCGGCGCGTTTCGCCTCCGGGCTCGGCGTGCTCGATTTCATGAAACGCACGTCCATTCTCGGCTGTACGCCCGGCGCGCTCGCCCAACTCGCCGATGCGACCGTAACGCTGGCCGAAACCGAGGGCCTGGAGGCCCATGGCCGGTCGGTCTCCATAAGGCTCAATACCTGATGGAAAAGCGGCCCTTCGATCCAAAAAAGGACAGGATCGTCACGGTTACGCTCGACCCAAACACAATCACTTCGGTCGATCCCGACGAGGTCCATGAATGGCGCGTGGCCAGCTACGATCTTATCGATTCCAATCGCTTCTATCCCGCCCGCGTCAAGGCTGAGGGGCCCTTCGCGCTGCACCTTTCGATCGTGGGCAATCATATAGTGCTCGATGTGCGGCATCCGGAAACCTTCAGCCCCATCGCGGCCCATTATCTCTCGTTGACCCCGTTCCGGAGTCTCATCCGCGACTATTTTCGCATCCGCGAGAGCTATTACGAAGCCATCCGGTCGGCCTCGACCTTCCAGATCGAGGCTGTGGATATGGGCAGGCGCGGGCTGCACAACCAGGCGGCCGAATTGCTGATCGAGCGGCTCGACAACAAGCTGGTGATGGATCTGGAAACCGCGCGCCGGCTGTTCACGCTCATCTGCGCCGTCCAGCCCTACGCGGCGCGCGTTCCCGAGCAGGACAGCCAGCTCCCGACCATCCTTTTCGTCTGTTCGATGAATTCGGTTCGCTCCCCCATCGCCGCCGCGCTGGCCCGCAAGCTCTTTCCCGGACGGCTGATCGCGCGCTCGGCGGGGGTGCGTTCGGGCAAGGCCGATCATTTCGTCCATCAGGTGATGGAGGAAATCGGGGTGGACATGTCCGTCCACACCCCCCATACGATGGAAGAGTTGATGGCTTCCAATTTCGACATCATCGTCACGCTCGCGCCCGAGGCCCAAAAGGCGGTGGCCGATCGGGGGCTGGAGGCGGCGGTGATGGAACATTGGACGGTTCCCGATCCGTCCGAAATCGAAGGCACGCGCGAGGCGTCCCTGGCCGCCTATCGCGACCTGCGCGAAGAGATGGACAGGCGGTTGCGCGCATCGCTCGGAATCATGCTCGAAAAAGCCGGTAAGCCCGGCTGACGCGAGGACTTTCAATTATTGGCGTTTGCGTTTAGTTTGCGCGCCAAATCTCGCCCCCAAGAGCTGGCGCCGGTCCTACGCAAGGTGGAACGGACGGTGCCGCAGGCAAGCCGGGGCATCATCAGGAGAAAGAATGGCAAAGGAAGAAGTGCTCGAATTCCCGGGTGTCGTAACCGAATTGCTTCCCAACGCGACGTTTCGCGTCAAGCTCGAGAATGATCATGAGATCGTCGCGCACACCGCCGGCCGCATGCGCAAGAACCGCATCCGCGTTCTGGCCGGTGACAAGGTGCTCGTCGAAATGACGCCTTATGATTTGACCAAGGGCCGCATCACCTATCGCTTCAAATAAGTTGCGCCGGGCCACCTCGGCCCGCAAGGGAACCGCTTCGTGTCCAGCAGACGCCCCGAACTCATCCTCGCTTCGGCTTCGCCGCGTCGGCTCGCGCTTTTGAACCAGATCGGCATCGAGCCCGACCATCTGATTCCCGCCCATGTGGACGAAACGCCCGAAAAGGGCGAGCTGCCGCGCCGGCTGGCCCAGCGGCTCGCGCACGCCAAGGCCGTCGAGGTCCGCAGGAAGGCGCGTCAGGCCGGGTTGGCGTCCGACGCCTTGATCCTTGCCGCCGATACCGTGGTTGCCGTGGGCCGGCGTGTCCTGCCCAAGGCCGAAACGATGGATGAGGCGGCAAGCTGCCTGCGCCTTCTTTCAGGGCGCGCGCACCGCGTCTTTACGGGGCTGTGCGTCATCTCGGCATCGGGTCAGGCGCGCGAGCGGCTGGTCGACAGCCGCATTCGCTTCAAGCGCCTTTCCAATAAGGAAATCGAAGCCTATCTCGCCAGCGGCGAATGGAACGGAAAGGCCGGCGGTTATGCCATCCAGGGCATCGCCGGTGCCTTCGCGGTCAAGATGAGCGGCTCGTATTCCGCCGTCGTGGGGCTGCCCCTGTTCGAAACCGCTTCGCTTCTGACGGGAGAGGGTTACCCGGTCCAGTTCAACTGGCTCAACCCTGCGGCGCTGCCGGGGGTATAAAGCCTTCGAAAGCGCGAACAATCGGAACGTTCGCCCAAAAGCGGAATTTCTTTGACATGGCCAATTCCAACGTCACCCATTTGCGCACGCCCAAGCCATGCCCCATCTGCGGCAAGCCGTCCGTGCAGCAGTTCCACCCCTTCTGTTCGGCCCGCTGCGCCGATGTCGATCTCAACCGCTGGCTCAAGGGCAGCTACGTCATCCCGGGTGGCCGCAGCGACGAGGAGACCGGCAAAGACGACGGAAACGACCGCGAGGATGGCGAGTAAGCGCCTGTAAGCGCGGCTATTTTCCGCCTCGCGCAAGATGTTGACGACAAAATCGTCGCGAGCGTGGAAAATTCACGGTCAGGTGCTGGACAGCCCCCGCCGGACTGCCTATAAACCGGCCACCAACACGAGGGGTCGCGAGACCCCGATCGAGGATGCCCAGGTAGCTCAGTTGGTAGAGCAGCGGATTGAAAATCCGCGTGTCGGCGGTTCAATTCCGTCCCTGGGCACCATTTTCAGCCTTTGCACATAATTCCCGTTTCCAGCTTTCGTCTGAGAACCTAACCGACGATGATTTCAACGGCGGGTGCGCGCCATCCATTGTGACTATAGCCGGAATTGTTGGGTTCGGTCTCTTCGGGCTGCACATTACCCTCGGCATCGGTGGCCCGGCTGACGATGGTATAGGTCCCGGGCTCCAGTTCGGTGGCAAAGGCGAAATTCCGCCATGCAAAGCGGCCGAGATCGGGGCCTACGAAGCTGGCCTCGTGCCAGGTTTCGCCTGCATCGAGTGAAACTTCGACCTTTTCGGCCGCGTGCATGCCGCCGAACGCGACGCCGCTGATGACGACAGGCCCCGCGGATCGATCGCCGAGTGGCGCGTTGACCCAGGATTTGACGCCCATTTCCCAGACCGACGGCCATTGCGGGCCGCTCTCGCCGCCGACGGGATAAAGCCGGTATCGCGATTGCTGAATGAGCGCTTCGGTCTCGTTCTCGGTCAAGGCGATGCGCTTGACGTATTTGATATTGTTGACGCCACTGAACCCGGGGACGATCATGCGCAATGGACCACCATGGGCCAGCGATATGGCCTCGCCATTGAGATCCCAGGCCAGGAGAATATTGTCGAGAACCTCGATGGGCACCGAGCGTTCGACGATTACATCGTTGACCGGCGCGCCTTCGGGAAATTCCTCTCCTCCGGTGCCGGTTACGAATTTGGCGTCCTCGCTCGCTCCGCCAAGTGCTTCGATCACCGTGCGCAACGGCACACCTGTCCACATGACGTTGCCCGCGGCGCCGGTTTGCCACTGCGTGCCCGTGGTTTCATGGTCGAAAAAGGCGCGTCCATTGCCTGAACACTGCAGCACCATGGTCACCGTTTCCAGCCCCATCGCCTTGAGATCGCCTACGGTCAGGGTTTGCGGCGAGCCGACCCCTTCGATCAAAACCTCCCACGCGTCCCGATCATCGAGAACGGACGGGGAGGGCGGATTGACGTTGTTGCGAACATAGAGCCTGTCCTGAGGCGTAATCGGCGCCGTGCCGAAAGCCTCCCGTTTGGTCTCGATCGTATTGTTCGAGTGGACGATCATCGCATCGGGCTGCTTGAAGGACACGTATTCAGGCAGTTCCGAAGGTTGGACGGCAGCATCCTGTCCAATCGCCTTCCCGCCGGCTGCAATTGCTCCAACCGCGAAAGCCGACCCAGCCAGCAACTGCCGACGTTTGATCATCAGGGTACCCATGGTGCTCTCCTCCTTTTCCACCCCAGGGAGGCTAGCAGACGTCAGCGACTGGGTCGAGTTGACTCAACCTCTCACCGTCGCCCGGGCGGATGCAGAAGGTCATGCCTGTCCTCGATCGAAGACAAAAGGACGGAAATGGCGATGCCGATGGATGCGCCCAGCAGCGTATCGAACACGCGCTCGAACGCCAGTTGAGAGCCCATCGCGTCCGGCGTTCCCAGATGGGTCATCATCAGGGCCATCGGCGTCACGAGAACCTGGCCGAGGCTGTAATTCATGCCGATGATCAATTCGGTGGCGAACTGGAAAACGATGAGGACGGCGATGATGGTCCACACCGAAGGGTCCTGATTGAGGATCACCCAGGCCATCAGCGCTCCGATCACCGTGCCCGCCATGCGCTGCAGCGCGCGGTTCATGTTGATATGGAGATGGGCGCCCTGCATCACGGCAAGCGCCCCCATGGCGGCCCAGGCGGGATGATTGGCGCCCAGGGCATAGCTCGAAAATACCGCCACCGCCGCCCCGACCGTGATGCGCAGCACGGCGATGAGGCGCTGGTCGAGTGGCCGCACCGGTTCGGCGGGGAAAGGCCCCTCTGGCGTTGCATATTCGCGAAAACCGTCTGTTGCCGCGCAGACCACCCAGGCCAACGCCGCAACGATAGCGGTGGCCGCCGTCCGCTCCAGAACGGCTTCGAAGCTTGCGACATCGCCCATCGAGGCGCCCACAGCGAAGACGAAAATCAGCGCGCCGGGCGCCCCGAATCCCGCGCTGACCGTTATGAAAAAGAAGATGCCGCACGAGAGCGCCAGCAGGACAAGCAGGATCGCGACCGGCACGCCGGCCCACACGGCACTCGACATGATGAGGACGGCCAGCGTCTGGCACAGCCCGCAAAAGAACACGATGCGCTTCCGGCTCTGGGCCGATGCGAACCGGCCGAACAGCGCAACCAGCGCACCCAATGACGCAAAGCCGATAAGATGCGCCCAAGGGGAAATATGGATGAGCGGCAGCGCGATGGCGACCGTGATGGCCGCCTGCAACCCCGCCAGCGCCGAATTGCGCAGCGAGGGCTGGCTGCCGAGCGTGAAGATGTCCCTGACATAATGCGGACGAAGCAGGTGGCGTACCGCGTCGATCCGCCGTGTCCGCTGTTTTCCGGAGTGTTCGGGCTCGGTCATCGTTCTGATTCCTTGGCCGTTTTCCGGCCTTTCTACCATTCGTTCTTATCTGATCGCACGCCTGTTGCATCAAGCAAGCAAATCTCATGTGAACGCGTTTGGGCTTGAACGCTCAGGCTCGATCGGCAACACATGAGGATTGCCCGTCGACCGCGTTGCGAAATGAACAAGCTCTCCTCATCGATCCATACCGATATCTCGCTGCACCAGCTCCGCATTTTCACGGCGGTTGCCCACGCGGCCACGCTGACTGAAGCGGCAAAGCAGCTCGGCATTGCCCAGCCCTCGCTGTCCCAGCAGCTTTCGCGTCTGGAAACCGTGGTCGGCACGCGTCTGTTCAACCGCCGGCCGGGACAGATGGAGCTGACCGAAGCCGGGCTTTACCTCCTGCCCAAGGCCGAACACGTACTGCGCGGCATGCGCGACCTCGAAGACGGGCTGATGCAATATACGACGGGCCGGCGCATGACGATCCGGCTCGCCGGCATCACCTCGGTGTTGCGCGTGCTGCTGCCCGGCGCCCTCACGCGGGTGCGCGAGGCGTTTCCGGAAATCGATTTCGATATCCAGGACAAGGCCCCGCCCGATATCCTCGAATTGCTCTACGAACGCCGCATCGCCTTGGGCCTTCTGGCCGACAATTCGGTCGTTGCCTCGGGTGGCGGATTTTCACAGATTCCGCTCCTCACCGACGCCCATGTTCTCGCCGTGCCCGAGCACCTCGATCTGGGCAATGTCACCGACCCCCGGCGAGAACTTTCCGCCGACCAATATGCCACGCTCAACCAGTCGATCCAGTTCTCCTTCGGCACCCAGCACACCAAGCGCGTCCAGAACTGGTACGAGCGGCTTTTCCCCGATCATGCCGTCGTCGCCCAGTGCCGAAGCTTCGAGGTGGCGACCGAACTGGTGCGGGCAGGGGCGGGCATCTGCCTCGTTCCGGTGCTGTCGCTTCTCCACGGGGCGGAAACGCTCAAGGGCGTGCGCCTCTACCGCGTCAATGCCACGGCGCGGCGGATCGTTGCGTTGATTCCATCGCAATATCAGAGGGTTGATCCTTACCGGACGCTTCTCGAAGCGCTTGAAGAAACGGCTCGCTCTATCACCTTACCCCAAACCTTCCCCGTGCCACCTTTTCTCGACAATGGACCCGAGGCCCGCTTCTAGAGTGCGATCAGGAAAAGGTGCAGACTTTTCCGGTTCGACCGCACGACGGTGATCGCAGGTTCCATAGGTTTGCACCTATGGGTTCGATAGATTGCGGACAGGCGCTTCTCTTCGCAGCATGACGGATGCGGCAATCCTGCCGCACTCAATGAGGAGAAACGCTATGGCCTGGAACAAGCCCAAGCTCACCGAAATCCCGGTTTCCATGGAAATCAACATGTACGCTTGCGCCAAGCGCAAGTAATTTCCTTGCCTGCCGCGGTACCTTGCCATGATCAAGATCATCATACTCGGGGCTGCGGCAGGCGGCGGAGTTCCACAATGGAATTGCGGCTGCGCCAATTGCCGTGACGCGCGCAACGCCCGCCCCGAATTGAGCGCCAACCAGGCCTCCGCGGCGATCAGCACCGATGGCGAAAACTGGTTCCTCATCAACGCCTCTCCCGATATCCGCCAGCAGATTGCCAATACCCCGGCGCTGCATCCCAAAGCTGGAGAATTGCGGCATTCGCCCATCGCCGGCGTCATTCTCACCAATGGCGAGATCGACGCGATCACCGGGCTTCTGACGCTGCGCGAGGGCTCGCCCTTTACGCTCTATGCCCATGATCGCGTGCTTTCGATCCTTGGCGCCAATTCCATCTTCAACGCGCTCAAAGCCGGCATCGTGACGCGAACGCCTCTGGCGCTCGATACGGCCTTCACCCCCGCGCTTCCCGATGGAAGCCCGTCGGGAATGGAGATTTTGCCCTTCGCTGCGCCGGGCAAGACCGCGCTTTTCCTCGAAGATATGGACGAGAGCGATCCCGGCGATACGATAGGGCTGAAAATCACCGACAGCGCCACCGGACGCAGCGTCGTTTTCCTGCCAGCCTGCGCTCGATTGACCGAAGAGGTGCTGGTCCTGATCGATGGCGCCGACGCCGTGTTCTTCGATGGCACCCTCTGGCGCGACGACGAGTTACTGACACAGGGCTTGGGGCAAAAGACTGGCCAGCGCATGGGCCACATGTCCATGCGGGACGTCATCCCGGCGCTTTCCGAAGCGCGCATCGGGCGGAAATTCTTCTTTCACATCAACAATTCAAATCCCGCCCTCCGGTCCGATTCGGACGAGCGGCGGACGATCGAGGCGGCGGGATGGACCATTCCCGCCGAAGGGATGGAGATTACTCTATGAATGCGATGTCGGCCCTCACCATTGCTCCCGACACTCCCCTTGATACCGCAGACGAGCTCGAAGCCCAGCTCCGCCACATCGGCGCCACGCGCTATCACAGCCTTCACCCTTTTCACCGCCTGCTGCATGGCGGCAAGCTCGACAAGGGGCAGGTCCAGGCCTGGGCGCTCAACCGGTACTATTATCAGAGCACCATCCCCATAAAGGACGCAGTGGTCATCTCGCGCTTCCGCGATCGCGCCACGCGCATCGAATGGCGGCACCGCATTTCCGATCATGACGGTGATGTCGGCAGCGAGGGCGGCATCGAGCGCTGGCTTCAGCTCACCACCGGCCTGGGGCTCGATCCCGATTACGTGGAATCGACCGAGGGTATCCTCCCCGCCACCCGCTTCGCGGTGGAAGCCTATGTCCATTTCGTACGCGACCGCACCCCGCTCGAAGCTATTGCGTCTTCGCTCACCGAGCTCTTCGCGCCGAACCTGCATCAGGAACGGATCGCAGGCATGCTCGAACATTACGATTTCATCGATCCAACGGTCATGACCTATTTCACGCGCCGGCTCGAACAGGCTCCGCGCGATGCCGGCTTCGCGCTCGAATACGTCAAGGAGCACGCGCGCACCCCTGAAGAACGCCGCCTTGTCTGCAATGCGCTGATCTTCAAGACCAATGTGCTCTGGGTGCAGCTCGACGCGCTCTACCACGCCTATGTGGATGGGCACGTTCCCCCCGGCGCTTTCGTTCCGGAAAAGCTCTGATGGAGAACGCACCGGCAGCACGCCGCCGCATGGCGGTCTCGCTCGAAAGTGTCCCCAAGCTGGCGCGAGGCGTCTATCTGCGGCTCGACGAAACCCGCGGGCGCTGGGTGCTTTTGGTGCCCGAACGCGTGCTGGCCCCCGACGAGATCGCCGTCGAAGTGCTCCAGCTCTGCGATGGCGAGGGCAGCGTTACCGGAATGGTCGAACTGCTCGCCGCCAAATACGCCGCGCCCGCCGAAGAGATCGGCACCGACGTAATCGATATGCTTCAGGACCTGGCCGACTCCGGGTTCCTGATCGAAGCAAGGAGATAAGACATGAGCCCGACAATGGACCGCAACAGCCCCGTGCTCGAAGCCGAGCATCTCGACGGCGTGGCCCTCCTCGAAGGCGACGGAAAATCTGTGGCCCAGCGCTACGGCATTCCGCTGGCCGTCCTGCTCGAACTCACCCACCGATGTCCGCTCCAGTGCCCCTATTGCTCCAATCCCGTGGAAATGGAGCGGGCGCGCAACGAATTGACCACCGAGGAATGGAAGCGGGTTCTCGACGAGCTCGCCGAAATCGGCGTGCTGCAGG
Source organism: Pelagibacterium mangrovi (assembly GCF_036662815.1). Lineage (NCBI taxonomy): Bacteria > Pseudomonadati > Pseudomonadota > Alphaproteobacteria > Hyphomicrobiales > Devosiaceae > Pelagibacterium > Pelagibacterium mangrovi. The sequence continues at coordinate 131,283 of NZ_JBAFXA010000009.1, read as the reverse complement.
TCCATTTCTCGGGCGGCGAGCCGACGGCGCGCAAGGACATCGTCGAACTGGTCCAGCACGCGACCGATCTCAACCTCTATACCAACCTCATCACCTCGGCGGTGCTGCTTTCAAAAGAGAAGCTGACCGAGATCGCCGATGCCGGCCTCTCCCACATCCAGATCAGCTTTCAGGGCAGCGACGCGGCCAAGGCCGATAGGGTAGGGGGCTTCAAGAACGGTCACGTCAAAAAGCGCGAAGTGGCCGCCTGGGCCCGCGAGCTCGATCTGCCGCTGACCGTCAACGCGGTCATGCACCGGCAGAACCTCGATCAGCTCGAGGATATCATCGCCATGGCCGTCGAAATGGATGCCGACCGGATCGAGGTCGCCAACGTCCAGTACTACGGTTGGGCGCTCAAGAATCGCGCCGCGCTGATGCCCACCATCGAGCAGCTCGACCGGGCCACCGCCATCGTCGAGGACGCCCGCATCCGGCTCAAGGGCATTCTCGATATCGATTTCGTCATCCCCGATTACTACGCCGAGCGGCCCAAGAAGTGCATGGGTGGCTGGGGGCGGCAGTTCTTCAACATCACCCCGGCGGGCAAGGTGCTGCCCTGCCACGCGGCGGAAACCATCACCGATCTCGATTTCCTCTCGGTGCGCTCCAACCACTCCATCGCCTGGATCTGGCACAATTCCGATGCCTTCAACCGCTATCGCGGCACTGGCTGGATGCCCGAGCCCTGCCAGAGCTGCGCCTTCAAGGAGATCGATTTCGGCGGCTGCCGCTGCCAGGCCTTCGCGCTCACCGGCAGCGCGGACAACACCGATCCGGCTTGTGCCTTTTCCCCACTGCACGAAAAAATCTTCAAGACGGCCGAGATCGAGTCCGAAACCGGGTCCACGCGGTTCATATACCGCAACTTTTCGGGCGGTACGCTGGAGGCGGAGCCGGGCGATGCCTCCTGACGGCGCGGCAGCCGCCGACCGCTTCACCCCGCTGACCACCCGGATGCTGCCGGTGGGTGAGGGCCATACCCTCTATGTCGAAACCGTGGGCAGGGCCGATGGCGTGCCGGCGGTCTATCTCCACGGCGGCCCCGGCAGCGGCTGCCAGCCCGGTCATCGCCGCCTGTTCGACCCCGGCCGGTTCCACGCCGTCCTCTTCGACCAGCGCGGCGCGGGCCGCTCCACGCCGCATCGCTCGCGGGAAAACAATTCGACCGGGCATCTGATCGCCGACATGGAGACGATCAGGGAAACGCTCGGCATCGACAAATGGCTCGTCGTGGGCGGCTCCTGGGGTGCGACGCTGGCTTTGGCCTATGCGCAGGCCCACCCGGAGCGCGTCAGTGGTATCGTGCTGCGCGCCACGTTTCTGGGCACGCGCCGCGAACTCGATTGGGCGTTCGGCACTGCGTTATCGACTTTCTACCCGCGCCTCCATGCCGATTTCCTCGATCTGCTCGACCCCACCGAGCGAGCCGTCCCGCTCGAAGCCTATTGGCGCCGTATCCTCGATCCGGACCCCGCCATTCATCTACCCGCCGTCTGGGCCTGGTACGATACCGAAAGAATTCTCTCCCAAATCGACCCGCAGGCCGATCGGCTCGACATCGCCCGGCGCCTCGAGGGGAACGACCGGCTGCCTGCCTCGCCGTTTATGGAAGCCTATTATTTCTCCAACGCGTGCTTCTTTGCGCCCGATCAGCTCATGAGCAATGCTCACCGGCTGGCCGGCATTCCCGGCCGCATCATCCAGGGGCGCTACGATCTGCTCTGCCCGCCGGCCACCGCTTATGCGTTGGCAGAACGCTGGCCTGACGCGCAAATCATCCACGTGGGTTCCGCCGGTCATGGCCAGTCCGAGCCGGGCGTCGAAAAAGCTATGCGCGACGCGATTGCCGCGTTCACCTGAAACCGCCTTCCAATAAAAAACGCCATTCGCAACGTGTGTGCCATTTTCATTGCCGCACCGGATCAATATTATGATGGTGATTTGTGCGGAGGGCGCTTTTGATCGCAACCTTGATCGAGCCTTATGGCGCGTTGATCGTCAGCGCCGTCATCATGGCCCTCTTCATCGCGTTCGCCCGGGAGTGGCGTTCGCCCGAAGTCAGCGCGGCGATTGCCGTTTCCGTGCTTCTTTTGCTCAAAATCATTTCGGTGGACGACCTTTTGGGGGTCCTGTCCAATTCCGCGCCGGCAACCATCGCGGGCATGTTCGTGATTTCGGCGGCGTTGGTGCGAACCGGCGCGCTGGAGGCCTTCGCGCTGCTCTTTAAAAACGGCGCCAGACGGCATCCTTTAGGGACGATGGCGATGTTTCTCGTCGCCATCGCGGCCATGTCGGCGTTCATGAACAACACTCCCTTGGTCATGATGATGATCCCGGTGGCCTTTACCCTGTCGCGGGAAATGCAGACTTCACCCTCCCGGCTTCTCATCCCCGTTTCGTTTTCCGCGATCCTTGGCGGCACCTGTTCGCTGATCGGCACCTCGACCAACATCCTGGTCGATAGCGTCGCCCAGCAGAACGGCATGGAGCCGTTCCATATTTTCGAGATCGCGCCATTGGGCGTCGCCCTCGCCGTCGCCGGCATCGTGACAATGCTGCTGTTGCGCAATCTCCTGCCCGACCGCACGACGGTGTCGTCGCTGTCCCATTCGGAATCGAGCAAGAAATTCGTCCTCGAAGCCGTTGTCGAGGACAACTCTCCCCATGTCGGCAAGCAGGCGCGCGAAGTTCCCGCCTTCAACCGCCCCGACAGCCAGCTCATCGACGTGCTGCGCGCCAGTTTTTCCCTGCGCCGGCACATGAACGATGTGGTGCTCCGGCCCGGCGACGTCGTCGTGCTGCGCACGTCCATGGCCGAACTGCTTTCGATGAAGGAAGAGGGCAATCTGACCCTTCCGGAAGCCGAGCGCATGCAATCGATCGGCACGCGCACCTCCTCCATGGTCGAAGTGCTCGTCGGGCCTACCGCCGGCATCCTGGGCAAAACCCTGCGCCACCTCCGCCTGCGCCGGCGTTACGGCATCTACCCGCTTGCCCTCCACCGGCGCGGCGCCAACCTCGCCGAACGGTTCGAAACCGCACCGCTCGAGGTCGGCGACACCCTTCTGGTCGAGGGTGCGCCCGAGGATTTGCGCCGGTTGGTAGAGGATTACGATCTCGTCAACGTCGCCGAACCGAGCGAGCGCGGCTTCCGGCGCACCAAGGCGCCGATCGCCATCGCCGTGCTCATCGCCGTCGTCGTGGGCGCTGCCCTGGGCCTTATGCCCATTGCCGGCCTTGCGGTCATCGGGGCGGCGACGGTTCTCGCCGCAAGATGCGTCGAGGCCGAGGAAGCCGTGCAGGCTGTCGATTGGCGAACACTGGGGTTGATCGTCGCCATGCTGGGCGTCGGCGTGGCGATGGAAAACGTCGATCTGGTTGGCGAGATCGTGCGCGCCATTTCGCCCTATCTTATGGTCTTTTCGCCGCTCTTCGCCCTGGGCGTGGTCTATCTGCTGTCTTCCGCGCTGACCGAGGTCGTCACCAACAACGCCGTCGCGGTGATCGTGACGCCGGTGGCGATCGGGCTCGCCAACGGGCTTGGGGTCGATCCGCGACCCTTCGTGGTCGCCGTCATGTTCGCGGCCAGCGCGAGCTTTCTCACCCCCATCGGCTACCAGACCAACACGCTGGTCTATGGCGCGGGCGGCTACAAATTCTTCGATTTCGTCCGCATCGGCGGCGTGCTCAACCTTGTGTGCTTCGCCATCACCATGCTGCTCATCCCGGTCATCTGGCCGCTATAGCGAAAGGGAACCGCTTCCCGGCAATTGCGTTCTAGCTGCAATCTTTACAGGGCACCGAAAGATGCAGGATTTTCTGGCGCTTGGCGGCAATCCAACTCACGAATCATTCGGCATCATCGCCGCACGGCTTCTGGTCGCCGCCATTCTGGGCGCAATCATCGGCTTCGAACGCGAGATCAAAAACCATCCGGCGGGGCTTCGCACCCACATGCTGATCTCGACGGCGGCCGCCACCTTCACGGTCATGACCTTCGAAATCTACCACGAGATGGTCGATCTGAGTGCCGATACCATTGCCCGGCTCGATCCCATCCGCGTCATCGAGGCGGTGACGGCCGGTGTCGCCTTCCTCGCCGCCGGCGCGATCATCAGGTCGGGCAGGGACATCAAGGGGCTGACCACGGGCGCCACCATGTGGATGTCAGGCGCCATCGGGGTCGCTTCGGGTGCGGGCTTTTTCTCGGTTGCCGTGCTCGCCACCCTGCTCGTCCTGATCATCACGGTCCTGCTCGGCCAGTTCGAGAAACGCTTTCTCGACAACCGCAAGAAGAACTGATCAGACGGCGATCGCCGTCACCCGGGCCAGGGTATCGATAAGCCGCCGAGGACTCACCGGCTTGACGCACACGGGTATGTCGGCAAATTCGGTGCGCAACGCATCCCGCTCGGGCTGGCCGGTATAGAAGATGAACGGAATGCCCCGCGAGCGCAGCAGTTTTGCGGCGGGAAACACCTCTTCGCCATTGAGGTCGATATCGAGCATCGCCAGGTCCAAAGCCCCGGATCGGGCCGCATCGAGCGCTTGCCCGAGCGAAGTGCACGGCCCGGTCACCTGCGCGCCCGCACCTTGCAGCGTATCGGAAATGTCCAGGGCAATGAGAATCTCGTCTTCGACGAGAAGTATCCTCTTGCCCTCGAGCGGGCGGTCGGTCACGGTTCGGCTCCCCCAAGCCGTCTCAAAAACGAGACCGATTATGACGCCCAGGGGTTGCGCGAGGGTTAAAGCGCGTTTGGGGCCCGGGTTTTATTCAAATACAATCGATTTGCTTTGCACGGGCTTCACTATGGTCCTGTAGTCTTGTGCGCAATGAGTGAAGGGTGCTGGTTCGACTCGGCTTGGCTTTCTAACTCAGGGGGGCACGCCGAAACTAAACGGAGAAGCCCTATGCCATCCGCATACATACTGGCCAAGGATCACATCGAGCAGGCGCGCGCCATGTTGGCCAACGAAGTGTGGTTCGACGCCGAAATGGACCAATTGCTGGAAATTGCGCTAGCCCGACTTACCACGCTCGATGCAAAGGTTTATGACGATCCCGCATCGTCGGAAAAAGTCCGCCCTCTGCTGCGCCGGCGCGCGCGCATGATGCCCTGGCTCGATCCCTAAAAAGTAAGGGAACCAGACGGGCCGCCCGAAATTTGCTAGAAAGCAAGAGTATCGACAAGAAACTGATTCTCACTTCGGCGCGCGCCGATACGCTTTCGACAGGGGGTTCCGATCGGTACCGCACCGCACGATACTGTCCTCAACAAGGCTTCCATTCGGTGGAGCCTTTCCAAACTCACTCCCGTCGGGGAGTCCGCCGAGGCTTGGACCTATAAGGTCCTGCGCGATGACAATTCTCCCGCCGCCCTGCGCATCTATAAGGAAAAGGCCGGCGACCCGGCCCGCGCCGGCGGCCTGCTCGAATGGTATCGCGGCGACGGGGCCATAAGGCATCTGGGCACCGCTGAAAATGCCATTCTCACCGAATGGGCCGAAGGCCGTATGCTCTCCGAGCCGGCGCTGGACGGCAAGGACGCCCAGGCCACCGGGGCCATCGCCAATCTCGTGGGCATGCTGCACGTCAACCGGCCCGACATGCCCGACAATCTGGTGCCGCTTCGCGAATATCTTTCGGACTTTTTCGCCGCCGATGTCCGCGTCTGGCCCGATACGGCGCGCGACCTTTATGCCCGCTCGGTCGGCATCGCCTATGCGACGCTCGATAGGCCCGCTGCCGAAATTCCCCTGCACGGCGAAGTGCATCACGATAGGGTCGTGCTGGCCGAGCGGGGGTGGATCGCCCGTACGCCGGTCGGCATTCTGGGCGACCCTGCCTACGATCTGGCCGCGAGCTTCCTGCACCCCTGGGGCAAGGTTCAACTGGCCGCCGATCCGGTTCGCATCAACGCCATGGCCGATCTTTTCTCCGCCAAGCTCGGCTACAAGCGCAAGCGTATCCTCGCCTTCGCGGCAATCTACGCGGCCAATTCCGCTTGCAAGGCGCTGGCGGTGGGGGGCTCGATCAACTGGCACCTGGCCGTTCTGCCCAATTTGCTGGCGGTTTACGACCTGGCCTGACTCTATCTGGCCGTCAGTGTCCGGCTGACCGCATCGCGCCAGCCCGCCAGCTTGGCGGCGCGGGTGCCCTTGTCCATCTCGGGCGTGAATTGACGCTCCAGCGCCCAGCGCCGGGCAAATTCCTCCTGGCCCGGCCAAAGCCCGATCGTCTGGCCGGCCAGCCATGCCGCCCCCAATATCGTGGTTTCCAGCATCTGCGGCCTGTCGACGGGCGCGTCGAGAATGTCGGAGAGGAACTGCATCGTATAATCGGATGCCACCATGCCGCCATCCACCCGCAGCACCGTCTGCGTAGCCCGCCCGTCCCAATCCTTGTACATGGCGTCGAGCAGGTCGGCGGTCTGGTAGCAGACAGCTTCGAGCGCGGCGCGCGCGAATTCCTCCGGCCCTGTATTGCGCGTCAAACCGAACATTGCCCCACGCGCCTCCGCATCCCAATAGGGCGCCCCCAGGCCCACGAAGGCAGGCACCAGATAGACGTTCTGGTTGGGATCGGCATCGATGGCCAGCCGTCCGGAATCGGAAGCCTTGCCGATGATCTTGAGCCCGTCGCGCAGCCATTGCACCGCCGCCCCGGCAACGAAGATCGACCCTTCCAGCGCATAGACCGTCTTGCCCCCGATCCGGTAGGCAATTGTCGAAAGCAGCCGATTTTGCGAGCGCACCAACGTCTCGCCGGTGTTGAGCACCGCAAAGCAGCCCGTGCCATAGGTGGATTTGACCATGCCCGGCGCAAACGAGGCCTGCCCGATCACCGCCGCGTGCTGGTCGCCGGCAACGCCCCGAATGGGGATGGCGGCGCCGAAAACGGTCTTGTCGGTCTCCCCGAAATCGCCATCGCTGTCCATCACCTCGGGCAGCATGGCCTCGGGCACGCCAAGAAGGTCGAGCAATTCGGCATCCCATGCGCCTTTTTCGATGTCGAACAGCAATGTCCGGCTGGCATTGGTAGCGTCGGTCGCATGTACCTTGCCCCCGGTCAGCCGCCAGACGAGATAGGTATCGACCGTCCCGAAGGCCAGATCGCCCGCCTCGGCCCGGCCGCGCGCGCCTTCGATGGTATCGAGCAGCCATTTGACCTTGGTCCCGGCGAAATAGGGGTCGAGCAGCAGCCCGGTCTTGCGCGCCACCATCGGCTCGGCGCCCTCGTCCTTGAGGCGGGTGCAGATATCGGCGGTCCGCCTGTCCTGCCAGACGATGGCCCTGTGGATCGGCTTGCCGGTCGCCCGGTCCCAGACGATCGTCGTCTCGCGCTGGTTGGTGATGCCGATGGCCGCGATATCGCCCGCCGAAAGCCCGGCGCGTTTGAGCGCGGTGCGCACCGACCACAGAACCGTGTCCCAGATATCCTGCGGGTCGTGCTCCACCCACCCGCTTTTGGGAAAATGCTGCCTGAATTCCTTCTGGCCCTGGCCGACCACCTTCATGTCCTTGTCGAACACCATCGCCCTGCTCGATGTGGTGCCCTGATCGATCGCGAGAATGTGGCTGCGCATCGGTGTCCTCTCCCCGTGGTCGTTGCGCTGGAGCCTGCCGCAAACGCACCGGCTCGTAAAGATTGACGGGGAGTGGACAACAGTGTCTTTTAGCGGACCTCCCCGCATAAAAGCCCGTCCGCATGCTCTCCGTCCTCAACGTCATCGCGCCCGTGTTCATCCTCATCGGGCTTGGCTTTGCTGCCGTGAGATTCCGGCTCTACCCGCAATCGGGCGTGGCCGGGCTCATCGCCTACGTCAACAATTTCGCCACCCCATGCCTTTTGTTCCGCGCCATGATCGACGTGGATTTCGGCACCGCGTTCAACCTTGCGATCATCGGTCCCTATTACGCGGGTGCCATATCGGTCCTGGCGTTGGGCGCGATCTTTGCGGCGCGGTTCTTCAAGCGCACGCCTGGCGAATCGGTGGCCGTCGGTTTTACGGCGATGTTCACCAACACCGTTCTGGTCGGCATCCCGGTCATGCAGCGCGCCTATGGCGAAGAGGCGATGCCCATCGTCTATTCGATCATCGGCCTGCACGCCCCGTTCCTGATGACGCTGGGCATGTTCGTCATGGAACTGGCCCGGCGCGATGGCGGCAAGGTCACCACCGCGCTCTGGCAGGGTTTGCGCAGATCCCTCGCCAACCCCATCCTCATCGGCATCGCCCTGGGCCTCCTCGCCAACGTCGCGGGCCTTGAACTGAGCGGTCTCGCCGATGAGGTGACGCTGCTTCTGGCCGGCACGGTGATGCCGGTGGCGCTTTTCGGCCTGGGTGGCGCGCTCAACGAGTACAAGCTGGGGGACACCTGGGCGCAGGCGCTGATGACCAGCGGCATGCAACTGATCGTCCATCCCGCCATCGCCTGGGTGCTGATGGTCCCCATCCTGGGCGTCGATCCCCACGTCGCGCGTTATGGCGTGCTGCTCGCGGCCATGCCGGCGGGCATCAACGTCTATATCTTCGCCACCTATTACAATCGCGCCATGGACGTCGCGGCAAACACCATTCTGCTTTCGACCATATTGTCGCTTTTCACCATCACAGGGTGGCTGCTGTTGCTGGGTGCGTGAGCGAGCATCTTCGCACCCGGTTGCCGCGCGCCGCGATTTGCGCAATTCTCGCTCTCGTTCAGACCACAACGAGGGCTTTCCCGATGTACAAATTCGAAGTCTATAAAGACAAAGCCGGCGAATTCCGCTTCCGTTTCCGGGCTTCCAACGGCGAAGCGATGTTTGCCTCCGAAGGCTACAAGGCCAAGGCTTCGGCAATCAGCGCCATCGAATCGATCCGCAAGAACGTGCCCGAGGCCGAGCTGGACGACCAGACCAAGGCCTGATTTGAGCGTTTCCAGGAAAAGTGGAAACCACTTTTCCGCTTCGGAAGCGCGACAGGCAAGGACTCTCAGGCATCATCCGGATCGAGGAAGGTCTGGATGATGCGTTCGGAATCGTGCAGGCACATCATCTTGAGCACGTCCGTGCCGACATTTTCGAACCCGTGCGGCGTCTCGGGTTCGACCACCATGATATCGCCCGGTCCGGCCTCCACCACGTTATCGCCGGCAAAAAACCGCACCCGCCCCTCCTGCACGATCCAGGTTTCGGTATAGGGATGGACGTGCAATCCAACACGCCTGCCCGGATCGCTGACCACGGCGAAAAATGAAATGCCCGCACCATAAGGCGCCCCTTCGAACTTGATCGTCCTTGGCGCGTCTTTGGGGCGGTCGGCTACGCGCAGCATGTGGTGAGGCATGGGCACTCCTGAATCTGGCTGTGAGCCGGTCAAGATTGCACCGGAAAATCCGAAAAATCGAGAGGGATCAGCCCATCAGCAAGAGCGCGACGAGGCCCGCCCCGCCCACAACGATCCGCCACCACGCGAACGGCGCGAAGCCGTGGCGCGAGACGATATCGAGCAGATAGCGCACGACGAGCGCGCCGATCACGAACGATGCCGCAAAGCCGATGGCGATGTTGAGCCCGAGGTCGAGATCGATCGACTCGCGGCTTTTATAGAGATCATAGCCGAACGCCCCCGCCATGATGGGCAGGGCGATAAAGAAGGTGAATTCCGCCGCCGCGCGCTTGGACGCCCCGAACAGCATCGCCCCCACAACCGTCGATCCCGACCGGGAAACGCCGGGGACCAGGCTCAGCATCTGGAACAGCCCGATGATCAGCGCCAGCGACCAGGGAAACGTATAGATGTCGTCATGACGCACGGTCTTGGGCATGGCGTCGACGATCAGCAGAATGATCCCACCCACCAGCAGCGATATGCAGATCACCATCGGCGTCTCATAGAGCACCTGCTGGATGAAATCTCGCGCCAGCACCCCTGCGATCACCGCCGGCAGGCAGGCGAGGATCACCGCCACGGCGAAATGCCAGGCATAAGCCTTGCCCGCCAGCGCATCGCGGATCAACACCGCCAGCTTGGCGAAATAGACGGTTATGACAGCAAGAATGGCGCCGAGCTGGATCAGGACGATGAAGCTGGCCGGCTGCGTCAGCCCGAAGAAATGCCCGGCCAGCAGCAGGTGGCCGGTCGAACTTACCGGCAGGAACTCGGTGAGCCCCTCGATGATCCCGAGAATGAGCGCAACGAAAAGGCCCTGCTCGTCCATATGCCGTCCCTTGTCTCGCCGTCAGCTCCGCGCCCCTAAACCTGTTCGCCAGATGCGTCAAGCATAGGAGCCATGCAACCGAGCCCACGCTCTCGCATTTGGCTGGGTGCCTGCTAAGGTACTTCCCGATACGGCAATCGAAAGGAACGATCGATGTCTCAATGGTGGCGCGGCGGCGTGATCTACCAGGTTTATCCGCGCTCCTTTCAGGACAGCAATGGCGATGGCGTGGGCGATCTGCGCGGCATCCTGGGCCGCCTCGAACACATCGCCAACCTTGGCGCCGATGCCATCTGGCTGTCCCCGATTTTTCCTTCCCCCATGGACGACATGGGCTACGACGTCTCCAACTACACCGATATCGATCCGCTGTTCGGCTCGCTCGAGGATTTCGACGCGCTGATCGAAAAGGCCCACGCCCTGGGCCTCAAGATGGTCATCGATCAGGTGCTCAGCCACACCTCGGACCGGCATCCGTGGTTCATCGAATCCAAATCCTCGCGCGATAATCCCCGCGCCGATTGGTACGTCTGGGCCGATCCCAATGAGGTTGGCACCCCGCCCAACAACTGGCCTTCGGTGTTCGGCGGCCCGGCCTGGGAGTGGAACGGCACCCGCCGGCAGTACTATCTGCACAATTTCCTCATCTCCCAGCCCGATCTCAATTTCCACAACCACGAGGTCCAGGACGCCATCCTGGCGGCCATGCGGTTTTGGCTCGACCGGGGCGTCGACGGCTTCCGCTTCGATACGGTCAATTACTATTTCCACGACCGGAAACTGCGCGACAATCCCGCCGCCCCGCGCGAAAAGGAAACCCCGCTCGAGGTCGATCCCTACGGGATGCAATTCCACAAATTCTCAAAGAACCGCCCGGAAAATATCGCCTTCCTCAAGCGCGTCCGCGCCCTGCTCGACCAATATCCCGGCACCACCACGGTGGGCGAAGTCGGCGAGGCGCACCGGGCCATCGAGATCATGGCCGAATACACCGCCGGCGATGACCTGCTGCACATGTGCTATTCCTTCGAGATGCTCGGCCCCAAATTTTCCGCCGAGCACTTCCGCTCCCGCATCAAGAAGTTCTTCAAGGGCGCGCCCGACGGCTGGCCGTGCTGGAGCTTTTCCAACCACGATGTCGAGCGCCACATGTCGCGCTGGGAGTCCCACGCGGTCAATCCCGATACGCTGGGTCGCCTCGCCGTCGCGCTGCTAAGCTCGCTCAAGGGCTCGATCTGCATCTATCAGGGCGAAGAATTGGGACTGCCCCAGGCCGAGCTCGAATATTCCGAGCTCACCGACCCGCCCGGCCTGCGCTTCTGGCCCGAAAACAAGGGCCGCGACGGCTGCCGCACACCGATCCCGTGGAGCGATGCCCAAAACGGCGGGTTTTCGGACGTCAAACCCTGGCTCCCGGTCAAGGGCCCCCATATGAAGCGCAATGTCGAAGCCCTCGAAGCCGATCCGGATTCGCTGCTGCACTATTACCGTAAAATCCTCCGCTACCGGCGCGACCACCAGACCCTCGTCGATGGCGATATCCATTTCTACAAGATCGATGAGCCGATCCTGGCCCATGCCCGAACCGGCAAGGATGGCACCATCCTCTGCGTCTTCAACCTCTCGGCCAACCCGCGCACGCTTGTGCTCAAGGGGCTGCCCGATGGTGTCGAACCCGCCTCGGTCTCCCACGGTGCGGCGCACGAGGAAAATGCGCTGGCGCTGGAAGGCAATGGATTTGCCTTCATCGAATGCGGCCCCGGTTTCGACCCGGTTGCCGTCTCGCTTACCTTCGCAAAGGGCTGAAGCCAGCGCGTGCATATGAGCGAGTGGGGCAATAAATTTGCCTCAAATCCAACCTGTCACGACCGTGCCACCGCCGCACCCTTGGCCTCGTTCGCTTTGATCAGCATCACGACGAGCGGAATGGCAAAGGTGAGCATCAACAACCGCGCCACGTGATGGGCGGCGATGAACGCGGTATCGTAGCCGAGTGCGATGCCCAGCGAGCCCATCGATTCCAGCCCGCCCGGCGAAAGGCCCAGCCAGAGCTGGCCGATGGGCATCGAAACGAAAAAGCTCACGGCCACGGCAAAAATGGTGGTCACGGCAACGGTGATCGTGGTGGCGACCGTGCCGCCCCAGACCGCCTGCATGAATTCGCTTCGCGTGATCCCGGCAAAACGCGAACCGATCAAAGCCCCCATCCCGATGAAAGTCAGGTCGATCAGCAGCGGCGGCAGCGCTCCGGGAAAATTGCCGGTCAGCTTCATCACGGTGGCAAACAGCATCGAGCCCAGCACATAGGCCGCCGGCATCTTGAGGCGGCTGAACACCCACCCGGTCACCACGCACCCCGCCGCAACCATCGCCAGCGTGGTCAGCGCCATGGGCTCGCTGGCCGCTCCCGAATATTGCCCCACCGGCAGGAACAGCGCTCCGATCGGGGCAAAAAGCGTCAGCACCGCCACCCGCTGCACCTGGATTATGGTGATCTGGCGCGGATTGCCAATACCAGTGCTCGCCAGCGCAACGATAAAGGAAAGATGGCCGGGAAACGAACTCAGATACGCCGTCCCACTGTCGAATTTGAATATCAGGCGCAACACCATCCCGCACAGGAGGACGATCACCACCAGCTCGGCGGCCAGCGCCACCAGCGTAATCGGCCACTCCCCGATCAGGTTCAGCGTGTCGGGCGCAACGCTCGCCCCCATCGAAAGCCCGACGCAGACGAACAGCACGTCGCGCAGCCGCGTGGGCAGCGTCGCCGGCATGCCCAAAAGCGAGGCGACCATCACCGCCAGCGCCCCGCCCATCAGCATCCCGCCGGGCATGTCCAGCATATCGAGGGCAAGCGCGCCGATGGCGGCAATGCCCAGGGTGCAGATCGTGATGAGCGTCGTCTTCATCAAAAGCCTATTCCGCCGGCAATGCCCTTTCGGCCAACCGCACCCAATAGCTCACGCCATGGGGAATGGCCTCGTCGTTGAAATCATAGGTGTCGGTGTGCAAATCCGAGCTCTCGCCATTGCCGAGAAAGACATAGGCGCCCGGCCGGGCATTGAGCATATAGGCGAAATCCTCTCCGCCCATCGTCGGGTTCACGTCGGCATCCACCCGATCGGCCCCCGCCACCTCGCGCGCCACCTCGGCGGCAAATCCCGTCTGCTCGGCGGCGTTGGCCGTCACCGGATACCCCGGCAGCCAGTTGACCGTCGCCTTCGCGCCAAAGGCCAGCGCCAGTTGCGGAGCCAGCCGCTTGATGCCCGCTTCCATCTGGGCGCGGACGTCTTCGTCCAGCGTCCGCACAGTTCCGGTCAACCGCGCCGTGCGCGGAATGACGTTATAGGCCGTGCCCGCATTGACCGTCGTCACCGAGAGAACCGCCGAACGGATCGGGTCCACATTGCGCGACACCAGCGTTTGCAGGCCGGTGATGATGTGAGCGGCAACGATCACCGGATCGGTCGCAAGATGCGGCATCGCAGCGTGCCCGCCATGGCCTTCGATATCGATGGCGAACTGGTCGGTCCCCGCCATGATCCCGCCCACGCGCATGGCGAACTGGCCCAGCGCAATGCCCGGCATGTTGTGCATCCCGAACACTTCGGAAATCGAAAAGCGCTCCATCAGCCCGTCCTCGACCATGGCGCGCCCACCCCCGCCGCCTTCCTCCGCCGGCTGGAAGATGACGACCACGGTGCCGTCGAAATTGCGCGTCTCGGCCAGATGGCGTGCCGCGCCCAAGAGCATGGCGGTGTGCCCGTCATGCCCGCAGGCATGCATCTTGCCCTCATTGCCCGACGCATAGGGCACCCCGGTGCGCTCGGTGATCGGCAGCGCATCCATGTCGGCCCGCAGCCCGATCGCCTTGTCCGAGGCGCCCTTGCCCTTGATGACACCCACGACGCCCGTACGCCCCAGTCCGGTCACCACCTCGTCGACGCCGAACGCCCTGAGCTTGTCGGCCACGAAGGCCGCCGTCTGGTGCACGTCGTAAAGGATTTCCGGATTGGCATGCAGTTGCCGGCGCCACGCGGTGATCTCGGCGTGGAATTCGGCAACTCGGTTGAGAACGGGCATGAAAAAACCTGAAGGAGATGAGGATAGGCGCCAGTGTCCGACGCCAGGGAGGGGCCGTCAACGCCCCTTGTGCGTCGGGATGGTGGGGGCTATGGCTCGCAATACCTTTTCGGACCGCCCAATGCCAGAGCCCGAACGCCAAAACGAAAAACTCGAAATCGACTTCATCGGCGGCGCCGTCGGCTTCCGCCTGCGTTCGGGCGAGGGCAGGGGACAGCCGCTCGCCCGCGCCGTGGGCATGAAGGGCGGCGCGACTCCGACCATCGTCGATGCCACCGCCGGCATGGGCCGCGATGCCTTCTTTCTGGCGTCCCTGGGCGCCGAAGTGACGCTGGTCGAGCGCAGCGCAGAAGTTCACGCGGCTCTCGCCGATGCCATGGCTCGCGCCGGCGGCCACAGCGACGACCTCGCCGCCATCATCGCCCGCATGACGCTGATCCACGGCGAATCCCGCGCCCTGCTGCCCTCGCTGGCCCCCGAGGTCGTCCTCGTCGATCCCATGCATCCCGAGCGCACCAAATCGGCGTTGGTCAAAAAACAGATGCGCGATCTCCGCGACATCGTGGGCGCCGATCCGGACGCTCGCGAGCTGATGGATACCGCCCTCGCCAGCGCCACGCGCCGCGTCGTCCTCAAATGGCCCCTCCGCGCCGCCCCGATCGAGGGTCTGCGCAAACCCAGTCACCAGATCCTGGGCAAAACCACGCGCTATGACGTGTTCGTGACCGGCTAGGACCCGCCCTTTCCGTTTTATTACAGGAAATTCACTTGTATCTCCCGTGGTTTATGGCCTTCTCGAAACCATTCAACCACAGCGAGACACCGCTTATGACGACTTTGGAAAAAACAGCCGCCCAGCCTCGCCTGATCGTTCCCGGCCTCGACAGGATCTATGCGTTCGGCCAGCCCCTGTCCGAAACGCTGCTGCGCGTCCTTGCGGGCGTGGCGCTGGTCGTCTACGGCTTTCCCAAAATCACCGATCCCATGGGCATGGCGGGCATGCTCGATGGAATGGGCTTTGCGCCCGGCGTGTTCTGGTCGCCCCTCCTGGCCGCCACTGAATTCTTCGGCGGCATCCTGCTCATTCTGGGCCTGCTCACCCGCCCGGCCGCCTTCGCGACGATGATCGTTCTGGTCACCACCATCTATGCCCACTGGGTCCTGATGGATCAGGGCTGGCCGGGTGCCGAGCTCTCGATTCTCTGGTCGGCGATTCTGTTGTTCTTCGTCATGCGCGGCGGCAACCGCTTCTCCCTCGACGCGATGATCGGCCGCCAGTTCTAGAGCGTTTCCAGTAAAAGTGGATACCACTTTTGCTGTTCGGAAGCGCGACGAAACAAAGACGTAGAGCAATTGAGCGATTCGAAGAAAAGCGAAAATGCTCTAGAAAATTTTTCCCCCATTGGACGCGACGCCGCCGAGGGCTCCCTTCGGCGGCGTCGTCGCGTCGCAATATTGCTTTGGGGCGCCGCCCGCCCATTGCAAACCCGACTGTGCCCACTATAAAGGCGTCGCGCCTATTTCTTCCCAGTTTCGAGAGTGAGAATGTTCGAGACCCTTTCCAAGGCCCCGCAGGACAAGATCTTTGCACTGATGGCCGAGATTGCCGCCGACGACCGGCCCGGCAAGATCGACCTCGGCATCGGCGTCTATAAGGACGACGAGGGCAATACGCCCATCATGTCGGCGGTCAAAAAAGCCGAGGAACGCATTCTCTCGACCGCCAAAACCAAGACCTATATCGGGGTGGCCGGCAACAAGGGCTTCGCCAGCGCCATGGTCAAGCTCGCGCTCGGCGACACGGTTCCGACCGACCGCGTGCGCGCCGCGCAGGCCCCCGGCGGCACGGGTGCGCTCTGGGTGCTGCTCATGCTTTTGAAGCGCGCCAATCCAGACGCCACGATCTGGATTTCCGATCCCTCCTGGCCCAACCACAAGCCGATGGCCGAGCAGGCCGGCTTCAAGGTTGCGTCCTACCCCTATTTCGATCCCGAAACACGCGGCGTCCGCTTCGACGATATGCTCGCGGCCCTCGATGGCATGGGCAAGAACGATATCGTCCTGCTCCACGGCTGCTGCCACAATCCCACGGGCGCCAACCTCACCAACGAGCAGTGGGACAAGGTCGTCGCCTCCCTCAAGCGCACCGGCGCCTTCCCGCTGGTCGATATGGCCTATCAGGGCTTCGGCGACGGGCTCGAGGAAGACGCCTACGGCCTGCGCGCCGTGGCCCGCGAGATCGACGAGTTCGTCTGCGCCACGTCCTGCTCGAAAAATTTCGGCATCTACCGCGAGCGCGTCGGCTGCTCCATCGTCGTCGCCAGGGACCCGGCCGCCGCCGATGTCGCCAATTCGCAGATGCTCAACGTCGTGCGCGGCGCCTATTCCCAGCCGCCCGATCACGGCGCTGAAATCGTGCGAATCATCCTCGAGGATGACGAGTTGCGCGGCGAGTGGCAGGCCGAGCTCGAAGCCATGCGCAACCGCATGATTTCCAACCGTCAGGCCTTGGCCGACGCCATCCGTTCGCGCTCCAACAGTTCCGATTTCGACTTCGTTGCAGAGCATCGCGGAATGTTTTCGCTTCTTGGCCTGCCGGTCGAGACCGTCAACCATTTAAAAGCCGAAAACGCTGTCTATATGTTGGATGACAGCCGCATAAACATCGCCGGCTTGGCCGATGAGCGCATCCAGCGCCTGGCCGATGCCATCGTCGGTGCGACACGCTGACAAGATTGAGCGCGTTGCGGCAAACGCATTCCGTGATACACCGTGGGTCTTAGACCAAAGTATTATCCCGAAGGGGGAAACAATGAAGTTCTTCGTCGATACCGCAGACATCAATGAAATCCGCGAACTCCACGATGCGGGCCTGCTCGACGGCGTCACCACCAACCCTTCGCTGGTCGCCAAATCGGGCCGCGATTTCAAGGAAGTGGTCAAGGAAATCTGCGACCTGCTGCCGGGCCTGCCGGTTTCGGCCGAAGTGGCGGCGACCGATTATGAAGGCATGATGGCCGAAGCCGACGTGCTTGCCGCTATCGCCGACAACGTGGTCATCAAGGTGCCGCTGACGCTCGCCGGCCTCAAGGCCTGCAAGTCGCTCTCGGACCGTGGCGTCAAGACCAATGTCACCCTGTGCTTTTCGGCCAATCAGGCGCTGCTCGCCGCCAAGGTCGGCGCGACCTATATCTCGCCGTTCCTGGGCCGTCTGGACGACATCAACCTCGATGGCATGCAGCTCATCCAGGATATCCGGGTGATCTACGACAATTACGATTTCAACACCCAGATCCTGGCCGCTTCGATCCGCTCGCCCAACCACGTCTCCGATGCCGCTCTGGCCGGTTCCGACGTCGCGACGATCCCGCCGGCGGTCCTCAAGAAGCTTGCCGACCATCCCCTGACCGACAAGGGCCTCGCCGCTTTCGTCAAGGATTGGGAAGCGACCGGCCAGTCGATCATCTAAGTGAGCGAAGACGTCGCGAAAAAAATCCGTGACGCGCTGGGCACCATCGAGGTGCCCGGCGGCTCTTCTCTGGCTGAATTCCCCGGCCTTTCCGACATCATCGTCACCAAAAGCGCCGTCGCCTTCGCCATCTCGGTGACCCCGGGCATGGAAAAGGCCTTCGCGCCCGCGCGCACGGCCGCCGAAGAGGCGGCGATTGCCGTCGCCGAAGGTCGCAAGGTTATGGTTTCGGTCACCGGTGACAGGGCTCCCACCCAGGCCGCCCCGCAAACTCCGGGCAAGCGCCCCGGCCCGCCGCCCAAGACACCGGTCCCCGGCATCCGTCACATTGTCGCCGTGGGCTCGGGCAAGGGCGGCGTGGGCAAATCCACCTGCGCCGTCAACATCGCACTTGGGCTGGCCGGGCAGGGCCTCAAGGTGGGCATTCTCGATGCGGACCTCTACGGTCCCTCGCTCCCCAAGCTTTTGGGCCTCGAAGGCAAACCCGCCGTCCGTGACGACGGCATCTTCAAGCCGTTCGAGGTTTTTGGGCTCAAGGCCATGTCCATCGGCCCCATGCTGACGGGCAGCCAGGCCGTCGTCTGGCGTGGCCCCATGGCCACCTCCGCCTTGCGCCAGCTCCTGCGCGAAACCGCCTGGGGCGATCTCGACGTCCTCGTCGTCGACATGCCCCCCGGCACCGGCGATATCCAGATTTCCCTCGTTCAGCAGGTCGAACTGACCGGCGCGGTGATCGTTTCCACCCCGCAGGATCTGGCCTTGATCGACGCGCAAAAAGCCATCGACATGCTCGGGCGCACCAACGTCCCGGTGCTCGGCATCGTCGAAAACATGAGCTTTTTTATCGCCCCCGACACCGGCAATCGCTACGACATCTTCGGCCATGGCGGTGCCCGCCAGGCCGCCGCCGATCTCGACATCCCCTTCCTGGGCGAAATTCCGCTGGTCATGTCCATTCGCGAAGGGGCCGACGCCGGCCGCCCCGCCGTCATCGCCGCCCCCAACGGCCCCGAGGCGCAAGCCTTCATCGCCGTCGCGCGCCAGCTCGCAGAAGCGATTTCCCTTCGCAGCTAGAATGACAAGCTGGAATCGGGGCAGCCTATGTCCTCTTCCAGCGTCGACATTCGCCCACCCTCGTGACAAATCCGCCGAACGCTGCTAATCATAATGTAACCGATTACAAAAATGCATTCCGGGCGGAGATCATCCCATGTTCAGCCACAAGCGGGCCGATTTCGGCACCGATTTCCTCTTCGGCACGGCAACCGCCTCCTATCAGATCGAGGGTGGGCAAACCGACGGTCGCGGCTCGTCCATCTGGGATACGTTTTCGGCCACCGCCGGCAACGTCCATAATGGCGAGACGGGAAAGATCGCCTGCGATCATTACAATCGCTGGCCTCAAGATCTCGACCTCCTCGCCGATGGCGGCTTCGATGCCTACCGCTTCTCCTTCGCCTGGCCGCGCCTCATCCCCGATGGGGTAGGGGCGGTCAACCCGAAGGGTATCGATTTCTACGATCGCCTGATTGACGGCATGCTCGAACGCGGCCTCAAACCCTTCGCCACCCTCTACCATTGGGATTTGCCCAGCGCGCTGCAGGACAAGGGCGGCTGGCTCAACCGCGACATCGCCAATTGGTTCGCCGATTACGCGACCCTGGTCCACACCCATTTCGGCGACCGCCTCGCCGCCACAGCCACCATAAACGAGCCCTGGTGCGTCGCCTTCCTTTCCCACATGCTCGGCATCCACGCCCCCGGCTATCGTGACATCCGCGCCGCCGCCCGCGCCTCCCATCACGTGCTGTTCGCCCACGGCACGGCCATCCAGGCCATGCGCGCCCAGGGCGGCAAGAACCTCGGCATCGTCTGCAATTTCGAAATCGCCCAGGGCGCGACCGGCAAGCCCGAGGACATGGGCGCCGCCCGCCTCTGGGATGGCATCTTCAACCGCTGGTATCTCGACGGCCTGTTCAAGGGCAAATACCCCGCCGACGTCCTCGCCCATTTCAACCCGCACATGCCCGACGAGTACGCCGACGACATGGACGTGGTTTCAACCCCCATCGATTGGCTGGGCGTCAACTACTATTCGCGCAGCCTCTGGGCCCACGACGCCGAACGCGGCGCGTTCCCGTTGCGTAAGGTCGATGGCCCGCTCGAAAAGACCGAAATGGGCTGGGAAATCTTCCCCGAGGGCCTCGAGGAAATTTTGACCCGCATCTCCGCGGACTACACCGACCTGCCGCTCTACGTCACCGAAAACGGCATGGCCGAAGTCGAAGGCACCGACGATCCCCGCCGCGTCGCCTACTACGATTCCCATCTGGGCTCGGTTCTCGCCGCCCAAAAGCGCGGCGCCGACGTGCGCGGCTATTTCGGCTGGTCTTTGCTCGACAATTACGAATGGGCCGAAGGCTACGACAAGCGCTTCGGCCTGGTTCACGTCGACTACAAAACCCAAAAGCGCACCCCCAAATCCTCCTACCGCGCCTTCCAGACCCTCCTCACCGGCGACAACCGCTCACGGGTAGCCTAGCCACCTCTCAGCGCAGTCCTGCCGAAACGCTGCCCGGGCTACCCTTCTCCCTTGAGGGAGAAGGTGGGCTTTCGCTTTTTAAGCGAAAGGTCGGATGAGGGGTGCGCTGAGTCCACCAAAAGCACCGTCCCCTCATGTGCCTCTCACCCCACCTCCCGCAACGCCTCCTCCGGCGGAATCGGAAAGTTCTGGTTGAACACATTGTCCGGATCGTAACGCCGCTTCAGCGCCCGCAACCGCGACAACGCCGGCTCGGGAAACGCCTCGCCCAGCCGGTCGACATGCGTATCGGTCTCGAAGTTGAGATACATCCCCCTGAGCAATGGCCGCAATTCACCCCACAGCGCATCGAGCACGCCCGCGCTGCCGCGACTGCCCGCCGCGATCAGTGAAAAATTCTGCGTCCGATGCGGATAGGCCATCGCGTCCGCCGCCACATCGTTGACCGCCCCGCCCACCGAACGCACCTGCAACAGATTGGCCGCGCCCGACGACAACAGCGCGCTCGTCTTTCCAGCAAGCTCGGGGGTGAAATGCTCCACCAGCCCCGACCGGATCACCGCGCTGCCGCCCCGGTGTTCGCCACCCTTCTGGGCGACGATAGCGGGGTAGGGCACCATATAGGCCCGCTGGTCGAGGATCGGCCCGGCCTCGGAAATCGCATTGATCGCCTCGGCCGCAGCCTCGACATCCTCGCCGGCATAAACCGTGATCGCCTGCGCAATGGGTGGCTGGTCGTCGCGCCGCCCCACGGCCACCAGAAAGCTCGTGACCTCGCGCGGCGCGGCCTCCACCAGCCCGCCCCAGCGCTCCAGAACGCCCGCCATGTCCGATCCGTCGAACACCTGGATCGCCTGCACCACATTGCCCAGCCGATAGGCTTCGAGCTCGAACGCGGTGACGATCCCGAAATTGCCGCCCGCCCCGCGAATGGCCCAGAACAGGTCGGGTTCGTTCTCCGCGTCGGCGCGCACGATCCGTCCATCCGCGAGCACGATTTCCGCCGCCACCACATGGTCGATGGTCAGCCCAAACTTGCGCGCCAGATAGCCCAGCCCGCCCGCCGTCGCCAGCCCACCGACACCCACGCCACCATAATCGCCCGAACTCATCGCCAGCCCGTGCTCGCCCAGAACCGAAGCGACCTCGCTCCAGCGCGCGCCCGGTCCCAGCCGCACCAGCCCGCGCTCGGCGTCGAGCACCTCGATCCCGTTCATCGCCCCCAGATCGATGACGATGCCATCCCGATTGGTCGAGCGCCCGCTGATCCCGTGCCCGCCACTCCGGACCGATAGAGGCACGTCTTGCGCGCGGGCATAAAGCACCGCCTCGGACACTTCCCCCGCGCTCTGCGGCTTGATCACCAGCCCCGGACGCCCCGACCAGATATAGGAATGGCGCACCCCGTCATAGCGGAAATCCCCCGGCTCTATCGCCCGGTCGGCGAGGGCAGGGGGTAGGCCGTCGTAGTCGATCCTCTCGACCCGCTTGGACAGCGCAACGCTCGATTTCGGCGCCAGCGTCCCGGCCTGCGACCGCGCCTTGCTCACCGCCACCCGCACACCCGGCGCAATCTCCTCGCCGAGCACGCCGATCACCTCGGGATCGTCGCCGCCGAAAAAGAACCCCGAAAACCCGTGCTCGAGCACCAGCCCGGTCAACTGCTCGATCCATTCCTCCGGCGTCTCGCCGGAAAGCCGCATGATGTTGAGCAGACGCCTTATGTCGCCCGGCTGCCGCCCCGCCGCGATTGCCGCCGCGTCGATAGCCGCGTTTGATTCCGCAATGGTCGGCGATTTGATGTATTCGAGCGAGGGCAGCCACCCATCCGCCTTGGCCCCGGTCAAGGCCAGCATCCGTGGCTTATACGCCCCGAGCCATATCCCGATCTCATGCGCCGGCTTGGGCCCGCGTCTCAGCCCGGCGATCTTGTAGTGCTCACCTTCGTGTTTCAGTCCCGCGCGGCTTGTGTCCCACACCCCGCGCATCACCTCTATCGCCTCTTCGAGCGCATCGACGCGCTGGCCGGGCGTGAGGTCCGGCCCACCCGCCGCCTTGATCGCGTCGCCGAACCCGCCCGCGCCCAGTCCCATCTCGAACCGTCCGCCCGAGAGCAGGTCGATGCTCGCGGCCGCCTTGGCCAGCACCACCGGCGGGCGCAGCGGCAGATTGCTGACATTGGCCGCCACCTTGATGCGGCTGGTCTTCGCCGCGATCCAGGTCAGCAGCGTATAGGTGTCGAGAAAATCGGAATTGTATGGATGGTCCTGGATCGTGACCGCATCCAGCCCCGCCGCTTCGGCGGCCTGCGCAATGGTCACCGCAAGCTGGGGGTCCTTGGCCGATGGCGTCGTGAAGGTGCCGAACATCAGCTCGTGTCCATAGTCAGGCATCGTTCGTACCTCTTGTTACTATTTGTTCCTGCAGTATATGAAGGTGACCACAAAACCACGCAAGACGGCACCTCGGTGTTAGGTAAGGCACATGCATGTAACGGCCCCCGCACAAACCCATCCCACGGCGGAATGCCTCAAGATCAGCCAGGTCCTGGCCCGCATCGGCGACAAATGGAGCCTGCTCATCGTCACCCGCCTGGGTGAGGGCCCGCGCCGCTTCGGCGAGTTGCTGCGGTCTATCGACGATATCTCCCAGCGCATGCTTACCCGCACTCTGCGCGGGCTGGAGCGTGACGGGCTGGTCCGGCGCACCGTCGTGCCCGCATTGCCCCCGCGCGTCGAATATGAGCTGACCGATCTTGGCCGCTCGCTCCAGGGCCCGGTCACCGTCCTCAGCCAGTGGGCGGCCGAAAACCTCTCGGCCATCGACGCCGCCCGCGCCAGCTATGATGGCGAGCCCGCGTAGGTTGAACGACGGTCGGCGGTTTCAGTCGGTGCCACCCCACCACCATGTCACCCCAGGATTTATTCCCGGGGTCCAGCAACAGCATCTCCAAAAGCAATGGCTATATCGTTCGCCAGGCCCCGCGCCGGCTGCGATCGGGAACGGGGTTGAACCTCAAGCATTTAGTGCCCGGCGATGCCGCCTCTCGCCGCTCGCAACCGCGTTACACCGCTTGGCAATTCAGCCACTTTATGTAACCCTCTTTTCTGCCGCACGTCAGAGCCCGCTTCCTCAACTGGGCCGGCAAAAACGTTTTGGTTGCCAAAACGTTTTGGAGTGTCGTATGCGGCAGCTTGACGCAGCTAAGCGTCGCCATGTGCAATGGGAGGACTACATGCACAAAACCCTTTTGGCCGGAGTGTCCACTCTGGCTCTTTGTCTTGTCGCGACGTCCGGCTTCGCCCAGGATATCGTCCGCGGCGAAGGCGATTTCACTTGGGATTCGCTTGATGCATTCGAGGCCGAATATGCCGGTTCGCTCGATGGCCAGCAGCTCACCTTCTGGACCCCCTGGCGCGACGATCCGGGTGACGCTTCCCAATGGCGCGCGGTGGTATCCTTCTTCGAGGAAGCCACGGGCGTAACCGCCCAGCTCGGTTCATCCCCCAACTATGAAGAGCAGGCGCGCATCGATATCGCCGCCGGCTCCCCCGCCAACATCACCATCCTGCCCCAGCCCGGCCTTCTGGCCGATTTCGCGGCCCAGGGCGCCTTGGCCGATCTGGGCGAGGAAACCACCACTTGGGTCAACGAGAACTACGCCGCCGGCGAATCCTGGTCGGCTCTTGGCCAGTTCGAAGGCGAGGACGGCGCCGTCGCCCAATATGCCTTCCCCTTCAAGCAGGAAGTCAAATCCCTGATCTGGTACTCGCCCGACAATTTCTCCGAAATGGGCTATGAAGTGCCCGAGACCATGGAGCAGCTTCTCGAGCTTCAGGAACAGATCAAGGCCGATGGCGGCGTGCCCTGGTGCGTCGGTCTGGAATCGGGCGGTGCCACCGGCTGGCCGGCCACCGACTGGATCGAAGACCTGATGCTGCGCACCCAGACCCCGGAAGATTATGACGCCTGGGTCTCCAACGAGCTGCCCTTCAACGACCCCAAGGTCGTCGAGGCCATCGAAATCTTCGGCTCCATCGTCAAGGACGATGCCAACGTCGCCGGCGGCACCGCTGCCGTTGCCACCACGGCGTTCGGTGACAGCCCGCTGGGCCTGTTCACCATTCCGCCCCAGTGCTATCTGCACAAGCAGGCGTCCTTCATCGCCTCCTTTTTCCCCGAGGGCTCCGAAGCGGGCACCGATTTCGACTTCTTCTATATGCCTCCCTATGAGGCTCAGGCCGATCTCGGCCGCCCGGTCCTGGGTTCGGGAACGCTGGTGTCGATTACGTCCGATTCCGACGCGGCCCGCGCCTTCCTCGAATACCTCAAGACCCCGATCGCTCATGAGATTTGGATGGCACAGGACAATTCGAGCTTCCTGACCGCCCATACTGGCGCCAATGTCGATGTCTATTCTTCCGACGCACTGCGCGCCCAGGGCGAAATCCTGCTCGAAGCCACCACTTTCCGCTTCGATGGGTCCGACATGATGCCCGGCGCCATCGGCGCAGGCGCGTTCTGGACCGGCATGGTCGATTTCGTGAACGGCGCCTCGGCGCAGGAAGCGGCCGATCAGATCCAGGCTGCTTGGGACAACCTCTAATCCATAGGGTTGCGGGGCACCCGCTCCGCAACCCATCCAGCTTGCACTAAAAAGAACAATCGGGTCCGCTGAGCCGGACCATGGGGGAGCAGAGGTGGGGGGATGATAACACAGGTCCTGAATGCCGTTCTGGCGGTTCTGGTCGCGCTTATTGCCGCCGGGGCCTATTTCTGGGGCAGCAACTGGCTGCTCGACAGGTTTCTCAAGGCCGATGCGGCAGGCGAGGCCTCGGTCCGGCAGGACCGCCTGCGCACGTCCATCCGCCCCTGGCTGTTCCTCGCCCCGGCGCTGCTGTTCCTCTCCCTCTATCTCGTCTATCCGGTTTTCGAGACCATCAGGCTGAGCCTTTTCAACGCCAATGGCTCCCGGTTCGTGGGGTTCGCCAATTATATCTGGGCGATAAACGACGCCAATTTCCGTCAGTCGCTGCTCAACAATTTCCTCTGGCTGCTGATTGTCCCCGCGCTCGCGACGGCGTTCGGGCTGGTCATCGCCGTTCTGGCCGATCGTATCTGGTGGGGCAACATCGCCAAATCGCTGATCTTCATGCCCATGGCGATCTCATTCGTCGGCGCCTCGGTCATCTGGCGCTTCGTTTACGCCTATCGCGGCCCCGACCAGGCCCAGATCGGCGTCCTAAACGCGTTGGTCACCGGCATGGGCTTTCCACCCCAGAACTGGATGACCATCATCCCATGGAATTCGTTCCTGCTGATGATCATCCTCGTATGGATTCAGACCGGCTTTGCCATGGTCATCCTCTCTGCCGCCCTGCGCGGCATCCCCGAGGAAACCATCGAAGCGGCGCGCATTGACGGTGCCAACGAGGTGCAGATTTTCTTCACCATCATGATCCCCCAGATCACCGGCACGCTGATCGTGGTGTGGACCACCATCACCATCACCGTGCTCAAGGTTTTCGATATCGTTTTCGCCATGACCGGCGGTCAGTTCCAGACCGAGGTTCTGGCCAATCTCATGTATTCGTGGATGTTCCGCTCGGGCGATTTCGGCCGGGGATCGACCATTGCCGTGGTCATCCTCATCGCCGTCCTGCCGATCATGATCTGGAACGTGCGCAACGCCAACCGCGAGCAGGGGACACGCTGATGAGCACCACCACAACTGCCCCCGCCGCGACCGTGTCCACCGACCAGCCCCGGTCCTCGTTCCTATCGCGCATCAAGCTCGGCCGCCTCATCGCCAACATCGCGCTCCTGCTGATCGTCGCGCTCTGGACCTTCCCCACTGCCGGCCTGCTCATCTCTTCGGTGCGCGATGCCAACCAGCTCGCGCTTTCGGGCTGGTGGACGGCGCTGACCACCACCGATTCCGCCGGCGCCTCGCGTCTTGGCGCGGCCGAGGATCAGGTGGAAGAGGGGGGGCAGTTCGTCATCACCGGCGATATCCTCGACGATGCGTCCAATCTCACCGTCTCCGCCGTCGGCATCACCAGCCGCGAACCGGCCGCCTTTGGCATCGATGAGCCCATCGAAATGCGCCAGGGCGGCGAGCTGGTGGTCGATGAAACCGGCGCCTACCGCTGGACTTCTGCAACCCCGTTCGAGCACGACAGCGGCCCGCGCATCTACTACACCGCCAGCGAGCCACCGCGCTTCACGCTCGACAATTACTGGTCGGTCCTCAACGCCAACGGCATCGGCCAATCCTTCCTCAATTCGTTGACCGTCGCCATCCCGGCCACCATCGTCCCCATCCTCATCGCCGCCTTTGCCGCCTACGCGCTGGCATGGATGAGTTTCCCGGGCCGGGGCATCCTCGTCGCCATCATCGTGGGCCTTCTTGTCGTCCCGCTGCAGATGTCGCTCATCCCGATCCTGCGGTTCTACAACGGCGTCGCCGATATCTTCGGGGGCGAGGCCAAGGGCTATCTCGGCGTCTGGCTGGCCCACACCGCCTTCGGCCTGCCGCTCGCCATTTTCCTGTTGCGCAATTACATGGTCGGCCTGCCGCGCGAGATCATGGAAAGCGCGCGCATGGATGGCGCCAGCCATTTCCAGATTTTCACCACGATGGTTCTGCCCCTGAGCTTCCCCGCGCTCGCCTCGTTCGCGATCTTCCAGTTCCTCTGGGTCTGGAACGATCTGCTGGTTGCCCTGATCTTCCTGGGCTCGCAAAACACCGAGCTCGTCCTCACCGGCCGCCTCATCAACTTGCTCGGCACGCGCGGCAACAATTGGGAACTCCTGACCGCCGGCGCCTTCATCTCGATGATCGTGCCGCTGATCGTCTTCTTCTCCCTCCAACGCTACTTCGTCCGTGGCCTCTTGGCCGGTTCGGTCAAGGGCGGGTGATGGGAAGAGCTGTAGCGTCTGCGTTTCTACTGCAAAGCTGCCACAAGCTACCCTTCTCCCCTTGAGGGAGAAGGTGGGCTTTCGCGAAAGCGAAAGGTCGGATGAGGGGTGCGCCGAGCTTCACCGGGCGACCAAGCCCGAATTCTCCCCTCAAACCACCTCCACAGTCCCCACAATCACCTCTCCATCCACCCCATCCCCAAGATCGAACACCGACGGAATCAACGTCCCCGTCATCGTCTTGCGCTCGCACTGCCCGATCACTTCCGCCACCAGCGCCCGCCCCGCCGCCCGCAGGGAAGACCGCACATAGGTGATCTGCCCCTCCATCGGCGCGAGGTTGAGATATTGCAGCTCGTCATTCATCGAGGCGATCATCACGTCGCGCCCCGGCGTCCGCCCCGCCCGCGTCACCGCGCTCACCCCCTCGGCCGCCATCAGGATCGAGGAATAGAGAAACGCCGTTATCGAAGCATCGGCCAGCGCCAGTTCGGTCAACTGAAACCCCGCCTCGACCATCGGATGCGTGCCTTCGAGATAGGTCACCGTCTCCGGCGGCAATCCCAGATCCCTCAACGCATCCTCGACCGCCTGCCGCCGCGTCGTCGCATAGAGAAACCGCTCGTCGCCATTGATGAAGGCGAACCGCTGGTGCCCATTGGCCACGATCAGCTTGGTGAGATTGTAGAAATTCCCGTAATTGTCGACGTCCACCCAGCCATAGTCCGCGCTGCGCTCCTCGCGCCCATGAACGACGAACGGCACGCCCGCCTCGAGCAGAAAGCTGATGCGCGGATCGTTGGGCCGGGGCAGGTCGACGATGAACCCGTCAACACTTCCGTCCCGCACATAGCGCTCATAGGCCGCCAACTGACGCTCGGGCGTCTCGCTGGTCATGACTATGTCGTATTGGTCCATGCGCGCCTCGCGCAGCACCCCCGCCATCACTTCCACGAAATGAGGATCGACGAATTTGTTGTCGTCGTCCGATTGCACCCAGGCGATTGAATGGGACCGCTGCGTCACAAGCCGCTGGGCATTGCGGTTGGGCGTGTAACCGAGCCGCCGCGCCGCATCCACGATCTTTTCGCGCGTCTTTTCCCCCACATCGGCATAGCCGTTGAGCGCGCGCGAAATCGTGGTGATCGAAACCTCGAGTTCGGCCGCCAGATCCTTGATCGTCACGTTCTTGCCGGGGGTGCCGCCCCGCTTGCGCGAGCGGCCGGTGGGGGTGGTCATCGTCTGGTTTTCGGGCTCCTCTAACCCTTGCCCTATCGCCTTGATAATGGTTTTGGCGCAATCGGCATTCCCTCATGCACAACATTGCGCGCCCCGGCGCAAGTCCCGATTGACGGCTGCCGGGTGCCCGGCATAAAGACTCCACGCCAAAACGTTTTGGAAACAAATCATAAGGCATAATCCGGAGACGGTCCGCCCAATGAGGCCGGGCTCCGCCAGGGTCTTGATCACCGAACGTCACACGGTCACATCCGGACGTTCGCCGCTTAGGGGAGTTCGCTCGGCGATGAGTTATTTTGCGCCCGAGTCCAGGCAATACGCCCATCCTGATGACATTTCGCCCGCCGCCCGCGATTGGTGGCGCGGCGCGGTGATCTACCAGATCTATCCGCGCTCCTTTCAGGATCACAACAATGATGGCGTGGGCGATCTGGTGGGCATCACCTCGCGCCTCGATTACGTCGCCGATCTGGGCGTCGATGCCATCTGGCTGTCGCCGGTCTTTACCTCCCCCATGAAGGATTTCGGCTACGACGTCTCCAACTATCGCGACATCGATCCAACCTTCGGTACGCTGGAAGATTTCGACCGCCTCGTCGAAAAGGCCCACGCGCTGGGCCTCAAGGTCATCGTCGATCAGGTGATCTCCCACTCCTCGGACCGTCACCCCTGGTTTGCCGAAAGCCGCCTGTCGCGCACCAATGACAAGGCCGATTGGTATGTCTGGGCCGATCCCAAGCCCGATGGCAGCCCGCCCAACAACTGGCTCTCGATCTTCGGCGGCTCGGCCTGGCATTGGGACGGGCGGCGCATGCAGTATTACCTGCACAATTTCCTTACCTCCCAGCCCGATCTGAACTTCCACAACCCCGCGGTGCAGGAGGCGCTTCTGGGCGAAATGCGCTACTGGCTGGAGCGCGGCGTCGATGGCTTCCGCCTCGATACTGTGAACTTCTACTTCCACTCCCAGACGCTTCACTCCAACCCGCCCGTGCGCCCCGAGGACTACAGCGCCTCGACCGCCCCGGCGGTCAATCCCTACAATCTGCAAGAACACCTCTACGACAAGAGTCAGCCCGAAAACATCGAGTTCCTCAAGCGCCTGCGCGCGCTGCTCGATGAATATCCGGGCACGACGACCGTGGGGGAAATCGGCGACGCCCAGCACCAGCTCGAAGTCATGGCCCAGTACACCTCGGGCAATGACAAGCTGCACATGTGCTACACCTTCGATTACCTGGGCGGCGAATACACCGCCCGCCACTTCGCCGAATCCCTCAAGGCCACCCGCGAAAAGGCCCCCGAAGGCTGGATCTGCCTCGCCTTTTCCAATCATGACGTGGTGCGCCACGTCTCGCGCTGGTCCCCGCACGGCCATGAAGGGCGCCTCACCAATCAGGCCGCCCTCCTGCTTTTGACAATGCGCGGCTCGGTCTGCATCTATCAGGGCGAGGAACTGGGTCTGGGCGAGGCCGAAATCGCCTATGACGATCTCGTCGATCCCTACGGCATCGAATTCTGGCCCGAATTCAAGGGTCGCGACGGCTGCCGCACGCCGATGGTCTGGCACGCCCATGTGCGCAATGGCGGCTTTTCCGCCGCCGATCGTACCTGGCTGCCCGTACCCGCCCAGCATCTGCCCTACGCCGTCGACCAGCAGGACAACGTCGCCAATTCCACGCTCTCCTTCTACCGGTCCGTCCTGCGGTTCCGGAAGGATCACCCCGAACTGATCAAGGGCGATCTCGAAGTGGTCGAAGGCACGCCCGAGGGCGTACTGGCCTTCACCCGTTCGCTGGATGGGCAAACCCTGTTCTGCGTCTTTAACATGTCCGCCGAGCCGGTCGATTACGACCTGCCTGCCGGCCTCGCGCCCACCGACGCCGGCGCCCCCGGTGCCGATGCGCAGCTCGTCGGCAATCGGTTGAGTTTCAGCCCGTTCGGGGCCTATATTGGACGCATAAACTAAAGCAAAACGAAGGGGAGGGGACGATGTCCGACTTGAAGATTTCAAATCTCTACAAGCGTTACGGCCATGTCGAGGTGTTGAAAGACATCAATCTCGACATCAAGTCGGGCGAATTCATTGTCTTCGTCGGCCCCTCGGGCTGCGGCAAGTCCACCCTGTTGCGCACCATCTCGGGTCTCGAAACCATCACGTCGGGCCAGCTCGAAATCGGCGGCCGCGTCGTCAACGACGTGGCGCCGTCCAAGCGCGGCATCGCCATGGTGTTTCAGTCCTATGCGCTCTACCCGCATATGACCGTCTTCGACAACATGGCCTATTCCTTAAAGCTCACCCGCACCCCCAAGGATGAGGTCCGCCAGAAGGTCGAAGCCGCCGCCGACATGCTCCAGCTCCGCCCCTACCTCGACCGCCTTCCCAAGGCGCTCTCGGGCGGGCAGCGCCAGCGCGTCGCCATTGGGCGCGCCATCGTGCGCAACCCCCAGGTGTTCCTGTTCGACGAGCCGCTGTCCAACCTCGACGCCGCCCTGCGCGTCGCCACCCGCATGGAAATCGCCAAGCTCAAGGAATCGCTCCCCGACACCACCATGGTCTATGTCACCCACGACCAGGTCGAAGCCATGACGCTGGCCGACCGCATCGTGGTATTGAAAGACGGCAAGGTCATGCAGGTCGGCACGCCCATGGAGCTTTACGACCACCCCCAATCGCTGTTCGTCGCCGGCTTCATCGGCAGCCCCAAGATGAATTTCCTCCACGGCAAATACGCCGACATCTACAAGGCCACCACCGTCGGCGTCCGCCCCGAGCACATGGAAATCGTCCCCAACGGCGGCGGCGACTGGACGGGCAAGGTGATCTATTCCGAAGATTTGGGGTCCGACAGCTACATCTACGTCGATATCGGCGAGGAAGAACCGGTGATCATCCGCCAGGACGGCAAGACCCCCTACCGTTCGGGCGACACCGTCTCCTTCCGCCCCAAGGAAAACCTTTTCCACCTCTTCGACCAATCCGGCGCCCCCCTCACCACCCCAGCCGCCGAACCCGTCACACCCGCCAAACCAAAAACCCCCACCGCCCACAAAGCCCCCGCCACGCCCGAGGTCTGAATTCTTTTTGCCAGGGGAGAAGGGGGCCGATGCAACGCTGATGTTTCCCCCGTAGTCCGCCCCACGCTTCCCTTCTCGCCTGCCATGAGAGCGGCGCCTGCCCCCGCGAAGGCGGGGGCTCGAATGGCGGGCCGGCGAAGCCGGGGCGGATGAGGGGTGCGCCGAACTTCAACAATCACCCGTGCCTGAATTTAACGCACCACCAAACTCGCCGGAATCGTCAACGTCATCAACGTCCCGCTCTCGCTCACCGGATAAAGGCTCAGCGAGCACGCATTGACCGCCACCAGCGATCGCGTCAGCGTCAGCCCAATGCTCGATTGGCTCGGCTTGCGCTGCGATCCATCCGCCGCCACCCCATCGCGGAACACCACGAACCGCTCGGCCAACGCCCCCGGCGCCTTGGCGGCATCGCGCACATGGATCGAAACCGACCCATCCTCCTCGGCCTGCCCCGACAACACCACCCGGCTGCCTTCGCCCGCTTCGCTGATCGCGCTCGCCAGCATATTGAGCACGGCCTGTTTCAGCGTCGCCGCATCCACCCGCGCCATCGGCAGCCGCTCGCTGATCGCGCTGCGCAACAGCACGCGCTCCTTGCTCGCCTGCCCGCGCACGCGCACCAGGCACTCGGCCAGAAGCGTCCCGATATCCACATCGGCGGGCGAAACCGCCATTTCGCCTTCCGCAAGCCGCACATAATCGTCCAGCTCGTCGGCCAGATCGCCGATTTCCCCACTCGCCGAGCGGATATCGCGCGCATATTCGAGGTAGCGCGGATTGGCCAACGGCCCAAAAGCCTCCGAAGCGATCAACTCGGAAAACCCGGCGATGGTATTGAGAGGCCGCCGCAGCCCGCGCGTGATCCGCCCCAGCGCGGCCGCCGGCAACGCGCCCTTGCCGGGCACGGCTGCCGCCTGAACGCCCCCGGCGCTCAACAGCCCGAAATAGCCCGAAACGATCCCCGCGCGCCCTTCGGCAAACAGCGTCAGCGTCTGCCCAGTCCGCGTGCCCTTGAGCGCGATGGCCGGCCGCACGCCGCCGGCATAGCGCGCCGGCAGGGCCAGGAAATTGCGCAGCGCCGATTGTTCGGCCTGCGCCACCAGCACGCCCAGCGGCGCCCCTTCGGCCACACTGGTCCGGTCCGGCGCGCCCGCCGCAAACGAGGTCAAGATTCCCGCCCGGTCGGCGGTGACGAAATCGAAACCGGCCACCTTGGACCAAAGCTGGGCGAACTGGCTTACCTCGGCCTCGCGCAACGGCTCGATCTCGCTCGCCCGCGCCGAAAGCATGAAGCCCGGTCGCCCCTGCCATGTCACGGCA
Source organism: Pelagibacterium mangrovi (assembly GCF_036662815.1). Lineage (NCBI taxonomy): Bacteria > Pseudomonadati > Pseudomonadota > Alphaproteobacteria > Hyphomicrobiales > Devosiaceae > Pelagibacterium > Pelagibacterium mangrovi. The sequence goes on along the minus strand of NZ_JBAFXA010000009.1, from coordinate 98,380 downwards.
TTGAGCCGCGCATTAACCGCCACCTTCGCCCCGTCCTGGCGCAGCAGATGGCTCACCGGTCCTGCCGGCTCACCCGAATCGATAGTGGGAAAAATCGCCGACAGCCCAAGCCCGCGCAGCGTCGTCGCGTTCTCATACCCTGTCAGATCGACAAGCGCCCGGTTGGCGAACAAAATGTCCTGGTCGCGGAAGATCAATATACCGATCGGCAACCGGTTGAGCACCAGCGCTTCTTCCGAAAGCGGCACCAGCGCCCCGCCCGGACCTTTTGCCCGCTGGGGCAGGGGGGTAGGCTCGGTCTCCTCGCGCCCCACCCGGTCGGTGAGAATGCGCGAAAGCTCCTCGAAATTATAGCGCGTCGCCCGGTCGACGGGGGCGGGATCGCCCTCGATCTCCCCGCTCGTCTCCGCTTCGGAAGCTGGCTCCTCATATTCGGCCTGTGCAACCGTCAGCCCGCGCCCGCTCACCTGCCACAGGCCCACTCGCCGGGGCGCTTGCTCGTCATTGCCATCGGCGGCAAAGGCGGCCTCTTCCTGCGCGACGGGATCGTCATTCCCCCAGTCGGACTGTCCCTTGCCATTGCCCGCCTCGACTTCTTCGTCATAGGCGATCGAGGCGAAATCGCGCGCCGGCACGGGCGAGGGCAGGGGCTCGTCGTCCCCGGCATCGAGCGGATCGAACAGATGCTCGTGCTCGGCGAGCTTGTCGACAAGCGCCGCCAGCCCCTCGCGCTTCGGAGCCTCTTCCAAAGCCTCCACGGCCTCTGCTACCGGCTCAGGCGCGGGCTTGAAAATATCGTCGGCGATCGGGTCCACCCCCACCACCAGCAGATACAGCTTTTCATCGGCCAGCCGCATCGGCGTGCAGCGGCAGGTCGCCGAAATCGGCTTGTGGCCAGCCAGAAAATGCATCCGCGACAGCGTCGGTTGCCCGATCAGCCCCAGCCGCAATATCCGCGAAATCTGGCCCTTGACGGGAACGGCGGGCGCAGCCGGCCTTATCTCCCCATGCTTGATCTTCGCGCCGAACAGTCCCGCGGCCCGGTTGGTCCAGACCGGTTCGGGCCCATCGGCGGGCCACAACCATGCGGGCCGCGAATCGTCTTCGAGCCGCGCTACGGTCTGAGCTTGTTCTGCACTGGTCCAGTCGAGCGTCATGTCCTGTCCGTCTGGTTCAACCTGGGCGCCGGCCGCCCAATGGTTGACGAAACCTTAAATATAGGGACTCCTCGGCCCGGTCCACGCCTTGCGCCGTCAAAGCCGCCGAATGGTTAAGACGGGGCCCCGCAAAAAACATTTCCCCATCGATAAACCGCACTTGTCTTTGCTTTCATCTCGACCTATGGTCCGCCGCGTTTCGGGGCGACGCTGCCACAAGCGTCCTTGAACCCCCAGCACCCATGCCGTCGTAGCTCAGTTGGTTAGAGCGCTAGATTGTGGATCTAGAGGTCCCCCGTTCGATCCGGGGCGACGGTACCACCTCCCTTTCCCCAATATGCCCCCATCGCCCTACCGGGCGATAAACGGCCTATGGCCCATTGGCGCGCCCGTCTTCGCCCCATTAAGGCTTTGTTAACCCTATCGGTAAACTATTCGTGAGTGTGAGTAGGGTTTGGGGGCTCAGAAAGGACGTGCTGTGTACGACTTTGCTCCAAACGCCGAACTGGCCGAGGCTCTTGTGGGCCTGCCGGTCTCCGAGGTGGAACGGGATTTGATTCTCGCAACACTGCGGCAGACCCATGGCAACCGCACCCACGCCGCCGATATCCTGGGGATTTCGGTTCGGACCATTCGGAACAAGCTCAAGGACTATGCCGATCTGGGTTTCGAAATCCCCCATTCGGCTTGACCGTTAAACCGGGGCGAAACAACTGACCCCGGAACGATGCAATGATGGCTCTGGCCCGGCGACGCATGTCGCCGGACCAATTTCGTGGGGTTTAGCGTGCCTGGCTCGCCCAGTCCGGCAATTCGCCGGGCGTGACGCCCATCAGGGCGATCATCAGGCCATAGGCCAGCGTGCTGATCGCCACCAATGACAGGATGTTGAGCCACAGGCCCTGCCGCGCCATCTGCGGAATGGTCACATGGCCCGATGCGAAAACCAGCGCATTGGGCGGGGTGGCCACCGGCAGCATGAACGCCATCGACGAGGCCAGCGCGGCCGGCACGGTCAGCAGCAGCGGGTTCTCGCCCAGGCTCACCGCCAGCGCGGCCAGCAGCGGGATAAAGGCCGCGGCCGTCGCCGTGTTGGAGGTGAATTCGGTCAGCGCCAGAATCACCAGCGCCACGACGACCACCACCGCGATCAGCGGCAGTGCGCTGACGGAGGACCCGAGCATATCGCCGATCCAAACATCCAGGCCCGTTGCGGTCACCGCGGCGGCAAGGCTCAAGCCGCCGCCAAACAGGATCAGCACGTCCCAGGGCAGCTTGCGCGCATCGTGCCATTCGAGCAATGCACCGCCCCGCCGGTCGCCCGAAGGGGCAACGAACAGCACCAGCCCGGCCATCAGAGCGATCGACGTATCGGTCAGCCCGGGAACAAAGTCGTCCAGCACCGTGCGGAACATCCACGCCAGCGCGGTGAGCACGAACACGATTCCGACCCGGATTTCAGCCTGGGTCCACGGCCCGATTTCGGCAAGCTGGGCGCGGAACAGCTCCTCAGCGCCCTCCAGCTTTCCCTTATCGAGGCGGATCGAGAATCGGGTCAGCACCAGCCAGGTGCCGATCAGCATCACGACGGCCACCGGCACGCCGACGATCATCCACTGCGCAAATCCCAGATCGTAGCCATAGCTCTGGTTGAGCGCGCCGGCCAGCAGCGCATTGGGCGGCGTGCCGATCAGCGTGGCAACGCCACCGATCGAGGCCGCATAGGCAATCGAAAGCATCAGGGCGAGCGGGAATTTGGACGATCCGCCGCGCTCCTTGATCAGCTCGGCAACCGAAAGCGCCACCGGCAGCATCATCACCGCCGTGGCGGTGTTGGAAACCCACATCGAACAGAACGCAGTGGCGATCATGAACCCGCCAACGATCTGGCGCTGCCCCGATCCGGTGCGCAGCACGATGTTGAGCGCAACGCGCCGGTGCAGGCCCGAGCGTTCCATGGCAAGCGCCAGCAGAAAACCGCCCATGAACAGGAAAATGATCGGGTCGCCATAGGGCGCCGTGGCGGCCCCTTGCGATGTGGCGCCCAGAATGGGCATGGCCGCAACGGGAATCAGCGCCGTGGCGGGAATGGGTATCGCCTCGGTGATCCACCAGATGATCATCAGGGCGGCGATGGCCACCACCCGCCATCCTTCGATCGAAAGGCCTTCGGGGGCCGGCAGGATCAGCAGGCCAATAAAAACGACCAACCCAATGCCGATGGGAATCGGCCGCAGGGGAAAGCGGTCGCTGACTTTGGAGTCCGTCTGGGTCATGAATAAAAAGTCTCGTCAGCTAAAAGGGAGCGCGCCTCCCTGCGCGATAGCTGACGATCGCGTCAATGCCTTGACGAATTTTTGCTCTTCTGAAGTGTATCCACCTAAACCACGATAACCTTGGCCCCCACCGGCACCCGCTCGTAGAGATCGATCACGTCCTGATTGGTCATCCTGATGCACCCCGAAGAGACCGATCGCCCGATGGTCCAGGACTCGTTGGTCCCGTGAATGCGGTAAAGCGTCGAGCCCAGATAGAGCGCCCGCGCGCCCATCGGGTTGTTCGGTCCGCCCTCCATGAACCGGGGCAGTCCGGGCTGGCGCGCATGCATTTCGGCGGGCGGCGTCCAGCTCGGCCATTCGGCCTTGCGCGTCACCCGATGCGTGCCGCTCCATTCGAAACCGGTCCGCGCCACCCCGATTCCATAGCGCATCGCCTTGCCGTCCGGCAGCACCAGAAACAAAAAGTGCTGCCGCGTATCGATAACGATAGTGCCGGCCCCCTCACTGGTGCGATAATCCACCACCTGCCGCAAAAAGCCCGGATGGCTCACATAGTCGGTCTGATATTCCAGCATGTGCTCGGGCGTATCGGGGGTCAGCACCATGCCCGGCGGCGGCCCGAACATGGCGTCGAGATAACCGCGATAGCCCGATTGCGCGTGTGCCGGAACGGCCAGCACGAAAACGGCCAGAAAACTCAAGACTATGCGGATCATCGACGCCTCTCATCGATAGATTGGAGCGATATTCTTGACCCCCAGCCGCAAAGATTGCGTCAAATGGGATGGTTAAAACTTGCCCGACCGCTATGGTTACCCAGTTCTTCGAAAAGCCGATTCCATGACCCAAGCCGAACCCATCCGTTGCCCTTGGCCGGGCAGTGACCCGCTCTACCAGCGCTATCACGATACCGAATGGGGCTTCCCCGTCACCAGCGACACGCGCCTTTTCGAAAAGCTCTGCCTCGAGGGTTTCCAGTCGGGCCTCTCCTGGCTCACCATCCTGCGCAAACGCGAAAACTTCCGTGCCGCCTTCGCCGGTTTCGATATCGATAAGGTGGCTGCCTTCGGCGAGCCCGATATCGACCGGCTCCTGGCCGATGCCGGCATCGTGCGCCATCGCGGCAAGATCGTCTCGACCATCAACAACGCCCGCCACGCCCAGGCCTTGCGCGTCGAGTTCGGTTCCCTCGCCACCTATTTCTGGCGTTTCGAGCCCCAGCCCGACGAGCGCCCCGCCGATTTTTCATGGGATACGTTGCGCGCCATCGCCACATCGCCCGCCTCGATCCGGCTCTCCAAGGACCTCAAGAAACGCGGCTTTTCCTTCGTCGGCCCCACCACCTGCTATGCCTTCATGCAGGCCATGGGCATGGTCAACGACCACATGGACGGCTGCCACTGCCGCGAACCCATCCAGGCCCAGCGCGCCGTTTTCGTGCGCCCTTAACCGACCACGCTCCCTTCCCCCTCTCCCCTCAGTAGAGAGGGCCGGGGTGAGGGGCTGCCGAGCCGGAAACAGCCCGCCAACAAAAACGCCCTCCCCAAAAGGGAAGGGCGCAACGGCCTACGGCCTCATGTACACCATCATCACCGTCGGCAGGCTTGGCGGGTCCGCCACTGTGGGCAATCCGATATCGCGGCGCAGCGACGGGGGCAGGTCTAACGGGCGGATCGTTTGCACTCTCCGCTTGCCGCGAACCATCGCCTTGATGGCCGCAACCACCACGCGCCACTTGCCATGCTCGGCGATCAGAGTGTCCACGGAAACCCGCAGGATCGCTTGTTCAGTCGAAATTTGGATATGCGACATCGTCTGTCATCCAGGCGCCACAAGGCGCGCTGGCTCCATTGTTGCGGTCGCGAAAAGGGTCGGGTCATCCGTCCCGCAAACGCGGCCAGAGATTGAGTTTGGTTGGAATCCGAACGGCGGACGCGAGATGTGCCGGCGTCGGGACTGCTGGTTTTGAGGAGGTCTTAAGAAGGCCGGGACGAGATGGCCGGCCCGGCTACCGCAATTTCAATGTCAGGCTTTGAAGCCGACAATGCCTTTGCAGTTGAGGCGGTAGGTCATTACCCAGCCGCGACCTTCAACTCCACGGGTGAGGACGTAAGCAAATGCTGTCATATGACGTCTCCCGAAGGCTGACGCGCCCGTTGCAGGCGCCGGTTGAAGGTGACGATCTCATAACTCACGAATCCGTGATCGCCAACCCCTGATGTGGCGCGATGTCGCAGATCGCATCCCCCTGTGGCCCATCGGCAACACCGCCGGCTCGCCTTGTCTCGAATTCTCATATCGGTTAGGAACGGCGCGTATTTCAAAAAGCCCGAAATTTCGGGGCTGGGGACCACCATAATGGCCAAGAACACTGCGCTCATCGAACCGCGCCTGCCGCGCGGTTTCGTCGATTCCGAACCGGCCGATCTGGCCGCTATCGAAGAGATGGTGGGCAAGATCCGGCATGTGTACCAGCGCTATGGCTTCGATCCCCTCCAGACCCCGTTCCTCGAATACACCGAAACGCTGGGCAAATTCCTCCCCGACACCGACCGCCCCAACGCCGGCGTCTTTTCGGTGCAGGACGATGACGAGCAATGGATGAGCCTGCGCTACGATCTGACTGCCCCGCTCGCCCGCTATTTCGCCCAGAACTATCAGGACCTGCCGAAACCGTTCAGGTCCTACCGTCAGGGTTGGGTGTTCCGCAACGAAAAGCCCGGCCCCGGCCGCTTCCGTCAGTTCATGCAATTCGACGCCGACACCGTCGGCGCAGCCGGCCCCGAAGCCGACGCCGAAATCTGCATGATGATGGCCGACACCATGGACGCGCTGGGTTTGCAGGGCAAATACGTCGTCCGCGTCAACAACCGCAAGGTCCTCGACGGCGTGCTCCAATCCATCGGCGTGGTCGATGAAGTCCAGAAGCTCTCCGTCCTGCGCGCCATCGACAAGCTCGACAAATTCGGCCCCGAAGGCGTCCGCCTGCTCCTCGGCGAAGGCCGCAAGGACGAGAGCGGCGATTTCACCGAAGGCGCCAGGCTCGACGAACAACAATGCACTGCGATTATAAAGGCAGTGAGCATTGAAAATGCCGAACAACTTTTCGACCTCGCTGCTCCAGAGGACATAGCAGGTTACGAAGATGCGTATTTCTCTGTCCCGGAACTGTCGGCATATAAATTGACGAAGACGTTTGCCGATGGTGTTGAGGAACTTCGGGAGATGCAGGCTCTCTTCACCTCCGCCGGTTACGACCCCGACCGCATCAAGATCGACCCCTCCGTTGTCCGCGGCCTCGAATATTACACCGGCCCGGTTTTCGAAATCGAACTGACCTTCAAGGTCCAGAACGAAAAGGGCCAGGACGTGGTGTTCGGCTCGGTCGGCGGCGGTGGCCGCTATGACGGCCTCGTCTCCCGCTTCCGCAACGAGGAAACCCCGGCCACCGGCTTTTCCATCGGCGTCTCCCGCCTCGCCTCCGCCCTGCGCCTCACCGGCAATCTCTCCAGCGCCCCGACCACCGGCCCGGTCGTCGTCACCGTCATGGAAAAGGACCGGATCGCCGACTACCAGAAAATGGTCGCCGATCTGCGCACCGCCGGCATCCGCGCCGAACTGTTCCTGGGTGCCTCCAAGAACATGGGCAAGCAGATGAAATACGCCGACAAGCGCAACGCCCCGGCGGTGATCATCCAGGGCTCCGACGAACGCGAACAGGGCGTCGTCCAGATCAAGGATTTGGCCGAGGGCGCCGAAGCCGCCGCGTCCATCACCGACAACGCCGCCTGGAAAACCGAACGCCCCGGCCAATATTCGGTCCCCCGCGCGCAAATGGTCGATTTCGTCAAACAAATCCCCGCCGTCGCGGCCTGGATAAAGGCAAACGGGTGATGCTCGCCCCCCCCGGTTCCCTTGGCCGGCCCCTCACCCCCATCCCCTCTCCCCAGCGGGGCGAGGGGGGCTCTCTTTGCAGCCTTAGGGCTCCAGCCGAAACGTTCCCCCTGGCTACCCTTCTCCCCTTGAGGGAGAAGGTGGATCGCCCGCAGGGCGAGACGGATGAGGGGTGCCCAGCGCCTGCAAAGCATTCCGTGGTAGATTATGTCCTGAACCCCTTCTCCCCTGGTGAGAGAAGGTGGCCGCGAAGCGGTCGGATGAGGGGGGGCAGCCTTTGCCCCAATCGCCAGAGCCGACGCGAGCTTGTTACCGGAGCCCGCCCATGACCTCCACCACCCGCCGCTCCGCCCTCCACGCCCTCGTCTCCACCCCCGGCATCACCCTCGCGGCCCCACCGATCCTCATTCCCCCCGCCGCCTATTTCGACCTCGCCGGCGAGGAGCTCGGCGCGCGCATGATCCTCACCCAGGCCCCCGACGGCTCGGAATTCTGCCTGCGCCCCGATTTCACCCTGCCCATCGCCATCGAGCATATCGCCACCGGCGCGGCCACCCCCGCCGCCTATGGCTATCTCGGCCCCATCTTCCGCCAGCGCGCCGATGGCCCCGCCGAATTCGATCAGGGCGGCATCGAGCTCCTGGCGCTCCCCGATGCCGATGCGGCGCTCACCCGCGTCATCGCCTTCGCCCGCGCCGTCATCGATATCTATGGCGTCGCCGCCCCAACCATCCGCATGGGCGATATCGACCTGTTCGAAACAATCCTTAACGCCTGCGACATGCCCGATGTCTGGCGCCCGCGCATCCGCGCCCGCTACGGCCACCCCGAGGCCATGGCCCATCTCCTCGATCGCCTCGCCGACCCCAAGCCCCCCGCCGCCGGCCCGGCAGGCCTTCCCACCGGCGACATCGCCGATTGGGTGCGCGAGCTGATGCTCACCAACGGCCTCAGCCTCACCGAAAGCCGCAGCCCAGAGGAAATCGCCGAGCGCTACCTCGAAAAGCAGGCCCTCGAAGCCGCCCATGTTCCCGGCCCGGCCATCGATTTGTTGCGCAACTATCTCGCCATTTCCGGCCCCGCCGAAAAAGCCCTCGCCGCCATCGGCAGCCTTGGCCTCGCCACCGGCATCGACCTTTCGGTGGCCCTTTCCACCGCCCGCCGCCGGGTGGCCCAATTGCATGACGGTCTCGGCGGCACGGTGCTGTTCGACGCTGGCTTTTCCCCGCGCCTCGATTACTACACCGGCATCACCTTCGAAGTGACCGGGGCAGGGGGGCTGGTGCTCATTTCCGGCGGGCAATACGACCGCCTGCTGCGCCGCCTCGGCGCGCCTGAAGATATCCCCGCCGTCGGTTGCGCGGTATGGGTGGATCGTTTGGAAGCTGAGGTGCAGGTATGAGCAGCACCATCATGCTCGCGCTCCCTTCCAAGGGCCGCATTCAGGAGCAAGCCATCGCCGTATTCGAAAACGCGGGCCTGCCCATCGAGCGCCCCGGCGGCGCGCGCTCCTATCTTGGTGAAATGGCCGCCATGCCCGATGTCGTCGTGCGGTTCCTCTCGGCCTCCGAGATCGCCCGCGAGCTGATCCGGGGCACCATCGATATTGGCATCACCGGTGAGGATTTGATCCACGAATCGGCGGAAACCGGCCCCCAGCAGGTCGAAATCGCCAAGCGCCTGGGCTTCGGCCGCGCCGATGCGGTGGTTGCGGTCCCCGATAGCTGGATCGATGTGACGGCGATGGCCGATCTGTCCGACGTCGCCGCCGATTTCCGCGCCCGCCATGGCCGCTGGCTCAAGGTGGCGACCAAATTCGTCAATCTCACCCGCCGCCACTTCGCCCGCCACGGCATCGCCGAATACCGGATCGTCGAAAGCCTTGGCGCCACCGAAGCCGCCCCGGCCTCGGGCGCTGCGGACCTGATCGTCGATATCACCACCACGGGCTCCACGCTCAAGGCCAACGGCCTGCGCGTCCTTGAGGATGGGGTGATGCTCAAAAGCGAGTCCCTGCTGGTCGTCGCCCGCAACGCCGATTGGCACGAGGGCAAGATAGCCACCCTGGACAAGCTCCTCGCCACCCTCGGCGCCTCCAGCTTCCGCCCATGAAAAAGGGCCGCTCACGCGGCCCCTTCAAATTGCATCGGAAGCGCAGTCCTTATGCCTTGCGCTCATCCACCGACAGCGCGCCCGCACCATAGGCGATGACATAGAGCATGCCGCCGGTTATGGCGATGTTCTTGAGGAACGAGGTCATTTCCATGGCATCGGCCGGGTTGAAGTGGAAGATGAAGCCCGAAAGCAGCGTAAAGGCGCCCAGTGCAGCCGCCGCCCGGCGCGCCTTGAAGCCGATGACCAGCATCAGGCCGCCGACGATTTCAAGGACAATGGCCGGCCAGATCAGGATGCCGGGCACGCCGAACATTTCCATATAGCCGACATTGAACTCGATCGCCGGGATCTTCTGGAAGCCCGCAATGATGAAGATCAACGCCAGCAGAATGCGCCCGGCAGTCGGAAGATAAGTCTGAAACGAAGTCATGGTGATGTATCCGGTGTTGGGTTGTGATGCCCGGACATTGCCGCAATTTCCCCGATCGAGAAATCAGCCTAAAACCGACGCATCGTTCACTCAAACAACACCAATCCACCCGCTCCCATACCCAGAACCTCGACCAGAAAATAACGGCACCGTCTTCTCCACCCGGAAATAACGCCGCAGGGGCCAGTCCACCAACTCCGCCCCACCCCCACCTTGTCATTCCGGGATTTATTCCCGGAATCCAGTCCAGCGCCTGCCCACCCACCAAAGCCCAGACACAGCCCCACCGACCTGCACCCCCCATTGCAAACCGCCCCGCTTCATGCCAGCAAGCCCCGTCTTCCGCTTCAGGGCCATCATTCCGTGTTCGATATCTGGGTTCTTCTCATCCTCGGCGGCGTCGGCGTCGTCGCCGGCTTCGTCGATGCCGTTGCCGGCGGCGGCGGAATGATCACCATTCCGGCCCTGCTTTCGGCTGGCCTTCCCCCGGTCACGGCGCTGGCCACCAACAAGGCCCAGTCCATCGTCGGCACCACGATGGCCGCCTACACCTATTGGCGTAAGGGCTACGTCTCGATCCTCTCGCTGATCCCCTCGATGGCCGCTGCCTTCGCCGGCTCGTTCCTGGGCGCCATCGCCCTCAAGCAGATCGATACCTCCGCGCTCGAAATCGCCGTCCCCATCGCGATCATCGCGGTGGCGCTCTATTTCACCCTCTCACCCGCCATCAAGGATATCGACGGCGCGGCGCGGCTCGATTTCTCCACCTTCGTCCCGCTCTTTGCCTTCGGCATCGGCTTTTACGATGGCCTGTTCGGCCCGGGCACCGGCTCGTTCTTCATCCTGGCCTTCGTCGCGCTCTTCGGCCTAGCGGCGGCCCGTGCTTCGGCTCACACCAAGGTGCTCAACGTCACCTCCAACCTCGCGGCGCTCTGCTTTTTCATCTTCGCGGGCGACGTCGTCTGGCCCGTCGCCGCCGTCATGGCCGCCGGCCAATTGCTCGGCGGCTACCTCGGCGCCATCACCGGCATCCGCTTCGGCGCCCGTGTCATCCGGCCCCTTGTCGTCATCGTCTCCATCGCCCTCGCCATCAAGCTCCTGTTCTTTCCTTAGACCATCCGCAACCGCCGTTCCTCGACGCTAGCACAGGGGGCTCTTGGGGAAGCATCAGAGTTCTTTCCGAAACGCTGCCACAATCACCCCTTCTCCCCCTGAGGGAGACTTCGAGCCGTCCTTTGGCCAATCGTGCCGGTGGCACGATTGGAGGCGAGAAGGCCATGAGAGCTATGCTCGAATGGCAGGCCGCGAAGCGGTCGGATGAGGGGTGCGCTGAGCTCCCACAACCGACATGGCCAATCGATTCCCCTAACACCCCAAAAAACGGAAAAGGCGGCCCCGGAGGACCGCCTTCCCGTTCGAGGGTCTGGAGAGACCCCGATAGCGATGGGGATGGATTAGAAATCCATGCCGCCCATACCGCCCATGCCGCCGCCGCCCGGCATTGCCGGCGCTTCGGTCTTGGGCAGTTCGGCGATCATGGCTTCGGTGGTGACCAAGAGGCCCGCAACCGAGGCAGCGTCCTGCAGGGCTGTGCGAACCACCTTGACGGGGTCGATGATGCCCATCTGGATCATGTCGCCATATTCGCCCGTCTGGGCGTCGTAGCCATAGGTGTCCGAACCGTTGTCGAGGATCTTGCCCACAACCACCGAACCTTCGTCGCCGGCGTTGTTGACGATCTGACGCACCGGCTCCTGGAGCGCGCGGCGCACGATGGCGATACCGGCTTCCTGGTCGGCGTTGATGCCCTTGGCGGCAAGGTTGGACGAAGCACGCAGCAGAGCCACGCCGCCGCCCGGAACGATGCCTTCTTCAACGGCAGCGCGAGTCGCGTTGAGCGCGTCGTCGACGCGGTCCTTGCGCTCTTTCACTTCCACTTCGGTCGCACCGCCGACGCGGATCACGGCAACGCCGCCAGCGAGCTTGGCCAGGCGTTCCTGGAGCTTCTCGCGGTCGTAGTCCGAGGTGGTTTCCTCGATCTGCGCCTTGATCTGGTTGACGCGGCCTTCGATGTCTTCCTTGGAGCCCGAACCATCGACGATGGTGGTGTTTTCCTTGGAGATTTCGACGCGCTTGGCAGTGCCGAGCATATCGAGCGTCACGCTTTCGAGCTTGATGCCGAGGTCTTCGGAAATCACCTGACCGCCGGTCAGGATGGCGATGTCCTCGAGCATGGCCTTGCGGCGATCGCCGAAGCCCGGAGCCTTGACGGCAGCGACCTTCAGGCCACCACGCAGACGGTTGACGACGAGGGTGGCGAGCGCTTCGCCTTCAACGTCCTCGGCAATGATCAGCAGCGGACGCTGGCTCTGGACGACGGCTTCGAGAACCGGCAGCAGGGCCTGCAGATTGGCAAGCTTCTTTTCGTGCAGCAGGATCAGCGGATCGTCGAGCTGGGCGACCATCTTTTCGGTGTTGGTCACGAAATAGGGCGACAGATACCCACGGTCGAACTGCATGCCTTCGACGACGTCGAGTTCGGTCTCGGCGGTCTTGGCTTCCTCGACGGTGATGACACCTTCATTGCCGACCTTCTGCATGGCGCTGGCGATCATCTCGCCGATTTCTTTTTCGCCGTTTGCGGAAATGGTGCCGACCTGCGCGACTTCCGAGGAGTTGGAAATCTTGACGGCCTTCGAAGCGAGGTTTCCGATCACTTCGTTCACGGCGAGGTCGATGCCGCGCTTGAGGTCCATCGGGTTCATGCCGGCAGCGACGGCCTTGACGCCTTCGTTGACGATCGACTGGGCCAGCACGGTCGCGGTGGTGGTGCCGTCACCGGCGATGTCGTTGGTCTTGGAGGCCACGGCGCGCACCATCTGGGCGCCCATGTTTTCGAACTTGTCTTCAAGCTCGACTTCCTTGGCGACCGAAACGCCGTCCTTGGTGATGCGGGGAGCGCCGAAGCTCTTTTCGATCACCACGTTGCGGCCCTTGGGACCCAGGGTCACCTTCACCGCATTGGCGAGGATGTTGACGCCGCGGACCATCTTGTCGCGGGCGTCGGTCGAGAACTTTACTTCCTTGGCGGACATGTAAGTTTGCTCCGAATGAGAATTAAGAAGAGAGCGGGAGAGGCGGACTGGAGCGTTTTCAGGAACCCGTTTTCAGGTTCGAAAACGCGACCGGTAAAAATTACGCCTCGATCACGCCCATGATGTCGGACTCTTTCATGATCAGCAGGTCTTCGCCGTCGATCTTGACTTCGGTGCCGCTCCACTTGCCGAACAGCACGCGGTCGCCGGCCTTGACGTCGAGCGGGGTAACCTTGCCGGCATCGTCGCGGGCGCCCGGGCCCACCGAAACGATGACGCCCTCGGAGGGCTTTTCCTTGGCAGTGTCGGGGATGATGATGCCGCCAGCGGTCTTTTCCTCGCTGTCGACGCGCCGGACCACAACGCGGTCATGTAGGGGACGGAAGCTCATGGTCGCTCCTTTGGAACGTAGTGTTGAGATCGTATATTCCTCCACTGTTAGCACTCCTGTACCGAGAGTGCCAGCAGTATGGCCGACGAGATAGGAAGAGGGGGCAGATGAGTCAAGCGCGCCCCGGGCAAAAAATTTTGCATCCCCCAGCCGGGCTTGCTATGCGAGACGGGCGCCGCGTTATAGCGGTTGCACGCGGTGGCCTTCGGGCTCCGCGCCCGCAACAGCCAAGAGCTATCTTGGGGACATAAAAAGACGATACCATGACTGCCCTTGCCCCCCATGATCCCCTCGATGCGAACTGGACAGCGCCGACCCTGTCGGTGATCGTCCCCACCTTCAACGAGCGCGACAACATCGGCCCGCTGATCGAAAAGCTCGAAGCCGCGCTCGACGGCACCGCTTTCGAAGTGATCGTCGTCGATGACAACAGCCCCGACGGCACTGCCGAGCTCGCCAAATCCATCGCCGCGCAAAAGCCCCATGTGCGTTGCATCCACCGGGTCGGGCGGCGCGGCCTCTCCTCGGCCTGCATCGAGGGCATGGCCTCGTCCTCGGCCGAATTCGTCGCCGTGATCGACGCCGACCACCAGCACGACGAAACCATCCTGCCCCAGATGCTGCAAAAGGTCCGCGATGGCGCCGATATCGCCGTGGGCTCGCGCTATACGGGGGAGGGGAGTTCCGTTTCCGGCTTCACCGCCGGCCGCCAGATGGGTTCCACCCTCGCCACGCGTCTTTCGGGCATCCTGACGGGCAAGTCGCTCTCGGACCCCATGAGCGGCTTCTTCCTCCTCCGCCGCTCGCTGTTCAATCGCATCGTTCCCCAGCTATCGCGCGAGGGGTTCAAGATTCTGCTCGACATCATCGTCACCGCCAACCGCAGGGCGGACGGCAAGCTGGCGATCGCCGAAGTCCCCTACAGCTTCCGCCCGCGCCACGCCGGCGAAAGCAAGATGAGCCCCTTGATCGTCGCCCAGTTCCTGGGGTTGATCCTCTCGCAGATCTCGCGCGGCTTCCTGCCCACCAGCTTCCTTTTGTTCGCCCTGGTCGGCGCCTCGGGCGTCGTCGTGCACATGGCGGTCCTGGCCCTGGCCTTCCAGGCCCTCGATTTCAACTTCGCCAACAGCCAATTGGTGGCCACCCTCGTCGCCATGACCACCAATTACGTCCTCAACAACGAGCTGACCTACGCCGACAAGAAGCTCCGCGGCGCCAAATTCTGGACGGGCCTTTTGAGCTTCTACATCGTGTGCAGCTTCGGCGCGATCGCCAACATCTCGGTCGCCAGTGTCCTGTTCGAAGCCCACCTCGCTAATTTCTTCATCGCCGGCATCGCCGGCGTGGTGATGAGCGTCGTCTTCAACTACGCGGTGACCCGCATGTTCACATGGCGCTGACGCCCGATCCCCTTGCCGCGCCGCTACTGGACCCCGGGAATAAATCCCGGGGTGACAATTTGTGGATGGAGCAGGGCACGCAACACACCCTCTCCCCTGTCATTCCGGAACTCGTTCCCCGAATCCAGCCCCAGCCTCAAAGGTCGGATGAGGGGTGCGCAGCCTCTGCCGCACAAACCGGAGCCCATGATGCCCACTAACCCCCGCATCGGCCCCTTCACCCCCGCCCAGGCCACCCTCATCCTTATCGCGGTGACCTTCATTCTGCGCACCATCGGCGCAGCGGTGGTCGGCTGGGGCACGGGCGAGGCCTATTACCTCGCCTCAGCCCGCCAGTTTCACCTCTCCTATTTCGACCAGCCGCCCCTCTCGCTCTGGACCATCTGGGCAACCCTCCAACTCACCGGCTCGGACAGCCTCCTCGCCATCCGCCTGCCGTTCGTTGCGATGTTCGCGGTCTCCACCTGGCTGGTGTTCGACATCACCCGTCGCATCCACACCCCGCTCGCCGGCTTTTTCGCCGCGCTGATCGTCAACGCCTGCGTGCTGTTTTCCCTCTCGGTTGGCTCCTGGACCCAGCCCGACGCCCCCATGCTGCTGTTCTGGCTGGCCACAATCCGGGTGCTCGTCGAAATCTTCTTCGGCGCCGGCGCCCGACGACCCTATTTCTATTGGGGCCTCGCCGGCCTCTTCCTCGGCCTTACGTTCCTCTCCAAATACCACGCCGCCTTCCTCGTCGCCGGCACCGGCCTGTTCATCCTCCTCAATTCCACCCAGCGCCGCTGGCTAACCCATGGCGCGCCATGGCTCGCACTGGCCATCGCCCTGGCGATCTTCTCCCCCGTCATCATTTGGAACGCCCAGAACGATTGGGCCTCCTTCGGCTTTCAGGGCGGCCGGGCGCTGGCCGAATCCCGCCTGCGCTGGGATGGCCTTTTCCGCATGATCTGGGGCCAGCTCCTCTACATGGTCCCCTGGCTCGCCATTCCCGCGCTCTATATCGGGGGCAGGGCGCTCGCCGCCGGCCCGCGCGGCCAGTTTCCCTCGGGCACTGTCCCCGGCGCCGCCGCACTCTTTGCTTATATCGGCTGGCCGCCGGTGATCTTTTTCACCCTCGTGGCGCTCTGGAGCGATACCCAGTTCCACTTCCACTGGCAGGCGCCGGGCTATCTCATGCTGTTCATGCTGATGGGCGCCTGGGCGGCCAATCGCGACGGCAGGGCCATCCGCATCTGGCTCTACGGCTCGGCCATAGCAACGCTCGCCATCCTGACCCTGCTGGTCTCCCACGCCGCCACCGGCTGGGCCCGCACCGTCTTTCCCGGCGATTGGGAAGACCCGACCGCCCTCCAGCTCCCCTGGACCGAACTGGGCGACGACCTCGCCGCCCGCAACGCGTTTACCGAACAAAACCTCTTCATCGCCGGCATCGACTGGATCGATTGCGGCTATGTCGACACCCAGATCGCCGGCCGTCTCCCCTTCGCCTGCTTCGGCGAGGACACCCGCAATCTGGGCTACAATTTCGACCCCGCCGTCCACGCCGGCTGGAACGCCTACATCGTCGACCAGACCCGCAGCCCCGACGCCGTCATCGAAACTTACGGCTCCCGCTTCGAAAGCATCGAACACCTCGATACGCTGACGGTTTCACGCAACGGCGTCGTCGAACTCACCAACATCCAGCTCTTCTACGCCGAAAATTTCTCCGGCGAGTGAGGCCCTAATCGTGAGCATGCCCATGCCCATGCTCTCCCACGGGATGCCCGATCAGCGTCGCATGCTCATCCCGACATTCCCCCGGCGCCTCGAACTCCAGCGTCGAATGAGCAATCCCGAACCGCTCCCGCGCCACCGCTTTGAGCCGGGCCTTGATCGCATCGCGAGCCGCCCCATGCTCCTCGCCCGTCACCACATGCGCCTCCAGCGCGTTCTGGTGCTCGTCGATCGCCCACACATGCACATGATGCACGCCCTCGACCCCCTCGACCTCACCGAGCGCGCCGACCAACAGCTCCATGTCGATCTCCGGCGGCGACCCCAGCATCAGCACCCGGATCGACCCGCCGATCTCGGCGAACGCCATCCACAGGATGTACCCGGCGATCGTCAGCGTCACGATCGGATCGACGATCCACCAATCGAACAGGATGATCAGCGTCCCCGCCACGATCACCGCCACCGAGCCGAGCGCATCGGCGACATTGTGCAAAAACGCCGCCCGGATGTTCATCGAGCTTTTTGACAGCGTATAGGTGAGCATCGCCGTCACGATATCGACCACCAGCGCCACCCCGGCGATGATGACGATCATCCACCCGGCTACCGGCTGCGGCTCGAAAAACCGCATCACCGCCTCATAAACCAGATACAGCCCGATCACGATCAGCGTCGTATAATTGATCAGCGCCGCGACGATCTCGGCCCGCACATACCCGAACGTCATCTTGGAATCTGAAGGCCGCCGCGCGATCTTACGCGCCGCAAAGGCGATCACCAGCGACACCGCATCGGAAAGATTGTGCAACGCATCGGCGATCAGCGACAGGCTCCCCGCCATGACGCCACCCACGATCTGCGCGATGGTGAGCAGAAAATTGACCCCTATCGCCCAGAACACCCGCCGGTCCCCCGATGCCGGGTCGATATGATGATGATGGTGATGAGCCACTGCGCCACCCTGCCGTCGTTTCGTTAAGCTCACCACTTCTGCATCCTCCAGTCACTAGAGGAGCAAGCCCTTTTTTCCGCTTACGCGGCAATGCCGCTTCTCCCCCCGCCACAGGCTCTCCTTCTCCCCTGGCAGGCCGCGAAACGGTCGGATGAGGGGGCTCTGAGTTTCTACCCGCGCTATCGCCAGCATATTACCGAAGCATCCGCCACAAGCTCCCCTTCTCCCCTTGAGGGAGAAAGTGGGCCGGCGAAGCCGGGTCGGATGAGGGGTGCGCCGAATCTCCCCTCGCGCCACCGCCGGCATTTTTACCGAAGCACCCACCAAGGCCGAAACAGGCCTCAGCCCCCCTAAGCCGCCCCGGCCCGCTCCCAGCCCAACCGCTTACGATAAATCGTCGAAGGGCTGATCTCCAGCGCCGCCGCCGCCCGCGCGATATTGCCCCCGAAGGCATCGAGCGCATCCTCGATGATCTTCTGCTCCTGCTGCCACATGGGCAACACGCTCGGCTGTCCACCCATCGCCGCCTGCGCCGCGCAATAGGCGTCGCGCGATTCGATATCGGCGGCCAGCGCCATCTGCGCGCTCACCGCACCCCCGTCGAACATCACGACGACCCGGCGCACGAGGTTCTGAAGCTGGCGCACATTGCCCGGCCATTCCCGCGCCACGAACAGATCGGCGACGTCCGGCGCGAACCCGGAAAAATCCTTGCCCTCTTCCTGGGCGAAGCGCCCGAGAAAGCTCTGGGCCAGCGGCATGATATCCCCCGGCCGCTGCCGCAGCGGCGGCAGATGGATGGGCAGCACATGTAGCCGATAGAACAGATCCTCGCGGAATTTCTTTTCGCTCACCAACTGCATCGGGTTGCGATTGGTCGCGCAGATCACCCGCACATCGACCGGCCGGGCCACCGATTCACCAACCCGCGCGATCGTCCCGGTCTGCAAAAACCGCAGCAACTTGGCCTGCAGCGAAAGGTCCATCTCGCCGATCTCGTCGAGAAACAGCGTTCCCCCATCGGCCATCTCGATGGCGCCCTTGCGGTCCTCATGGGCGCCCGTATAGGCCCCCTTGACCGCGCCGAACACCTCGGCCTCCATCAATTCACGCGGGATCGCCCCGGCATTGATGGCAATGAACGGCTTTTTGGCGCGCGGCCCGCGCTTGTGCAGCGCCTCGGCGGAAACTTCCTTGCCCGTGCCGCTTTCCCCGGTGATGAACACGGGCGCTGCCGAAGGCGCTATCCGCAAAATCTGGTCGTAGATCGCCCGCATCTGCGGAGTCGTGCCCACGAACCCCTCGAAATCGGCGTGCCGGTCCTCCGCCGCCTCGCAGACGATGGCGCGGGCCTTGCCGTGCCGCTGGCCCAATTCGCCCAGCCGCGCCGCCAGCACGGGGCCGGAAATGGGCAGGGCCAGATAATCATGGGCGCCGGCGCGCATCGCGGCCACCGCCATCGAGACCGACCCGCCATCGGAAAGCGCGATGATCAGCGCCCCGTTCGACGCCCCGGCCAGCATCCCGAACGCCGCTTCCTCGTCGCAGCCCAGCCCTTCCAGACTTGTCGTCTCGGCCAGGATCACGTCGAACCGCCCGGTCTTGAGGTTGCGCAGTGCCTGCTGGCCGCTGGTGCAATGGACCAGCGCGACGCCTTGGCCCCAGTGGGAAAAGATCGCCGCCATCGTGGCACGCGCCCTCTCGCCCGAGCTCTCGATGAGCAACAGTCTCACATCTGCGTCCGATGGGTTTCCATCACGCATCCGGCCAGTACTCCTAGAGCGTTTCCAGCAAAAGTGGATACCACTTTTGCGGTTCGGAAACGGGCCAAAACAAAGACTTAGAGCTATTGAAGCGATTCGAGGAAACGCCGAAATGCTCTAAATCGAGGCCCTGCGGCCTCACGAAAAATCAAGACCTTGCGGAGAGACGGCTTGGCTCGCGGCCCGGCGTCTCTCCAGCGGCAGGGCTTATCCCCACTATCAATCCGTTAGGGTAAACAAAGGGTTGGCACTTATGCTTTTTCGCCTTCCCGCCAGATGCTAGAGATTGATCAGGAAGCCGATTTGATTCCCTTGGGGGCTGGAGCCGCGTGCAGGGGCTGGTCTTGATCTTTATCGGGGTGTGCGGCGCCGCTCTGGGCGCCGTGGCCTATTTCGCGCTCGGCTTCACTCCCATCGAAGCCGGGCTGCTGGCGCTTGTCGTCATCGTCGGCGGCGCGCTGGTCGAGGAGCGCACCGCCCGCCGCCGCGCCTTCAAGCGCCTCGAAGCCGGCGTCGAGGAAATGGGCCGCCTGCTCGCCACCGATGCCAAGGCCGGCCAGGTCCTCTCCCAGCGCGTCAACGCCATCGCCGATCTCGAACTCGGCCCCCGCCTCGATATCGTCGAAGCGGATATGAGCGTCCTGGGCACCGTCGTGCGTCAGGTGGCCGAGGCTGTGTCCGATCTCGAAACGGCGCAGCAAGCCGCAACGCCGGCGCGCGACGAGGGCTCCCCCCGCACCGAGCGCGAGCCGCGCCGCCCAAGCGTTCCGCTGTCCGAGGTTCGCCGCGCTCTCGACGAGGGCAGGGTGGTTTACGAGGCCCAGCCCATCCTCACGCTCCCTCAGCGTAAATTCCACGCCCTCGATCTGGTGCCGCGCCTCGAGCTCGATGGCGGTCTGGTCGATCCGCCCGCCTTCATGCCCATCCCCACCGGCGAGGGCACGGTCATCCTGCGCCGCATCGACCTTCTGTCGGCACAGGAAGCCATCCGCATCGTCCGCCGCGCCCGGCTCAACGGGGATCCGGTGCGCCTTCTCGTCGATATTTCCCCCGCCACGCTGGGCGACAAGTCCACGCTCGAAAAACTCCTGGCGCTGCTTGCCGCCAACCGCGCCGTCAATGGCGATATCGTCTTCGCCCTCGATTACGAAATCTGGGCCTCCCTCTCGCTCCCTCAATCCGATGGTCTTGCCAGCCTCGTGACCCAGGGCGCCACCGTGGCCCTGCGCGACGCGACCACCCTGCGGCTCGATTTCGCCGGCATCGCCGAAAAGGGCGTGCGCTACATCTCCACCTCCGGCCACGCCTTCCTCAAGACGCCGGCAGCCTTGACCGATTTCCATTCCTCCGACATCAACGACTACATCAAGCGTTTCGGCATCAACCTCGTCGTGACGGGTCTGGAGGCCGAAAGCGAAATCCTCGCCCTTCTCGACGATGGCGTCGGTCTCGCCCAGGGCCGCGTCCTGGGCTCCACCGCGCCGCTGCGCCCCGATTTGCGCGACGAAGGCGACGACGACCTCCGCCACGCCGCGCGGCGCTAGAGCACTTCCAGCAAGTCCGGGAATGACATGGGAGTGGATATGACGACGGGGTTGTCCTAAACCCAACCTGTCATTCCGGGATTTATTCCCGGAATCCAGTGCGGCACCCGTCCGAAACACGTAAACATCGATTGGCTCCAGCGCGCCAAAAACAATGACCTGCAGCAACCGGCTTTCGAAGAAAGCGGAAATGCTCTGATATCTGGAGGCATATATGCCCGCACTTTCCGGCCCCACACCGGGCCTCTCAAGCCTCGCCTCCCGCTACCCGGCGGTGCTGTCCGACGTCTGGGGCGTTGTCCACAACGGCATTGCTCCCCATGAAGGGGCTGTCGAAGCGCTGGTGAACTATCGCGAGCAGGGCGGCTGCGTCGTGCTCATCACCAACGCCCCGCGTCCTGGCGCCTCCATCGTCGCCCAGCTCGACGCCATGAATATTCCGCGCGCGGCCTATGATGCGCTCATTTCCTCGGGCGACGCCACGCGGGGCCTGTTGGAAAACTGGCGCGGCCGCACTGTCGCCCGCGTCGGTCCCTCGGTCGACGACGTGCTTTTCGAAGGCCTCGATCTCACCTTCGGCTCCGACGAGGAGGCCACCGCCGTCGCCGTCACCGATCTGGACACCGACGACGACACCCCCGCCGACTATGCGGCCCGCATGGAAATCTGGAAGTCGCGCGACCTCCCCCTCATCTGCGCCAACCCCGACAAGGTGGTGGAAGAGGGCGACCGCATCGTCTATTGCGGCGGCGCGCTGGCCGATGCCTATGAGGATATCGGGGGCAGGGTGATGATGGCCGGCAAGCCCTTCAACCCCATCTACGAACAGGCCAAGGCAATGCTCGACGAGGCCGCCGGCCGCCGCTTCGCAAAGGCCGATATCCTGGCCATCGGCGATTCGGTCCGCACCGACGCCATGGGCGCCGCCCAGTTCGGCATCGATCTGCTGTTCATCACCGGCTCCATCCACGCCGCCGAACTCGACGCCTTCAACAATCCCCCCGCCAAACGCGTCTCCGACCTCGTCTCCGTCTCCCGCGCCAACATGATCGGCTTCATGCCCCGCCTCATGTGGTGAGCCAGGGCGCGTCGGCAGCGCTGATATTTCTCCAGACTCCCCCAAGCGCTACCCTTCTCCCCTCGTAAGGGGAGAAGGTGCCCCGAAGGGGCGGAAGAGGGGGTGCGCCGATCCGCCGCCAAACACAATCGCCAGAAGCATCCCCCGACTCTTTCTCCACCCCCCACTGCCGTCACCCCGGGTTTATCCCGGGGCAAGGTACGCTCGCCGCCCTCGGCTCCTTCCCCCTCATCGTCTTCGGTGATTGCGCTCCATTCTCTCTTGGAACACACTGACCCACCCCATGACCGACCCGGCCACCTTCATCGCCGCCAACCTCCCCATCCGCCCGGTGCCGGATCTTCCCCACATCCGCCTCCACACCGCCACGCCCCAGAGCGGCGTCTGGCGCCTCGCCGCCGATGGAGTGCCGCCCTATTGGGCCTGGCCCTGGCCCGGCGGCCTCGCCCTCGCGCGCCACATCGCGGCCCATCCCGAAATCGTCGCCGGCAAATCCGTCCTCGATCTGGGCACCGGCTCCGGCCTCCTCGCCATCGCCGCTTCCCGCGCCGGCGCGTCCCACACCACCGCCGCCGATACCGATCCGCTGGCCATCGCCGCCCTCGGCCTCAACGCCGCGCTCAACGGCACAGCCATAACCCCCATCCACGCCGACCTCCTCGACGCGCCTCCACCCGATGCCGAAGTGATCCTCATCGGCGATCTCTTCTACGACGCCTCGCTGGCCCGCCGCGTCACCACCTTCCTCGATCGCTGCCTTGCCGCCGGCGCCACGATCTATGTCGGCGATATCGGCCGCGATTTCCTCCCCCGAGACCACCTCGTTCCCCTTGGAACCTACCCGCTCCACGATTTCGGCGAGCCCTCCACCGCCGAGCCGCGCCCCGCTCACGCCTATCGCTATCGAAATCTCCAGATTTGACGCGGGCGTTTAAATGTTTTTTATGCGCGTTGGGTGAAAACGGGCCCATCCTCTTTATGAAATCGCAGGCTGAAGCGCGTGACCGGGCAGTTCTTTTTCGCATTGCTCAATCCGGTCATCGCCCTGGTGCTGGCCGTGATGTTCTTCATCCTTTGGCGAAAACGCCCGGCGCGCCGCCATTTCATGTTCGTTTCCATCGCGTTTGCCTGCTGCGGGCTGGCCTTCATCGCCCAGGATTTTCTCCAGCCCTTTGAAGGCCCTGTGCTCCGGATCTTTGCCAATGGCCTGTTCTTTGCGGCCATCCTGCTGGCTTGCTGCAGCGCGCTGATCCGCATCGATGCGCCCATCCCCGCCATCGCCTTCACCCTCATCGGCCTTCTCTCGGGAGCCGCCTTTTTCTGGTTCCTCCTGGTCGACCCATCCGTCACCGCCCGCATCTACATCCTCAACGCCGCCTATGCGGTCTTTGCGGTCATCACGGGTTGGCATCTGCTCAAGGCAAAGCCCAAAAATACAGTCGATTGGCTCGGCATCGTGTTGATGGCTTTCCTCTTCGTTCTCGCCGTTTCGCGGCCCCTCGCCACGCTGATGAGCGTCCTCGACGTCAACGCGGGCGGCGATTTCCAGGATTCGACCTATTGGGCCACCGTCCAGGCGCTCACCCCGCTGCTGGCCCTGGCCACCGCGTTCCTGTTCCTGGCCGCCATGGTGCTCGAACTGGTAGGCGAATTGCGCAGCGAGGCCGATCGCGATTACCTCACCGGCCTTCTCAACCGCCGGGGTTTCGAAAGGCACGTGGCGCCGGCGCTCCAGGCGACCGATCCGGCCCTCTCCCAGCCCGCCCTGATGCTCATCGACATCGATAATTTCAAAGTTATCAACGATAGTTTCGGCCATGCGGTGGGCGATGAGGTGATCGCGGCGGTGGCCGGCGTCCTTTCCACTCACGGCGCCGCCGCCCTCGTCGCGCGCACCGGCGGCGAAGAATTCGCGCTGTTCTACACCGACAGCCGCCGGGCCGGTCTTCTCGCCCAGGCCCAGATCATCCGGTTCGAATTGACCCGCGTCGCCGTTGCGGGCCTCCCCCCGGCCCACCCGCTCACCGTCAGCATCGGCATCCAGGCCCGCCACCAGGCCGAACCGCTCTCGGACATGATGACCCGCGCCGACCGCGCGCTGTACGAGGCCAAGCTGGCCGGCAAGGACCGCGCCGTCATGGCCCCGCTGCCCCTGCGTTCGATCGTCGAGCACCCGGCCCGCGCCATCCGCTAGCGCGCGACAATACCCGCTCTTGCAATCGGCGTGACAAAAAGGCAGTTTCCGCCTCTCCGCAGCCTCACCAAAAGACCTCATGACCGCCGGAAAATCCTTCCTCCGCCTCGACGGCCTGTCCGACGTACCGTCCGCCATAAAGGGCGGGGTGATCGCCATCGGCAATTTCGACGGCTGCCATCGCGGACACCAGCAGGTCTTCGCCGCCGCGCGTGAAATGGCCGCCAAAAAAGGCGTCCCCTCGGTCATGCTGACCTTCGAACCGCACCCGCGCGACGTCTTCGCGCCAAAGCCTTTCCTGCATCGCCTGACCTACGCCGATCAGAAGGCCCGGCTCGCCGAAGCACTGGGGTTCGATGCCATCGCGATAATGGAATTCTCCCGCGAGCTCGCTTCCGTCGAAGCCGCCGATTTCGTCTCGCGCTTCCTGCTCGATGCGCTGGAAGTGTCCGGGGTCGTGGTCGGCGCCGATTTCCATTTCGGCAAGGGCAGGGCGGGCACGCCCGATTTCCTTCTCGCCCAGGGTGAGGAAAAGGGCTTCTCGGTCAACATATGCGAAATGCTCGACGAGGGCGCCGAACCGGTCTCCTCCTCCCGCGTCCGCGACGCGCTGGCCCAGGGCGATGTCGCCACCGCCAACGCGCTTTTGGGCTACCACCATTTCTTTTCCGGCACGGTGATCGACGGCGACAAGCGCGGCCGCGCGCTGGGTTTTCCCACCGCCAACATGGCGGTGCCCGAAACCTTCGGGCTGGCCCAGGGCGTTTACGCCGTCAAGGTCCGGCTCGATGGCGAGGTGTTCGACGGGGTTTCCGCCTATGGCAAGCCCATGTTCGACAACACCAAGCCCCCGTTCGAAACCTTCATCCTCGATTTCGACCGCGACATCTACGGCAAGACCCTCGAGGTCGCCCTTGTCTGCCACGTCCGCGGCCAGATGAAATTTGCCGACCTCGATTCCCTTGTCGCCGAAATGGCCCGCGACACCCAATCCGCCCGAATTACCACCGCCCAGGCGGCCCCGCTCTCCGAGCTCGACGCCGCGCTGGGCTTCGTTTCTTAGCCAATAGGGATGGGTTGGTGCCCCTGGCGCACCCCTCGCCCCCGTCCCCTCTCCCTCAAGGGGAGAGGGGGGCTTTTACTGAAGCGCTTGCGCCAGTCTACCCTTCTCCCCCTGAGGGAGAAGGTGGGCCGGCGAAGCCGGGTCGGATGAGGGGTGCCATCGGCAAAGCCGATGAGCGGGCATAAGCCCGCTTCCGGCCTCCCGCCACCCAAACCCATTGGCAATCCTCCACCGCCACTGCTAAAAGCGGCACCAACCACCGACGATTAGAAAATTTGTGCGAGTTTCAATGACCGACACGCATCCGGGCGCGACGACCGAGCGCGACTATTCCGACACCCTGTTCCTGCCCCAGACCGATTTCCCCATGCGGGCCGGCCTGCCGCAGCGCGAGCCCGAATGGCTCAAGCGCTGGGAAGACATGGACCTCTACCGCCAGTTGCGCGAGCAGAGCAAAACCCGCGAAAAATTCACCCTCCACGATGGCCCGCCATACGCAAACGGCAACATCCACATCGGCCACGCCCTCAACAAGACGCTGAAAGACCTCGTCTCGCGCTCCATGCAGATGCTGGGCTACAATTCCGCCTATGTGCCGGGCTGGGATTGCCACGGCCTGCCCATCGAGTGGAAGGTCGAGGAACAATACCGCGCCAAGGGCAAGAACAAAGACGAGGTGCCGATCAACGAATTCCGCGCCGAATGCCGCACCTTCGCCGAACAGTGGATCGACATCCAGCGCGAGGAATTCAAGCGCCTCGGCGTCATGGGCGATTGGTCCAACCCCTACCTCACCATGAGCTTCGACGCCGAAGCCACCATCGCTTCGGAACTGATGAAAGTCGCCATGAGCGGCCAACTCTATCGCGGCTCCAAACCCGTCATGTGGTCGGTCGTCGAGCGCACCGCGCTGGCCGAAGCCGAGATCGAATATCAGGATTACGAATCCGACGCGATCTGGGTGAAGTTCCCGGTGGCCGAAGGCAGCCACCCCGGCGCCCATGTCGTCATCTGGACCACCACCCCCTGGACCATCCCCGGCAACCGCGCCGTCTCCTATTCATCGCGCATTGAATACGGCCTCTACGAAGTCGAAACCGCCGAGAACGATTTCGGCCCCCAGCCGGGCGAAAAGCTGATCTTTGCCGATAAGCTCGCCGAGGAAAGCGCCAGGAAGGCCAAGCTGACCTTCAAGCGCCTCGCCGACGTCACGGCAGACGATCTCGCCGCCATGACCCTGCACCACCCCCTGCGCGGCCTTTCCGGCGGCTACGATTTCCTCGTCCCGCTCCTCGATGGCGAGCACGTCACCGACGACGCGGGCACCGGCTTCGTCCACACCGCTCCCTCCCACGGCGCCGACGACTTTGACGTCTGGCAGGAAAACGCCCGCGCCCTCGAATCCCGTGGCATCGACCCCACCATCCCCTTCACCGTCGATGACGCCGGCTTCTACACCTCCGCCGCTCCCGGCTTCGGCCCCGACGCCGAAGGCGGTCCGGCGCGCGTCATCGACGACAAGGGCAAGAAGGGCGACGCCAACGACCGCGTCATCAAGGCCCTGATCGCCGCCAACAACCTCTTCGCGCGCGGACGCCTCAAGCACCAATACCCCCACTCCTGGCGCTCCAAAAAGCCCATCATCTTCCGCAACACCCCTCAATGGTTCGTCTATATGGACAAGGACCTTGAGGGCAAAACCCTTGCCCCAACCACCATCTCTTCTCCCTCAACGCCTGCCCCAGGAACCCCTTCTCCCCTGGTGGGAGAAGGTGGGCTTTCGCGAAGCGAAAGGTCGGATGAGGGGGGCGCCACGAACTCCGCCCCCGACACCCTGCGCACCCGCGCCCTCGCCGCCATCGACCGCACCCGCTTCGTCCCCCCCGCCGGCCAGAACCGCCTGCGCTCGATGATCGCCGACCGCCCCGATTGGGTCCTCTCGCGCCAGCGCGCCTGGGGCGTCCCCATCACGGTGTTCGTCCACAAGGACACCGGCGAAATTTTGAAGAACGAGGCCGTCA
This sequence comes from Pelagibacterium mangrovi, assembly GCF_036662815.1. Taxonomy (NCBI): domain Bacteria; kingdom Pseudomonadati; phylum Pseudomonadota; class Alphaproteobacteria; order Hyphomicrobiales; family Devosiaceae; genus Pelagibacterium; species Pelagibacterium mangrovi. The sequence continues at coordinate 71,285 of NZ_JBAFXA010000009.1, read as the reverse complement.
ACGCCCGCATCGCCGATGCCTTCCTCACCGAGGGCGCCGACGCATGGTTCGCCGATGGCGCCAAGGCCCGCTTCCTGGGCAACGACGTCACCGATCCCGACAACTGGACCCAGGTCACCGACATTTTGGACGTCTGGTTCGATTCCGGCTCCACCCACGCCTTCGTCCTGCGCAACCCGCAGAAATGGCCGGACCTCAAATTCCCCGCGTCCATGTATCTCGAAGGCTCGGACCAGCATCGCGGCTGGTTCCATTCCTCGCTGCTCGAAAGCTGCGCCACCAACGGCTTCGCGCCCTATGAATCGGTTCTCACCCACGGTTTCACCATGGACAAGAACGGCTTTAAAATGAGCAAGTCGCTGGGCAACACCATCGCCCCGCAGGACATCATCAAGAAGTTCGGCGCCGATATCCTGCGCCTCTGGGCCGCCACCATCGACTATGCCGAGGATCACCGCATCGGCGATGAAATCCTCGCCAACACTGTCGAAATGTATCGCAAGATGCGCAATTCCTTCCGCTGGCTCCTTGGCAACCTCGCCCATTTCAAGCCCGAGGAAGCTGTGGCCTTCGCCGACATGCCAGAGCTCGAACGCCTCATCCTGCACCGCCTTGCCGTGCTCGATGAAGAGGTGCGCGCCGGCTACCGCGCTTACGATTACAAGCGCGTCGTCACCACCATCGCCAATTTCATGAACCTCGAGCTCTCGGCGTTCTATTTCGACATCCGCAAGGACGCGCTCTATTGCGACCCGATCTCGTCGGTAAAGCGCAAGGCGGCCCTGACGGTCCTCGATCACCTCTATTCCTGCCTCACCGCCTGGCTCGCCCCGGTCATGGTCTTCACCATGGAAGAGGTCTGGCTTGAACGGAACCCCGGCGACACCTCCAGCGTCCACGCACGGGTTTTCCCCGATGTGCCGTCCGAATGGCGCAATGACGCCTTGGCCGACAAATGGAGCAAGATCAAAACCGTCCGCCGCGCCGTCACCGCGGCGCTGGAGATCGAACGCAAGAACAAGGTGATCGGCTCCTCGCTCGAAGCCGCGCCGCTCGTTTCCATCACCGATCCCGAGCTCGAAAAGGCTGTCGAGGGGCAGGATCTGGCCGAGATCTGCATAACGAGCGCGGTAAACCTGGGTACAGGGGCACCTGCAGAGCCGAATAACGCAAATCTCGACCCGGATACGCCGGTCCATGTAACCTTCCAGAGGGCCCAGGGCACCCGCTGCGCCCGCTCCTGGAAGATCACCCCCGATGTGGGGTCGGACCCTGAATATCCCGACCTGACCCCCCGCGATGCCCAGGCCATGCGCGAACGCGCCACAGCGGGGTTAAGTGCATGAACTTTCTTGCAAAACCATCCGTCCTCTGGAGCTTCATCCTGGGGGCGGGTGTCCTGATCCTCGATCGGCTGCACAAATATATCCAGGTCGACCTGAGCGGCTGGGTGGGCGGCGAAGTCACCCCTCTCGCGCCGTTCTTCAACTATACGCTGGTCTGGAACACCGGAATTTCCTATGGCCTTCTGGGCGGTCTCACGCCGGAAATGCTGTTGCTTGTCATGGCTTTGGCCATGGTTGCCCTGGCATGGTGGTGGGTCAAGGAAGATGGGTTCCTCACCCGCATCGGCATCGCGCTCGCCATCGGCGGCGCGCTGTCCAACGCCATCGATCGCATCGTCTGGGGCGCGGTGGCCGATTTTTTCCATTTCTTTATAGGCACTTGGTCGTTCTACGTCTTCAACATCGCCGATGTCGCCATCAGCCTGGGCGTCGTGCTGATGATCTTCGACGTCCTGCGCCCCAGGGCCAAAGTGGAAGCGAAATCGTAAATCGGCCAAATTCTGGCCTTAGGCCCGCCGATAGGCTATAACCCGCCGGAACACACAGCGATAATCGGGGTTTCGAAGCGCCAATGCGTATGGTTGTAAAGAGTGCCGGCAAGGGCAAGTCCCTGTTGCGCCTGACATTTCTGGCCGCTATCGCCGCGGTGACGGTTTCGGCCTGCACCACCGTGGAGGGCACCAACGCCCTGGTCGATCCGCTGACCTTCGAGCGCGAAGTGATGCGCACCACGCTTCAGGGCGTCGGCGTCGTCCCGTCCGAGGAAAAGCCGATGATTTCGGGCGAACGCAGCCCGCTGGTCATCCCCGGATCGGGCGCCACTCCGCCGCCGCCCAGCCAGTCGGCTGCGGTCATTCCCGCCGATTCCAGCCAGGTGAGCATCAATACCGCCGGGTTGACCACGGCCGATCTCGACGCCTTGCGCGGTGGCCGGGTCGTTTCCTCCGGCGCCACCTCCGGCCGGCCGCTGACCGAAGCCGAAGCGCGCCAGCTCGCCGCCCGCATGCAGGCTTATCGCAATGCGCAGGGCGGTGGTCAGCGCAGCATCTACCTGCCGCCGGAAAGCTATTTCCAGACGGTGGGCGGCCAGCAGATGATCTGCCAGGCGGCCAATGGCGCGCTCGTCGCCCCGAGCGATCCGAGCTGCCCTGCCGATGTGCGCGCGGCGCTGGCGCAACGCTAACCGCCAGGCGTCTGCCGGGCTGATTTTAGGGCGAGGCCGGTCGGCCTCGCTTTGTTTTGGTATCAAGAAAAAGAAAGTCCGCTCCAGATGAGCGATAAGCCTCAACCCCCCGCTGGCGAACGTCTTGCTAAGGTCATCGCGCGCGCCGGCGTGTGCTCGCGCCGCGACGCCGAAGCCTGGATCACCGCCGGCCGCGTCTCGGTCAATGGCAGCCCGGTCAAGACCCCGGCCTTCAACGTTGTCGAAAGCGATACAGTCGTCGTCGATGGCAAGCCCATCGCCCGCCGCCAGCCCACCCAGCTCTGGCTCTACCACAAGCCCGCCGGGCTGATGGTCACCGAAAAGGACCCCGAAGGCCGCGCCACTGTCTTTACCGAATTCGACAAGCTCGGCCTGCCGCGCGTCCTCACCGTCGGCCGGCTCGATTACAACACCGAAGGGCTGCTGCTGCTCACCAATGACGGCGGTTTGAAGCGCACGCTCGAATTGCCTGCCACCGGCTGGGTCCGTCGCTACCGGGTCCGCGCCTTCGGTTCGGTCACCCAGGAGCAGCTCGACGGTCTGGCCAACGGGATCACTGTGGAGGGCGTCGAATACGGCGCCATCGAAGCCGTCCTCGACAGTTCGGCCGGTTCCAATGTCTGGATCACCATGTCGCTGCGCGAGGGCAAGAACCGCGAAGTGCGCAACGTGCTCGGCGCGCTCGGGCTCGAGGTCAACCGGCTGATCCGCCTGTCCTACGGGCCGTTCCAGCTCGGCGATTTGCCCACCGGCAGCGTCGAAAAGGTCAAGACCCGGATTCTCAAGGATCAGCTCGGCAGACGTCTGGCCGAAAGCGCCGGCGCTGATTTCGATTCGGTCATGGAAGAAGATCCCACCCAGCCGCGCCGCCGCTCGCCCGAGCGCGAAAGCCGCCCCACCGAGCGTGACCGCTTCGGCGGCCTGCGCAAGCGCCCCGATTTCAAACGCCCTGAACGGCGCGAGGAAGCGCCGCGCACCGTCCATTTCGACGATGGCCGCCCGCCCCAGAGCTTCGTGCCCTCATCGGGCGACCGCCGCCCCAAGCGCGACGATGCGGGAGAAGGCTCGGGCAAGCGGTTCGCCAGGGACGACAGGAAGTTCGGCGACCGCAAGCCCTTCGCCAAGGGTCCGCGCGATGGCGACGGCGGGCGCCCCAAGCGCTTCGACCGCGCCGAGGGCGGCGATCGCCCCTTCCGCAAGGATTCCGACCGTCCCCTGTCCAGGCGCACGGCGCCCGGCAAGGGCGATAAGGCTTTCGGCGACCGTCCACCCCGCCGTGACGGCGACAAGCCCTTCGCCAAAGGCCCCCGTCGCGACGGACCGGGCTCGGATCGCCCCTTCTCGAAGGGCCCCCGCCGCGAGGGCGGGGAGGGCGCGCGTTCGTTCTCCAAGGGCCCACGCCGGGACGGTCCCGGCGGCTCTGATCGTCCATTCTCCAAGGGTCCGCGCCGCGAGGGCGCAGAGGGCGCACGCCCGTTCTCGAAAGGCCCGCGTCGGGATGGCCCCGGTGGCGCCGAGCGTCCTTTCTCCAAAGGTCCGCGTCGCGAAGGTGGGGATCGGCCCTTCTCGAAGGGCCCACGGCGTGAAACGGGCGACAAGCGCCCGTCAGGCCCGCGCCGCGACGGCAAGCCGTCCGGTGGCCCGCGCCCCGATCGTCCCCGCCGTCCGCGCCCGAGCGAGGACGAATAGCTAGATGCGCATCGTTGCCGGCAAGTTTCGCGGCAAGCAGCTCGATACGCCCAGATCGGATGACATCCGGCCCACGGCGGATCGGGTGCGCGAGGCCGTGTTCTCGATCATCGGCAGCCGCATCGGCCCGAGCCTCGATGGGCTTTACGTGCTCGATCTCTTCGCGGGCACCGGCGCCATGGGCCTCGAAGCCATTTCGCGCGGCGCCGCCCATTGCGTCTTCGTCGATACCGGCATCGAGGCGCGCGGCCTGATCCGCGGCCATATCGAAAGCTTCGGCCTGGGCGGTCAGACCAAGCTCCTCAAACGCGACGCCTCCGACCTCGGCCCCATCGAGCGGCTGCGGCCCGCCGATCTGGTGTTCTGCGATCCACCTTACGGAAAAGAACTTGGCGAAAAAGCCGTAGCCAGCGCCATCGCCGGAGGCTGGGTCGCGCCCGATGCGCTCATCCTCATCGAGGAGGATAAGGACGTCTCGATCACCGCTCCGGCGGGCACCGAAATCGTCGATCGCCGCGATTATGGAAGCACCGCGATCACATTTCTGGAGCGCCTGTCATAAGGCGCTTCGGACAAACGTGAACATCGCGGTCAACACGCGATTCAACACCGTCAACGGCGACCGAATAATCGCTCGAGATCACCCTTTTTGAGCTCGATATAGGTGGGACGTCCGTGGATGCACTGGCCCGAATGGGGCGTCGCCTCCATCTCGCGCAACAGCGCATTCATCTCGTCCGCCCGCAACCTCCGGCCCGACCGAACCGACCCGTGACAGGCCATCCGCGCGATGATCGCATCCATGCGCTCCTCGAGCACCGCCACATTGTCCCACTCGGCCAATCCATCGGCCAGATCGCGCACCAGCCCCTCGATATCGGTCTGACCCAAAAGGGCGGGGGTCTCGTTGACGGCCACCGCTCCCGGCCCGAAGCGTTCGAGATAAAGCCCAAGTTTTTCAAGCACCTGCGCCGCATCCTGCAGCCGTCCGCAATCTTCTTCCGGCAGGTCGATAACCACCGGAATGAGCTGTCTTTGACCGGCCACCGGCCCCGAACGGAGCTGGGTGCGGAACTTCTCATAGACCAGCCGTTCATGGGCCGCGTGCTGGTCGATCAGCACCAGCGCATCGCCATTCTGGGCGACGATATAGTTCTCGAACACCTGCGCCCGGGCCACCCCGAGCGGAAAATCCTGCTGCTCGGCAACCGGCATTTCAACCCGCGCGCTCGGCGCATCGAACCCCCGGATTTCGGCGGCAAGATCACCCGAAAACGCCGGCTGCTGCCCGAACGAAGGCGCGGCCGGCCGATAGCTTTGCGCGGGCCCCGCCGGCTCGGAAAAGCTGTTTGTAAATTCCGCCGGAGCCTGGGACATCGGCGCGCGGAAACTCGCCAGCGCGGCGTCTGCAACGCTCGATGACGCCCGGAAACCGGCGGCTGCCAAGGCTTCTCCAATAGCCCGGATCACCGCGCCCCTGACCGCTCCCTGGTCACGGAAGCGCAGCTCCGCCTTGGTCGGATGCACGTTGACATCCACCTCGCCCGGATCGATCGCAACGAACAACGCGATCACCGGAAACCGGTCGCGATGCAGGAAATCTGCATAAGCCGCGCGGACGGCGCCCAGCAGCACCTTGTCGCGCACCGAGCGTCCGTTGACGAAATAGAACTGGTTGAGCGTATTGGCGCGCGAATAGGTCGGCAGCCCGGCCAGCCCGCCCACCACGATTCCCCCGCGCGAAAACCCGATCTGCTGGGCGTTCTCGGGAAAATCGGCGCCGATAATCTGCGCCAGCCGCGCATGCACGGCGTTCTCGCCAGTTTGCGCCGGCCAGTTGATCGGCTGCCGATCCGTACCCGAAAGCACGAAATGCACCCCCCGATGCGCCATGGCGAGCCGTTTGACCACATCGGTGATCGCCCCGGTCTCGGCGCGGTCCGATTTGAGAAATTTCAACCGCGCCGGAATGTCGGCAAAGAGGTTCTTGACCTCGACCACGGTGCCCCGGTTGATCGGATGCGGCACGGGTCCGGATTTTACCCCGCGCTTGAGCGAAATCTTCAGCCCCGTTTCGGCCTCCGCCGTTCGCGAAGCGATCGAAAGATCGGACACAGAACCGATCGAAGCCAGCGCCTCGCCGCGAAAACCCAAGGTGCGGATATCATCGAGCCCGTTATCGGCAAGCTTGGAGGTGGCGTGCCGCTCGACCGAGAGGATCAAATCGGCCTCGCCCATGCCATGCCCATCGTCCTCGATGCGGATCAGGCTTTTGCCGCCGGCTGCAGTGGTGATCGCTATGCGTTTCGCACCGGCGTCGAGCGCATTTTCCACGAGTTCCTTGACGACACTCGCGGGGCGCTCGACCACTTCGCCGGCGGCGATCTTGTTGACGAGGTCGTCTGGAAGCTGGCGAATGGCCATAAGCACTGATTCTCCTTGCCGCCTATCCTAACGATGCGGACAGCCCACGCCAAAGCTGATATGGGCAGATCGTGATGACGACACCCGACAATCCCATGGAAATCGCCTTCGCCCTCGCCGAAGAGGCCGCCGCCCGCGGCGAAGTGCCCGTCGGTGCGGTGATCATGCGTGACGGAAAACTGCTCGCCACCGGGCGCAACACCATGCGCGAAACCGGCGACCCCACCGCCCATGCCGAGTTCAACGCCATCCGCGCCGCGCTCGCCGCCGATGGGACCGGGCGGTTGTCCGATTGCGATCTCTACGTGACGCTCGAGCCCTGCACCATGTGCGCGGGCGCCATAGCCCATGTGAAACTGCGGCGGCTCTACTACGCGGCAGAGGACCCCAAGGGCGGCGCTGTCGACAATGGCGTGCGGTTCTTTTCCCAGCCCACCTGCCACCACGCCCCCGAAGTGATCGGTGGCGTCTCGGCCTCGCGCGCCGGCGAAATGCTCAGGAAATTTTTCGCTGATCGGAGATGAAGGCTTCGATGCGCGTGGCAAGCTCGCGCTTGAAGCGGTCCTTTTCGGCCTCTCCGGCTTTGACGATCTCGCGCACCCGCCAATATTCGTGAGCACCCATATTGACGTGGTGGGGCCGGAAATAGAGGTCGGGTGGATAGGCCGCCAACATATTGGCGATCATCTGATGCATCATGATCTGGGCCGAGCCGAACCCGATATCGAGCAGGGTGGGCACATACCCTTCCGGCCAGGGCCGGGGGTCGCCATTGACGTCGATGGCGATCAGGATATCGGCGCCGACCGACGCGTGATCGAGCGGCAGGGGATTGACCACGCCGCCATCGACCAAAAGCGTGTCGTGATAACGCACGGGTCGGAAAAGGCTCGGCACGGCAAGCGATCCCGCAACTGCGGGCACCAGCGGCCCTTCATGGAAGGCCACCTGGTGCCAGGACCGGAAATCGGTGGCGATGCAGGTGAAGGGGATTTTGAGCTCCCCGAAGGTCTCGGCCATGCCCGGCGGGGTGAACAGGTCGACCACATGGGCTGGATCGAGCTGGATCGATACGCCTTCGCGAAAGATCTTGGTCATCGACCGCATCTGGGTCGAGAGCAGGCGCCCGAACAGCCCGTTCATCGTCCCCAGCATGTCAAAGGCAAGCTCGCGGATTTCGGCGCCCGTGAGCCCCGCCGCCCAGCCCGAACCGATCAGCGCGCCGATGGAGGTGCCGGCGATCCGGTGCGGAACCAGGCCCAGCTCGTCCATGGCTTCGATGAACGGGATATGGGCCAGCCCGCGCGCCGCGCCGCCCCCCAAGGCAATGCCGATCTTCGGATCGGTGATCGTCCCCACAGCCGTCGACCTCCTGTTGGATCGTTAAGCTAGCCTAGCGCTCCCGGGTTGAGAAGGCTTGAAAGGGGTGCGCGCCGCCCTTCTATTTCTCCAGCGCGCGCCAACCGATATCGCGCCGGCAGAACCCTTGCGGCCAATCGATGGCATCGACGGCGCGATAGGCCCGTTCACGTGCGTCGGCCACGGTTTCGCCAATAGCGGTCACGTTGAGCACCCGCCCGCCATTGGCCAGCAAGCGCCCATTCTCACGTTTGGTGCCGGCGTGGAACACGCGGACATTGTCGCTGTCGAGACCGTCGGCATTGCCGATTTCGGTGTTCTTTTCATATGCGCCCGGATAGCCCTCGGCAGCCAGGACCACGGTCATGGCGACATCGCGTTTCCAGCGCGGCGTCACCGTATCGAGGCGGCCATGGGCGGTGGCTTCGAGAATATCGAGCAGGTCGCTTTCGAGCAGCATCATGAGCACTTGGCATTCGGGGTCGCCGAACCGGGTGTTGAACTCGATCAGCTTGGGCCCATCGGCGGTGATCATCAGTCCGGTGAACAGAATCCCCGAAAAAGGCGTTCCGCGCGCGGCCATGCCCTTGATGGCGGGGGCGACGATTTCGCGATAGGCGCGCTCGACCAGGGCGTCGGTCATGACCGGGGCAGGGGCATATGCTCCCATGCCGCCGGTATTGGGGCCCTTGTCGCCGTCGAAGGCGCGTTTGTGATCCTGGGCGGATGGCAAAAGCACTGTATGTTCGCCGTCACAGATGGCGAACAGGCTGGCTTCCTCGCCTTCGAGAAACTGCTCGATCACCACTTCGGCCCCGGCCTCACCGAAAGCGCCGCCGAAACAATCGCGCAGCGCCGCCTCGGCTTCTTGCGGCGTCATGGCGACGGTCACCCCCTTGCCGGCTGCCAGGCCATCGGCCTTGATGACGATGGGCGCGCCGGTCGCCCTTGCGTGTTCAAGCGCCGGTTCGAGCGTATCGAACTTTGCGTAGGAGGCGGTGGGAATGCCCATTTCGTCGCAAAGCGCCTTGGTGAAGGCTTTCGATCCTTCGAGTTGCGCTGCCAGTTTCGATGGCCCGAACACCGCGATGCCCGCCGCCTGCAGATCATCGGCGATGCCGGCGACGAGCGGCACTTCCGGCCCGACCACCACGAGATCGATCCGCTCGGCCGTGCAGAACTGCACGACCTTGCCATGGTCGGTAATATCGAGGGCGACATTTTCGGCGATCGTTTCGGTGCCGCCATTGCCTGGCGCGACGAAGAGCTTTTCCAGCCTGGGAGATTGGGACATCTTCCAGGCCAGCGCGTGCTCGCGTCCTCCCGATCCGATCAGCAAAACCCGCATGACGCACTTCCCTTCGATACCCGGCAAATTTGGCCGCCCCATATCACGCGCGCTTCGCGCCCGCTACCCTTGACGGACGCCTGAGTCTCGGCCACCAACGAGATCATGAGCGATCAGCAAACCAATGCGTATGAATTCACGGTCTCGGAAATTTCCCACGCCGTCAAACGCACGGTCGAGGACCAGTTCGGCCATGTGCGGGTGCGGGGCGAGATTTCGGGGTTTCGTGGGCAGCACAGTTCCGGCCATTGCTATTTTACCCTCAAGGATGACGGCGCGACCATCGACGCGGTGGTCTGGAAGGGGAGCTATGCCCGGCTGGCCTTCAAGCCCCAGGAGGGGCTGGAAGTCATCGCGACGGGGCGGCTGACCACCTATCCGCGCTCGTCCAAATACCAGATCGTCATCGAGCAGATCGAGCCGGCGGGCGCCGGTGCGCTCATGGCCTTGCTCGAAGAGCGGCGCAAGAAGCTGCTGGCCGAAGGCCTTTTCGCCCCTGAACGCAAACGGGCGCTGCCCTATCTGCCGCGCGTCATCGGTGTGGTGACCTCGCCCACGGGCGCGGTGATCCGTGATATCCTGCACCGTCTGGACGACCGGTTTCCCTCGCACGTCATCGTGTGGCCCGTCCGCGTTCAGGGAGAAACCTCTGCGCCGGAAGTGACAGCGGCGATCGACGGCTTTAACGCCTTTGCTCCCGATGGCCCGATCCCGCGACCCGATCTGCTGATCGTGGCACGCGGCGGTGGTTCGATAGAGGATTTGTGGGGGTTCAACGAGGAGAGCGTGGTCCGTGCCGTGGCCCGTAGCGCCATCCCCATCATTTCGGCGGTCGGGCACGAGACCGATACGACCCTTATCGATTATGTGGCCGACCGGCGCGCTCCGACCCCGACCGGCGCCGCCGAAATGGCGGTTCCCGTCCGAAGCGAGCTGATCGGCTATGTCGAGGATATGGGGTCGCGCCAGCGCATGGCGGCGCGGCGTATCGCGTCCAACCTCAAGGATCGCCTGCGCGCGGCATCGGCCGGCTTGCCTCGCGCGGGAGACCTTATCGCAACGCAGCGCCAGCGGCTCGATATGGCGACCGCCCGGCTCGCCTCGGCGCTTCGCGCGGCCCAACACGCAAAGGCCATGGATCATCAGCGCATCGCCGGAAGGCTCGCCATCGGGCTTTTGCGCCAGAGGAGTGATGCCGCCGAAAACCGACTCGAAAACGCCGCCACGCGCGCCCGCCACGGGCTGCAAACGCGGGCCGGACGCGCCCGTCTTGCCTATTCTCCGCTCGCCGGCCGCCTGCGGGCCGGCCTGTTGTCGACCCCCATAAGCCAGGGACATCGGCATCTTCAGGCGGCGACGGCACGAATGGAGCCAGCCTATATCCGCATCGTTGAAGCCCGCCGCGCACGGCTCGACAGCCTCTCCAAGCTGTTGTCCTCGGTGAGCTATCACCAGGTATTGGCCCGCGGCTTCGCGCTCGTCACCGATGCGCAAGGCAATCTCGTGCGGGCATCTTCCGACGTCAAACCCGGCGATGCGCTCACCATCGACGTGGCGCAGGGCTCGATCGCGGCAACCGTCGCCGGGGCGCCGCCCATCCCCAAGCGCAAGACGCGTTCCGGTGACGAACCCGGCACCCAGGAGACTCTGTTTTGACGGTGTCGGGAAAGGCCACTAGATTAGGGGCAAAGGAACAGAACGCATGAACATACTCGATTCAGGCTTTTCGCCTTCCGAAGCCCAGATCCGCTATCTCGATGCCGATTATGTCGTGGTGAAGCCGGGCACTTTCGTGCGCTGCGCGATCACCGGCGCGCCGATCCCCGTCGAGGACCTTTCCTATTGGAGCGTGGACCGGCAGGAGGCCTACGCCAACGCCGAAGCCGCATTCAAGGCCTACCAGCGCTCCATCGGAGAAGCGTGATCAGCCGTCCTTGGCCGGGTCGAGCAGCTTGTGCATGTGCACGATGAAGTAACGCATCTCCGCGTTATCCACCGTCATCTGCGCCTTCTGCTTCCAGACCGCATAAGCGGCAGCATAGTTGGGATAGACACCAACGATATCGACTTCATCGAGGTTCTTGAATTCGGCGCCCTCGATCTGGGACAATTCGCCCCCGATCACGAGATGGAGCAACTGCTTGGCCGGCGTTTCGGTCATGAGTTTGAGCCTGTCGGTTTTTCAGCGTCGGAATGAGGTTGCGGGCATCCATAGACGATCCGCAGTGCGTCGCACAATGGCGATAGTAGCGAGGCGTCGCCCGTCGCGGCAAGGGCCGCGTGCCGCGTGTCGGCGCGGTTGTAGAGCGGCGTGCCGCTGCACGCATCCTCCAGCCGCGCACCGGCTTCCGAAAGAATGATGTCGGCCCCAGCGATATCCCAGTCCTGAGCACCCCGCCGGGCAACGGCCGCATCGAGCGTTCCCGCCGCCACCTGCACAAGCCGATAGGCCAGCGAGGGGTAGGCGGGGCCTTTGGTGTAGTTCAGGCCCAGAGTGGTCAATTCATTGTGCACCGCCGCCGGCACCGGAATAACCGGGCTTGCCGAGGCTATTCCGGACACCTGCATCGGCACGCCATTGCGGGTTGCCCCGAGGCCAAGCCCGGCCACATACATCTCGTCTCGCGCTGGCGCGTAAACCACCCCGGCGATAGGCCGTCCCGCTTCTACAACGGCCAGCGAAATCGTCCAGCTATCCTCGCCTTTTATGAAGCCGCGCGTGCCGTCGATGGGGTCGACGATGAAAATGCGCTCCTGGCCCAGGCGGGCAGGTGAATCGGTGGTTTCCTCGCTCAGCCAGCCATAGGCGGGGCGTGCGCCCTTGAGCGCGCCGATGAGGAAGTGATCGACGGCAATATCGGCTTCGCTGACCGGAGAGGAGATATTCTTGGTCCAGGTGCGCATGTCGGTTCGGAAAAAACCAAGCGCGATGATCCCCGCGTGAACGGCCGCCGATTGCAGCAGCTTCAGATCGTCCTCGATGCCCTGATGAATGGCGATGGGCATGCCGCTCCAGACCGGTTGCTCGGATAGCCAGGACTGCCCGTGGGGGCAGGGGTTCTGGCGTCCTTGTTATGTCCTTCGCCCGTGCCGCGCAAGCGGGGATGGTTAATCGCTTCTTATGCGCAGTGAGATTCCGCTAACCCATTTTGAGACAAGACAAACTTAACCCCGTTTTTTAAGCCGATGATGAGAGCGCCGGGCTAGAGTGTGAGCAACAAAACGAGAGCGTCAAAAAACAAAAAGCTCTCGAAAGTTGACAGGAAGGCTGAATATGGTTCTCGGCGTCATTGTCGATGGGTTTCCATCGACACTTTTGAGTGGTGCGGTCTATCCCCGCAATCTTCGGCACGAACCCGCCAATGACGATGGGCCGCGCACGGATGCAATGACGGTCACCGTGCGGCGCAAGCTCGACAAGAGCGGGGTCACCGTCAAGCTCAAGGTCCCGGTCGCCGAATATGTCGGAGTGGCCGTCGCCACACGCATTTCCGAGAATGGCGAGCTGATGAGTTCGATCGAGCTCATCCATTCCGACGAGGATTTCAACTACAGGGTCTTCGAGGAAGAGGGCAATTCCAACGTCGTCGCCGAATGGCAGAATTGGGGCCGCAAGCTTCGCCTGCCGCTCTATATCCGCTCCGGCGACGGATCGCTCATTGCCTATTCCCAGCAGATCGATGGGGTGATGGTCGGCGCATCCAGTTCGCGCCGGATGCTCTCGGCCGAAGCCGAACGCCGCACCCGCTTCGCCCGCCGCCGCAAGCCTGGGGAAAATATCGGCTGAATTGTCGGCGACGTTTCAGGAATAGACAAAACCCCGTCTTGCGCGGGGTTTTGTGCGTTAGAGCAGGCCTTCGACGACAAATGCCGCCGTGAGCGCAAGTCCGAGCCAGTGGTTGGATTTGAACAGCATGAGGCTGCGCGGCCCGTTCGTGCGCTCGATGGTCGTTACCTGCCAGACGAGCATGGCGGCGGGCACGATAAACAGGGCAAAGAACATCCAGCTCGCGCCGGCCATAAACGCGGCCAGCGCCCAAAGCATCGCCGCAGCCGCATAGAAGGTCCCAACGAACGGGCGGACATTGGTGCCCGCCAGACGGGCTGTGGATTTTACCCCGATCAATACATCGTCTTCCACGTCCTGAAGGGCGTAGATGGTGTCGTAACCGATCGTCCAGGCAATGCAGCCGAGATAGAGAATGACGGCCGGCCAGCCGAGGCTCCCGGTTTCGGTCGCCCACCCCATCAGCGCGCCCCATGAAAAGGCGAGCCCGAGAAAGAGCTGCGGCCAATAGGTGACCCGCTTCATGAACGGATAGATCGCGACCAGCACCAGCGATGCGATCCCCACCAGAATGGCAAAGCCGTTGAACTGAACGAGCACCGCCAGACCGACCAGCGATTGCGCCACCAGCCAGATCGCCGCCTGCCTGACGGTGACCTGACCCGAGGGGATGGGACGCGAGCGCGTGCGCGCCACCTTATCGTCTATGTCGCGGTCGACGATATCGTTGAAGGTACAACCGGCGCCGCGCATGGCGATGGCGCCGATCAGAAACAGCACCAGATGCCACCAATTATAGCCCTCGCCGGTCGCAACGCTGACCAGTCCCAACCCGAATGCGCAGGGCCAGAACAGGAGCTGATATCCGATCGGCCTGTCTAGTCGGGACATGCGCAGATAGGGCTTGGCCGGTGCCGGCGCGTATTTGTCCACCCAATTATCCTTGGGGGCGTCGGCGACGATTCCCGTATTGTCCTCGTGCATGGATGGCCTTTTGTGTCGGAGCGTTGTCTGGCACAAAGGCTCTAATCGCTCACCAATTCAAGTCAATCGCTCATCATGCCGCGTACCCACAAGACCCTGCCCCGTCTTTTCGTCGAAGTTCCCTTGAGTGAGGGCGCCGAAATCGCGCTCGACAAGGACCAGACCAACCATCTGGTCAATGTCCTGCGTCGTGGGGCAGGGGACAATTGCGTGGTCTTTAATGGTAAGGACGGTGCGTTTCTCGCCAATATCGTGCAGGCGGGGAAAAAGCTCGTCTCGCTGCGGCTGGTCGAGCGATCCGCCGAACAGACGCCGGCCAACGACCTCTGGTTCGGCTTTGCGCCCATCAAGCGCCTCGACTATGAAATCCAAAAGGCGACCGAGATGGGCGCCGGCATCATTCAGCCGGTGATCACCCGCTATGTGCAGAACCCGCGCCTCAATCCCGTAAAGCTCAAGGCGCACGCCATCGAGGCTGCGCAGCAATGCGAAGTGCTGAGCATGCCCGAGATCGGTCCCGAGGTCGGCTTCGAAAAGCTCATCTCGTCGTGGAAAGAGGTCCACGGCGATAGGGTGCTGGTCTTTTGTGACGAGGCGGCTGCATCTTCATCCCCGCTCGAGACGTTGGGCACGCTGAAGGGCAAACGGCTGGGACTGCTCATCGGCCCCGAAGGCGGGTTTGCCGACGAGGAGCGCGATAGGCTGCTGGGGTCCGATTTCGTGGTGCCCATAAGCCTGGGGCCGCGCATTTTGCGCGCCGATACGGCAGCCGTTGCGGCGCTTGCGCTGATCCAGGCGACGACCGGCGATTGGTGAGATGTTTTTATCGTAAGATTACGATAAAGGGGATTGATCTGGAACGAACGCTGGTTATTGTCGCGAACTCCGGCATGACCCCCATGCCCATCTGCAATACCCGAGGTACTTAATGGCCGATAAGCCATCGCCCACGATCGAAACGCGATCCCAGTTGATCGAAACGATCTCTCGCGGCTCCAAGCCGAAATCCGAGTGGCGTATCGGCACCGAGCACGAGAAGTTCACCTTCTATCGCGACGGCTTTACGCCCGTGCCCTATGAGGGCGAAAACGGCATCGGCGCGCTGCTCGACAAGGTTCAGACCGAGACGGCCTGGCTGCCTTATTACGACGGCGACAACGTCATCGGTCTCAACAACCCGCTTGGCGGTGGCGCCATCTCGCTCGAGCCGGGTGGCCAGTTCGAGCTGTCCGGTGCGCCGCTCGAAACCATCCATCAGACCTGCACAGAGGCCAACGAACACCTCAAGCTTCTGCGCAAGTTCACCGAGCCCATGGGGATCGACTTCCTCGGCATCGGCGTGACGCCCACCTGGACGCTCGACGAGATTCCGGCCATGCCGAAATCGCGCTACGGCATCATGAAACCCTATATGGAAAAGGTCGGCACGCTGGGCACATCCATGATGTTCCGCTCGGCCACCGTGCAGGTCAATCTCGACTTCGCATCCGAAGCCGACATGGTCAAAAAACTCCGTGTCAGCCTTGCGCTCCAGCCCATTGCGACGGCGCTCTTTGCCAATTCACCGTTCCTGGAAGGCAAGCCCAACGGGTTGCTGTCGTTCCGCTCGCATATCTGGCTCAACACCGACGCCGCTCGCACCGGCATGCTGCCCTTCGCCTTCGAAGACGGCATGAGTTTCGAGCGCTATGTGGATTACGCGCTCGACGTGCCGATGTATTTCGTCATCCGCAATGGCCAATACGTCAATTGCGCCGGCGAGAGCTTCCGGGCCTTCCTCGACGGAAAGCTTCCGCAGCTTCCGGGCGAAAAGCCCACGATCAAGGATTGGGAAGATCATCTCTCGACCCTCTTCCCCGAAGTCCGCATGAAGCAGTTTCTGGAAATGCGCGGCGCCGACGGTGCCCCCTGGCAGGGGATTTGTGCCTTGCCGGCCTTCTGGGTTGGGCTGCTTTACGATGACAGCGCGCTCGATGCCGCCTGGGATCTGGTCAAGGACTGGACCGAAGAGGAGCGGCAGGCGCTGCGGCTCGGCGTTCCCAAGACCGCGCTCAAAACCCCGTTCCGCGACGGCTCCGTCTATGACATTGCCCGTCAGGCCGTCGCCATCGCGCGATCCGGGCTCAAGGCGCGCAATCAGGTCAATTGGGAGGGCGCGGACGAGGCCGTCTTCCTCAAGCCGCTCGATTATACGCTCGAAACGGGCAAGACACCGGCCGAACGCTTGCTCGATCGCTACCACGGCGAATGGCAGGGCGACGTCAGCCGCATCTTTTCCGATTATGGAATGGCGACCTCGGCCTGACGTGCCCTATTCGGCGGCGGTCTCTTCCGCGCTCTCGCGTCCATAGTAAGAGCCGGGCAGATTGCCCATGCTTTCCACGATATGGGTCGCAAGGGCATCGTAGATGCCGCCATAGGCGTGCGAAGCGCGCAGCAGCGCTATTTGCGCATCGTTGAGCCGAGGCAATCCCTGGTCCTGCGAAACTACACGCATCCCCGGCTGCAGTGCGCTTTCCGGCAGGAACCCGACGGCCAGATCGGAAAGCACGGCCGATGAGATGGCCGTGGCGTTCGACGAGGTATAGGCGACGCGGAAATCGCGGTTGATCCGGTTCAGCGCTTCGACGGCATCGGCCCGCCAGGTGCAAAACGAGGGGCCGCAGGCCAGTGGCAGTGGATCGGACGCAAGTGCGCGCCCGCCATGGCTGGCCACCCAATGCATCTTCTCGGTGCGGAACAACTCGCCGAATTCATGCATCGTCCCTTGCGTGAAGACGATGATGTCGTAACGCCCCGAGCGCATGCCGGCCAGGAGCTCCTCGGAAGGCTGGCAGCGCACGTCGACGGTGATGCGTGGATGGGTGCGCTGGAAACTCGAAAGGATCACCGGCAGGAGCTTGACCGCATAGTCGTCGGGTACGCCGAACCGGATATTGCCCACCAGGTCGTCCTTGGAGAACATGTCGATGATCTCGGCATTGATCTTGAGCATCCGGCGGGCCCGCGCGTAAAGCGCTTCCCCTTCCGTGGTCAGCGATACCCGTCGCCCGTCGCGCAGAAACAGCGGCTGTCCCAGCCGCTCTTCGAGCCTCTTGATCTGCATCGAAACTGCCGATTGGGTCTTGTAAACCCGCTTGGCGGCCTCGGTGAAACTGCCGCAATCGGCAATGGCGCAGAAGGTCTGCAACTGATCGAGATCGAGGGGAGCGGCCATGGCCGTTGTCCATCACATTTTTTGATCGAGAGAATGAAATCTATTCATTTGAATAATGAGAGGCAAGCACCTAAGTAGCATTCACAAGACTTAGCCGCCCATAAACTCTACCAGTCCGATAGAGCAAATGGGGTGATGGAGTAGATCATGGCCCTGTTTTCTTTTAAATCCCGCGCCGGCATGCGCCGTTCGACGCTCCGTTCGATGATGCAGATGGATGCAGCCCTGCTCAGCGATATGGGGCTCACGCGTCACGATATTGCAGAAGCCCTGCGTCATGGCGGCGTTGCCGCCGGCGAGCTTCTCGATGCGCGCCGCAACGCGCGCGCCGCACAATGGCTTCGGTGACCCCTTGCTGAAGCCCTGATCGGGCTCTTGGCCGGGCGTATTTTGCCGATACGCTTGTCCGCTCAAAGAGAGCTCGAAGCGAAGCAAGGTTGAATTTGCCTTTGGCCTTGTTTCCTAGCCCAGCCGGACCGCATGCGGTCCGGCTTTTTTATGTCTCGCGTCAGGGCAGGGCGTCGAAACCGTCCTGGAAGCCGGCCAGCGACACGGGAATGCCTATTCCCTCTTCCGGGGTGCGGAACACGATGAAAATGGCGTTCTCGCCTTCGGTGAGCTGCGTCATAAGGTCGTCATCCATGACCACCTCCGCCACGCAACCGTTCGGCAGGCACCGCACGAAGGCGACCCGGCCAAGATCTTCCCCATCGATATTGAGGCCCAGGCCATTGGGCAGCAATACGCCCAGCGGGGCGAGGATGCGCAGCAGGCGAGCTTCCTGATCGGCAGTCTTGAGCGCGATGACCGAAAGCGCGACGTTGGGCTGGTCTTCGGCCGTCACGTTCTGGATCAGGGCGCATTGCTCTTCGAGTGCGCCGGGCACAAGATCGCAGCTCATCTGCCAATCCCCGTGCTGGGATCGAACGGTGCCCTGCGCGCCGGCGGATCCTGCAAGGCACAATGAAGCGATAAGGGCTGCGGCTATGGGGGCGATGTGGCGCATGAAAAGCTCTTGTTTTCTGGCGGTCCGGACGTCGGGCCGATGCGTGATGTGTCGGGCAGGGTGGCGGTCATTGTCAACACAAGGAGCCCGAACCGGCCAAAAATCCCACAACTGGGGCGCTCGTAAGGCGTCTTTGGCGCATTTTGACGCACAAAATGTGCTCTCCAGATCAATTGCCTTGTCCGGACGGATGTGGTTTAGCTGGCCCGAGAAAAAACGGCACCCCCAATCATGAGTCGGGAGCGGGCACCATTTGCCGCGTGAAACGGACATGCTAGGGAGCACAATAACAAATTACGTTCAGGAGAAGTCCAGGTGACAGGATTTTCTTTCCGTCTGGTCAAAGCCTCACTCGCCGCGCTGATGTTGGCGCTGGTCCCGGCAATTGCTTCGGCCCAAGAGCTTGGCCATGCTGTTCCGGGTCAGATTGGTTTGCAGCCATCCGTGACCCCGATCATGGATTCGATCGTCGCCTTCCACGACGGTCTGCTCATGTGGATCATCACGGGGATGGTCCTTCTGGTTCTCGCGCTCCTGATCATCGTCATCGTGCGCTTCAACCAGCGTGCCAATCCGGTTCCGTCCCGCTTCACCCACAACACGATGGTCGAAATCGTCTGGACGGTGCTCCCGGTTCTCATCCTCTTTGTGATCGCCATTCCCTCATTCGGCGTCCTTGCCGATCAGCAGACGATCCCGGATGGCGAGCGCCGCTATCTCGGTTCGGAGATCTTCGGCGGCGAAGTCGAGGTGCCTGCGCCGAGCCTGACCGTAAAGGTTACAGGCTATCAGTGGTACTGGGGCTATGAATACATGGACGAGGATGTCGATTTCGTGTCGATCATGCTCAATGAAGAGCAGCGCGCCGAACTCAAGCCCGAGCAGCCTCGTCTGCTGGCTGTCGACAATGAGCTGATCGTTCCGGTCAACACCACCGTTCGTCTTCTGATCACCGCTGCCGACGTGCTGCACGCCTTTGCCGTTCCGTCCTTCGGCATCAAGGTCGACGCCGTGCCCGGCCGCAACAATGAATCCTGGTTCTACGCCCGCGAGACCGGCATTTACTACGGCCAGTGCTCGGAACTGTGCGGTAAGGATCATGCCTTCATGCCGCTCGCGGTTCGCGTGGTGGAGCAGGAGCAGTATGATACATGGCTGGCCGCCGCCCAGGAGGGGAGCCTCGCCAATGCCAACAGCACTTTGATGGCATCGATCGAGTAAGCGGCTAGAGAATTAGAGGTTAAGAACATGGCACAAGCTCACGCAGCCCATTCCGATGCCGCACACGGCATTCCGACTGGCTGGAGGCGGTGGGTCCTTTCCACCAACCATAAAGATATCGGTATGCTTTACCTGATCTTCGCGATCATCGCGGGGATCATCGGCGGAGCGCTCTCGGGTTTCATGCGCTGGGAGCTGGCCGAGCCGGGTATCCAGATTTTCCCCGGACTCGCCCAGATGGTTTACGGCGTCGATGGCAACGCCGCACTCGATGCCGGTAAGCACATGTTCAACGTGTTTACTACTGCTCACGGCCTGATCATGATCTTCTTCATGGTGATGCCTGCGGTGATCGGCGGTTTTGCCAACTATTTCGTGCCGCTCATGATCGGTGCGCCGGACATGGCGTTCCCGCGCATGAACAACATCTCTTTCTGGTTGCTGGTTCCTGCCTTCATACTCGTGCTCATGAGCATGTTCATGGAAGGCCCTCCGGGTGCAATGGGCACCGGCGGCGGCTGGACCGTATATCCGCCGTTCTCGACCTCGGGGCAGCCTGGCCCGGCAATGGACTACGCGATCCTGTCGCTCCATATTGCCGGTGCATCCTCGATCCTGGGCGCCATCAACTTCATCACCACCATTTTGAACATGCGTGCCCCTGGTATGACCATGTTCAAGATGCCGCTTTTTGCCTGGGCGGTTCTGGTCACCGCGTTCCTGCTGCTGTTGGCCCTTCCGGTCCTTGCCGGTGGCATCACCATGCTGCTCACTGACCGCAATTTCGGTACGGCCTTCTTCGATCCGGCCGGCGGTGGCGATCCGATCCTGTTCCAGCACTTGTTCTGGTTCTTCGGTCACCCTGAAGTGTACATCATGATCCTGCCGGGCTTCGGCATCATCAGCCACATCGTTTCGACCTTCTCGCGCAAGCCCATCTTCGGTTACATGGCCATGGTTCTGGCCATGGTCGCGATCGGTGCGGTCGGGTTCGTCGTTTGGGCGCACCACATGTACACCTCCGGCATCTCGCTCAACACGCAGCGCTATTTCACCGCCGCGACCATGATCATCGCGGTGCCCACGGGCATCAAGATCTTCTCGTGGATAGCGACCATGTGGGGCGGTTCGATCAGGATGACCACGCCCATGCTCTGGTCCATCGGCTTCATCTTCCTTTTTACCGTGGGTGGCGTGACTGGCGTCGTGCTGGCCAATGCCGGCGCCGACCGTGCACTCCATGACACCTATTACGTGGTGGCGCACTTCCACTACGTGCTCTCGCTGGGTGCTGTTTTCACCATCTTTGCGGGCTGGTACTACTGGTTCCCCAAAATGTTCGGGGTGATGTACAATGAGCTCCTGGGCAAGCTGCACTTCTGGATCATGTTCATCGGTGTGAACCTGATCTTCTTCCCGCAGCACTTCCTTGGTCTTGCCGGCATGCCGCGCCGCTATATCGACTATCCCGACAGCTACACGCTGTGGAACAACGTTTCGTCCTGGGGTTACGTAGTTACGGTTATCGGCATGGTGTTCTTCTTCTACTCGATCTTCGAGGCGTTCGCCCGCAAGCGTAAGGCAGCGGACAATCCTTGGGGCGAAGGTGCGACGACGCTGGAGTGGACGCTGAGCTCGCCCCCGCCGTACCACCAGTTCGAGACCCTGCCGCGCTTCAAGTAAGACGGCGATACGAGAACCGACCCTTCGCAACCCGGTTCGCCGGGTTGCGTTCTAATTGCAGATGGAGCCCAGTTCCTCACCTTGGCTTACGTAGACGACACCAATCAGACCTCATCCGTCCATATGGGCGGCCGCGTGGAGGATTATCTGGAGCTCTTGAAGCCCCGAGTGATGCAGCTCGTGGTGTTCACGGCTTTCGTTGGCATGCTGGTTGCCCCCGGCGGCATCAATCCCGTCATCGGATTTATCGCCATCCTGTGCATCGCCATCGGCGGAGGCGCGTCGGGCGCTCTCAATATGTGGTATGAAGCCGATATCGACGCCAAGATGAGCCGCACACTCAACCGGCCTATCCCCTCCGGTCGTGTGACGCGGGACGATACACTGCTGCTCGGGCTCACCCTCGCGGGTTTCTCCGTCGCAACGCTGGGCCTTGCCACCAATTGGCTGGCGGCCGGCCTACTTGCCTTCACCATCTTCTTTTATGCCGTCGTCTATACGATGTGGCTCAAGCGTTCGACCCCGCAGAACATCGTGATCGGCGGTGCGGCCGGCGCTTTCCCGCCGATGATTGGCTGGGCCGCCGTGACCGGAACAATCTCGCTCGATGCGGTGATCCTGTTCATGATCATCTTCCTGTGGACGCCGCCCCATTTCTGGGCGCTGGCACTCTACAAGAAGGGTGATTACGAAGCCGCCGGCATTCCCATGCTCCCCAATGTGGCGGGCGAACGGGCCACCCAGAACCAGATCGTCATTTACACGGTGCTGCTGACCGTCGCAGGCTTCGGCCCCGTCCTGACCGGGCTGGTGGGTTGGGTCTATGGCGTTCCGGCAACGGCGTTGGGCGTCGTCTTTTCGGCCCTTGCGATTCGTCTGCGCTTTTCCGAGGGCGTCGAAATGAAGCGCCGCGCCCGCGTCCTTTTCACCTATTCCTTGCTGTATTTGTTTGTGTTGTTCGTAGCTCTCCTGGCCGATGTTGGCCTGATCAGATGGTTTGGAGTTTTCTGATGACCGTCGAACAGAACATGACCGAACAGCAGCGCGCGGATTTCATCAAGCGCCGCCGCAATCGCTCCATCGCAATCGGTATCGCTCTCGCCGTGCTCGTTGCCATCTTCTATGCGATCACCATCGCGAAGGTGGGGCCGGATGTCCTGGTAAGGGATCTCTGAACCATGAGCACAGCGACACCCGACCATACCCCCATATCATCGAACAGGCGCACGCTTCTCTGGCTCGCAGGCATAGGGCTTTTCATGCTCGGCCTTTCCTTTGCGGCCGTGCCGCTTTACGACATGTTCTGCCGGGTGACCGGTTTCGGCGGCACGACGCAGGTTTCCGAGGGCAATATGAAAGGCGTTATCGCGCGCGAGATGGGCGTGCGCTTCGACGCCACCATCGATCCGGGTATGGACCTGAAGGTCGAGCCGGCGCGCGTGGAGACCAACGCGATCGGCACGGTGAGCACCGTCGTCTATCGGGCGACCAATCTCAGCGACGAACCGCTCAGCACGACGGCCAGCTTTAACGTGACGCCCGAAGCCACCGGAATCTATTTCAACAAGATTGAATGTTTCTGCTTTACCGAGCAGGTCATTCCGCCTAACGGCACCGTCGAGATGCCGATCACGTATTTCGTCGATCCTGATCTCGACCAAAATTCCGAATTGCGTACAATCCGTGAGATTACGCTTTCTTATACGTTTCACGATTCCTAACGGGGGATAGAGCCAACATGGCAGCCCATGCAAAGAACCATGACTACCATCTGGTAGATTTGAGCCCGTGGCCGGTCATCGGCGCGATTGCGATGTTCCTGATGGCCGCTGGCGGCATCATGTGGATGCATGGGGGCGTGCCTTGGCTGTTCGCGGCCGGGCTCGTCGGCATACTCTATACCTTCTATGGGTGGTGGGCCGACGTCATCAAGGAAGCGGAATCCGGCTACCACACCCCCGTTGTCCAGATTCACCACCGCTATGGTATGATCCTGTTCATCACGTCGGAAGTGATGTTCTTCGTCGCCTGGTTCTGGGCCTATTTCGACGCCGCTTTCTACCCTGATGAGATTGCACAGGTTGGCCGTGTCGCCTTCACCGGCGGCGTCTGGCCCCCCGAGGGCGTCGAAGTGTTCGATCCCTGGCACTTGCCGCTGTTCAACACCCTCGTCCTGCTGCTTTCGGGCACGACGGTCACCTGGGCGCACCACGCGCTTCTCGAAAATGACCGCCAGGGCCTGAAATGGGGGCTGGCGATCACGGTTCTCCTGGGCGTGCTGTTCTCCTGCGTGCAGGTTCTCGAATACACCCAGGCCCATTTCGACTTCTCGGGCAACATCTATGGCGCCACCTTCTTCATGGCGACCGGCTTCCACGGTTTCCACGTCTTCATCGGCACCATCTTCCTGGCTGTCTGCCTGATCCGTGCGTATATGGGCCAGTTCACGCCCAAGCAGCACCTGGGCTTTGAATTCGCCGCTTGGTACTGGCACTTCGTGGACGTGGTCTGGCTGTTCCTGTTTGCCTCGATCTATGTCTGGGGCTCCTGGGGCGCCACGATCGCCCAACACTGATTGCAAAAGGCCGGGCGGCTTCACGGCGGCCCGGTCATTGAAATGACTGCATTGAGGGGGCCTTCGCCGCTCGCGACCGGCATAAAATCCGGTACCCGCGCCGTGGTGAGGGCCTTCCTTTTACCGGCCTTCAAATGAAGTCCGTATGCAGCACTGCCGGCGTATGGAGGGGTTCATCCGCCCGGCGCGGGATTGACGCAAGGCCCGGACGAAATCCGGGCGAACAGGACAACCGTTGATGACCGATGCAAGCCAGCCCCAACACCGCTGGGGCATCGCCCAGATCAGCTTCGTGGTTTTGATGCTCGCCTTGATGGCGCTGTTCGTCACGCTCGGAACCTGGCAGGTCCAACGCCTTGCCGAAAAAGAAGCGTTGATTGCCCTCGTCGAGGAGCGCTTCGACCTGCCCCCGGTGGCGCTGCCCGACGATGAAAATTGGGGAAGCCTGGACCCGGAGGCCTTCGACTACAGGCCGCTTACACTGACCGGCACCTACGATCACGCGCAGACGGTTCTCATTTTCACCAATCTCGTCGATCCTGTCGGGCGCTATGGCGGCGTGGGCTATTGGGTCATGGCGCCGCTCACGCTCATCGATGGCGGCGTTGTCTGGGTCAACCGGGGCTTCGTTCCCGAAGCTGCCGCGCAAACTTATGCCGATGGCGGCGGAGGACCCGAAGGGACCCTCACGATCGAGGGTGTCGCGCGCCGTCCCGAGCAGGCCAATAGTTTCACTCCTGGTTCCGATCTTGACGACCGGGAAGAATGGGTGCGCAATCCGGAAAGGCTTGCCGCATTCCTCGATGACGCGGCGGTGCCGGTTGCGCCCATCACGCTCGATCTGCGCGCGGGTTCGGATGACGAGCTGCCCCAGGGCGGCGAAACCCAGATCTATTTCCCTAACCGGCATCTTGAATATGCCGGCACCTGGTATTTGTTTGCGGCGATCACCCCCATAATGCTGGGCTTTTGGCTCTGGCGTCAGCGCCGGCCTGCAAATCTTGCCCCCGAGGAAAAGGGCAATTAGGGTGCATCGCGTGTGTCGGAGGTTTTTCATCTAATGCGGTATGTAAGCACGCGCGGCCAGGCGCCCGCGCTTGGCTTTTGTGACGTCGTTCTCACGGGCCTTGCGCGCGACGGCGGTCTTTACGTTCCGGAAAGCTGGCCGCAGTTCACCGCAGAAGAAATTCACAATTTCGGCAACCGTCCGTATCAGGACGTCGCCTTTGCGGTGATCTCCAAATTCGTCGGCGACGAAATCGGCGCGGACGAACTCAAGGCCATGATCAAGGCCGCCTATGCCGGGTTCAATCACCCATCGGTGACCCCGCTGGTCGAACTTGAGCCCGGTCATTTCGTCCTCGAGCTCTGGCACGGCCCGACGCTGGCGTTCAAGGACGTCGCCATGCAGTTCCTGGCCCGCGTCGTCGACCATATCCTGGGCGAGCGGGGACAGCGCGCAACCATAGTGGGCGCCACCTCGGGCGATACGGGCTCAGCCGCGATCGACGCCTTTCGGGGCCGGGAAAATACCGATATCTTCATTCTCCACCCCAAGGGCCGCACGTCCGAAATCCAGCGCCGCCAGATGACGACGGTGTTGGATGACAATGTCTTCAACATCGCGCTCGAAGGCACGTTCGACGACTGCCAGGCCGTTGTCAAAGCCATGTTCAACGATCATGGTTTCCGCGACAAAGCCCGACTGAGCGGGGTGAATTCGATCAACTGGGGCCGCATCGCCGCCCAGATCGTCTATTATTTTTCCGCCGCCGTTGCGCTTGGCGCCCCGCACCGCAAGGTGACCTTCGTGGTGCCGACTGGAAATTTCGGTGACATCTTCGCTGGCTATGTCGCCAAGCGCATGGGACTACCTGTTGAAAAGCTGGTGATCGCCACCAATTCGAACGACATCCTGCGCCGTGCCGTCAAGATCGGCCGGTACGAGAAGCGGGGCGTGACCCAGACTGTCAGCCCCTCGATGGATATCGAAGTGTCGTCCAATTTCGAGCGCCTGCTGTTTGAGGCGCTTGATCGCGATGGAGACAAAACCGCCGCGCTTTTCGCTTCGCTCGCGCAGTCGGGAGGCTTTTCCATTCCTGAAACTGCTCTGGAATCGATCCGCGAGGAATTCGGCTCGGGCATGGCCGACGAAACGGCCACCAGCGCCATCATTGCCGATGTTCTCGAGCGGTCCGGCTATCTCATCGATCCGCATACGGCCGTCGGCGTGGCCGTGGCACGCGGGTTCAATTTCGGCCATACCCCGCTTGTGACGCTTTCGACGGCTCATCCGGCCAAGTTCCCCGAAACCGTGGCAGCAGCCACGGGCAGAAACCCCCAATTGCCGGCCCATATGGCCGATCTGGGCCAGCGCGAGGAGCGCTTCGAGGTGCTGGCCAACGACGAAAATGCCGTAAAAGACTTTATCCGCGCCAAGACACGCGCCTGGGAGGATTAGACTTTGACCGTCCGTACAACGACCCTCGATAATGGGATGACCGTTATCACCGACACCATGCCGCATCTGGAGAGTGCCGCGCTCGGTGTGTGGGTCAAGTCCGGTTCGCGCAGCGAAACCGCGAACCAGCACGGTGTTTCGCACCTGCTTGAACACATGGCTTTCAAGGGCACGACCCGGCGGTCGGCCCGCGAGATCGCCGAGGCCATCGAATCGGTGGGCGGCGACATCAACGCGGCGACCTCGATCGAACACACCGGCTATTTCGCCCGGGTGCTCAAGGACGATGTCGCGCTCGCCGCCGATATTCTCTCGGATATCCTCCAGAACTCGGTGTTCGACCCTGCCGAATTGGCCCGCGAGCAGCGGGTCATCTGCCAGGAGATCGGGTCAACCCACGACAATCCGGACGATCATGTCTTCGATCTGTTCCAGGCTGCCGCCTATCCCGATCAGGCGATCGGACGCACCATCCTGGGCACGGAAGCCTCCGTTCGCGGGTTCGATCCCGATTCGATCCGCGCCTATCTCGACAGCCACTATGTCGGCGACAGGATGGTAATTTCGGCGGCGGGCAGCGTCGATCACGACGAATTGGTCGATCTTGCCAATGATCGCTTCCACGATTTGAAGCCCACGGGCGCGCCGACGCCGGAAAAAGCCCACTACGTCGGCGGCGAGTTCAGAGAAGTCTCGGACCACGAACAGGCCCATATCGTCCTCGGCCTCGAAGGGCGGGCCTACAATTCCGATGGCTTTTATGCCGCGCAGATCCTCTCCTCGATTCTGGGCGGGGGCATGAGCTCCCGTCTGTTCCAGGAAGTGCGCGAGCGTCGGGGCCTGTGCTATTCGGTCTATGCCTTCCACTGGGCGTTCGCCGATAGCGGCGTCTTCGGCGTCGCCGCCGCGACGGGCGCTGAAGATGTGGAAGAGCTTTTGCCCGTCATGCTCGAAGAATTGCAGAAATCGGCCCATGACATCACCGACGCCGAAGTCAGCCGTGTGCGTGCTCAGATTCGCGCGGGCCTTCTGATGTCCCTCGAAAGCCCGTCGTCGCGGGCAGGGCAGCTTGCCCGCCAGCAGATTCTCTGGGGGCGCCCGATACCGCTTCAGGAGACCGTCGACCGGATAAACCGGATCGACGCCGAGCGTGTGCGACACGTGGCAGGGCAGATATTCGGCGATGCCAAGCCCGCCGTTGCCGGTATCGGCCCGGTCGGGGGGATACCGCAATACGATCGCATAGTGGATAGCTTCAAGTAACCAGCCGGACGCGCGTGTTCACCTTCGCCTCCATTCGCCAGACGACGCCTGAAATTCGCGGCGATGGATTGTTGATCCGATCGCCCCGGCAGAACGACTATCAGGTCTGGCGCAGCCTGCGTCTCGCCAGCCGGTCGTTCCTCGCTCCATTCGAGCCGCGCTGGTCGGAAGTGGATTTGTCGGCGCGCAATTTCACCACCCGCGTACGCCGAAACCGCCGCGATGCGCTCTATGGCACCGAGTTTTCCTTCTTCATCTTCACCCAGAGCGGCCGGCGTTCGACGCTGGTGGGCGGGTTGACGCTTTCCAATGTGCGCCGCCGCGCCTTCCAGAACGTGACCCTGGGATATTGGATGGGCGCCGAATTTGCGGGAAAAGGCATAATGACCCGCTCGGTTGCCCTGATCTTGCCGTTTGTCTTCGACACCCTGAGCCTGCATCGCATCGAGGCAGCCTGCCTCCCGGACAATACCGCATCCCGCCGGGTTCTCACGGCCAATGGATTTCGCGAGATCGGTATTGCCGAGCACTATCTCCAGATCAACGGTGAGTGGAGGGATCACATGCTGTTTGCGCTCACCCGCGAACAATACAACGGTTTGGCCGGCTGAAAGCCTTTTACGTGCCGCAACCGCGACAATGCTTTTGAAACCGCATTCTGCTCGATTGCCAAACTGCGCGAAATCCCGCTACCACTGGATATTGATTTCAGGATCTCTGATTTATGTCATTTAACCCCGCCCGCTTTCTGGTCATTTTAACGGTGCTCGTCGTAGCGCTGGCTGGAACGGCGGGTAGGGCGGGCGCTTTCGAGGTCGTTACGATTCCCGAAGGGATCAACGCGGTCAATCTGGGCGCGGCGATCGATGTCCTGCCCGGCGAAGATGGCCGGGTGCAGATCAGTACTGCGCCGGGGGAAGACGGCATCATCCGCCGCATCGAGGTGATTTCGATCACCGAAGGCAACAATCCCAACTGGGCCGTTTTCGCGCTGCGCAACGAAAGCGACGTACAGATCGAGCGCCTGCTGGTCGCGCCCTATTTCCGGCTGCCGGGCTCAGGCGTGTTCCACCCCGATCTCGGATCGGGCCGCATCACCGCCCTCACGCCCAGTCACGGCCTGCGTCCCGAACGCGTGCCCGATTCGGAAGCTGATGTTTTCGATATCGTTATCGATCCCGGTGCCACGGTGACTCTCGTTGCCGAACTGAGGTCACAAACGCTTCCCGAGTTGTATCTCTGGGAGCCGGACGCCTATCGCGACTATATCAACTCCTTCACCCTGTTTCGGGGCACGGTGCTCGGCATTTCGAGCCTTGCGGCGGTGTTTTTGACCATCATGTTCGTGGTCAAGGGCAGGGGGGTCTTCCCCGCGACGGCGCTGCTTGCCTGGGCGGTGCTTGCCTATCTGCTCATCGATTTCGGCATTTTCGGCCCGCTGCTGGGCGTTTCCAACGCGGAAATTCAGCCCTTCCGGGCGGCGGCGGAGGCCGCCCTCGCCACCACCCTGTTCGGGTTCCTGTTCATTTACCTCAACCTCCACCGATGGCATTTCCGCTTTACGCATATGGCGTTGGGGCTGTCGGCGATCTTTCTGGCGCTGT
This sequence comes from Pelagibacterium mangrovi, assembly GCF_036662815.1. Taxonomy (NCBI): domain Bacteria; kingdom Pseudomonadati; phylum Pseudomonadota; class Alphaproteobacteria; order Hyphomicrobiales; family Devosiaceae; genus Pelagibacterium; species Pelagibacterium mangrovi. Next base: position 42,114 of record NZ_JBAFXA010000009.1, on the reverse strand, counting down.
TCGTCTATGCGTTCTTCAATCCTGCCCTGGCGGCTGGCATTGCGCGAACCTCGCTCGCCCTTATCGGGCTGATGGGCCTGTTCCTCATCCTGCTGCTGTCTATCCGCGGCTATGACCGGGCGGTCCTGCTGGTGCCCACCTGGGTGATTTATCTCGCCTGGCTGGTTTATGCGTGGATGGTGGTTTCCGGGCAGGTCTCCAACGATATTGCCCAATCCGCCGTGGCCGGCGGTCTCGTGCTGATCGTCATGCTGCTGGGCTTCACCGCCGTCCAGCACGCGTTCTCCGACGGGCAGGTTTCCATCGGCGCCCTCTCGGAAGTGGAGCGGCGAGCCCTCGCCATGACCGGATCTGGCGATTTCGTTTTCGATTGGAATATCGATCGCGACCGCGTCAACGTTTCCGACGAACTCGCGGTGCGGCTGGGAGAGCGCAAAGGAGCGCTGCGGGGCGCCATCAAACGCTGGCTGGATCGCGTCCACCCAGAGGATCGCGACCGGTTCAGGACGGCGCTCGACACGCTGATCGAACTCAAGCGCGGCAAGGTCAATTCAGATATCCGCATCGCCGGGTTCGACGGCAGCTATCGTGCCTTCCGCATGCGCGTCAAACCGGTGCTGGGCGGTGACAATCAGGTCAACCGCATCGTGGGCACCTTGCAGGACGTGACCGACGAACGCGCCGCCCGCGACCGGCTGCTGCATGACGCGGTTCACGACAGCCTGACCGGGCTGCCGAACCGCCAGCTCTTTCTCGACCGTCTCGAACGGGCGCTCGTGCGGTCACGCGAGTTCAACGAGGTCAAACCCGCCGTCTTCCTCATCGATCTCGACAAATTCACCGATATCGACGAGCGCATTGGCCATATGGCGGCCGATTCGCTGCTTCTGGCCGTCTCCCGGCGGCTGACGCGCCTTTTGCGCCCCCTCGATACACTGGCCCGCATCTCGGGCGATCAGTTCGCTGTCGTGTTGCTGTCCGAGCAGTCGGCCTCCAAGATCGCCGACGTGGCCGAGCAGATGCGCAAGGCGCTGCGCAATCCCTTCAACTTCGGCGATCGCGACATGACGCTCACCGTTTCGATCGGGATCACCATCTACGACAACAAGCCGGCTGAAGCCGAAGATGTCCTGCGCGACGCCGAGCTTGCCATGCATTACGCCAAACGCCATGGCGGCGACCGCATCGAGGCTTTCCGCGCCGCGACCCGCTCCATCGCCGTCTATGCCCAGGCGCTGGAAGACGACCTCAAGGACGCGCTTGAACGCCGCGACCTGCAATTGCTCTATCAGCCGATCGTCGATATCCAGAACGGCAACAGGATCGTCGGTGCCGAAGCGCTGATGCGCTGGAACCATCCCGAGCGTGGTCAGGTCAGCCCCAGCTCCTTCATCCCGCTCGCCGAGCGGACCGGCCAGATCGAAAAGCTCGGCCGCCTCGCCTTTGAGGAAGCGGCCGAACAAACCCGGCAGTGGATATCCTCGATGAAGCTGCCCGAGGAGTTCTACGTCTCGGTCAACCTCTCGGCCGCACAACTGACCAGCGAAACGCTGCTCAACGATATGCGCACGCTGGTCGCGCAGAATAAGTCGGTGGCCCGCCACATGAAGCTCGAGATCACCGAAAGCCAAGTGATGGGCAATCCCGAGCATGCCGTCTATATGCTAGAGGCGTTCAAATCCCTGGGGCTTGGCCTGGCGCTTGACGATTTCGGGACGGGGTATTCCTCGCTCTCCTATCTGCATCGCTTCCCGTTCGATACCATCAAGCTACCCGCGCCCTTCGTGCAAATCCGCGACGACAGCGGCATATCGCACACGCAAATCCCCATCATCGGTTCGGTGGTGACGCTGGCGCGGGAACTCGATCTTTCGCTGGTCGCCGAAGGGGTCGAGACCGAGGACGAGATCGCCCGGCTCAAAAGTCTCAACTGCCGCTATGCCCAAGGCTTTGCCTTCGGCGCGGCCATGCCGGGGGCGGAATTCCAGCGCCGTTTGCAGGCGCAGGCTGGCGAAAAGGCAAAGGCCTAGAGCGCTTCCAGCAAAAGTGGGAACACTTTTGCGGTTCGGAAGCGCTGAACGACACTAAGCGTTGCCTGACGTCGGGCTGAGCGTGGCCCGAGTCACCCCGATGGCGGCCAGTGCCGCGTCGTATTTCCGGCGCGGCGGCACCGAAAAGAGCAAATCGTCGGATCGAGCGGCGGTCAACCAGCCGTTCTGGCGCAACTCCTCTTCGAGTTGTCCTGCGCTCCAGCCGCAATAGCCCAGCGCCAGCAGGCTGTGCCGGGGGCCCTTGCCCTGCATCATGGCGCGCAGCACATCGAGGGTTGCAGTTAGACAGATGTCGCCGTCCACCGGATAGGAATTGCCGTCTCCGGAATAATCGGACGTGTGAAGCACGAAGCCGCGGCTCGAATCCACTGGTCCGCCCTTGAAGACATCCTGCTTGAGCAGCCGGTCGGGGATGCGGATCGTGTCTTCCTCCTCGCCCAGATCGAGCTCGACGAGGATATCGGAAAGGTGCATGTCTTCCATGGGCTGGTTGATGACCAGCCCCATCGCGCCGTCGTCCCCATGGGCGATGAGATACACGACCGTCTCGGCAAATCGTTCATCGCCCATGTCCGGCGTCGCAACAAGAAACTGTCCCTTGAGTGTATCCATACTCAACTCGCTTTCTGCCCGCCGTCTTTCCCAAGCCTAAAGAATTCCGCGCGATATTCAAATCTTCAAAGATCACGAAGCCATGATCGCTCGCCCCTTTCCCGTCCTTGTATGCTGGACTAATGATCGTGACCATGAAAAGCGCGCCTCTGTTCATCGCCATTCTGATTCTGGCCGTTCCCGCCCAGGCTATCGAGACCGATTGGGTGGGCGTGGCGCCCGATGTATCGGTGCGGATGATCTCGTCCGATCGCGTTTCAGAGGATGGGGCGGTCTGGATGGGGCTCGAGGTCGATATGCCTGCCTCGACCAAGACCTATTGGCGTATCCCCGGTGAATCGGGTATCCCGCTGACCATCGATACGGCCGGATCGCAGGGCATACGCGAACTTGAGGTCGCCTGGCCCTATCCCCGCCGCGAAACCGCCGGAGGGTATCTCGACCATGCCTTTTACGGCCATGTCGTCATCCCGTTCCAGGTTTGGGTGAAAGGCGACAGCCCGCAGCTCGTCGCCGACGTGATGATGGGCGTGTGCTCCGATATCTGCGTTCCGGTCAACGCGCGGTTCGAACTGACGCCCGACCTCGACGCGCCCGATAGTGCGAGCGGTTTGCGCATCCGGCAGGCACTGGCGACGGTTCCCTTGCCCCATGATGGCGAAGGCCTGCTCGGAGACGCCGCTTTCGACCCGCAAGACGGCACCATAACCGTCGCTCTGGACGATCCTCAATTCGATCCGGCATCGATGATCGCCGAAATCGCCGGCTCAAACCTCCTCTTCGGGGAACCGGAAACCGCTTCGGACGGAACTTCGCTTTCCTTTCCGTTGCTCGGGCGCGTCGATGTCGAGGGCATCAGCGACCCGCAGGCGCGCTTCACCTTCGATACGCCAGACGGCCCGTTCGAAATCCTCCGCCCGCTCGACCTCGGAGAGGCCGGCGAATAGGTCCTCGCCAGCCTCGACGCGGGAGAGGAATTCTCCTATGACAATATCAGCCGATCGGGGCTGAACGCAGCCGGCAATCTTAGTCTGGCCGTAATCGTCCTGTGTCTGGCATTTTTTGTTGATCGCACGAGGATTCCTCAATGACCATCGAGCCCGGCCAGCCCATTCCTTCGGTGCCCGTCAAACACATCACCGAAACCGGGGTGAGCGACGCGACAAGCACCGATATCCTGGGCTCGGGTACTGTGGTTTTCTTCACCGTCCCCGGCGCTTTTACGCCCACTTGCCATCTCAACCATCTTCCCGGATATCTGGCGGCGGCCGAAAAGCTCAAGGCCGCCGGCGTCGACAAGATCGTCTGCGGCACCGTCAACGACCACCACGTGGTCAAGGCCTGGGCGGAGGCGAGCGGTGCGCTGGGAACGCTCGAATTCATCGCGGATGGCCTCGGTCAGCTCGCGGAGAAACTGGGGCTGGAGCGCGACCTGACGGCCGGTGGTCTAGGCATGCGCTTTACGCGTTCGTCACTTTTGATCCGCAATGGTATCGTCGAGGCCGTCAATGTCGAAGGTGCCCCGGGTGAAGTGACCAGTTCTGGCGCGCCGGCCATGCTCGAAGCCCTGTCGGCCTGACGTTTCTGGAAGGGATAGACGCAATGGTTCGCACTGTCTTGCGTATTGCTATGGGAACGGCGCTCGCGGCGCTTGTTGCCGGGTGCTCGATGGGCTCGATGTTCGGCGGCAGCGATGACGCAAGCTATGCCAACCTCAATGCCAGCCAATCCCAGATCGCGCAGGCAGCGAGCGGCGCCATGCCGGCGATCGCTACGGAATGCCCGCCGATCCGCATTCGCGAAGGGGCCGAGTTCTACCGCTCCTACGCCGGCAACCGCAGTTCCGATCCCAGCGCGTTGCGATATCAGGGGGTTATCGACCGTGTTTCGCGCAATTGCGTGGTTTCCAACGGCCAGATCACCGTCAACATGGGCGCCGTCGGCCGTGTTATCGTCGGCCCCTCGGGCTCCAGCGGCAACGTAACCGTTCCCTTGCGCTTTGCCGTGCAGCGCGACAGACTTGCCGTGTTCTCCGAACGCTACGACCTCGCGGTAACTGCCGATCCCGCCAGCACCAACGAGTTCAGTCACACCGTCGAGAATGTCGCCATCCCCTATGTGGGCGGCGAGAGCATCACCATTTGGGTGGGTTTCGACAACTAACCGATTGACGGCGACCGGGCTTTCTTCCATGGTCGCCGCCATCAGCGGGAGAGATCCCGGCCATGAGAGCCGGGACGCCGAAGGAGCAACCGCCCCGGAAACTCTCAGGCAAAACGGACCGCTGAGCTCGAAGCGTTGCCAGGAAAAGTGAATACCGGTTTTCCGGTTCGGCAACGCGACAGGCAAAAACAGGGCTGTGCCCGGACTGCGCAAGCAGAACGTGCATCAGCCCGAACTCTGGAAAGCGGAAGCGGAAGCGTTTCCCACCGACGGGCGTAACTGGAGCGTCAAGGCTCCGGGAAATCTCTCAGGTTGACCGACAGAGGGGGCACCACGCTAGGATACGCGGCAGAATTGTCGCGTCGCGGGGTGTCGCTTGTGGTTAACCGGAGAGACCGACATGGGCAACCAGGCCCTTAATGACCTTCTCAAGACAGCGCTCTACGACCGCCATGTCGCCGCAGGCGGACGGATCGTCGAGTTCGGTGGCTATGCACTGCCGGTTCAGTATGCGGGCATCGTTGCAGAGCACAATCACACCCGCGATGCCGCGAGCCTTTTCGATGTCTCCCATATGGGCCAATTGGTCGTTACCGGCCCTGATCACGCCTCGACCATCACAGCGCTCGAGCGCCTGACCCCTGCCGATCTTCAATCCCTCGCCCCAGGCGAAATGCGCTACACGGTATTGCTCAACGAGGAGGGCGGCATCGAGGATGACCTGATCGTCACCCGCCCCGCCGAAGGGCAGGCCGCCGATGGCGTCATCTATATGGTGGTCAACGCGGCCCGTAAGCACCACGATCTCCAGTTCATGCGCGCCAAGGCATCCGCCGATGTCTCTTTCGAGTTGCGCGACGATCTTTCGCTCATCGCATTGCAGGGACCGCGCGCCGCCGAAGTGCTTTCCCGGCACAGCGACATCACCGAAAAGCTCGGTTTCATGCAGGCCGGTCCGGCCACTGTCGCGGGCATTGACGCTCATGTCTCGCGCGCGGGCTATACGGGCGAAGACGGTTTCGAACTCTCGATTGCCAATCGCGATGCGCCTGCGCTGTTCGATCTGCTGATCGCCGACCCATCCGTCGAACCGGCGGGCCTTGGCGCGCGCGACAGCTTGCGGCTTGAAGCCGGGCTCTGCCTTTACGGTCACGACATGACCGACGCCGTCGATCCGGTTTCCGCCGGACTGCTCTTTGCCATCGGCAAGCGCCGCCGCTCCGAGGGCGGGTTTACAGGCGCGGATGTCGTTCTCGACAGGCTCGCCAACGGCGTCGAAAACAAGCGCGTCGGCATCCGCTTCGAAGGCCGCCAGCCGGTGCGTGAGGGCGCCGAACTGGTCGATGCCGAGGGCGCGATCATCGGCAAGATAACCTCGGGCACCTTTGCGCCCACGGCCCAGGCTTCGATCGCCATGGGCTATGTGCCCGCCGCGCTCGCGCGGGAAGGCGAGGCGGTGACGGCGATGGTGCGCGGCAAGCCCATTTCCGGCATCATCGTGAAACTGCCATTCGTTCCGCAGCGTTATTTCCGCAAACCGGCTTAAGTCCACAAGGGGACCTCACCATGACCACCCGCTACACCACCGATCATGAATATGTCCGCACCGAAGGCAAAATCGGCACCGTCGGCATCTCCAGCTACGCGCAGGAACAGCTCGGCGATATCGTTTTCGTCGAACTGCCCGCCGTCGGCGCCACCTTCAAGAAGGGCGACGAAGCCGCCGTCGTCGAATCGGTCAAGGCCGCTTCGGAGATTTACGCTCCGATCTCGGGAACGGTGACCGAAATCAACGAGGCGCTCGCGGACGAACCCGGTCTCATCAATTCGGGCGCCGAGACGGGCGGCTGGATTTTCAAGCTCGAACTTTCCGACGAAACCGAACTCGACGGCCTCCTGGATGAAGCCGGTTACGCCGAGCACACGGCCTAGTCTTTAATTCTTCCGGAGCCGCGATGCGCTACCTTCCCCATTCCGCCGCCGATCGCCAGCATATGCTGGCAACCATCGGCGCATCATCGATCGATGATCTTTTTGCCGCCGTCCCCAAATCGGTGCTTGGCACGTTCAGCCCCGATTTGCCCGGCTATCAGCCCGAATTCGCCGTCGAGGCACATATGCGGGCACTGGCCAAAAAGAACCACGCGGCCGGCGACGGTCCGTTCTTCGTGGGCGCCGGCGCTTATCGCCACCACGTTCCGGCCACTGTCGATCATCTGATCCAGCGCTCGGAATGGCTCACGGCCTATACACCCTACCAGCCGGAAATCTCGCAGGGCACGCTCCAGATGCTCTTCGAGTTCCAGACCCAGGTGGCGCATCTGACCGGCATGGATGTCGCCAACGCCTCGATGTATGACGGCTCTACGGCGACCGCCGAAGCGGTTCTCATGGCCCGGCGCATCACCAAAAAGAACAAGGTTTTCCTGTCGGGCGGCCTGCATCCGCAATACCGCGACACGGTGGTGACCTACCTTTCGGGCGAAGAAGGCCTCGAATGCCTTTCACCCTCGCCGGAAGGGCAGGGCGACATCGTCGACCACATCGATGACGATACCGCCGCCATCGTCATCCAGACCCCCGATTTCTACGGCCATCTGCGTAATGTGTCGGCGCTCGCCGAGGCCGCCCACGCCAAGGGTGCGTTGCTGATCGTGGTGGTGACCGAAATCGTCTCCCTGGGCCTGCTCGAAGCTCCCGGCGCACTGGGCGCCGATATCGTCGTGGCCGAAGGCCAGTCGCTCGGCAACCCGCTGACCTTCGGCGGTCCCTATGTCGGCCTGCTGGCCTGCCGCGAGAAATTCATCCGCCAGATGCCGGGACGCCTCTGCGGCGAAACGGTCGATGCGGATGGGCAGCGCGGTTTCGTTTTGACGCTCTCCACCCGCGAGCAGCACATCCGGCGCGAAAAGGCGACCTCCAACATCTGCACCAATTCGGGCCTCTGCGCCCTGGCGTTTTCCATCCATCTTTCGCTGCTGGGCGAAAAGGGGCTGACGCGCCTCGCCAAGCTCAACCATTCGCGCGCGGTCGAACTGGCCGATGCCCTGACCGGCGCGGGTCTTGAAGTGCTCAACGATACGTTCTTCAACGAAATGACGGTTCGCCTGCCGGTTCCCGCCGCAGCTCTCGTCGAAGCGCTGGCCGCCAAGGGAATTCTCGCCGGCCTGCCGGTTTCCCGGCTCGAACCGGGCAAGCCCGAGGTCGAAAATCTCCTCGTCCTCGCCGCCACCGAATTAACGACCGACGCCGATATCGCCGCCCTGGTCGACGCCCTCAAGGGAGAACTCGCATGAGCATGAACACCCAGGGGCGTCCCACCGCACCAGTCGCCGGGCAAGCCCAGGCCTCCCCCGGCTCGGCGCTGCTGCCGGCCGAACCTTTGCTGTTCGAGATTGGCGACCGCGATCATTCGGGCGTCGACCTGCCCGATGTCGAGGTTTCGGACGCCCGGCTGGGCGGCCTGCGTCGCAAGAGCGAGCTGGACCTGCCGGGACTGACCGAACCGGAAGCCATGCGCCATTACGTGCGTTTGTCGCGCCGGAATTACTCGATCGACTCGGGGATGTATCCGCTCGGTTCGTGCACCATGAAGCACAACCCGCGCCTCAACGAAAAAATGGCCCGGCTGCCCGGCTTTGCCGATATCCACCCGCTCCAGCCGGTTTCCACGGTTGAGGGCGCGCTCGATGTGATGGCCCAGCTCAGCCATTGGCTGATGGAGTTGACCAACACCGCCGCCGTCTCGCTTTCGCCCAAGGCCGGCGCCCATGGCGAATTGTGCGGCATGATGGCCATCAAGGCCGCCCACGCCGCCAAGGGGCAGGGGCACCGCAATATCGTGCTCGTGCCCGAAAGCGCCCACGGCACCAATCCGGCGACCGCCGCCTTTCTCGGCTACACCGTCAAATCGATCGACGCCAACGAGAACGGCACTGTCGATGTCGCCGCCGTTAAGGCCGCGCTTTCCAGCGATGTCGCGGCGATCATGCTCACCAATCCCAACACCTGCGGATTGTTCGAGCCTCAGATCATCGAAATCGCTGAAGCCGTCCATGAGGCAGGCGCCTATTTCTACTGCGATGGCGCCAATTTCAACGCCATCATGGGCGTCGTGCGGCCGGGCGATCTGGGCATCGATGCCATGCACATCAACCTCCACAAGACGTTCTCGACACCGCATGGCGGCGGTGGGCCGGGAGCGGGACCTGTAGTGCTGTCCGAAGCTCTGGCGCCCTACGCGCCGGTCCCCTTCCTCCGCAAGGATGGCGAGCGGGTCGAACTGGTCGAGCACGCCGATGGCGAAGCGTTCGGGCGCCTCACGGCCTTCCACGGCCAGATGGGCATGTATGTGCGGGCGCTGACCTATATGCTCAGCCACGGTGCCGACGGGCTGGCCCAGGCGGCGCGTGATGCCGTTCTCAACGCCAACTATCTCAAGGCCAGGCTGCAGGATCTCTTCTCGTCGCCCTTCAACGGCCAGCCGGTCATGCATGAAGTGATTTTCGACGATGAATTCCTCAAGGGCACGGGAATATCCACCCTCGATTTCGCCAAGGCGATGATCGATGAGGGCTTCCACCCCATGACGATGTATTTCCCCCTCGTCGTCCACGGCGCCATGCTGATCGAGCCGACCGAAAGCGAGTCGCTCCAGACGCTCGATACCTTCGTTGCGACCATGCGGGAATTGGCGGAAGACGCCCGCAGCGGCAATGCGGCACGCTTTACGTCGGCTCCCATGCGGGCGCCGCTGCGCCGCCTGGACGAGACCCGCGCCGCCCGCCAGCCGCGTCTCAAATGGTCGGCTCCGACCGACGATCGACAGGCCGCCGAATAGAGCATTTGCCTCCCCGCGATCGGGTGGGGAGGCAAAAACATCTTTGACCGGCCCGGCAAACCCCTTAAACTTCGACGGTACAAGTCGGAGGGCGTCGATGTCGAATATGAACCCCCACGTGCTTGAAACCTTCAGGTTTCAGGCCGAGGCCTGCCGAAGTTTGGGCTCCCCTTTCACCGCCACACTCTGCGATCTGCTTGCCGAAAGGCTGACTGATTCGTCGCGATTCGGGGCGCGTATCCTCAACTGGCCGCCATCGGCGCGCGCCGATGCGATTGCCCTGCGCGCCGCCGGCGCACTCCACGCACTCGCCCGCTCGGGACGCGCGCGCGATCTGGCGCAGCTTTACCCGCCGCTCGAAGCCAAGCCCGACCAGCTTTGGGCCGCGATCGAAAGCGCCATCGAAAAGCACGACGATTTCCTGCACGATTTCCTGGACAGCCCGCCGCAAACCAACGAGGTTTCCCGCTCTTCGCCCCTGCTGGGCATGGCGCTGCGGCTCACCGAACGGCTGGAAATGCCGCTGGCTCTCTATGAGGTCGGGGCAAGCGCCGGGCTGAACCTGGCCTTCGATACCTATCATTACGATTTGGGCAATGACCGTGAATGGGGACCCGGCAACGCTCTCGTCAATATCGAGAGCGAATGGCGCGGCAATATTCCGCTTCTGGACGCAGAGTTGGAAATCGCCAGTCGCGCCGGCTGCGATCGCAATCCGCTCGACCCGCACAATCCCGAAAGCGTCGAGCGGCAGCTAGCCTATATCTGGGCCGATCAACACAACCGCATCGGTCGCGTCTCGGCGGCGCTCTCGGCCGCCGCTTCTATGCCCTATACGGTGGAAAAGGCCGACGCGGCCGAATGGGTGGAAGCCAGACTGGCCGAAACGCCCGAGCCGGGCGTCGCGCGCGTGTTCTTCCACACTATCGTTTGGCAATATCTTTCACAGGCGACGAAGGACCGTATCGCCGCCGCGTTCGAACTGGCGGGTGCCAACGCAACCGCCGACAGCCCGCTTGTCTGGATGTACATGGAAGCCGAAGATCATCCGGCGGGCGCCATACTCAAGCAAACCGTGTGGCCGGGCAGTGGCGAACTGGAAACCGTGGGGCTTTCCGACTATCACGGCCGATGGGTCGATTGGGCATGAAAAAAGGCGGCTTCAAGCCGCCTTTTTTGATCAATCCAGCGCCGCTACGGCGATGATTTCCACCCGCAGGTTCGGCGAGGCCAGACGCGCTTCATAGCATGCACGGGCCGGCGGATTGGCCGGATCGACCCATTTGTCATAGACTGAGTTCATTGCAGAGAAATCGACGATGTTGGTCAGCAGTACCTGCGCGGAGAGCACCTTGGATTTGCTGCTGCCCGCTTCGGAGAGAAGCGCATCGATCTTGGCGAGCACCTGTGCGGTCTGTTCTTCGATCGTCGCGAATTCGTCATTGGCCACCTGACCGGCCAGATACAGGGTGTTGCCGTGCTTGACGGCCTGGCTCATGCGCGGGCCGGGGTGAAGGCGTTCGATGCTCATTGCTCTCTCCTTTTCATGCTCACAAAAAACGGGCCCCGAAGGGCCCGTTCAAAAATTCCAATCGTTCGGCTCTCAGTTGAGCCGGCTGGCGACATCCTTGATCGACTGATCGACCAGCGCGCCGCCGTTTTCCTTGACCTGATCGGCAAGCAGCAGCCTCGCCGCCTCGATGGCGACATCGGCGGACCGTGCCCGCACTTCGGAAATCGCCTGGGCCTCTGCCTGTGCGATCTTGTCCTCGACGGCCTTGGTCCGGCGGGCAACCATGTCCTCGAGCGCCGCTTCGGCCTCGGCGGTCAGGCGTTCGGCTTCGTCCTTGGCCGCGGCGACGATATCCTCGGCTTCGCTTTCGGCGGCCTTGCGCTTGCGCTCATATTCGGCGAGCAGCGACTGGGCTTCCTCGCGCAAACGCCGGGCTTCGTCGAGATCGGCTTCGATCTTGGCGATACGGGCGTCCAACGTGCGCGTGACGAGGCTGGGAGCCTTGAAATAGATGACGATCGCAAAAAAGATCAGAAGCGCAATGAGGGCCCAGAAAGTGGCATCGAGTTCCATTTCCGATTACTCCTTGCTGACCTTGACGACCGCTTCGCGGGCGTCGGCATCCGAGACATTGCCGACGAGCTGGGCCACGACCGCCTGAGCGGTTTCGGTGGCGATCTCGTCCACATGCCCCAGGGCTTCGGTCTTGGTTTCCGCGATCCTGGCTTCCGCCTCCGTCACCTTCTTGGCGAGATTGGCTTCGACCTTGGCGCGAGCAGCGTCGAGCTTGGTCTTGTTCTCGGCGCGAGCTGCCTCGGCAATCTTGTGGGCGTTGGCCCGTGCCTCGGCAAGCGCTGCTTCATAAGAGGCGATTGCCTGGTCGGTCTTCTGGCGAAGCCGCTCGGCCTCGGCCAGATCGCCTTCGATCCGGTCGCGACGTTCCTCGAGGATTTCGCCGATCCGGGGCAGGGCGACCCGCTTCATCACGAAATAAAGCGCGGCGAAGGTAATCACCAGCCACAGGAGCTGGGAGGGATAAGTCGTCGCATCGAAGGGAGGAAAAACACCCGTAACGTGCTCTTCGCCAGCGGCGCCGACCACTTCGTGCGTTTCGCCGTCCGGAGACTCTTCGAGCGAGACGATGTTGGACTCGAGCGGCTCTACGGCCTCTTCGACTGCCGCTTCCTGAGCCTGGACCTGGCTAATCATGCGCTATCCGCCAATTGGAAAGTCTGGTGGGCCGGCTCGAGTGCCGACACATGACAAGGCAGCCGAAGCGTGCTCCGGCCACCTTTCGTTAGGCTGTTGTGGAAAATTAGACCACGAACAGGAGCAGAAGGGCAACCAGGAACGAGAAGATGCCCAGAGCTTCGGTCACGGCGAAACCGAAGATCAGATTGCCCGACTGGCTGGGAGCGGCCGACGGATTGCGCAGCGCACCCGAGAGGAAGTTCCCGAAGATGTTGGCCACGCCGATGGCGGCGCCCGCCATACCCAGACACGCGATGCCGGCACCGATGTACTTTGCGGCTTCAGCTTCCATTTTGTGATCCTTTCAAAGCCTGAAATGTAACGAAGTCGATTGGAGTTTAATGCGAGGGGTGGAGCGCATCGTTGAGGTACATGGAGGTCAGAACGGCAAAGACATATGCCTGAACCGAGCCCACCAGGAATTCGAGACCGGTAATCGCGACGCCCATGAGAAGCGGCAGAATGGCCCCCAGGACGCCGAGCGCACCCAGCGAAGCGAGAGAAACCACGAAGCCGGTGAATACCTTGAGTGTGATGTGTCCTGCCAGCATGTTGCCGAACAGACGAACCGAGAGCGAAATCGGACGCGAGAGGAAGGAGATGACCTCGATGAACGTCACGATCGGCACGATATAGGCCGGAACGCCGCTGGGAACGAAGAGCTTGAGGAATTTCGGACCGTTCTTGTAGAACCCATAGCCCACGACGACGGCCATCACCAGCATAGCCAGGGCGAAAGTAACGATGATCTGGCTGGTGAAGGTATAGAAATAGGGCACCATGCCGAACATGTTGCCGATGAAGATGAACATGAACAGCGAGAAGACGAACGGGAAGAACTTCATCCCGTCGGTTCCAGCGCTACTTCGCACCATGTTGGCGACGAATTCATACGCCATTTCGCTCGAGAGCTGCCAGCGATTGGGCACCAGTCCGCGACCGCGGGTGGACAGGATCAGATAGGTGCAGATCGTCAGCGTCGTCAGCACCATGAACAGGGATGAATTGGTGAACGAAAGGGTGATTCCGCTGCCCGCCGTTCCATCGCCGCCGATGGTTCCGAGGGTGAAGATGTCGTAGATGACAAATTGGTGAATCGGATCGTTCGCCAAGGTCTAAGCCCCTATCTCGCCCTTCAGTCCATACCGTCCGCGTCTTTCGACCCGGTCTTGTTCGCATTCAGCTCCGCCACTACACGAGTGACGTTCAAAATTCCAGCACCAAACCCCAGCATGAACATGATGAGCAAAGCCCAAGGTGCCGTGCCGGCAAACATGTCAATCAGGTAGCCGATACCCGAACCGACCAGAATGGCTGCCACAAACTCGGCGCCGATGCGTAAACCCCGCGCCAGCGTCGACATATCTTCCTGCCGGGACGCCTGCTGGCTGGCATTTGCCGCAGCACGCGCTTCCTGCGCCTTCCTGATCCGAGCCGCCAGATCGGATGTCTCCGATTGGCCCGGGGAAGGCGATTTTCCGGCAGGATCGTCGTTCGGATTGGTCACTTCAAACCACCGCTCCAGCCCAGCCGGACACCCGGCAAGAGGGTGCCTTCAAAGTCGCGCGCACCATAGTTGGGGCTCCCCAAGGTGTCAAGCACGCGTGGACGGCAAATTATGCAGGCTAATCAATGGCTTGATGTGGAAAGATACGGGTGCGGCATTGCGTCAACGCTTCGATTGTGGTCGCACCATGACAGGCCAAGAGATTCTGTTGCGCCGATCAGGCGGTCGCCGCCAGTGCCAGGAGCCCGCCCACGATCGCGACATTGGACAGAAAGCCGTTAAACAGCGCCGCCCGCTGCGCTCCCTCCTTGTCCCAGAAATTGAGCATCATGAACGTCGCAATAATCGTGAACGCGATAAGCCCAAGAGCCGAAGGGACAACGAACAGCCCGAGCGCAAGCGTGATGCCGAGCACGATCTGGTAGATCGTGCCAACGATCAGCACCGCCTTGGGCTGGGGGACGCCGCGTTCCTTCATCGCCGCGGTCATCGCGTCGAGCACGGGGAAGTGGCGTAACCCGCCAATGATGAACAACGCGCCCACCAGCAGCCGGGCGACGATGATTGCGATATTGGCCAGTTCGGGTGTCATCAGCTTGCCTCCAGAAAGGTTTCAGCGGTGCGCAGATCGACCGATACCAATTGGCTCACGCCGCGTTCGGGCATGGTGACGCCGAACAGCCGGTCCATGCGGCTCATGGTGATCGGGTTGTGGGTGACGACGACAAAGCGGGTTTCGGTGCGTTGACGCATGGAATCGAGCAAATTGCAGAACCGCTCGACATTGGCGTCGTCGAGCGGTGCGTCCACTTCGTCGAGCACGCAGATCGGCGCGGGGTTGGTGAGGAATACCGCAAAGATCAGGCTCATCGCCGTCAACGCCTGCTCGCCGCCCGAAAGCAGCGTCATGGTCTGCGGCTTCTTGCCCGGCGGGCGAGCGATGATTTCCAGCCCGGCCTCGAGCGGATCGTCGCTTTCGACGAACGTCAGCTCCGCCGTTCCGCCGCCGAACAGGGTCGTGAACAGTTCACGGAAGTGCGTGTTGACCTTTTCGAACGCCTCGTTGAGTCGCGCGCGGCCCTCGCGATTGAGGTTCGAAATGCCCGTCCTGAGCTTGGCGATGGCCGCGATCAGATCTTCGCGGTCGGCCACCATCTTGTCGAGCTTGTCCTGAACCTCCTCGGCCTCCTGCTCGGCCATGAGGTTGACCCCGCCAAGCCGTTCGCGTTCGGCCTTGAGCCTATCGACACGCGCTTCGGTCGCCGCTTCCTCGGGCAGGGCGGCTTCGGGCTTGATCCCGGCGGCCTCCGCCGTGCGGTCGGCGGAAATACCTAGAATTTCACCGATCTGCCGCTCGATCTGCTGCCGCGCCGCGACATTGCCCTTGAGACGCTCTTCGACCCGCGCCATCTCCGCCCGCGTGTCGGCCAGCCCTTCGGTCGCCAGCCGCGCGGCCTTGTCGGCTTCACGAAACGCCGTCTGTGCCTCGGCCAGCTTGTCTGATGCGCGCTTGCGGGCGTATTCGGCGTCCTCGATCTGATCGTCGAGTTCTGCGCGCTTTTGATCGAAGGCGTCGGGCGTCGCGTTGAGTTCGCCGATCTGCCCCTCGATCTCGCCGCGACGGCGATTGAGCGTTTCGATCTGGCTTTGCGCGCCGTCCCGGCGGCGCTGCCAGCTCTCCAGCTCCTGCCCGATGCGCGACAGACGCGAGCTGCGCATTTGCGATGCGCTCTCAAAGCCGGCCAGACGCATGCGCGCCTGCTCGGCAGCCTCGCGCAGATTGGCGAGTGCCCGCTGCCGCGTCTCGGCCTCGCGGATTGCGTCGCCTTCGGCCCCGAGTTCGGCCAGCGCGACCTGGGCCTCTTCGGCAATCGCCACGGCTTCGGCGAGATCGTCCTCGATCCGGCCTTGCGATTCGGTCAGCGCCGAACGGCGCGCCGAAAGCTCGGTGAGGTTTTTCTGGGCGGCATCGAGCCCTGCCTGGGCGGCGGCAATGCCGCGTTGCGCCTCGCGCCAGTTGTTGCGCCGCGCGACTTCGGCATCCCGCGCCGTTTCCACCCGCGTCCGCAAGGCGGCAATCTGCGCCTGCGCGTCGCCCCGCGCGGAACGCAAGCCGGCGATTTCGCTGTCGAGCTCGCCAAGCCGGTTGCGCTGCGCCAGTCGCTGCGCCGCCGGGGTGGGGGCGTCGGGTTTGGCGACGAACCCGTCCCAGCGCCACAATCCGCCGTCACGGCTCACCAGCCGCTGGCCTGCGGTGAGCGAACCCATCAGCCGCGCACCGTCCTCGGGGCTGTCCACAAGCCCGATCTGATCGAGACGGCGCTTGAGGAGCGGCGTGCCCGAAACATATGCCGAAAGCGCCACCACACCTGCGGGCAGCGCCGGATCGTCCCCGGTCGGCGTCGTCTCCCGCCAATAGAGCGGCGCCGCGTCATCGTTGGAGGCTTCCAGATCGTCGCCCAGCGCGGCGCCCAGGGCCGTTTCGAAACCGGTGGCCACCTTGAGCGCGTCGACGATGGCTGGCCACAGCGATCCGCCATCCACATTGAGCACGCGCGCCAGCGTTTCGGCCTCGCTTTCGAGCCTGTTGAGGCGAGCTTCGATATCGAGGAGAGCCGGCTGCGCTTCCTCGAACGCCATGCGCGCCTCGGCGGTTTCGATCTCCGCAGTCTCGACTTCGGCCTCGGCTATGGCGAAGGCTTCGAGCACTTCGTCCAGCGCCGCCTGCCGTTCCGACACCGTATGATCGGCCGAAAGGCTCGCTTCGAGAGCGGCCACGTCGCGGGCGATGTCGGCCTGCTGGGATTGCAGCCGCGCCACGCGCTGGCTGGCCTCTTCGGCGGCGCGGGTCGCCTGCGCCCGTTGCGCGCGGATCGCCGCCACCGCGTCGGCTGCGGCGCGTGCGGCGGCCTCGGCCTCATCGAGCGCCGCCCGCGCCTCTTCGGCCTGGGCGCGTGCCATTTCGCTGGCTTCATTCTCGGCTTCGGCCGTTTCGGTCAGCTCGGCCCGCTCGCCTTCGAGCGTTTCGATCAACCCATCGCTGTCGGAGATCAACGCGGTCTCACGCGCCACATCGGTCTCGATCTGCTTGAGTCTGTCGTCGAGTTCGGCCCGTCGCGAATTGGCGCGCCGCAACTCGTCTTCCAATTGCCCGCGCAGAATCGTCAACCGTTGCAGCACGGCGCCCGCCGCCGCATCGGCATCGCGCAAAGGCTGGAGTTCTGCATCCATCGCCTCGACGATTTTTTTGGCCTGATGCTCCAGATGGCTCGCCTCGGCGAGCTGGCTTATCAACCGTCCCTGCTGGGCTTCGGTCTCTTTTTCGGCAAAGCGGGCCTTGACCCAGCGGATATGATAAAGCGTCGCCTCGGCGCGCCGGATGTCGCCGGAGAGCGCGCGATAGCGCGTCGCCTGCCGAGCCTGGCGCTTGAGGGTTTCGAGCTGCACTTCGACCTGGGCTATGATGTCGTCGACGCGCTCAAGGTTTTGCTCGGCGGCTTTCAAACGCAGCTCGGCTTCGTGCCGGCGCGAATGCAGCCCGGAAATCCCGGCCGCTTCTTCCAGCAACGCGCGCCGCTGCGTCGGCTTTGCCGCGATCAGTTCACCGATCTGGCCTTGCCGAACGAGGGCGGGGGAGCGCGAGCCCGTCGAGGCGTCGGCAAACATCAACTGCACGTCCCGCGCCCGCACTTCGCGGCCGTTGATGCGATAGACCGAGCCGGCTTCGCGCTCGATGCGGCGGGTGATTTCCAGCGTATCGACTGTGTTGAACTGCTGGGGCGCCGTCCGGTCGGTATTGTCGAGAACGACGGTGACTTCGGCGGAATTGCGGGCCGGGCGGTTGCCCGAGCCCGAAAAGATCACATCATCCATGCCCGAGCCGCGCATGGCCTTGTACGAGCTTTCGCCCATCACCCAGCGCAGGGCCTCGACCAGATTGGATTTGCCGCACCCATTGGGGCCGACGACCCCGGTGATGCCGGGTTCGAGCACGAGTTCGACGGGATCGGTGAAGGATTTGAAGCCCAGAAGCTTGAGGCGCGAGAACTTCATTCACGCGCCCCGAGAAAAGACGTGATTAGAGGCGTTCCTCAATTGCGGCGGAAAGCGTCTCGTAAGTGGCATTGCCTTCGAATTTCTCGCCGTTGATAAAGAAGGTCGGCGTGCCTTGTAGCCCCAGCTCCAGCGCCTGCTCGCGGGTTGCTTCCAATGCAGCCAACAATTCTTCGTCGGTCAAGATTTCCTCGAACCTTTCCTGTGTAAACCCGAACTGTTCGGCAACTTCGAAGATCGCCTGGCGCGGATTCTGGCTCGCGGCCCACACATTCTGGGTTTCCATATAGGCCGACAGCACTTCGTTGTACTGGTTGCCAGCCGCCTCGGCGACCATGAACACGGCAAGATCGAGCACGTTGCGGCGGAAGGGTCGGGCGATGAACCGGATGCGGCCGGTGTCGATATACTCTTCCTTGAGCTGGGGCAGCGCCGTCATGTGGAAATTGGCGCAGTGAGGGCAGGTCGGCGAGACGTATTCAACGATCGTCACCGTCGCATCGACGCCGCCCATCGGACGGTCGGGAAGCGGCGGGTTGTTGATGGTGTCGCCGTTGATCGGCTCGATCTGCGAGCCGTCATAAAGTGCGACCTCGCCATCGGCGGCGGGTTCGACTTCGGTGACGACATTGGCGGAGACTTCGGCCTCGGCGTTCGAGTCGCTGCATCCGTAGACAAGGGTTGCAAGGCCGACGCTTGATCCGGCGATCAACAGGCTTCTGCGATTGAGCGACAACGGCTTACTCCTTAATGGCTCAACGATTATGCGCGCACACTACACGGCACGAGTCCGGCGGCAAGGGGGCAGAGCGTTCACATGGAGGTGAAAAAATGCTTCCACCTCACTGTTTGCCCTTGCCCAACACCCCGCGCCCCAGTTTTTCGAGCGCCGCCCGCAGTTCGGGGTCCTCGATATCCCTGATCTCGCTGGCAATTCTGCCCCGCGCTTCCAGGCTCAGGCTTTGCCGTGCCGGCGCGGCTGCGGGTTGGGGCAAGGACAGCGTGTTGAGCGACAGCCTCACCGTACGGACCAGAAGATAGCCGAAATAGCGATTGATCGCCATGGCGATCGCCGGCGCTTCGTGGGGAAGCATCACCTTGTGGCTCTCGAGGCACCGCACATAGAGAACGGCCCCTTCGGGATCGGGCCGATCCTTGCGCGGCCACACCAGCTTGTCGGGCAGGGTGGCCCGGTTCCACGGGGCAGGCGCGATGCTGGGCCAGTTGACGATGAGCTCGCGATTGGCAAAGCCGCGCCGCCGCAGGGCGGGATCGAGCATGCCGCCGACCACGTCGCCCAGTTGCACCGTGCGGTTCTTGCGCTTTGGTGGTGAAGATTTTCCGGCCATGCTTGCGCCAAGGTTTGCTAAGCTTATACCAGTTCATTATGGCCCAGACCGCCCCCGCGCAACACTCCCCAATCGCTGCAATCGACGCCAAACCCGTGCTCGCCTGGTACGACAGGCACGCGCGCGTCCTGCCCTGGCGGGTTCCGCCGGCCGATCGGGCAAAGGGCGTAAGGCCAAACCCCTATTTCGTCTGGCTGAGCGAGATCATGCTGCAGCAGACGACCATCGCGGCTGTGCGCAAATATTTCGCGGCGTTCACCACGCTCTGGCCAACGGTCCACGATCTCGCCGCCGCACCGCTCGATGCCGTTCTCGTCCAATGGGCGGGGCTGGGTTACTATGCCCGCGCCCGCAATCTGCATGCCTGTGCCGTGGCGGTCGTGGAACGGCATGGCGGTGTCTTTCCCACAACTGCCGCTGCCTTGCGCGACCTGCCGGGGATCGGGGATTACACGAGCGCGGCGATTGCCGCGATCTGCCATGACGAGCCTGTCGCGGTGGTCGACGGCAATGTGGATCGGGTGGTGGCGCGCTATCTGGCGTTGGAAAAACCGGTCCGCGATGAAAAGCCTTTGGTGCGCGCCACGGTTCAGGCCGCAGTTCCCGAGCGGGCAGGGGATTTCGCGCAGGCCATGATGGATCTGGGCGCGACCATCTGCGCCCCGCGCCGCGTCAATTGTCTCATCTGCCCGCTCGAACCCGACTGCGCCGGCACGCGGACGGCCAACCCGCTGGCCTATCCGGTGCCGCCCGCCAAGGCGGAAAAACCGCATCGCCACGGCCACGCCTTCGTCATCCGCCACGGCGGAAAGGTCTTCGTGCGGCAGCGCGGTCCCAAGGGGATGCTGGCCAAAATGACCGAGGTGCCGGGGAGCGCGTGGACCGACGGGGAGGGGGCTGCGGAGTTCCCTTTCCCGGGAAGCTGGCGCGAGGCTGGGAAGGTCGACCATACCTTCACCCATTTCCATCTCACATTGATCGTCTGGTTGATAGCTGCCGATCATGCCTTGGACGAGGGGTGGTGGGCCGATGAGGAACGGCTTGAGAACGAAGCCCTGCCGAGCCTTTTCCGCAAGGTGCTCAAGGTCGGCGGCGTGGTCGGAGGAGCATAGCGACGACCCCGCGCGACGACCTCGCGCGCCCCGCCGGAGGGCCGGCGAAAGTCATAGGGCGGTTTTAGCCCGTCATGACTTTCGTGGTGCGGCCCGTGAGGCCTAAAAAAGCGCCCCCGGGCGAAACCGGGGGCGAGAATGCCTGACTGATTGGAGGTCGAAATCAGGCAGAAAGTTTGTCCAGCGAAGCGCGAACGCGTTCGCGGAGATCGTCGAGGGGAGCCAGCCGGCCCTTGTCCTCATAGTGCCAGAAGGTCCAGCCGTTGCAGGCCTCGAAGCCCTGCACCAAAGCGCCGACCCGGTGGATGGAACCACTTTTGTCGTCGCTGACCAGCGAACCATCGACACGAACCACGGCAGAGTAACGTCTGGCCGCATCGAAAAGTTTCGTACCCGGTGCGATTAGCCCCTGTTCGATCAGCGAACCGAACGGTATCCGGGGCGCGGAGCGCTTGGGTATCGTCGTTTCGATCGCATGGGAATCGTGCGGTTTGATGGCCGCAATGCGTTTCAAAGCTGCGTTTATATAGGCGTTTTCGCGCTCGATCCCGATAAAGCGGCGCCCCAGTTTCTTGGCGACCGCGCCTGTCGTTCCGGTCCCGAAGAAGGGGTCGAGCACCACGTCTCCGGGCTTGGTGGTCGCCATCAGCACGCGATAGAGCAGCGCCTCGGGCTTTTGCGTGGGATGGACCTTTTCGTCATTGGCGTTCTTCAGCCGCTCGCCGCCCGTACAGATCGGAAACAGCCAGTCGGAGCGCATCTGGGTGTCGTCATTGGAGAGCTTCAGCGCTTCATAATTGAAGGTCGGCCGGCTTTTCTGGCTGCGCGAGGCCCAGATCAGCGTTTCATGGGCATTGGTGAAGCGCGTGCCACGAAAGTTCGGCATCGGGTTGGCCTTGCGCCAGACGACGTCGTTGAGCATCCAGAACCCCAGATCCTGCAGCGCGGTGCCGACCCGGAAGATGTTGTGATAGGAGCCGATCACCCAGATCGCCCCGTCGGGCTTCAAGATCCGCCGCGCGGCGGCCATCCAGGCGCGGGTGAATTTATCGTAATGGGCGAAGCTCTCGAACTTGTCCCAATCATCATCGACGGCGTCGACCTTGGACTGATCGGGGCGGGTAAGCCCTTCTTCGAGCTGCAGATTGTAAGGTGGATCGGCAAAGATCAGGTCCACCGAAGCCTCGGGCAGCGCGTTCATATGCGCAATGCAGTCGCCAACCAGGATAGTATCGATAGGCAGGTGGCTTTCAAACGCCTCTTCGACGCGCTTCCGCGCGGCTGAACCGGTACGCAACATACTGATAACCCTAACGCAAAACTAATGGACCAGTTGTAGCCGCGTTAGGGTTAAGTGCCGGCTAAACGGTAGGGTTAACGGACGGTTAGCGCCCCGACCGACATTGTGCCGGCTGGGGCGCCAGGACCTAGTTTTCGGCGTCGAGAAAACCTATGGCCGTCTCCGCAAGGCGCGGATCGGAGCCGATCGAATAGTGAGTGGCGCTGGGGATTACCGCGAAGCGATTCGGCGTCATGCCTTCGCCGGCCCATCCGCCATCCGCCTGGCCGCCTCCCAAGAGCTCGAAGAACGCGGCGGCGTGGGCGATTTTGACGCTGTCGTAGTCGGCATAGACCAGCAGCGTCGGCGCCTCGATGTCTCCAATCTCCGAGGACCAATCGTAATCCTTACCGATAAACGGCCCCATCTGTTCGAGCAGGCGCGGGAAATTGTCCGGATCGGGCGCCGCCCGCACATAGGATTCATACATCGGCGATTGCATCATGCCCTCGGCGAGTTCGGGCCCGATCGACTGCATGCCCTCGCGGTTGTAGTCGTGCCAGCCCGAAAAGGCGTAAGGCGTCGAAACCGCGACGAGTTTGTCGACGACCTCGGGATGGTCGATCGCCATGCGCAAGGCGACTCCGGCGCCTAGCGAATAGCCCATGACATCGGCCCTCTCGTGCCCGAGATAGCCGATGAGTTCGGCGACATCGGTCGCAAGCGCTTCCCAACTCATCGGCCGGTCGAAGGGCAGCGTATGGCCGTGTGCCTGGAGCTCCACGCCGATCACTTGCCGGCCTTCGGCCAGCGCCGTGAGCACCGGGCCGAACATCTCTGTCGTCTCCAGCCCGCCATGGAGAAGGATGAGCGGCTCACCCGCCCCATAGATGGCATAATAGACTTCGACGCCGTTGACCGGGGCGTAGCCGGATTGGGAAGGTGTGGGCAACATTGTCTGGCCCTCCATGGGCGACGATGTGGATTGGGCGAAAACGGACGTGCAAAAAGCGAATCCGGCGGCGGCAATGGCGCCGAGCAGGGGTTTGCGCACGGTATCCTCCTTTGGAACGTTGCGTGCCAATGAGGCGTGCAAGCGGCCTCATTGATACGAGGACGCGCAAAACGGCCCCATGCCGACGGGGCAGCCAAATTTCTGGAGAATTTAACGCCGCGCTGCGAGTACGGGGGCAAAGCTCATGCGATGGAGTTCGCACGGACCATGGGCGGCCAATGCCTCGAGGTGCATGGGCGTGGAATAGCCCTTGTGCCGGGCGAAATTGTAGTGCGGCATGCCGCAATCCATTACGTGGCACATGCGGTCGCGCACCACCTTGGCGACGATAGAGGCGGCGGCGATGGAGAGGCTTTTGCCGTCACCGCCGATCACGAACTGACCCGCGCACGACAATCCCTCGGGAATGTCGCGCCCGTCGATCAGCGCCAGGTCCGGCTTAACGGGCAGGGCGTCGAGGGCTCGGCACATGGCCCAGAGCGTCGCGCCGCGGATGTTGAGCCTGTCGATCACCTCGACCGGCGCGGCGCAGAAGGCGACGTGGGCCGAAACCATCAACTGCTCGAACAGCGCTTCGCGCTTTTCTTCGGTCAATTTCTTGGAATCGTTCAGCCCTGCGGGGATCGCATGGCGGTCGAGCACCACCGCGGCGGCAACGACCGGTCCAGCCAGCGGACCGCGCCCGGCCTCGTCGACGCCGGCAACCATCGCACGTCCGCCCGCAAGCGCGGCGGCTTCCAGCTCATAGCTGGGGACGTCCGGAACGGCGGATGGCGAATCAGTTTTCGGCATTTCGCTAGGGTGCCGATTTTCGGCGGCGGATCAATCGCGCCGTATGCTCACCCATTGTTTCCGCCACGCCGGAGCTTCGAACGCTTCGGGCCAATATTCGGTGATCCGCACGATCCGGTCATCGGCGCACTCGAAGATCGAAACCGCCAATGCCGTGACCTTGCCGTCCGACACCTCGGTTTCGGTCACCGCATGACCGCCTTCCCCTAATACGCGCAGAACCTTGAAGGTCCATTTCCCGTGCGCGGGATAGTTTTCGTTGATCGCGATGAAATCCTCGGCCGAACCGATCACTTCGCGCGATTGCGGCCAGACGATTTCGACAGTATCGGCAAACAGCCCGGCGGCGAGCGACCATTCATTGGTGCCCATGCGCCACCAGAATTCCTGCGCCAGCGTCCCCGCGTCTGTCATCGGTCTTCCCTTCGCTTCAGAAAAGGCTCAACTGCCCCGTTTCCTTTTGCGGATGTGCGAAAAGATCGGTCCGCAGCGGTGTCATCGTCTCGTCGAGCCCCAGTCGGGCGATGGTCTTTTCGAAACGCTGATGCATGAGCACCGCATAGGGACCCTCGCCGGTAAAGCGCGAGCCGAAGCGCGGATCGTTGTCGCGGCCCCCGCGATAGTCGCGCACCAGGTTCATCACGTGCTTGACCTTGTCGGGATAATTCTTGAGCAGCCATTCGCGAAAGATGTCGCGCACCTCACCCGGCAACCGAAGGAGGATCATCGAGGCCGTCATCGCGCCCTGCGCCTTGCCCGCGTCGAGAATGCGTTCGAGCTCATGATCGTTGATCGCCGGGATCATCGGCGAGGCCATGATCCGGGTGGGAATGCCCGATTCGGCCAGCAGCCTGATCGCTTCGAGCCGGCGCGAGGGCGTTGAGGCACGCGGCTCCATGAAGCGCGAAAGCTTATGGTCCATCGACGTGACCGAAATGCCCACCGAAACGAGCCCAAGCTTGTTGAGCTTGGTGAGGATATCGAGATCGCGCACGATCAATGCCGATTTGGTGACGATGGTCACCGGATGTTTCGCCTCCAGCAACACCTTGAGCACCGAGCGCATCACCTTGTATTTCCGCTCCAGCGGCTGGTAGGGATCGGTATTGGTGCCGATGGCAATCGGCTTGGGCTTGTAGCGCGGATTGGCCAATTCGGCCCGCAGCAACTCCGCCGCGTTCACCTTGATATAGATGTCGCGCTCGAAATCGATCCCCGCCGAATGGCCGAGATAGGCGTGGGTGGGCCGCGCAAAGCAATAAGAACACCCGTGCTCGCAGCCGCGATAAGGATTGATCGAACGATCGAACCCGATATCGGGTGAGACATTGCGCGTTATGATCGATTTGGCCCGTTCGACATGCTCGCGCGTCTCGAACGCCTCCTCGGGCTCCGGCTCCCAGCCGTCGGCGAACATTTCGCGCTTGTGTGGCTCGAACCTGCCGCTCTCATTGGAAGCCGCCCCGCGTCCACGCAACTTGGGCGAGTCCAGCATGGGCCGGCTCAACAAATCCATGTCGCGCGTACCGAACAGCCGGCGCCGCGCTTCGCCATGTCCAGAATTCGCTCCAAGGTCTGCCATTGAGGGCTCCATTCCATCCACTGGAACAAGCCGAATCGCAGCCTGTCCGTTCCATTAACTTTAGCGAAACACATGGAACGAAACAAGAACAAAGATCAAAGGGAGAACATTAACGCTCGCTCAGCCTTGGCATCACTTCAATGAAGTTGCAAGGCACATGCCTGCTGTCGAACTGATGCTTAAGGATCGCTTCCCAGGCGTCTCGGCAGGCCCCGCGCGAGCCCGGCAGGCAAAAAACGAAAGTGGTGCCGATAAGCCCCGCCGTCGCCCGAGACTGGATGGACGAAGTGCCGATCGTCGTTGCCGAATATTGGTGAAACAGCACCGAAAAACCATCCATCCGCTTGTCGAACAGCGGCTCGACGGCTTCGGGGGTGACGTCGCGGCCTGAAAAGCCGGTGCCGCCGGTGGTCAGCACCACGTCGATCCCCTCTTCGGCGACCCACGCCTTGACGTGGCCGGCGATGGCCTCGCGATCGTCCTTGACCACAGCCCGTTCGAACACCCGGTGCCCGCACCCCTCGATCAATTCCTTGAGCAGTGCCCCGGAGGTGTCGGTTTCGAGCGTTCGCGTGTCCGATACGGCCAGCACGGCGAAGGTCACGGGCACGAAGGGATGGCTCTCATCGATCTTGAAAGGAAACATGGCTCAGCCTGCCTGTGGCGTGGGAGTGGAATCATCGGCGGGGGCGCCACTGTCGTCCGAACGCGGATCGAGCGCCACCGTTTCGCCCGTAACGATCCGCTCGGACGGCATGGGCTGGAACGGCGCCCGGTCTTCTGCCGGGGCAGCTTCGCGCACCCGCATGCGCAGATAGGCGGTTGCGGCCAGAAGGCCGTGGAACAGCACGGGAATGGCGAACATTGCGGAGGGGCCGAACGCCTGCATCATCTGCGAGGCGACGATCGGGCCCAGCATCTGTCCCGAACCCAGCACCACCAGCATGCCCGATGCCACCTTGGCGAAGCTTCCCTCGTCGGCGAAGTCGTTGGCATGGGCCACCGCGATCGCGTAGAGCGAATAGGCCGCAAGTCCGTATAGGGCGAAGAATAGATAGAGCAGGGCGTTGTCGCCGGGGTTGAAGAGGATGGTCAATATCCCCGCCGTTACCCCCACGATGGCCACGCCCATCATCACCTTGCGCCGGTCGATCCGGTCCGAAAGACGGCCGAGCGGCACCTGGGCGATGGCGCCCGCAACAATGGCGAGGCTCATGAGATAGGCCACCGTCGCCGTCGAAAACCCGCGCTCGATGCCGTAAACCGGCGCCAGCGTACCGAACGCACCATTGGCCATGCCGATCGAAAACGCGGCGACCACGGCGATGGGCGAGGTCTTGTAGAGCAGCCCGATATCGAGGGAGACGGCCTGCAGCGGGGCAGGCTGGGGCGTTCGGGTCACCGCCGTGGGCAGCACCGCGCCGATATAGGCGATGGCAGCGAGGACGAACGGAATATACCCAGCCACTCCGGTCGCCGCGATGGTCATCTGCCCGGCGGTCGAGGCGAACAGCGTCACGCTCACATAGATGGAGAACGTCGTGCCCCGGCTCTCATTGTCGGAAACCTCGTTGAGCCAGCTTTCCACGATCATCGCCGCGCCGGCAAAGCAGAAGCCCGAAAAGATGCGCAGGAAAATCCAAGCATAATCGTGGATGAAGATGAGGTTCAAGAGGATAGTCATGCACGCGACGGCGGCCATCACCGCGTATGAACGTATGTGCCCGACCTGGCGGACAAGATGGGGCACGGCGATCGAGCCGGAAATGAAGCCGATCGACCACCCCGTTCCGATCAGGCCCAGCGCGAGGAGCGAAAACCCTTCCTCCGAGCCCCTGACCGGCAGGATCAGCCCATGCATGCCGCCCGCGATCATCAGGAGCGCCGAGGATAAGAGGAGGGCGAAGATTTTGATGATTTGCGACATGGGGGACCTTGGGGGCTCTCTTGATTATCGGAGAGACTAGCGCGTCCTGCCAGCTCTGCCTACAGCGCAAACGTGACGCCATTGCAATTCGTTTCGTCCTATCTTCAAATTTGCCCGCATAACTTGTCACGCATGCCAAAGGGGGCTAGCGATAGGGGCGTGTTCCGCCCGTTCCGGGCCATCTCCCCGCCTCGAAAGTGCTTCCTGTGTCCAAGCCACGGCCATCGTCATCCATGCCCGAACCGGCCCAGGCCGACGGGGCGCGCCGATCCGGGGTGATGGTGGGCATCGGGCTCAAGATCGCCTCGGTTTTCGTTTTCGTCGCCATGAGCGCCATCATCAAGGGCGCCGAGGGCGTGCCGGTGGGGCAGCTCATCTTTTTCAGGTCGGCCTTCGCGCTGGTGCCGGTATTCGTGCTGCTCGGCCTGCGCGGGGAACTGGTCGCCGGGTTCAGAACCAGCCGGCTGGGGGCTCATATCTTCCGTGGGATGATCGGCACCTCGGGCATGCTGATGATCTTTTTCGCGCTCACCCGCCTGCCTTTGCCCGAAGCCACGACCATCAACTACGCGACGCCCCTGTTCATCGTGATCTTTTCGGCGGTGTTCCTGCGCGAAAAGATCCGCATGTTCCGCTGGACGGCGGTGGTGGTGGGGCTGGTGGGCGTCATCATCATCATGTGGCCACGCCTGACGTTCCTGTCGGGCGATGGAGCGGGCTGGGGGCCGCAGGCCGAGGGCGCGCTGGCCGCGTTCGCCGCCTGCATGGTTTCGGCCACCGCGATGCTCACGGTGCGCAACCTCGTCAAGACCGAACGCAGCTCGACCATCGTCATCTATTTTTCGCTCGTGTCCACGGTCATCGGGCTCGCCTCCATTCCGTTCGGATGGGTGCCGCTGAGCTTCGAGGAAGCGTTGATCCTTGCGATGTCGGGAATTGCCGGCGGGGTTGCCCAGATTCTCCTCACCGAGAGCTATCGGCACGCCGACATCACCACAGTGGCGCCGTTCGAATATTCCTCGATGATTCTCGCGATCGTCGTGGGTTTCCTGGTCTTTGGTGAAATCCCCACCGCCGAGATGCTGATCGGCGGCACCATCGTTACGGCGGCGGGGATATTCATCATCTATCGCGAGCACAGGCTCGGGTTCGACAGGGCGAAGGCCCGAAAGGTGTCGAGCCCGGCCTGAAATCGATTATCTGAACATCAGCGAGTGATGCACGCCGCCGCCGGCAAGCGCGCCGTCGCCCACCGCAAGCGCTATCGATCCCGCCATGCGGGCGGCATCGCCGCAGGCAAAGACGAAGGGGACGCTGGTTTCCTTCATGGCATTGGTCGCGATGTGCCGCCCGATGGGAGAATCCTCGAAATCGCAGCCCAATTGCTCGGCCAGCGGGCTCGACGGCGCGATTCTGGACGCGACGAACAGGCCGTCGAATTGCAAGACGCGACCATCGGTGAGCTCGACATCGGCTTTGCCGGTGATCCGCGCGATCCTGCCGGTTTCGATTTTAGCACCACGTTTTTCGAGCAGCAGGCTCTGTTCACTGTCGGGCTCGAATGTCCCGTTGAGCAGGAATGTGGTGTCGCCCCAATCGGGCAGCATCGTGCCCTGGTGCATGGAAACCTCGCCCGCCGCGATGACGCCGATCCGGCCCTGATCGAGTTCGTAGCCGTGGCAATAAGGGCAGTGGAAGACGTGCTTTCCCCAGCGTTCCTCAAGCCCCTCGATATCGGGCAGGGCGTCGGTGACGCCGAGCGCCAGGATCAGCCGACGCGCGGTGACAATATCGCCGCCCTCGATCTCCACCTCGAAACCGCCATCGATCTTGCGCGCGGCAATGGCCTTGCCCTCGCGCCAATCCAGCGTGGGATAGGCTTGAAGCTGCTCGCGCGCCTGGGCCGCAATCACGTCCGGCGGTGTGCCGTCCTGGGTCAGGAAACCGTGTGCATGGCTGGCGAAACGGTTGCGGCGCACGCCGGCGTCGATCACCAGCACACGCCGCCGCGCCCGCAGAAGCTGGAGGCCGGCCGCCATGCCCGAATAGCTGCCGCCGACGATGATGACGTCATGATCCATCAGGGGAACTCCATAATCACTGTTATATCGTAACAGCGTATATTATGTAATTCGATAAGTTACAATACGTCTATTCGCCGAGTGCGCCCCTGATCGAGAGCAAATCTTGCCACGCCAGGCGCTTGGCGACCGGCTGGCGCAGCAGATAGGCCGGGTGGAGCGTTGCCACCGCCCGCATGGTATGGGCGCCGATGGTGAGGTCGCGCCATTGCCCGCGAAGCCGGGTAATCCCCGTGTCGGTTTCAAACAGCGTCGACGCCGAAGCGCCGCCCAGGGCGACGAGCACCTTGGGGGCGACCAGTTCGATCTGGCGATAGAGGAACGGCAGGCACACCGCGACTTCGGAGGGCGAGGGCGTGCGGTTTCCCGGCGGCCTCCAGGGCACCGTGTTGGCGATATAGACCTTGGTTCGGTCCAGCCCGATCGCACCCAGCATCTTGTCGAGTAACTGTCCCGAGCGCCCCACGAACGGCTTGCCCTGCAAATCCTCGTCGCGTCCGGGGGCTTCGCCGACCAGCATGATGTCGGCCTCGGGGTTGCCGTCGGCGAACACCAGATTGGTGGCCCGCAGCTTGAGCCCGCAGCCCTCGAAATCGGCCAGCATGCCGCGCAATTGTTCGAGCGACTGCGCGCTCGCCGCCAGGGCCCGTGCCTCCGTTGGGTCGGCATCGGCCGGCCCTGCCGCCGGCGCCGCCGGGGGAGGGGGCGCGGCAGGGGTGGGCGCGGCGGTGGGAAGCGTCCGTCTCGCCGCCGCGGCCGGCTTGACCGCCGACAGCGCAAATCGATCCACCGGTGCTTCGCCCACAGCGATATCGACCCCCGCTGCGACGTACCAGTCGAGCGCGGCCAGAATGTCTTGGCGATTTAGCTGTCGATTTGCCATGGCTATCCTTGTTATGTCACACCGGCGCAAAGCCTGCCACCTCACTCGGAATGCCAAAACGATGACCGACGCGATCGAACGCGAGATTATGGAAACCGGGGTCGTGATCGTCGGCGCCGGCCCTTCGGGCCTTTCCGCCGCCATCGCGCTCAAGCAGAAATCCCCCGATCTCGAAGTCGTCGTCGTGGAAAAATCCGCCGATATCGGCGGGCATATCCTTTCGGGCGCCGTAATGGACCCCGCCGGGCTCGACGCACTGCTTCCCGATTGGCGCGAGCAGGGCGCCCCGGTCGGCCCACAGGTCACCGAGGACAGCTTCATCTACCTCACCGAAAAATCGGCGGTGACCTTTCCTCACCTCCTCTTGCCCCCCATCATGAAAACCAAGGGCGCGGTGATCATCTCGCTGGGCGATCTCTGCCGCTGGCTGGCCGAGCGCGCCGAAGCGCTGGGGGTCGATATTTTCCCCGGCACCGCCGCCGCCGATTTCATCACCGGCGAGAACGGCGAAATCCTCGGCATCGTCACCGGCGACATGGGTGTGGGGCGCGACGGCACACCCAAATCGACCTTCACCCCCGGCATAGAACTGCGCGCCAAATATACATTGATCGCCGAAGGCGCGCGCGGCTCGCTCGCCAAGCGCCTGATCGGCAAGTTCGGTCTCGACAAGGGCAAGGCGCCGCAGAAATACGGGCTGGGCCTCAAGGAAATCTGGGAAATCGATCCCGCCAGACATTCGCCAGGCAAGGTCGAACACTTCATGGGTTATCCGCTGGGCAGCGCCGCCAGCGGTGGCGGCTTTTGCTACCATGCGGGCGACAACCGCATCTATCTCGGCCTCGTCGCCCATCTCGACTACGAAAACCCCAGTTTCTCGCCCTATGACGAGTTCCAGCGCTTCAAGCGCCACCCCCGGATCGCCGGCCTTCTCGAAGGAGCAACCTGCATCTCCTATGGTGCCCGCGCGCTCACCTCGGGCGGCTGGCAGTCGATCCCGAAGCTGGCTTTCCCCGGCGGCGCGCTGATTGGCTGCTCGGCGGGCTTCATGAACGTGCCGCGTCTGAAGGCCATCCACAACGCAATCCGCTCGGGCATGGCCGCCGCCGGTGAAGTCGCCGCCGCCATTTCGGCGGGCCGCGCCAATGATGCCATCGAAAGCCTCGACGAAGCCGTCCTCTCCAGCGGCATCCGCGACGATCTTTACCCCGTCCGGGCCGTCAAGCCGCTCTGGTCCAAGCTCGGCCTCTTTGCGGGCGTCGGGCTGGCGGGCACCGATATGTGGGTTTCCAGCCTCTTCAAACACTCTCCGCTCGGCGGGCTGGTGTCCGACAAGCCCGATTTTGCAAGGCTCAAGCCCATCTCGGAAGTCACCCCGATCGGCTATCCCAAGCCAGACGGCAAAACCACCTTTGCCCGCTCGGAATCGGTTTACCGCGCCAACATCGCCCATGACGAGGACCAGCCGGTCCACCTCCGCCTCACCGATCCGGAGGTTCCGATTCGCGACAACCTACCGAAATACGGCGAGCCCGCGCCGCTCTATTGCCCCGCCGGGGTCTATGAAGTTTCCGAGGAGGGAGGCGAGCCGGTGTTCCGCATCCACGCCGCCAACTGCGTGCATTGCAAGACCTGTGACATCAAGGACCCCGCCCAGAACATCAACTGGGTGCCCCCCGAAGGGGGCAGTGGGCCCAACTATTCTGGAATGTGAAGTCCCTGCCGCTTGCGGTGGGGCCGCAATTGCGGGAAAAGATCGGGTAACGGATACGCCCAACAATCGACAATCTTGCCGCGTTTGGCTATCGGAACCGGGGCGTGGGCGCCCGCAAGCGAGGAGTTCGGGAACTATCGTGCTAAACCTGCTCAAACGGCCGCTCCATGCTGTGGTCATCGCCGCGCTCACCATCGGCCTGCCGGTTTCGGCGCCGCTGGCCCAGACCGATATCCTGCCCAGCAGCAGCACCAGCGCCGTCGGCAACTATCTGGCCGGCCTCGCTGCCCTCGAAGCGCTCGACGCGAATCGCGCGGCGTCGATGTTCGTGGAAGCCGCAAGGGCCGATTGGGACAATGAGATTTATTCGAGCCAGGCGTTCCTTGCCTATCTGTTGGCCGGAAACATCTCCGAAGCCGCCTCGATGGCCCAGCATGTGCTCGATCTCAACCCCGATGACGAGCTGGCCCATCTGGTGCTGGGCACCGTCGCCCTCAAGCAGCGCCGCTATGCTTCCGCCGACCAGATGCTCTCGCGCGTTCCCGAGGCGTCGCTGATCGGCATCATCGGCGGCATCACGCGCGCTTGGGCCAAGGTCGGCGAGGGCGACCTGCCTGCCGCCAATGAGATTCTCGACAGGGTCGCCCAGGGCGGCTTCGATGATT
Organism: Pelagibacterium mangrovi; assembly: GCF_036662815.1. Lineage (NCBI taxonomy): Bacteria > Pseudomonadati > Pseudomonadota > Alphaproteobacteria > Hyphomicrobiales > Devosiaceae > Pelagibacterium > Pelagibacterium mangrovi. The sequence continues at coordinate 9,725 of NZ_JBAFXA010000009.1, read as the reverse complement.
TCATCATCTTCCATCGCGCCATCATCGCCGATGTGGGCGGCGATCGCGCCGCCGCGCTCGATCTGGCGCGGCAGGCCTATGAGATCGACCCCCTCGTGCCGCGCATCGCCGAGGCCTATATCCGCATCCTTGGCAATGCCGGCCAGTTCGAGGAAGCCCAGGCGATTCTCGATTTCTTCGCGTCCGAAGGCGTGGAGCATCCGGTTGTCGATGTCCTGCGCGATCCCATCGCGGAGGGGCGCAAGCCCGGCCTTTTTGCCGGCTCGGTGCAATCGGGCGCCGCCGAAATGCTGCACGGGCTGGGAACCGCCCTTGCGCGGGACGGCTCGGTCCAGCTCGGCGTCGCCTTCCTTCAGCTTGCCACCTATCTCGATCCCGACGCCGCCATCATTTCGATCTCGCTGGGCGAACTGCTCGCCAGCGCCGGCCAGTACGACACCGCTGATGAAATCTTCTCCTCGGTGCCCGCCAATTCGCCGCTCCACGTGAACGCGCTCGTGCGGCTTGCCGAAAACGTCGATATGCGCGGCGACCGCGATACGGCGATCTCCCGCCTCCAGAACATCAGTGTTGCCAATCCTGACAACCAGGAAGTGTACGGCATCCTGGGCGACACCCTGCGCTATGCCCAGCGCTGGGACGAGGCAGCCGAAGCCTATTCGGGCATCATCGAGCGCATCGAAACCCCGCGTCGCAACGATTGGCGCTTCTTCTACGTTCGCGGCATCGCCTATGAGCGCGCCGGCGATTGGGATCTGGCCGAAGCCGATTTTCTCGCGGCGCTCGAATTGTCCCCCAACCATCCCGACGTGCTCAATTATCTGGGCTATTCCTGGGTCGACCGGGGCATGAACCTCGAACAGGCGCTCGGCATGATCGAGCGAGCTGTCGAGCTCGCGCCCATGAACGGCTATATCGTCGATAGCCTGGGCTGGGCGTTCTACAAGCTCGGACGGGTCGACGAGGCCGTCGCCGTTCTCGAAAAGGCCGTGCAGATCCTGCCCGCCGACCCCGAGATCAACGACCATCTGGGCGACGTTTACTGGAGCGCCGGGCGCGAGCGCGAGGCCATGTTCCAGTGGCGCATCGCCATCGATGTCGATGAAGACGGGACGGTGACCGAACGGGCGACACCCAAGCTGCTCAACGGGCTCGATCCGGACGCACCCATCGAGGACTGATGCGCGAACCGCTCAGCGAACCCGCCCCGGCCAAGGTCAATCTGGCATTGCATGTCGTCGGCAGGCGGGAGGATGGCTATCACCTCCTCCACACGCTTTGCGTCTTCACCGAACTGGCCGATCTGGTCACTGCCGCCCCCGCGCGGCGTGACCGGCTGACGGTATCGGGGCCGTTCGGGGCTGATCTGCCCAGCGGGCGCTCCAATCTGGTGCTGCGCGCGCTGGAAAAATTCCGCGCCCGGTTTCCGGACCATTTGCCCGACGGCATCGAAATCCATCTCGAAAAACATCTCCCCGTCGCGGCGGGGCTGGGCGGCGGGTCGGCCGACGCCGCCGCCGTGCTGCGCATCCTGGCGCGCATGAGCCGAACCCCTGCGGCCGAGGCCGATCTTTTCGCGCTCGCCGCCACGCTCGGCGCCGATGTGCCCATGTGCCTGCTCAGCCGACCGTGCGAGGTGACCGGCATCGGCGAAGAGATCGCCCCGCTTGCGGACTTTCCCCAGATGCATCTGGTGCTCGTCAACCCGCTCGAGGAGATTTCGACGCCGGCGGTTTTCCGCAAGCTGGTCAAAAAGCACAACGCGCCCATGCCCGACCTTCCCGACCCGATCGAGCGGGCGGCGCTGCTCTCGCTCTGGCTGGCCGACACCCGCAACGATCTGGAAGAGCCGGCCACCGACCTCGTGCCGGCGATACGGGCCATCGTCGCCTCGATCGCCACGACGCCCGGCTGCGTCACCGCCCGCATGTCGGGCTCTGGCGCAACCTGCTTCGGCCTCTACGGCAGCGCCGCCGCCGCCCATCAGGCCGCGCATGATCTGCGTGAGAGGTTCCCGGGCTATTGGGTCGCCGCGACCCCGTTGCTGGACGTTTGATCCTGGAGCGCTTCCAGCAAAAGCGGAATCCACTTTTGCGGTTCGGAAGCGTGACAAAACAATAACTTAGAGCATTCCAACGTTTCGGTTAAACGATGAAATGCTCTAAGCCGCGCCTCGCGGCCCGAACAAAATAATCCCCGCCGCCACCAGCGCCAGAATACCCCCGGTCAAATCCCAGCGGTCGGGCACCTGTCCCTCGACGCCCCACAGCCAGAGCAGAGAGGCGGTGATATAGACGCCACCGTAGGCCGCATAGGCACGCCCCGCCTGATCGGATGGCGCAAGGGTCAAAAGCCAGGCGAAGGCAATGAGCGCGGCGACGCCGGGTAGGGTCCAGAAAACGCTCTTGCCCAGCCGCAGCCACGCCCAGAACGCAAAGCATCCGGCGATTTCGGCAAGCGCCGCCGCGCCGTAGATCAGCAGTGTGGGAAGGGCCACGGGCATCTACCAGCCGCCGCCTCCGCCACCACCGCCTCCGCCGCCGGAAAACCCGCCGCCGCTGGTACCCGATGAACTCGATGCCTGGGGCTGCGAGGCGATCATGGCCGCGCTCAATCCGGTCGCGACACCGCCCATGGTGCTGGCGAAATTGCCCGCCGAGAAATTGCCTCCGCTATACCAGTGCGGCGAATAATGCGTCGGCGCGTCCTTGATCGCGTGGCGTGCCAGATCGTTCTCGAACCGCTCCGACCAGGGTTTTTCCACGCCCAGCGCCATCGCATAGGGCAAAATGGCCTCGAAGCGCGCGACGCTCATCTCCGGCTCGTCCTGAAAGTTGAGCCGTTCTTTTTCGGCGGTGTCGAGATACATCCTGAACCCGTCGATCTCGTCCATGACCTTGCGCCCGTGCACCGTGGGCGCGCGCATCAGGATGGCAAAAACCAGTGTGACGGCGACGATGGTGATGGCCGCAACGAACGGCAGATCGATCCATTCGAAATCGAAAACCTCGATGATGGCGGCGCCAGCGTTGAAAACGAAGATGCCGATAATTGCCGCCGCCAGGAATCTGCCGATCCCGCTCCCCTGCCAGATCGCGCGGGCGCTGAGCCCGGCTGCCGACAGGAACACGGCGGCGAACGCGGCAACGAACACGAAAACGGGGTTGAGCACGCCCAGCACCACCATGGCGATAAGGCTCGCCAGCCCGATCAACACCCCGACCACCACATAGAGGCGATGATTGTTGAAATAGACCCGGCGGTTCTCGGCCTCCAGCGCGCCGATGAACGCGGCGCGGGTCTTGTTGAGCCGAGGGCCGGTGTGCTTGTCGATGGTCACGGGGCTGAGGGTCTTGAGATCGGCGAAGATCACCGCTTCTCCCCGTGGCAGGGGCGTTTCCGGCTCCTTGCCCGTCGCCGTCAGCGTCATCTTCTTGCCGGACTTGCCGATCTCGATAAGCTCCTTGACGGCCAGCGATACCAGCGCGGCGGAAAAGGCCGACCACCCCGATCTGCCCCAACCCATTTTGTGGACATAGTGAATGAGCGCGGGCGAAAAATCCTTGGGCGGGTAGAACCGGGGGATGATGACCCCCTTGGCCGGATCACGCCCCACGGCGTTCCACGCCAGCCCGTTATAGCCCACGACGATCAGCAGCAGGACGAGCGGCACCACATAGTCGCGATAATCCGAAAGCCAGAACAGCGCGGCGTCCGTGCCTTGGGGCGCGGCAAGGGCACCCTTGGCGAAGGCCACCGAAACGGTCATCCCCTCGCGCGGTGCCAGCGGGCGGGTGGTCGTGAACCGCGTCTCATTGTCACCCAACCGCTCGATTTCCGCATCGGATCCGGCCACGCCCTGGCCGCCGGTATAGACGTTGAGTTCGGTGATCCGCGCGCCATCGGGCAGGGTCACCAGAGCGCTGGCGGCGAGGATGGGAAATTCCCAATAATTGCCGGTGGCGTTCCAATAGAATTCGTCATAGTCGGCGAACATGCGCGCCGCACGCTCCATCCGATAGACGATTTCGTACTCATGGGTTCCAACGCTGAGCAGGGCATCGGACGAACCGATCCTGATCCGCTTGCCGCCGCTGATGTTTTCCACCTCGAACGGTTCGGCGGCGCCGTCACGCGTCACCGAAAACACCTCGAAGGGCAGCCTTATGGTTCGGCCGTCCGGCGTTTCGAGCAATGTGGGAACGTCGCGGAAGATGCCGCGCCTGATACTGTTGCCCTCGGCGTTGACGACAATCGTTTCCGTTATGGTGACCGAGGCGTCGGCGCTGACCTCGAAGGCCACGTCGAACTGCCGGATTTCCTCGCGCGCCAGCGCAGGACCGGCCGCGAACAGCGCCAGAAGGACAAGGACGAACCGCATCATAGAGCTAGAACTTGACCTGCGGCACGGCGCGATCGGCTTCGTTCTCGAGTTCGAAATATTCGGCTTTTTCGAACCGGAACACGCCCGCCACGATGTTGGAAGGAAAGGATTCCACGGCAATGTTGAGATTGCGCACCGCGCCATTGTAATAGCGCCGCGACATCTGGATTTCGTCCTCGACCGTCTGCAGTGCGGTCTGGAATTCCATGAAATTGGTGTTGGCCTTCAAATCCGGATAGGCCTCGGCCACCGCGAAAAGCCGGCCCAGGGCACCAGACAGAAGCCCTTCGGCCTGCCCGCGCTCGGCGGGGGAGGCGTTCTGTGCCGCCTGCACCGCGGCGCGCGCGTCGGTCACCGCCTGCAACGTCTCGCGTTCATGGGCCATGTAGCCCTTGACCGTTTCGAGCATGTTGGGAATGAGGTCGGCGCGGCGCTTGAGCTGCACATCGATCCCCGACCAGCCTTCCTCGACGAGCTGCCGATTCCGGATCAGCGTGTTGTAAACATAAATGGCGTAGCCGACCACGGCCACCGCCAATACCAGGATCACCCATTCCATAGCGCCAGAACCCTCTCGCCTTGCACGGCGCGAGAGTGGCATCTTACCTGCGCGATATCAACGGTTTGTCGGTAAAGAAGCTGGCTGATACCTGCGTATCAGGCCCCGCCGCCCGCCGTCTTGAGCCACGCGGCGCCGCACGCCTTGGCCAGTTCGCGGATGCGCAGGATGTAGCTCTGCCGCTCGGTGACCGAGATCACCCCGCGCGCGTCGAGCAGGTTGAAGACATGGGATGCCTTGATGACCTGCTCATAGGCGGGAACCGCCATGGTTTGCCGCTCGCCGTCCTCACCCTTGACCAGGATCGCCTTGCACTCGTCCTCGGCATCCTTGAAATGCCGGAACAGCATCTCAGTATCGGCGGCCTCGAAATTGTATTTGGAAAATTCCTGCTCGTTTTGCAGGAATACGTCGCCATAGGTGACCTTTTGGTCGCCTTCGCGCCCGTTGAAATTGAGGTCGTAGACGTTCTCGACACCCTGGACATACATCGCCAGCCGCTCCAGCCCATAGGTGATTTCACCGGGCACCGGCGAACATTCAAACCCGGCAACCTGCTGGAAATATGTGAACTGGCTGACCTCCATCCCGTCGCACCAGCACTCCCAACCCAGCCCCCAGGCGCCCAGCGTCGGGCTCTCCCAATCGTCCTCCACGAACCTGATGTCGTGCAGCTTGGCATCGAGCCCGATCGCGGCCAGCGATTGCAGGTACAATTCCTGGATATTGGCCGGCGAAGGCTTCAGGATCACCTGGAATTGGTAATAATGCTGCAGCCGGTTGGGGTTTTCCCCATAGCGCCCGTCGGTCGGGCGGCGCGAGGGCTGCACATAGGCAGCATTCCACGGCTTGGGGCCCAGCGCGCGCAGCGTAGTCGCCGTGTGGAAAGTGCCCGCGCCCATCTGCATGTCATAGGGCTGCAGGATCACGCAGCCCTGATCGGCCCAGAATTTCTGCAGCGTCAGGATAAGCCCCTGAAACGAGTTCCTGGGGTCCATATGGGGCTGGGGCGCGTTGCTCATCGAGGGTCCGGAAAACATGGCATTGGGAAAGCCGCGCGACCGTAGTTGCGGGCCTTGCCGAGGTCAAGCGGGCTATTCCTTGCCCGGCCGGTAAACCCCGTCCTCGCCCCGCTCCAGCGTCACGACACCTCCGGATTTGACCTCGGCCTTGTTGCGCTCGATCTGTTCCTTGCGCCGCGCCTTGGTGCGGGCGTCGTCCTCGGCGAATTTCTTGCGCCAGTCGCGCAGGATCGACCTGATCCCCATCCAGATCAGCAAGACGACCAGCAGTCCGATAAGAAAGCTCAGCGACATCGGTTCACAGCCCCAGACGCGACCACAGCGCCCGGTCTTCCACCCGGGCCATCAGGTCGCCGGCGAGATCGTGCGGCAGCGTGGCCGACAACCCGAAATTGGGAAGCTGGAAGAGGCCCCGTTTCTGGCTGATAGGTTTGATCTTGTAGTCCTTGCCGAAGCGCTCGCGCAGCGTGCCGTGCAGATCGCCCAGCCCATCGACAAGCCCCATTTCCAGCCCGCGCCGCGCGGTCCAGAATTCGCCGGTGAAGATTTCGTCGTCGGGCAGGGCGATCTTCTCCCCGCGCCGCGATTTCACATAGTCGATGAACACCTCGTGGATGTCGAGTTCCATGCGCTTGATCCGCTCGACGTCTTCGGGCTTTTCGGGAAGGAACGGGTCGAGCGTCGATTTGTTCTTGCCTGCCGTATAGAGCCTGCGGGTCACCCCCAGCTTCTCCAGCGCCTCGACGAACCCGAACCCGGCGAACACCACCCCGATCGAACCCACCAGCGAGGAAGGGTCGGCGATGATCTCGTCACCCGCCGTCGCGATGAAATAACCACCCGAGGCGGCCGCGTCCTCGACGAACACCAGCACCTTTTGGTCGTTCTCGGCGGCAAGCTGTCGTATATGCCGCGCGATCAGCCGCGACTGCACCGGCGAGCCACCCGGCGAATTGACGACGATCGCCACCACCGGCGCCTTCTTGATGGCAAAGGCCTTTTTGAGCAGCGGCGCCACATTGGCGATGTTGAGCCGCCCCGGCTTGAGCTCCTGGGAGATTACCCCCTGGAGCCGCACCACGGGAATGACCGGCCCGCGATCGCCGAACAGTCTCTTGTACCAGGGACGCCTGGGGGCGTCGGTGTCCGTGTCGGCAAATGCAGCCATCATTGTCTCCGGCAGGGGCGTGTCGATGTCCATTTAGGCATTGATTCTCATTCCTGCCAGTCCACTCGCGTTTTGCCGCGCAGGATGGCACCGACAGGGTCGGCAAATCCGTTCCCGGCCTCCCCGTGCACGACGAGCGGCGGCAACAGCCGCATCGGCGCCCGCGAGCCCTTTCGCCCCCGCACCAGAACCCGGCTTGCCGGCTGGCCGGGCCGTGACGCGATGGGCAGGACGCTGATCGCCCCCAGCCGCGCGTCGAACGCCGCCAGAAGTTGCGGCAGCACCTGGGCCAGATGGATGAAGATCACCTCGCCCTTGGCATGCGCGCACGATACGGCGGTTCTGATCCACGCCCCGATTTCCCCATCGGTATGCCGCGCCGCCGCCCGCGCCGGGTCGGGGGCCTGCGTGCCGGCCTCGAAAAACGGTGGGTTGGCGATCACCACGTCGAAACGGTCGGTCGCCAGTCCCAGCGCCCGGCGTTCCGCGCCGGTGGCCGTCGCGCTGATCCGGAGGATACCGGCCCGGTCGGAAAAACCGTTGGCCGCGATGTTCCCTTCGGCCAGAAGCGCCATGTCGGGATTATTTTCGACGAGCGTTGCCGAAAGGCCGCTGTCATGGGCAAGCGCACAGAGCGCCGCCACGCCGGCGCCCGCGCCCAGATCGAGCAGGCTTTGCCGTCCGGCGGGCACGCTGGCCCCCAGCAGCACCGAATCCAGCCCGGCCCTAAAGCCCTTTTCGGGCTGCCTTATGGACAATCTGCCACCAAGAAACGCATCGCCCCGATGCTCTTGGCGTTTTACAAATCCGGGCGGCTGGTTTACCGACATAGGCGCAAGGGTCCTGATGATTTCAGGTCAGTCATAAATCACTGCGTCGAGGCGGGCCAGCGCGCGCTTTGCGGGAGAATGAACGTTGATGGCGGTTGAGAATCTGGCGTCGAGACCTGTTGACGATGCCTCGGCTGTGATCGATCACCTGATCGCGGCGACCTCCGCCGGCATGGAGGCCGTCAATCGCCTGATCCTGTCGCGGTCCGACAGCCCCGTCGATATGGTGCCCGCAGTCGCCAACCATCTGATCGAGGCCGGCGGCAAGCGTCTGCGCCCCATGCTCACGCTGGCGGCCGCCACCCTGTTCGGCGATGCGCGAGGCAATGAGGTCCGGTTCGCCGCGGCCGTCGAATTCATGCACAACGCTACGCTTCTGCATGACGATGTGGTGGACGAAAGCGACATGCGCCGCGGGCGTCCCGCCGCCCGCACCATCTGGGGCAATCAGGCTTCGGTTCTCGTGGGCGATTTCCTGCTCGGCCAGGCCTTCCTGATGATGGTTGAATCGGGCGATCTCGACGCGCTGGGCGTCCTCTCGCGCGCCGCCGCCGTCATCGCCGAGGGTGAAGTTTTTCAGCTCGCCAAGGCCGGCGATCTCACCACGACGCCGCAGGATTACGAAAAGATCATCCACGCCAAGACAGCGACGCTTTTCGAGGCGGCCACCGAAGTCGGCGCCATGGCCGGCGGCGCCGATGATACCGCCCGCAAGGCCCTGGCCACCTATGGACGCGAGCTGGGCATGGCCTTCCAGCTCGTCGATGACGTGCTCGACTATGGCGGGGCGCGCGGCGCGCTGGGCAAGAACACCGGCGACGATCTGCGCGAGGGCAAGATGACCCTTCCCATCGTTCTGGCGCTTGGGCACACCACCGCCGCCGAACAGCGCACCATCGAATCCGCGCTGGGCAATCCCGAATCCGGCGAGGCCGAACTGGCCGCCGTCGGCGCCATCCTCACGCGGTACGGCACGCTGCGCGATACCATGGCCAAGGCCGAACGCCACGCCGACGCCGCCCGCGCCGCACTGGCTGGCGTGCCCCCATCCCACGAGCGCGATATCCTGTTTGGCGTTCCCGAATTCTGCACGGCTCGGGCTTACTGATCATGAGTGGGGCAGGGCGCACCGATATCGCTAGCCGCTTCGTGAATGCGTCGCCCGAGCGCGTCTATGCCGCCATGGTCGATCCCGACGCGCTGGTCGCCTGGCTCCCGCCCGAGGACATGAGCGGCATCATGCACAGCTTCGACGCGCGCGAGGGCGGTGGCTACCGCATGGAACTGGTCTATGGCGATCCCGCCTCGGCCTCTGCCAAGAGCACCGAAAATTCCGACATCGTCACCGCTCGCTACGGCCCGCTCGTCTCCGGCCACCGAGTGGTCCAATATATCGATTTCGCTTCCGACGACCCCGCCTTTTCCGGCACCATGACGATGATCTGGTCGCTCGAACCCGAGGGGGAGGGCGCGCGGGTGACCATCACCGCCGAAAATGTTCCCTCCGGCATTTCCAAGGCCGACCACGACGCCGGACTGACCTCCAGCCTCGCCAATCTGGCACGGTATGTGGAACAGGCGTAGGCCTCATCTCCAACCTTTCCCCATCCCCAGCTGTCACCCCGGGGCAAGGTACGCTCGCCGTCCCCGGCTCCTTCTCCACCGCGTCGCTCCACCGTCGAGACCACCCCACAGCACTTGCCAAGTGCTCCCCTTCTCCCCTTGAGGGAGAAGGTGGCCGCGAAGCGGTCGGATGAGGGGT